>CAZBJI010000019.1:42569-66337 GCA_964492175.1 uncultured Polyangiaceae bacterium | reverse complement strand
ATCGACCATCGCGATACCTCGGGAGCGCGCGTACGCGGCGGCGCCCTCGCCGCAGAGGAGGACGTGCCGGCCCTCGTCGAGGAGCTCGCGCGCGACGTCGATCGGGTTCTTCACCCCCACGAGGGCCGCGACCGCGCCAGCCCGGAGCGTGGCGCCATCCATGAGGGCCGCGTCGAGCTCCACGCGCCCCTCCGAGGTGAGCGCGGCCCCGGTCCCCGCGTTGAACTGGGGCAGGTCCTCGAGGTGACGGGCGGCGGCTTGCGCGGCGTCCAGCGCGGCGCCGCCCGCGACGAGCACCGCCCAGCCTGCCTGGGCCGCCGCGCGGCACCCCGCTTCGTGGCTCGCGCGCCGGGACGCCTCGACCGCCCCTGCGCCGCCGTGCACGAGCACACCCACCGCGCACGGCCCCGTGCGCGTGAAGACGTCGACCATCCGAGCGATGATTCGCTCGTCCGCGCGTCGGCGCAAGCCCGCCCGAGGCCTCCCTGGCGCCCCGGCCCCGTTGTTGGCCCGCTCTCTCGGGCCGTGCAGAGTCGCCCGATGCCTCGCCCCCTCCTCGGCCTGACCGCCGCGCTCGCGCTCCTCGCGTCCTCGGGTTGCTTCAACCTCGACCAGGCCCTCAGCGGCGAGAGCGCCGCCGAGGAGGCCCCCGCCGAGAGCCTCGGCTCCTTCACCGTGGCCGCGGCCCTGACGTCGCAGTCGTGTGGAACCGGCACGCTCGCGCTGCCGGCGAACCTCGAGTTCGTCGTGGAGCTCTCCAAGCCGGAGGAGGGCGGGATCCGGTGGGGCGACGGCAGCGCGACCTTGGACGGCAAGCTCGAGAGCGACGGCGTCACGTTCGCCGTGGCGACGGTCGTCACCGTGGACGCCCGCGCCAAGACCCCCGACGCGGGAATGCCGCCGTGCTCGATCGTCCGAACGGACATCGTCCGCGGCAAGCTCGACAAGGCCGAGACGCCGGGTGGCTTCGTCGGCGGGCTCGAGCTGGACTACGAGCCGGCGCCGGGCTCCGACTGCCGCGACCTCCTGGTCGGCCCCGAGCGCCTGACGCAGGCCCTGCCCTGCAAGGCGCGCTACGAGCTCTCCGCGCACCGCAAGGAGTGATGGAAAGAAGAGAGCGTCGCAGCACACCCGGCGCTACGACGCTCTCTGGGTTTCGAGCCCGGAGGCCCGTCCGGCCCCTTCCGGGGCGCGGACTCGAGTCACCGCGATCCGCGGCGCTCCCCACTCCCACCTAGGGAGAGATAGGAGCGCCGGCTACGCAGCATGTACCTCCGCGCGGAAACCTACGGTGTCATGCATGGTGACAGTCCCTCCTCCGGCAATGCCGGCACCGCGAGGCGCGCACGTGCGCACGAAGGCCATGCGCCTGGCGGCCTCGCTACGGTGTTCCTCGTCGGGGTCCGCCACGCGCGATCGGCGTGGGCGGGCTCCGCCTGGCTCGCGGGGCCGAGGTGCTCCCCGGCGAGACCGATCCCGGAAGGGCTCCCTCCGCGAGCATATGGCCTCACCGTATCATCGGCGCGCGCGCTCGCAAGTTCATGGCGTCGCCGGCCGCGCGGTGGCGGTCGGGGGCGGCTGCCGCGGCCCGCGAAGACCGCGCTGGAAACTCGGTTTCGGCCGGACTAGGGTCGGCCGCGCGTGAAGAGCTTGCTCCTTCGTTTCCTCTCGCCCGCCTGGGCCGACGTGGCGATGCCTGCGATCGGCTTGCTCGTGCTCTTCTTCGCGGTCTCGTACCTGCGCCGCGTCACCTTCGGTCGCGCGCGCGCGCTCATCCACATCTTCGCCGCGGTCCTCGGCGCGGTGCTCGCCGTGGTCCTCGCCGGGCGGGTCGGCGCGGTCCTGCCGCAGATGGGGTCGGACACGCCCCACGCGCGCGCCTGCGACGTGATGAAGATCGTCATCTCGCTCTCCGCGGCGGCGTTCGTGTTCTACGAGGCGCACCGTCTCGGGCAGAAGCGCCCCGTGGCCGAGCGGTGGCAGAAGCTCGTTCTGATCTCGCTCGGGGTGGCGTCGATCATCGTCTACTTCCAGGCGTTCCGCTTCGGCTACCCGAAGTTTTACCACCGGTGGGACCAGTACCACTACTACATGGGGGCGAAGTACTTCCCCGAGATCGGGTACGACGGCCTCTACAAGTGCACGGCCATCGCCCAGGATGATCTCGGCGACGGCGTCGTCGTCAAGGTGGACGGCAAGCTCCGCCCGTTCGACTTCCGCAAGGAGGTCCGCAAGCCGGAGAAGAAGATCCGGAACCTCTCGGGGGACAACCTCCTCGTCAAGGCGGCCGACATCCTCGAGGACCCCAAGCAGTGCACGGACCGCTTCACGCCGGAGCGGTGGGAGCAATACAAAGCGGACGTCGCGTTCTTCTCGTCCCACTGCTACCTCGACAACTACTGGATCACGATGCAGCACGACCACGGGTACAACCCCCCGCCGGTCTGGACGCTGAACGGCAACCTCCTCGCGAACCTGCACGATCCCGGCGTGGTCTTCACGATAGGCGGCGTCGACGTCCTCTACGCGCAGATCCTCGGCGGGCTGGACGTCGTCTACATCCTAGGCGCGTTCGCCCTCATCTTCTGGGCCTTCGGCTGGCGCGTGTTCGCGGTCGCCGCGATCTTCTGGGGCTGCCAGTCGTCGGCGCCCGCCTACTGGACGCTGGGCGCGATGCTCCGCCAGGACTGGTTCTTCTTCTTCGTCGGTGCCGTGTGCTTCGCGCGCAAGCGCTGGTTCGAGCTCGCGGGCGCGTCCATGGTCTACGCCGGGCTGCTCCGCATCTTTCCAGGCCTCGCGGTCATCGGCTGGCTCATCCTGGCGGGCATCCACATCGTCCGCCACAAGAGGATGAAGCGGGAGCACGTCCGCACGCTGATCGGCGGGACGCTCGCCGCCGCGGTGCTCATGGGCGCGAGCCTGGCCGTGGTGGGCAAGGACTCCTACCAGAAGTTCTACCACCACACGATCCAGGTCCACGATCAGACCCCGCTGACGAACCACATGGGCCTCCGCGTGCTCGTCGGGCACGACGTGGGCACGGGGAAGGAGTCCGGCCGCATGCGCTACACGAAGGACGTGAGCATGACGGACCCGTTCACCACCTGGAAGCAGATGCGGCTCGATCGCTACCAGGAGTACAAGCCGGTCGCCTACGGGCTCATCGGCGTGACGTTCTTCGCGTCCGTGCTCCTCTTGCGCCGGATCAAGTCGCTGTGGATCGCGCAGTGCTTGAGCCAGGTGTGGATCATCCTGCTCAGCCAGCTCACTTGTTACTACTACACGTTCATGGTCATCGCGGCGCCGCTGACGCGCCTGCGCCGCGACATGGAGGTGTGGCTGTTCGGGTTCGCCGCGATGAGCCAGTTCGTGTGGAAGATCTTCGGCTTCAACGACGACAAGTACACGCTGCTCACCCTGCTCTCGCTCGCGCTCTCCTACGCGATGATGTTCAGCCTGGCCCCGCGCGAGCCGGCGCGCGCCGCGATCCAGGGTCCCCGCTCCGTGCTGGATCTCTCGGGGCCACGCCTCGCCGCGCTGGTCGCGATCGTACCGGGCGCCATCATGGTGGTCATGGCCGTCGTCAAGCGAGACGTCTCGAGCATCGGCATCGGCGGCGCCGTGCTCGCCGCCGGCCTCGGCCTGTGGAACTGGGCGAACCAGCAGGCCAAGCGTGCGGACGCGCCCGCCGCGCCCGCGGGGAAGGGCTCGTGACGGCGTCACGGCCTCCATTCCCGTCCGATCCTTACGGCGAGGCCGCCTCGCAGCCCACGGCCTCCCAGGGTGCGTTCCGGCGCGTCCCGCGCACCGGCGTCATCTACGTCATGGGGGAGGCGGGCCGCCTCGGCTACGAGTACAAGGCCGACCCGGGCGAAGAGGACTGGTGCAACCTCGGCCAGGGCATGCCGGAGACGGGGCCCCTGCCAGGCGCCCCGGCGCGGTGCGAGCAGCTGACGATCTCCGTCGGGGACCAGGAGTACGCGCCGGTCGCCGGGCTGTGGGAGCTCCGGGAGGCCATCGCGGGTCTCTACAACGAGACCTACAGGCGCGGGATGCCCAGCCGCTACAGCGCCGAGAACGTCTCGGTGTCGGGCGGCGGCCGCACCAGCCTGACGCGCGCCGCGGCCGCGCTCGGGCAGATCAACCTCGGCCACTTCCTCCCGGACTACACGGCGTACGAGGAGCTCCTCGACGTGTTCCGGCTGTTCTCTCCGATCCCGATCCTGCTCGAGGGCGAGCGGCAGTACGACTTCTCCGTCCGGGACCTCCGCAGAGAGATCCTGGGGCGAGGCCTCGGCGCCATCCTGATGAGCAACCCGTGCAACCCGACGGGCAAGCACGTCCGAGGCGAGGAGCTCGCCTCCTGGGTCCACACCGCGGGCGAGCTCGACTGCACCCTGCTGCTCGACGAGTTCTACTCGCACTACCTCTACGGCGGCGACGCCCCGATGGAGAGCGCCGCGCGCTACGTGGAGGACGTCGACGCGGATCCGATCGTCCTGTTCGATGGGCTCACCAAGAACTGGCGCTACCCCGGCTGGCGCGTCACCTGGACCGTGGGGCCGAAGAGCGTGATCGACGCGGTGGCGAGCGCCGGCAGCTTCCTCGACGGGGGCGGCTCCAAGCCGATGCAGCGCGCCGCCGTCCCGCTCCTGTCGCCGGATCACGCGGCCCGCGAGACCGCCGCCATCCAGCGCGCCTTCTCCAAGAAGCGCCAGCTCATGATGGAGGGGCTGAAGAAGCTCGGCGTGTCCGTCGACGTCCCGCCCGAGGGCACCTTCTACGTCTGGGGCTCCGTCGCCGACCTGCCGGCAGGGATGAACGACGGCATGTCGTTCTTCCGCGCGGGGCTGGAGCACAAAGTGATCACCGTCCCGGGCCAGTTCTTCGACGTGAACCCGGGCAAGCGCCGCGCCGGACGCACGAGCCGCTTCGCTCGTCACGTCCGCTTCAGCTTCGGCCCCACCGAGGAGGTCTGCGCGCGCGCCCTCCGCAGGCTCTCCGCGATGGTGGCGAGCGCGAAGGCCCGCTGAACCGCGCGGAGCGTTTCTGACTAGGCATTCGTGGCTGGCGTGACTAAGGTCGGCCCGGTTTTGGGGGGCCCATGGAAGCTCGGGCCCATCAGTCTAGGGACGGAGTGATCATGACGCGAACGCATTTGTCTTTGTTGGGGATCCTCGCCGCGGCCGCCTTCGGCTGCACCTCCACGATCCAGTTCGAGGGCGGCACGCCCATCGCCATCCAGGCGGAGGGTCCCAAGCCAAAGCCCAAGCCGCAGGTCACGATGAAGACCGCCAAGGCGGTGCTCACCGCGACGAAGATCGAGATCAAGGAGATGGTGCAGTTCGAGCTGAACAGCGCCGTGATCCGCCCCGAGTCCTTCGCGCTCCTCGACGAGATCGCCAAGATCATGAAGGACCACCCCGAGGTGAAGAAGGTCGCCATCGAGGGCCACGCGAGCGCGGACGGCGACGACCAGCAGAACCTCATCCTCAGCGACAAGCGCGCCAAGAGCGTGCTGGCGTACCTCACCACCAAGGGCGGCGTGGACGCCAAGCGCATGACGGCGGAGGGCTTCGGAGAGAAGAAGCCGATCGCCGACAACAACACCGAGGAGGGGCGCATCAAGAACCGGCGGGTCGAGTTCAACGTGGTCGAGCGAGACCAGTCGGCGCCCGGCGTCCCGCCCAAGGACGAGAAGAAAGACGAGAAGAAGAAGTGAGCCGAGGAGAGCCGACCATGAAGACCCTGAAGACCCTGACGCTCGCTCTCGCCCTCGCCCCTCTCGCCGTGGGCTGCGGCGGCTACACGCGCACGCCCGAGCAGTGGAGCGAGGACACCCACAAGCTCTTCGAGCAGCAGAGCGAGTTCATCAAGAACTGCTACGCCCGCGAGCTCCAGCAGAACCCGAAGCTCGAAGGGACCGTCGCGGTCACCTTCGTCGTCCACAACGGGTCCGGCAAGGTCGGGCGCGTCAAGCTGGACGACGCGCGCACCACGGCGGGGGATCCGGTCCGCAAGTGCGTCATGGACAACATCAAGGACCTGAAGCTCAAGCCCGAGGACGCGAACACCGGCAAGGGCACGTTCACGTGGGAGTTCAAGGCGATCATCCCGCCCGCAGACCCCGCCCCGGCAGAGACGCCGGCTAGCTGACGAGGCCGCGCCGGCGCGGCGCCAGGTCCGGCATCGCGTCCAGCTGGGAGCGCAGCACCGCCCGGGCCACCTGATCCATCCCGGTCAGATGGATCCCGAGGGCGTGGCGCTCGTCGCCGAGGCGCCGCCCGTGCACCACCCGGGCGACGACCGCCTCGGCGTCGATGAACATCCGGGTGTACGGAGCCATGAAGCTCACGAGCAGCTCCTCGCCCGTGAGGACCCGGAGCTTCGGCACCACGAGCATGCCGGCCTCGCTGAGCTCACAGACCTCGTCCGAGACGAGGCGGAAATCGCGCTCGCGCACGATCTGACAAGCCAACCGCACGCGGTGGCGGCTGGGGCGGCGGGGGACGTAGCGGGCGAAGGACCGAGAGCGCATCGGGAGAACCTCCAGGAGGAACGTTACCGACGCTTTCCCAAGGTGGGCCAATGTTCTACAACGGCGCCAACCCAACCCGAGGAGGCTCGCGATGCCGACCGTGACGTTCACCCACGAGATCCACTGCGACGAGGCGAAGTTCTGGGAGCTCTTCTTCGACAAAGACTTCAACGAGAAGCTCTACAAGGTCGGCCTCGAGTTCCCCGAGTGGACGATCGTGGAGCAGACCGAGACCGAGACGGAGATGCGCCGCACGACCCGCGGCCGCCCCAAGCTGAAGAACATCCCCGGGCCGGTCGCGAAGCTCCTCGGCGACAGCTTCGGCTACACCGAGTCGGGCTCGATGGACAAGAAGGCGAAGGTCTGGAAGTACAAGCTCACGCCGACCACCATGGCCGACAAGATCAAGCAGGAGGGCACGATGCGGATCAGCCCGGCCGGGGACGGCAAGGTGAAGCGGACCGTGGAGCTCCTCATCGAGGCGAAGGTCTTCGGGATCGGCGGCTTGCTCGAGAGCACCACCGAGAAGCAGCTCCGCGACGGCTGGGACACGAGCGCGAAGTTCATGAACAAGTGGCTCACGGACAACAAGTAGGGCCGCGTTCGTGGGGGCGGCTCCGCACGTGGTCGTCGTGGGCGGCGGGTTCGGCGGGCTCTACGCGGCCAAGGCGCTCGCCCGCCAGCCCGTGCGCGTCACGCTGTTCGACAAGACCAACCACCACACCTTCCAGCCCCTGCTCTACCAGGTCGCCACGGCGGGGCTGAACCCGGCGGACATCGCGGTGCCGATCCGCCGGGCGCTCCGCGGGTGCGACAACGCGACGGTCCTCATGGGGGAGGTCGTCCGCGTCGACGTGGACGCCCGCAAGGTCGTCCTCGAGGACGAGGAGGAGGTCTCGTACGACTATTTGATCGTCGCCACGGGCGCGACCCACTCCTACTTCGGCCGCGACGAGTTCGCGGCCCACGCGCCCGGGCTCAAGACGATCGACGACAGCCTGCTCGTCCGCCAGCGCGTCTACGTCGCCTACGAGGAGGCAGAGCGAGAGGAGCGTGAGGACCGCCGCCGCGCGCTCCTCACCTTCGTCGTCGTCGGCGGGGGCCCGACCGGCGTGGAGCTCGCGGGTGCCCTCGCGGAGATCTCCAAGAAGACGCTCCCGCGAGAGTTTCGCCGAATCGATCCGAGCAAGGCGAAGATCGTGCTGCTCGAGGGCGGCGACCGCATCCTCTCCGGGTACGTCCCGGAGCTCAGCGCGAAGGCGCAGGAGGCGCTCGAGCGGCTCGGGGTGGAGGTCCGCGTCGAGGCGCTGGTCACCCACATCGACGAGGAGGGCGTCCTCGTGGGCAAGGACCGCATCCGATCGAAGACGGTCCTCTGGGCGGCGGGGGTCGCCGCGTCTCCGCTCGCTCGCACCCTCGGCGCGCCGCTCGACAAGGTGGGCCGCGTGATGGTGACGGAAGAGCTCTCCCTCCCCGACCACGACGAGGTCTATGTCGTCGGCGACCTCGCGCACATCGAGCAGGACGGCAAGCTCATCGTCGGGGTCGCGCAGGCCGCGATGCAGAGCGCCGTCCACGCGGTGAAGAACATCGCGGCCACGATCGACGCGCGCCCGCGGACGGCGTTCCGCTACCGCGACAAGGGCAACATGGCCACCATCGGGAAGGCCGCCGCCGTGGCCGATCTCGGCTTCTTGAGGCTCTCCGGCTTCCTCGCGTGGGCGGCGTGGGCCCTCATCCACGTCGCGTTCCTCATCGGGTTCAAGAACCGGGTCATCGTGATGGTCCAGTGGGCGTGGGGGTACTTCGCCTACGACCGCGGCTCACGCATCATCCACGGCCTCGTGCAGCACACCTGGTCGGAGCCGGCCGTGCTGCCGTCTCGCCGGGGGCTCGACCTCCCGCGGCCCCCGGAGCTCTCCAAGAAGAGCGACCCGCCGCCCGAGGGGCCGTCCTCCGACGCGTGAGGCGCTCGACCGCAGCGAGAGCGAGGGTGGGCATCACCTCACTTCTTCCATCCGGACGCTCTCTCAGCGCCCGCTCTAGCAGCGGGCGGAAAAAGCGGGATGAACGAGCAGGAGGATGGGGTGCCCACCCCACCCTCGCTTCGCTCGGGATCCCCTCCCAAACGTGACGCGCTCGCGCCATGCCCTCCGGGACGCAGCGCCTGACGGCGCTGCTCATGGCGAGGCGCGAAGCGCCGAGCACCGCCCGGTGGGGGGCATCACGTGCTCTTCTTCTCGTGATCCGTCACGACCCTGCCGCAGACCCCACCGCTTTCGCAGCCCGCTAGACGCGGAAGATGGCCGAGCCCCACGTGAAGCCGGCGCCGAACACGGTGGAGAGGACCAGGTCGCCCTTCTTCACCTTCCCGGTCTTGCGGTAGTGGTCGATGGTGAGCGGCACGGTGGCGGCCGTGGTGTTGCCGTACCACTGGATGCTGTTCAGCGCCTTCTCCGGGGGAATCTCCCCGTACTGCACCACCGCCTCGTTGATGCGGAGGTTCGCCTGGTGAGGGACGAACCAGTCGATCTCGTCCCAGGTGAGCCCCGTCTCGCGCAGCGCTCGGCCGACGCTGGCCACCATCGCGCGGACGGCGTTGAGGAAGACCTTCTTCCCCTCCATCTGCGGGTACATGATCTGGTTCTGCTCGCGATCCTTCGCGTCGTAGTAGACGTACGGCAGGTGCGCGATCTCGAACACCTTCAGGTAGAGGTCCCACGCGCCCGCGCCGTCGGCGCCGCAGTGCGTGTAGAGGATGCCGTCCTTCGGGTCCTCCGTCTCCTTCGGCCCGATGATCGCCGCGCCCGCGCCGTCACCGAAGAGCACCATGACGTCACGCCCGCGCGTCGTGTAGTCGAGCGAGTGCGAGTGGAGCTCCGCGCCGACGAGCAGGATCTTCTTGTAGACGCCCGTCTTCACGAACGCGTCGGCCATCTGCATCCCGTAGACGAAGCCGGAGCACTGCTGCCGGATGTCGAAGCAGGCGCACCCGTTCTCGCCGTCGATGCCGAGCTTGGTCTGGAGGAACACGGCGGTGCCGGGGAAGTGGATGTCGGGCGAGAGCGTGGCGAGGATGATGCAGTCGAGATCCTCGGGCTTGGCGCCGGCGTCCTCCAGCGCTCGCCTGGACGCGTGCAAGGCGAGATCGCTGCACGCGGTCTTGCCGTCGTTGTCGACGTAGCGGCGCTGCTCGATGCCGGTCCGCTTCTTGATCCACTCGTCGTTCGTCTCGGTCTGCGGCTCGGCGCACGCGACGTGCTGGTCGTTCAGGAACCTGATCTCGTCGTTCGTCACGACGCGGTCGGGCACGTAGGAGCCGAGGCCGAGGATGCTCGAGCGGATCATGTCTCGGGCTTACCCCAGGTCCCGCCCTGGCGCCACGCTCACACGCCCTCGGCGTCCTTGCCCCAGAGGATCTTGTGGAGCTGGAGGTTCACTCGGACCGGCAGGCCGTCCTCGAGGACCCAGCGGACGAGCTCGGCCGGGTCCAGCGCGCCCCACACGGGGGACGCGAGGAGCCGGGCTCCTCGGGCCTGGGGAGCGCGCTCGGCGATCGTGGCGCGCATCCACTCGTAGTCCGCTCGGTCCAGGAGGACGAACTTCACCTCGTCGCGCGCGCCGAGGTGCTCGAGGTTCTCCCACCGGTTCCGGTGGCTCTCCCCCGAGCCCGGCGCCTTCAGGTCCATGATCTTGTGCACCCGACCATCGACCCCCGACACGTCCGCCTCGCCGCTCGTCTCCAAGAGCACCGACCGCCCCGCGTCGCAGAGCTCCGCGAGGAGGGGCAGCGCGCCGGGCTGGAGGAGCGGCTCGCCGCCCGTGAGCTCCACGAGCTGCGTGCCGAGCGCGAGCGCCTGCGCGAGGACGTCGGCGCGCGCCATCCGCGTGCCGCCGTAGAACGCCTGCGGCGTGTCGCACCACGTGCAGCGAAGGTTGCACCCGGTGAGCCGGACGAAGGTGCACGGGAGCCCGGCGAACGACGACTCGCCCTGGATGCTCCGGTAGATCTCGTGGACCACGAGGGTGTCACGTCTCGGCACGCCCGCGAGCTTGGCCCAACGGGCCGCCGCTTGCTAGTCGGGTGGACGCGGGCGCCCCTCCTCGTCGCCCGAGGTGGAGACGTGGATCGAAGGACCTTCCTCATGGGCAGCGCCGCGGCGCTCGGGCTCGCCGTGACGGGCGCCGCCGACGCTGCGCCGATCGGTGAGACGATCCGGCTCCGGCCGAAGCACGCCCCCTACCCCTCGCCCGGCGGAGCGTACGCCGACCCCACGGTGCTCGTCTTCGTGCCCGCATACTTCACGGTGCCCCGCTCGGGCCGCGTGGACTTCGTCGTCCACTTCCACGGCCACATGACGACCGCCGAGGGCGCCCTCGCGGCGCACCGCCTGCGCGAGCAGCTCGCCGCGAGCCGGCAGAACGCCGTCCTGGTCGTGCCCCAGGGGCCTGTGCGCGCGGCGGACGGCGACTTCGGTAAGCTCATGCGCAAGCGCGGCCTCCGCCGCCTGCTCGACGAGGTGCTCGGCACGGTCCCGGCGCTGGAGGCCGCGGGTGCGATCGGACGGACCGTGCTCTCGGCCCACTCCGGCGGCTACCGCGCCGCCGCAGCGTGCGCGTCCCGAGGCGGCGTGGACGCGCGCGAGGTCTACCTCTTCGACGCGCTCTACGGAGAGGTCGACGCGTTCGCGCGCTTCGTGCTCGCCGCGCCCAAGAGGCACAAGCTGGTCTCGTACTCCGTGGGGGGCAGGCCCCGCGAGCTGAGCCTCGCCCTGGCGGACACCCTCGAGGCGCGAGGCGTACGCGTGATCCGCGAGGGCGGGGTGCGCCGCGTGAGCCGCGAGGAGCTGCTCAAGGCGAGCGCGGCGTTCCTCTCCGGGCGCGCGTCGCACGCCACCGCGACGTACGAGGAGCTCGCGCTCCGGGACTGTCTCTTCGCGTCATGCTTGCGAGGCAAGGGCTCGGGGGCGTGGCACGCGGACAAGAGCGCGCCGCGCGCGACGTAGACGCCGCCGCGACGCGCGCGCGCCCGCGCCCTCGCCCGTCGAGCTCCACCCGCCGTTCTCGCGGCGCGGGCCGGGCGCAGTGGGCCGCGCGCGAACGGCGCTCTGCGCGCCGGCGGTCGTTCGGTCGTGGTACGAATCGGCCCATGAAGGCACTCGTGACCGGCGGCGCTGGCTTCATCGGATCGCACATCATCGAGCGCCTCGTCGCCGAGGGCCACGAGGTGCGCGCGTACGACAACCTCTCGTCCGGCAAGCGCGAGAACCTGGCCCACCTCGGCGCCAAGGTCGAGCTCGTCGAGGCCGACGTGCGAGACGCGCCTCAGCTCGACTTCTACGCGACCGGCTGCGACGTGATCTTCCACGAGGCCGCCGTGGTCAGCGTGCCCTACAGCGTCGAGCACCCTCAGGAGACGCACGACGTGAACATCCAGGGCACGCTCAACGTGCTCATGGCCGCGAAGCGCCGCGGGGTGAAGCGGGTCGTCTTCGCCTCTTCCGCGGCGATCTACGGGGAAGATCCCGAGATGCCGAAGCGTGAGGAGATGCGGCCCCAGCCGATGTCCCCCTACGGCGTCGAGAAGATCACGAGCGAGCACTACCTCTCGGTGTGGAACCAGCTCTACGGGGTGGAGACGGTCTGCCTCCGCTACTTCAACGTCTTCGGCGAGCGCCAGGATCCGTCCTCGGCCTACTCGGGCGTCATCTCCATCTTCGTCGACCGAGCGCTGCGGGGCGCAGGCGTCACCTTGTTCGGGGACGGCCTGCAGTACCGGGACTTCGTGTACGTCGGCAACGTGGTCGACGCGAACCTCCGCGCAGCCACGACGCCCGGGGTCGGCGGACGCGCCTACAACGTCGGCTGCGGCGCGCGGACCACGCTCCTCGAGCTGCTCGCGGCGGTCGAGAGGATCGTGGGCGCGAAGGTCGAGCGCACCCACGGGCCGGCGCGCGCGGGCGACATCCGGGAGTCGATCGCGGACATCGGCAAGATCGAGGCGGAGCTCGGCTACGAGGCGAAGGTCGGCGTCGAGGAGGGCCTGCGCCGCCTGATCGGGCACGTCCGCGGTGCGACCTGAGCGCCGCGTCAGTGGGGCCCCGCCGCCGTCGCGCAGCGTGACGTCCGTAGTGCGGCCCGAGCGCCGCGCCGGTCAGGCCCCGCGGCCGTCGCGCAGCGTGACGTCCGTAGTGCGGCCCGAGCGCCGCGCCGGTCAGGCCCCGCGGCCGTCGCGCAGCGTGACGTGCCCCGTGACGATCGCGGTGGTCACGCCGTCGCGCCGCTCGAGGAGCAGCGCGCCGGTGTCGTCGATGCCCCGCGCCACGCCGGCGACGCCGTCGACGTCGACGTGCCGCCCGAGGAGCGCGTCGCGCGCCCGGAGGCCCTCGAGGGACGGCGCGAGGCCGGCGGCCTCGTAGCGGCGAACGGCGAAGAGGAGCCCGGCCGTGAGCTCCGCGGCGAGCCCGCCGCGCGCGAGGTCGCGCGCCCCCTCGAGGGCGAGCGAGGTCGCGAGCGCGTCGAGCGGCGCGGGGAAGGCGCGGGTCCGCACGTTGAGGCCGACGCCCACGATCAGCGCAGCGAGCTCACCGCCGCGCGTCTGCCCCTCCACGAGGACCCCCGAGAGCTTCTTGTCGCCGACCAGGACGTCGTTCGGCCATTTCACGAGCGCGGGCGCGGAGAGGCGCGCGCTCACGATCTCGGCGACCGCGAGCCCGGCGACGAGCGTGAACGCGAGCGCTGCGGCGGGCGCGACCGCGGGCCGGAGGAGGACGGAGGCGTAGAGGTTCTCCCCCGGCGGCGAGTGCCACGCCGCCCCCGAGCGCCCCCTCCCCGCGGTCTGGGCGTCCGCGACGACCAGCGTCCCCTCCGGGGCGCCCTCCCGCGCGAGGTCCTTGGCGACGTCGTTCGTCGAGCCGGTCTCGGCGAGCGCGACGACCCGCGCGCCCCACGCCGGGGCGCGCCGCCGAACGGCCGCCGCGATCTCGGTCGCGTCGAGGTCGCTCACGCGCCGACGGAGAGCTCGAGGGAGATGTCGGCCGCCGGCGCCGAGTGCGTGAGCGCGCCGATGCTGATGACGTCGACGCCGATCTCCGCGAGCGTCCGGATGCGCTCGACCGTGATGTTGCCCGAGGCCTCCACCACCGGGCGAGGCGACCGCGCCCGCGCGAGGGCGACGGCCTCGCGCGTCTCTGCGTCGCCGAGGTTGTCGAGCATGACGACGTCGGCCCCGGCGGCGAGCGCCTCCTTCAGCTGATCGAGCGTGGCGACCTCCACCTCGACGCGGGTCGTGTGCGGCGCGTGCCGGCGCGCGCGGTCGATCGCGGGGGTGATGCCGCCCGCCGCCACGATGTGGTTGTCCTTGATGAGGACGGCGCTCCCGAGCTGATCGCGGTGGTTGTGCGCCCCGCCGGTGCGGACGGCGTAGCGCTCGAGCGCGCGGAGGCCCGGCGTGGTCTTGCGCGTGTCGGTGATGCGCGTCGCGCACCCCGGGGGTACGGCGTCCACCGAGCGCCGCGCGAGGGTGGCGGTCCCGCTCATGCGCTGCACGAAGTTGAGCGCTGTCCGCTCGGCGGCGAGGAGGCTCCGCGCGCGCCCCTCGACGCGCCAGATCGGGCGCCGGTCCTCGGCGCGCTCCCCCTCCTCCGCGAGCGCGGCGAAGGTGACGCCGGGATCGAGCATCTCGAACGTGCGCCGGAAGATCGGCCCTCCACACACGATGAGGGGGCTCTTCGCGATCGCCGTCGCCGTCGCCGTGCGGTCGGGGTCGACGCAGGCCTCCGACGTGAGATCACCGCCAGCCAGGTCCTCTTGCAGCGCCCGCTCGATCGCAGCCTCGAACAACGACGTGAACATCACGGGACCTTTTGGGGGAGCGCGCGGCGGTGGTCAACGCCATCTCCACCGACCTGCGCACACGCACACCCATATTTCACCATGAAGGGAGTTTTCTCCTTTTGCTGTAGGCGCCATAAGCACAGAATCAGAGGGTCAGGAGGCTCGCGATGGCTTGGATCGACCTTCGAAACCTCTTCGCCGCGGCCGCGCTCTCTGCGCTCGCGGCAGCGGGCGCGTGCAGCGGCGGCGGCGGGGAGGACTCCTCCGGCGGCGGCGGCTCGAAATCGACCGCGACCGCCGCGCCCACCCAGTCGGGCGGCGCAGGCGGCAGCACCGGCGCCTTCACGAACGGGGACTTCGTCGGCCTGGAGATCGATCCGCCGAGCGCGCTCATCCTGGTCGACAACGGCGTGATACCGGCCGCGACGGACTTCAAGGTGCTCGGCGTCCACATGGACGGGAGCAAGAGCGAGGTGCAGGCGGAGTGGACGTTCAACCGCCCGGACATCGCGCTGCTCGCGGGGCAAGGCGACGTGACCGCGACCGGGTTCCTCGGCGGCGTGGGGACGCTCCAGGCCACCCACCTCACGCTGACGGCGCAGGCGAGCGTGACGGTGAAGCTCTCGTTCACCTCCGATCCGGAGAACGTCCCGCAGAACATCAAGGACCTCTTCGGCGCAGCCACGACGCCCGATCCGGCGATGACGCTCCTCTACCCCTACGACAAGACCGTGTTCCCGCGCGGCCTCGCGGGGCCGGTCGTGCAGTGGAACGGCGGCGGCGCCGCCGATATCTACCGCGTCCACGTCGACTCGCCGACGTTCGAGTTCACCGGGTGGGGCACCGTCCCGCCGCCGTCGCGCTACGCCCTGCCGACGATGCCCACGGACATCTGGCGCAAGCTCAGCGACTCCAACGACGGCGACGTCGCGGTGGAGGTCCAGCGCTACGACAACGCGACGGCGTACCTGCCGGTGCCGCAGACCTGGAAGATCGCCCCGGGCAACCTCGCGGGCACGATCTCCTACTGGGAGGTCAACCCAGGGAACGTCGTGCGGCTGAAGCCCGGCGCGCTCGCGCCCGAGCAGTTCATCCAGAAGCCCCCGGGGGTCACCTGCGTGGCCTGCCACAGCGTCTCGGCCGACGGGAGCACCCTGGTCGCGTCCTTCCACGGCGGCTACAGCCCGTGGGGGACGTTCAACACCGCCGACGGAGGGTCGGTCTACGCCACGGACAACTCCTCGGGCTTCCAGGCGATCTCCCCCACCGGATCGCACGTCGTGTGGGGGCATTGGATCAACGGGAGCTTTGGCAGCGACGGCGCGCTGAAGCTGAGCACCAAGGACAGCAACGTGGTGCTCGCGAGCCTGAGCCCTGGCGCCGCGCCGAGCCACCCCGCGTGGTCGAAGGACGGCACGAAGCTCGCGTTCGCGCAGCGGACCGACGGCAACGGCCTCGACTTCACGCAGTCGACGCTCTGGATCACGGACGTCACGACGAACCCGCCCGCGTTCGCCAACGCGGGGCTGATCGTAGCGAACGACGCGACCCGTCCCACGGTGACGTTCCCGACCTTCAGCCCCGACTCGGCGTGGATCGCCTTCGAGCGCGCCACCCAGGCCCGGTCACGCGGCGCGGCGTCCGAGATCTGGTTGACCAACACGGACGGCTCGGTGCAGATCGAGCTGAACGCCGCGAACGGCAAGGGTGTGCTCACCGACGAGCAGGACTCCCTGTCGTACGAGCCCACGTTCAACCCCGTCGCGGCAGGCGGCTACATCTGGCTCGTGATCGTGTCGGAGCGCCAGTACGGCAACACCCTCACCGACACCGCGGTGGCCAGCAGGCGCAAGCAGCTCTGGGTCACGGCGATCGATCCGAACCCGCAGGCCGGCGTGGATCCCAGCAACCCCGCGTTCTGGCTGCCCGGCCAGGAGCTCACCAACCAGAACATGCGGGGCGAGTGGGCCCTCTCGCCGTGCAAGCAGATCGGCGAGGAGTGCAGCGCCGGCTACGAGTGCTGCGACGGGTACTGCGTGCAGGATCCCGACGACGGCACGTTCAAGTGCTCCAACGACAGCGGCGGTTGCTCCCAGGTGGGGGACGCCTGCGTCACGGCGGCGGACTGCTGCGATCCGCTGGCGGACTGCATCAACGGCTTCTGCGCGAACGACGTCCCGAACTGACCGCGCGCTCTTCCGAGCGCGCGCCGGGACCTCGGCCCGCCCGCCGAAGGGGGCTCGGGGTGAGCGAGCGCCGCGCGAGGGGGCCACACGGGCCCCCTCCCTGGACCGATCGGCGCTCCCGCGGCGGGGAGCCCTCGCCGCGCCCCTCGGGGGCCGCGGGCGCCGCAGCCGGGGCGGCGTAGGGTTGCCTTCTCGGGCCTCCGGGCGCAGGATTCTGCGACCCCGGTTCCCTCATTTTGCTCTCACACCCGTCTATGGTCTGTGAGACTCGAAGTTGCCCCCCCAGCGGCGCCCGGGCCCGAGGTGCCAACGTGGTACGTTACGCGGGCCGCCTCCAAGACCATGCGCCCTCAGGTCGGACAGCTCGTCAACAACAAGTACCGCCTCGTCAAGCTGCTCGGGGACGGGGGGATGGGTAGCGTCTTCGAGGCCAAGCACGAGGTCCTCGGCAGCTCTGCGGCGCTGAAGTTCCTCCACCCGGAGCTCGCCCGCCGCCAGGGGTTGGTCCAGCGGTTCCTCCAGGAGGCCCGCGTCTCGGCCAAGATCGAGAGCAAGCACGTCGTCCGGGTCACGGACGTCGAGCAGACCAGCGAGGGCCTCCCGTTCATGGTCATGGAGTTCCTGAGCGGCAAGAGCCTTCAGGCGCTCTACGAGGAGCTCTACAAGGCGGGCAAGCGCCTCGCCTACGAGGACGCCCTCCTCTACGCGCTGCAGATCCTCGACGGCCTCGAGGCCGCCCATGAGGAGGGCGTCGTGCACCGCGACCTCAAGCCCGACAACGTGATGATCGTGACGGGCAAGCGCGGCGAGCCGCTCGTGAAGCTCCTCGACTTCGGGATCGCGAAGCTGAAGATCAACGGCGAGCTCTACAAGGGCCTCACGCGCCCGGGCGTGATCATGGGCACGCCCGAGTACATGGCGCCCGAGCAGGTCTTCTCCGCGGACCAGGTCGACGCGCGCGCCGACATCTTCTCGTGCGGCGTGATGTTCTTCGAGATGCTGGCGGGGCGTCGCCCCGTCGGTGGAGACGAGGCGCATCAGATCGCCGCCCAGTACCTCAGCGGCAACGTGGCCAGGCTGACGGATCTCGCGCCCCACGTGCCGTCCGCGCTCGCCGCCGCGGTGCACCGAGCCATGGCCCCCGACGCCAAGGCGCGCTTCGGCAGCGTCGCGGAGCTGCGCGCGGCCCTCGCGCCGTTCGCGCCCTCGCCCTCGAGCGCGCTCACGTCCACGCCGCCCCCGGCGAGCCCGCTCGCCCACGGCGCGGCCGGCGTGAGCGCAGCCGGCGCGAGCCCCGTCGCGGCGCAGAGCCCCGCCGCGGTGAGCCCCGTCGCGAGCGCGCTCTCCCCGGTCGCCGCGCGCTCGGCGAACGGCGCTGGCGCGGACGGCGGCTCGACGGAGCGCGTGTCGGATCCATTCCGCGGCAGCAACCCGCAGATCTCGTCGGACAAGGTCAGCTCCGAGAAGGCGGCGGAGTACGCGGCGATCAGCGCTCGGCTCAAGGCGGCGCTCGGCGACAAGTCGCCCGAGTACGACGTCACCGTGGAGGGCGCACCGTTTCAGCCGGGCGCGACCGAGGGCTACCAGCCGATCCCCGCCGCCGACGCGCAGCGGCCCGGTGGGACCGACGTAGGCGGCCTCTCGGCGGGGGCGCTCCCGGCCACGGCCACGTACGACGCCGGCGTCGAGCCAGCGTACGCGCCGAAGCCGATCGCGCCGCGCGCGTCGTCGCCCGTCGCGGCGCGCCGGAAGAAGCAGGGGATGGGCATCGGCGCGATGCTGCTCCTCGCCGGGGTCGCCGCGGCGCTCGTGACCGGCGGCGTCTTCGCCTACGACCAGTACAGCCGCTCCTCGGACTCCGGCGACAAGGGCAAGAGCAGCAAGACGCTCCCTCTGCCGACACCGAAGACGCAGGCGACACAAGCGCAGCCAGACCCGCTCCCGCCGGATCCCCAGCCGCAGCCGCAGCCGCAGCCGCAGCCGCAGCCGCAGCCGACTCCGGACAAGACGACCAAGCCGACCGCCGGTCCCAAGACGAGCAGCACCACGACGCCGTCGAAGCCCCCCCCGCTCATCCCGACGATCATCCCGAGCACGCTGCCGCCGGGGATTCCCACGATCCCGCCCGAGTGGCTGCCACCCGGGTTTGGCGGGCCCGCGCCGGCGCCGAAGCAGCACCCCGCGCCGGAGCCCGATCCGGTGAAGCCCAAGCTCGAGCCGATCAACACCGGCCGCGTCGAGCCGACCCCCACGCCTCGCCCGACGAGGACCGAGCCGGTCAAGACGGTGGAGCGACCGACCGTGCGCCCCTCGCGGAAGGCGCAGGTCCCGAAGCCGCCGAAGCGGGAGACGCCGCCGGTGATCCGAACGACGAAGCTGAGGAAGCTTCCCCCCGGCTAGCCTGATAAGCTGCGAGAGCGATGTCCCAGCCCCGATCACCAGCCTCGGACGGGACGACCCTCCACGGAGGTCCCCCGCCCGGTTGGCCCACCGCCCCCCCGGCGCCGGCCGCCGGTGAGTTTGGGCCGGGGATGACGGCTCCGGGGGAGCTACAGCTCTTCCAGGGCTTCCCAGACGGGGCCCCCGCGGGCGCGTTCGGCGAGGCGCGGCCCCCCGGCGCGGTGGATGGTCCCCCGGCACCGGGGCCGACGGTCGCCGAGGCCGCGCCGCTCCCATACGCGGCGGCCGCCGGACCGGGCGCGCAGGTCGTCGGGCCGCCGATCGCGGTGGCGCCGCCCGTCCTCGTCGCAAAGCCTCGCGCCCGCCCGTCGCGGGTCCCGGTGCTGGTCGGCGTCCTCGCGATCTCGGTCGCGGCGATGGGGGCGATCGGGTTCGTCCTCTACCAGCGGAGCGCCGCGGCAGACGCCGAGCCAGAGGCCCCCGCGGTCGACGTCCCGAAGAAGAAGAAGAAGCCGACGCCCTCGGCGACACAGGCCGCGCAGCCGACCCCGCCGCCGCCCGAGACGGCGGCGCCGGTGCCCGAAGAGCCGAGCGCCGAGCCCGCGCCCAGCGAGACCGCTGCCCCCGCGCCGACGCCCACGCCCGCACCGCGACCGACGCAGACGCACCGCCCAGAGCCCAAGCCGACGCCGACGGTCACGCCAACGTCCCAGCCGCAACCACAGCCGCAGCCGCAGCCGCAGCCGACCACCACCGAGCGGCCGAAGCTGCGGCCCATCCCCGGGCTCCGGCCCCCGGCGAGCGGCACCGGGCGTCCGCCGCTGTTTCGCCCCCGGCTCCCGAAGCGAGATCCTCAGTAGACGCTCCGGGTGGCTCAGGCCGGCTCGAGGTGACGGTCGACGCCGCGCGGACGCGGAGCGCCGAGGAGCTCGGCGAGGACGCGCCCGGTGGCCGTCGCTCGCCTCGCGAGGGCTCGCGGCGTCGCGCTCGCCACCACCCGCCCGCCCGCCTCCCCGCCCTCGGGACCGAGCTCGACCACCCAGTCGGCGGCCGCGATGACGGCGGGGTGGTGCTCTATCACGACCACGGTGTCGCCCCGGGCCACGAGCTGATCGAGGACGCCGATCAGCTTGGCCACGTCGGACCAATGCAGCCCGGTGGTGGGCTCGTCGAGCACGTAGAGCGTCGGCTTCGTGTGCGTCATGGTGGCCAGCTCGGCCGCGAGCTTGAGCCGCTGCGCCTCCCCCCCGGAGAGCGTGTGCGACCCCTGGCCGATCTTCAGGTACCCCACGCCCAGCCCGACCATGATCTCGAGCGGCGCCACCACCCGCTTGTGGGCCCGGAACACCGAGAGCGCCTCCTCCGCGGAGAGATCGAGCACGTCTCCGATGCTGAGCCCCAGGTAGCGCACCTCGAGCGTCGCTGGATCGAACCGCGCGCCGCCGCACGCCGCGCACGGCGTCTTGACGTCAGGCAGGAAGGACATCTCGTGCGAGGTCACGCCCTGACCGTCACACGCCTTGCACCGCCCGCCCGCCGACGCGTTGAACGAGAAGCGGGCCGGACCGTAGCCGCGGACCTTGGCCTCCGGAGCGAGGGCGAAGAGCTTGCGCACCTCGTCGAAGATGCCGAGGAAGGTCGCGGGCACCGACCGCGGCGTGCGACCGATGGGCGACTGGTCGACCGCGACGGCGCGCCCGACGGAGCTCGGCACGTCGATGCGTGCGTGGGCGCCCGCCGCGGGCGCCTCCAGACCGAGCGCCCGCCGCGCCGCCGGGTAGAGCACGCGCGACACGAGCGTGCTCTTGCCCGAGCCGCTCACGCCCGCGACGACGGTGAGCCGCCCCACCGGGAAGTCCACGCGATCGATCGAGAGGTTGTGGGCTCGTGCGCCGACGAGCACGATCGCCTCGGCGCTCGGGCCCAGGCTCACGCGCCTCGACGCCGTCTCACGCTCGGCCGCGAGGGCGCGCGCGGTAGGCGACGCCTGGTTCGCCAGGACCTCGGCCGGTGGCCCCGACGCGACGATGCGGCCCCCGCCGCGTCCGCCCGCGGGGCCGAGATCGATCAGGTGATCGGCCGCGCGGATGGTGTCGGCGTCGTGCTCCACCATGAGCACCGTGCTGCCCGTGTCCGCGAGCGCGCGCAGGTTCGCGAGGAGCCGGTGCGTGTCGCGGGGGTGGAGGCCGATGGTCGGCTCGTCCAGGACGTAGAGCGCGCCGGTCAGCCCGCTGCCGAGCTGGGCCGCGAGCCGCAGCCGCTGCATCTCGCCGCCCGAGAGCGTGGACGCGAAGCGGTCGAGCGCCAGGTACCCGAGGCCGACCTCGTCGACGAAGCCGAGACGCCGCGTGAGCTCCCTCCACGGCGCGTCCGCGACGCGCGCGCGGTCTCCCGTGAAAGACAGCGTCTTCACCCACGCGAGCGCCTTCTCGACGCTCCACCTCGTGGCCTCGTGGTAGCGGAGCCCCGCGAGCCGCTGCGCGCGCGGCAGGGGCGCGAGGCGCGATCCATCGCACGCCGCGCACGGCTCCCCCTCCCCGGGCGCCGCGTCGGGGCTCGAGAGCCCGGAGCCCTCGCAGACCCCGCACTGCCCCTGCTTCGTCGCGAACGAGAAGAACCGAGGGTCGAGATCGGGCACGCTGTCCCCGCACGACGGACACGCGCGTCGAGTCGACACCAGCACGTCGGCCGCGGCGCGCCCGCCGAGCTTGCGGAGCTTGACGGCACCCTTGCCCCAGCTGAGCGCGCGGTCCAGGAGCTCGCGTGAGACGTCGGCGAGCGAGCCCTCGTGCAAGACGAGATCGATGTCGTGCTCGACCGTCTTGCGGAGCCGGGGCGGCGCCTCGGTGCTCGCGGCCTCCCCGTCGACGATGGCCCGCGTGATGCCGGCCCGAGCCGCGGCGGTGAACACGTCGAGGTAGGTGCCCTTGCGTGCGACCACGGCCGGCGCGAGGAGCTGATGGGGACCCCGCGCGCGCCGGAGCCTCGCGAGCGCGTCGTCGGGCGTCGATGCGTCCACGGCGACGTCGCACCGTGGGCAGTGCGGCTCGCCGACCTTGGCGTAGAGGAGCCGCAGGTACTGCGCGATCTCGGTCACGGTCGCCACCGTAGACGTGCCGCCCGCCCTCGCCGTGCGCTGCTCGAGCGCGATCGCGGGCGGGACGCCGGTGACGCGGTCCACGTCGGGGCGCGGGAGCGACGGCAGGAACTGCCGAGCGTATGGGGTCAGGGTCTCCAGGAAGCGACGCTGGCCTTCGGCGAACACGACGTCGAACGCGAGCGTGCTCTTGCCGCTCCCGCTCGGTCCCGTCACCACGACGATCTCCCCGTGCGGGACCGTGCACGACACCTCCTTGAGGTTGTGCTCTCGAGCGCCCTCGACGACGCACCCGCGGAGCCGACCCGCCGCCGGTGGCGGCAGGGGCGCGGACACCGCCGCCACGCCCACGCCGCGCAGCGCCTCCCCCGTGCGCGTCGCGCCGCGCGCGATCTGCTCGGGTGTGCCCTCCGCGACGACGCTCCCGCCAGCGTGGCCGGCGCCCGGACCGAGCTCGATCACCCAGCTCGCGCGCCGGATGATGGAGAGATCGTGCTCGACGACGACGACGGTGGCGCCGCTCAGGACGAGCGCCTCGAGCGCCTCACACAGGTGGTTCACTTCGTCCTGGTGCAGCCCCGCGCTCGGCTCGTCCAGGACGAAGAGCTTGCCCTTCTTCGTCTCCGCGAGGCTGCGCGCGAGCTTCAGCCGCTGCGCCTCCCCGCCCGAGAGCGTGGGGAGGGGCTGGCCGAGGGTCAGGTAGCCGAGCCCCAGCTTCAGGAGCGGACCGAGGGCGCGAACGATCGCCGGCTCGCGCGCGAAGTGCTCGAGCGCCTCGGTGACGGTGAGCGCGAGGACGTCGCCGACCGACTTGCCGCGGTGCCGAACGGCGAGGACCTCGGGCTTGAACCGCGCGCCACGACAGGTCGGGCACACGAGCACGACGTCGGCCAGGAACTGCATCTCGACGGTCTCCGAGCCCTCGCCCGAGCAGGCGTCGCACCGCCCCCCCGCGACGTTGAAGGAGAACGACCCCGGCCCGAGGCGCGCCTGCGCCGCGGCCGGCTCCTCCGCGAAGAGCGCTCGCACGCGGTTCCACGCGCCCGTGTAGGTGGCGGCGTTGCCGCGCGACGTGCGGCCGAGCGGCGCCTGATCCACGAGCGCGACGTCCCGCAGCAGCGAGAGGCCCTCGATCCGCCCGTGCGCGATCGGGGCGTCGACCTCCCCCGCGGCGCCGAGGTGCCGCGCCGCCGCCCGGTAGAGCGTGTCGTGCACCAGCGAGCTCTTGCCCGAGCCGCTCGGGCCGGTGACGGCCACGATCGCGCCGAGCGGGATCGCGACGTCCACGCCCTTCAGGTTGTGCCCAGAAGCGCCGCACACCAGGAGGCGAGGTGCGTCGAGCGCGAGCGGACGGAGCGGAGCGTACGCCGCCTGGTCGGCGCCGAGCGCCCGCCCCGTCGCGAGGTCGGCGCGCCCGCGCGCGCCCAGCGGCGGTCCGTCGTACGTGATCGAGCCTCCGTCCTTGCCCGCGCCCGGGCCGAGCTCCACGACGCGATCTGCCGCGCCGATCACCTGGGCGTCGTGCTCCACCACGACCACCGCGTTGCCTCGACCGGCGAGCTCGCGGAGGAGCGCGAGCAGCGGCCCGACGTCGCTCGGGTGGAGCCCCACGGTCGGCTCGTCGAGCACGAACAGCGCCCCGGTGAGCGCCGTGCCGAGCGCGGCGGTCAGCCCGATGCGCTGCGCCTCTCCGCCCGAGAGCGTCCGACCC
>CAZBJI010000019.1:0-42559 GCA_964492175.1 uncultured Polyangiaceae bacterium | reverse complement strand
GGTCGAGCGTGAGGTAGCCGAGCCCAACGCGCTCGAGGTACCTGAGCCGCGAGACGAGCTCGTCGCGCGCGACCTTGCCCTGCCCCGAGGTCGTGCGCAGGTCCACCAGCCGCGCGAGCGCTTGGGAGATCTCGAGCCCATGCCACGCCCCGAGGTCGAGCCCTGCCACTCGGTAAGCGAGCGAAGCGGCAGAGAGCCGCTTGCCGTCGCACACCTTGCAGAGGTCATAGGCGCGGTAGCGCGAAAGCAGCACGCGCACGTGCATCTTGTAGGTGCGCGACTCGAGCCACTCGAACCACGCGCGCACGCCGGGGTATCGGCCCTTGGACCAGGTGCCGTCCCCCTCCAGCACCCGCGTGCGCTGCGCGGCCGTGAGCTCGCCCCACGGCACGTCCATCGGGATCTCGTGGGTCGCACAGTACTTCTTGAGGAGGCGGCGCTCCACCTGGCTCGACTTTCCGTTCCAGGGTCGGATCGCCCCCCGCTCGATCGACTTGGTCGGATCGGGGAAGACCTTGTCGTAGTCGATGCCGAGCGTCCGCCCGAACCCCTTGCACGAGGCGCACGCTCCGAGCGCCGATTGGTAGGAGAACATGGCCGGGGAGGGCGGCGCGAAGGCGCGGGCACATCGAGGGCACGTCAGCCCCGACGCGAGCAGCGCGGGCTCGTCACGGCCCTCGAGGTGGACGCGCGCCCCGCCGGAGCCGCGGGACCAGGCCTGCTCCACCGCGGCGACGAGGCGCGCGCGCCCCTCGGCCGTGACCCTGAGGCGATCGACCACCACGTCCAGGACACCGCGCCCGTCGTCGAGGAGCGCGCTCGGGGGCAGCCCGTCGAGATCTCGCGTCTCGCTCCGGACCAGGACCCTGCGATAGCCGTCTCGCAGCAGGCCCTCGCGGACGTCGAGGAACGCCTCGGCCCCGTCGACGCGGATCGCGTAGCTCACGACGGCGCGCGCGCCGTCCGCCTCTCGCAGGAGGCGACCGACGGCGACGGCCGGATCCGAGCGCTCCGCCAGGACGTCGCACGAGGCGCAGACGGGCGCCGCCTCCCGCGCGAAGAGCGCGGAGAGGTACGGCTCGAGATCCGCCATCGTCGCGAGGGTCGACCGCGAGCTCTTGATCGGCGCGCGCCGGTCCACCGCGATGCCCGCCGCGACCGGATCGAGGCTCTCCATCGGGGGGCGGTCGAGGCGCTCCAGGAACTGCCGCGCGTACGGCGAGAAGCTCTCGACGAAGCGCCTCTGCCCCTCCGCGTAGAGCGTGTCGATCGCGAGGGAGGACTTCCCGGACCCGCTCACGCCGGTGACGGCGACGAGCTCGAACGGGCGGAGCACGAGGTCGACGCCCTTCAGGTTGTGGGTCCGCGCCCCCCGGAGAACGACGGGATGCATGGGCCGGCCGTCCTAGCACGCCGGGCTCGGGCGCGCCGGGGAATGATCCGGAGCCGCCGTGCGCTACCCTGGCGCCTGTGCCTCAGCTCGACAGCCTGCTCCGCATCGTGGACGCGCAAGGAGGCGACGAGCTCCGGCTCGGCTCCGACAAGAGCCCCGCCCTCTACGGCGGCGGCACGCCGAAGCGACTCACCGTCCCGGCCACCTCGACGAGCACGCTGCTCGAGCTCTTCGGTGAGCTGCTCGACGCGCCCCGGCGGGGCGCCCTCGAGCGTGTCGGCCACGTGGACATCTCGCACGAGTCCGGCGCGCTCGGCTCCTGGACGATCACGGTCACCAAGCGTCCGACCGAGGAGCTCGCGTTCGACGCCATCGTGCGCAAGAAGGCGGCGCCCCCGCCGAAGCCGCCGGCGCCCGTCGCTTCGGAGGCGCCGGTCGCGACCGCGCCGCGCGCGCACGCGGATCTTACCCCCGCCGCGGCGCCGACCGCTCCCACCGCTTCGCCGGGGATCGAGCACGCGTCGGCGCGGGAGACGCTCCCCGGCCCGCTCGCCGCCCTCGCCAGCCGCGCCGTGGCCCTCGGGGCGAGCGATCTCCACCTCGCCGTGGGCGAGCCGCCGATGTTCCGCGTCGACGGGCGCCTCGTGCGCGCGACCGAGGCGCCGCTCGATGGCCTCGGCGCCGCGCTCCAGCAGATGCTGAGCGAGTCGTCCCGGGCCCGGCTGGCTCGGGATAGCTCGTGTGATCTCGGGCTCGACGTCGAGGGCGGCGGGCGGGCCCGGATGAACGTCTACACCTCGGCCCGTGGCATGGCCGCGGCGGTTCGCTTCCTTCCGCGCAGACCTCGGCCCCTCGAGGCGCTGGGCTACCCCCTGCCCATCGAGGATCTCGCGCTCCTCCCGAACGGGCTCGTGCTCACGACCGGCGTCACGGGATCCGGCAAGAGCACGACCCTCGCCGCGCTCGCGGAGGTGGCGCTCGCCCGGCGGTCGATCGTGATGGTGACGCTCGAGGATCCGATCGAGCACGTCTTCACGGCCACCGCGTCGAGCCTCGTCAGGCAGCGGCAGATCGGTCGGGACGTGCGCGACTTCCAGACGGGCCTCCGCGACGCGCTGCGAGAGGATCCCGACGTGATCCTGATCGGAGAGATGCGCGATCCGGAGAGCGTCGCGCTGGCGCTCACGGCCGCCGAGACGGGGCACCTGGTGCTCGCGAGCCTCCACACACGATCGGCCTCCAGCGCCATCGACCGGATCCTCGACACGTGCGCCGGTGAGCGACAGGCGCAGGTGCGGCTGCAGCTCGCGGACTGCCTCCGGGCCGTCCTCGCGCAGCGCCTCCTCCCGCGCGAGGACGGGGGCCGCGTGCTCGCCGCCGAGATCCTCCGCAACAACACGCCCGTCGCGAGCGCCATCCGGGAGGGCAAGACCGCCGCCATACGCAGCGCCATGCAGGCGGGCCGCGGCGCCGGCATGCTGCCGCTCGAGCGCGCCCTCGCCGATCTCGTCCGCGCGCGCGTCATCTCGGCGGCCACGGCGCGCGGCGCCGCCAACGACCCGGAGCTCTACGCCCAGTACGCAGGGGAGCGCTGACGGGAACTTCTCCCGCGCGGGGGACTCTGAGCTTGCATGCGCGTGGGCCCGTCCCTGCCGGCCGTGCTGGCCGCGTGGAGCAGCGTAGTAGGGTGGCTGGTGTGCGACTTCCATCGCGTCGGCCCCGGTCTCTTCCGCGTCCTCGTCGTGTGCGGAGCGTTCGGCGTCGGCGCCGCCGTGGGCGCCGGGCTGGCGGCCGAGTCGGTCCGCGCGTCACGGCTCCGGAGCGCCGCTGTGCTGGTGGTCGTCCTGCCGATGCTCTCGTGTCTCGCAGGGCTCGGCGCCGCGTTCGTGGAGGACGATGGCTACGGGTACCAGATGTATCTGCAGCGCGACGCGGCGGTGACCGGCTTCTGCGCGGGGCTCGCGGCGCTCCCAGCCGTCTGGCTCATGAGCCGCGCCGCCGAGCGGGTCGACCGCGCGCGCCCAGGCTCCGTGCTCCACGAGATCGACCGAAGGGCCCTCTGGACCCTCCCGTGCGCGACGATCGCGGTGGGCGCCGCGTTCGCCTTCGCCGGCAACCCCCAGCTCGTCTCCTTCCACGGGGAGATGCCCAGCGGCCTCGGCATCGGCACCATCGCGACGCTCGGCCTGATGGTCACCTTCGTCCTCGAGGCCTCGAGCGCGCGCTTCGCCGCGGCCGTCCGGAGGTCGGCGGCGGACCTGCGCCAGCGGGAGGGGTGGGTCGACCCCACCATTCCCGTCCTCGACCTCGGCGTCGGCGACCAGGAGCTCGAGTACCACCGCCCCGGACGGGCAGCGTACCGGTCCGCCGGCGGCGCCGAGCTCCTCGTCCGCGGCGACCCCCTCGTCGCCCTGCGTGGCGCGCGGCTCGCCGCGCTTCGGACCGGCGCGGCGCTGATCGCCTCGGCAGCGGCGACCGCGTGGACGCTCTCCGGCTTCCCCCCTCGATGAACGAGACGAGGAGGCGCGTCGCAAGCCGACGCGTCGCAGAGTCGCGGCCCAGACCGACCTTCCGCGCCGCTCATCCCCGCGCCCACGAGGACGGCTCTACGCCCCCGCGCCCGGCTCTCCCTCGGCCTCTCCGGCGGGCACGTCACCGTCAGCCGTGATCGAGGCGTCGCGTAGGCCCGCCGCCACTCGCTCGCGGGTCGCGCGCGTCGCGTCGAGGATCCGTCCGTCCACGGTGAACGTCATCCCATCAGCGGGCGATTCGTCGCGCCGACAGCGGTGGGTCTTGAGGCGCAGCGCGAGCCCGCCGTCGAGCGTGCCGTTCGGCCGCGAGCCGGGCGCGAACGGACGCGTGGAGCGGAGGGTCATGTCCTCCCCCTGCAGGCTCGTCACGCGCGCGCGCCCGCCACCCTCCCAGGCGACCTCCAGGGTCACCGGTAGTCTCCGCGCCGCGCCTTCGCCATCGCCTGCCTCGCCTCGCGATCCGCGTCCTTCTGCTTCACGCTCTCGCGCTTGTCGTACTTCTTCTTCCCGCGCGCCGTCGCGATCTCCACCTTGGCGCGACCGTCCTTGAAGTAGAGCTTCGTCACCGTGATGGTCATCCCGTCACGGTCGACGGCGCGCTTCAGGTCCTCGATCTCCCGCGCGTGGAGCAGGAGCTTGCGCGCCCGCTTCGCCTCGTGCGAGTAGGGCGAGCCCTGCAGGACCGGGATGTTCACGCCCCGAAGGAACGCCTCGCCGTTCGCGAACCCGACCCAGCCGTCGGTGAGATCGGCCTTGCCGTTGCGGAGCATCTTCACCTCGCTGCCGATGAGGACGAGGCCCGCTTCGATCCGATCCCCGAGCTCGTAGTCGTACGACGAGCGCCGGTTCACGGCGACGACCTCGATCGCGGGCGGCGCCTTCTTCTCGCCCATGGCTCAGGAGAAGCGGCGGAGGCGCACGACATCCTCGGCGAGGGCCATGGCCATCTCGATCTCTTCCTCCACGTCGGTGGCCTCGACCGCGTCACCCTCCGGTGAGGTCACCTTCCAGAGGAAGCCTCGGCGGAGCTCCGGATCGCTTCCCTCGGGACGCCACGCGACGTGGAGGGACCAGCCCTCGACCTCCGACGCGTAGCTCCCGTCCTCTTCGCGCTGCCAGGCGGCGATGTTGGGGTGGCGGTGCATGGCACCACCCTATGCCCCGGCGGTCATCGAGCCGTGGACAAAAAAAATGAAGCGCCTGCTCGACGGTGGGGGGGGGATACCGTCACAGGCGCCTCGACTTGGCCTACTACAAGTCACGTGCCAGCCCGCGCAGGCCCAAGTACGAGCGGCTTTTCTCCTCCGGCCCGAGGCGCGTTGCAGCCGTGAAGTTTCATGGCTTGCAGTTCTGAATCCAGGCTCCGTCCGCGCCGAGCCGACCGCGGGAACCTTGCTACGCTGGGCGCATGCGGATCCCGGCCCGACCGAAGGTCATCCTCCGACACTGCGACAGCTACGATCCGCAGCGGATCCGCACGATCGTGCGTGAGGCGCTGGACGAGCTCGGCCTGGTGCCGGAGGGCCGCACGCTGGTGAAGCCGAACTGCGTCGCGTCGAAGCCCCAGTTTCCCTACGCGTTCACCCGAGCGGAGTTCCTGGAGGGGGTGCTCCTCGCCCTGCAGGACAAGGCCGGGCCCGAGCTGCGCGAGCTCGCGGTGGGCGAGCGGTGCGGGATCACCGTGCCCACGAGGCTCGCCTTCGAGGGCGCCGACTATTACCCAGTGTTCTCGCGTACCGGCGTGAAGTACTACCACTTCGACGAGGTGCCGCAGGTCGAGATCCCGCTCTCCCACCCTGGGCGACTGCGCGACTATCTCTTCACGCCGGAGCCGATCGCCAAGGCTGACTTCTTCGTCAACTGCCCGAAGTTCAAGGCACACCCGTGGACGACCGTCACCTTCTCCCTCAAGAACTACATCGGCATTCAGGATGATCGGCACCGCCTCATCGATCACGACCACCGCCTCGGCGAGAAGATCGCGGACCTCCAGTACATCGTGCAGCCGCGCCTCATCGCCATCGACGCCATCGTCGCCGGGGAGGGCCGCATGCTCACGCCAAAGCCCCGCAAGCTCGATCTCATCGTGCTGGGCGACTCCCAGGTGGCGGTGGACGCGGTCTGCTGCAGGATCCTGGGCCTCGATCCGCTGAGCGTCGAGCACATCCGGCTGGTCCACGAGCGCGGCTTCGGCCCGGTCGATCTCGACCACATCGACGTCACCGGCGACGTGACCCTGGCCGCGGCGCAGAGGCGCGCGGAGGGCTTCGAGGTCGGCCTCATCCGCGTGGAGAAGTACTTCGAAGGGACGAACATCAGCGCGTACGCGGGCCCGCCGCCCGAGCCCGAGCGCACCGACTACTGCTGGGGAGGTTGCCCTGGTGCCATCGAGGAGGCCATCGAGATCATCCGGCAGTTCGACGCGAGCTGCGACGAGAAGATGCCCCGCATGCACGTCGTCTTCGGGGCCTACGACGGACCCATCCCGGCGAAGCCGGGCGAGCGCGTGGTCTTCATCGGCGACTGCGCCACCTTCGAAGGCGACATCGGGGGCAAGCTGGTCCGGATCGAGAGCCTCTACAAGGACCGGAGCACGAAGGATCCGCACACGATCAAGCACGACGACATCTACGTGAAGATGGCTACGGTCGCGAAGAAGGTGGCGGACGCGGCCCGGACGAAGTCACCCATACGGCTGACCGGCTGCCCCGTGAGCGTGATGGAGCAGGTGCTGCTCCTCATCAGCGTGAGCCGAGTGAAGAACCCGATCCTCGATCCGGAGAACGCGTGGCGCTTCAACAAGGCGTACGTGCAGTGGCGCGGCACCGCGGCCGCGCAGCGGCTACGCGGCCAGCCCTACCAGGTGCACGGCCGGTGCAGCCGCGGAGACGGTGCGCCGGTCCTCGCCGATCCGGCGGCCGAGGAGTAGGCGCCTCACGTGATCCGCGACCGTCGGCCTCAGCCTCGCTCGAAGCAGAGTCGGTAGACGATCTCGACGTCGTCCTCCACCCGGAACGCTCCGAGCGGGCCCTTCGGCGGCTTGATGCCGAGACCGGGCAGGCTGACCTTCGTGCGGCCCTCCGCGACGACGCGTGCCGACGAGACGGTGACCGACGCGCGCCCTGCGACGCGCGTCTTCCCGCGCCCGACCTCGACGGAGCCGTCCACGGCGACGTCGCGGCGCCCCTCTTCGCTCAGGGCCGCGGCGGCGCCCTCGCACGCCACCCTCGCCACCACCTTGGGCGCTACGAGCACCTCCCTCCTGAGCTTCTGCGTGATGTCCGCTTGGTCGGAGCGCGAGAGCACCGTGGCGTCCACGACGCCCGCTCGACGCACGCCGCGGACCTGCAGGGCCGGGACAGGCAGCTCCAGGGTGATGACCAGCTTGTCCCCGTCCTCGCGGAGCGCCGCGCTCAGCTCGCCGGCCGCGATCGAGAGATCATGGGCGAGCTTGGCCAACATGCCGACGGCCTTGGTCTCGATGGTGACCTCCGACGAGGCGGGGTCGAACGTGAGCGCGCTCATGAGCGCCTTCTACCGCCCTCCAGGCGGTCACGTCCACCGAGGCCGCCTCGCGCTACGATGGGGCGGTGCGGCCCCTCGGCTCCCCCCCGCGCGCGCCCGCCGCGCGCCGAGCGCTGCCGATCGCCGCGTGGACGGCGGCGTGCGCCTGCGCGGACGCCACGCCGACGGCGCCCCAGGCGCCGCGCACGCCCGCTGTCACCGCGCCCAGCGCGGTCGTGCCCCGCGTGCGCAGCGTCGCCGTCGGCTCCGCGCACACCTGCGCCGTCACGGACGCGGGCGCTGTCCGGTGCTGGGGCGCGAACCACCTCGGTCAGCTCGGCGACGGAGCCCAGCGGCGCCTCGGCAAGCCCACGACGGTGCTCGGGATCGACGACGCGACGCTCGTGAGGGCGGGCGTGAACACGACGTGCGCCGTGCGGCGCGGCGGCCGGGTGAGCTGCTGGGGCCAGAGCCTCGTCGAGGACCCACGGATCGATCGCGCGACGGGCTTCTCGACCACACCCGTCGAGGTCCCGACCCTCCGCGGCGCGGTCGACGTGGCCTTGTCGGCCACGCACGCCTGCGCGAGGACCGAGCTCGGCGCGATCCTGTGCTGGGGCAAGAACGAAGCGGGGCAGCTCGGGGACGGCACGACCACCGCGCAGGCCGTCCCGGTCCCGGTCCGGCTCCCGGGCCCCGCGGCGCGCGCGATCGCAGCCGAGCGGACGTCGTGCGCGGTGCTCGCGGATGGGTCGATCCACTGCTGGGGCGCCACGCCTCGCTGGCGCCGCCCGCCTCCGCAGTCCGCCCCCTGTGAGACGTCGACCGAGTCGTTCCCGTGCGCCCGCTCCCCGGCGCCCGTCGACGTCGGCAGGCTCGTCGCCGACGCGACCGCGACGCCGGACGCGCTCTGCATCCTCGGGCGGGACGGGCGGCTCGCGTGCGTCGGGGAGCAGCCGCAGCGAGGCTGTCGCGGCTCGGCGTGCCTGGACGACGGCGCGCGCCTCGTCGCGGAGGTCACCGCTCCCCCGTTCGCGGCGCGCTCCCTCCTCGCGATGGGCGTCTTCGTCGACGTCACCGGCGCGCTCGCCACGTGGGGCCGCGAGGGCGCGCCGGCCTGCTTGGAGGCTCCTTCTTGCCGCCCGAGGCGTCTCCCTCTCGAGGAGGCGCTGGCCGGCGCTCACGTGATCGCCCCGGGCGCGCGCCATACGTGCGCCGCGCGCGCGAACGACGTCGTCTGCTGGGGCGCGAACGAGGCGGGGCAGCTCGGCGGGGGAGACATGCGCGCGCGCGGCGACGCCGTGTCGGTCGACGTCCTCGGCCAGCCTCGCCCTGGGACGGCGACAGAGACGACCCCTGGAGGGTGGACGCCGCGGCAGAAGCGCCCCCTCGCCGGGTACGTGCTGGTCTGGGGCAACGCAGAGCTCGAGAGCCCGAGCGGCGCTCCGCTCGGCAGGCTCGGCCTCTGGGGAGACGAGCTCCGCTTCGCGCCCCTCGACGCACGCTACCTCGCGCGGGTCGTCGAGGACGACGGGACGCGGCTCACCGTCGAGCTGCAGAGCGACGCGCGCGGACACTGCGCGAGCGGCGTCGCGCACCCCGCGTACTCCCTCCGAGCGCGCGTCGGCGTGGACGACCTCGCCCCCGTCCTCACCGCGCCCGCGACGCTCAGCTTCGACGACGCCTCCAGCGCGGTGCTCGGCGCGGGGCTGGCCGTGAGCAGCGACGGAGCGCTACCGTTCGTCACGGCGCTCGGCGTCCCGGTCGAGATCCCCGCGTCGCACGCGGCCATCGGCCTCGCGTACGGCCGGCCCGGGCACGGGCTGCCCGCCGTGCCGAGCGTGGCGCCGCTCTCGGGCACGCTCCTGCCCCTCGGCGTCGCGGTCCGCCTCGGCGGCAAGCGGGTTCGGCTGGGCCTCGGGGAGCGCATCGCCGCCGCAGAGCCGCTCCCCGACGCGGACGAGGGCCAGACGCTGATCGTCGACTCGCCGTGCGCCCGACTCCGGCTCGTCACCGCAGAGCGCCACCCGTTCGGCCACGGCGTCGGGCTCGGCGCGCTCGGGACCGTCGGGCGACGCGCAGATCCCCGGGAGCGCTGGCGGGTCCGGGCCTCCAGCGTCGCGCGCTTCGAGAGCGGAGACCCCGCGGGACGGGCGACGCGCGAGCACACCTTCTTCGAGGCGACCCCGCGCCCAGGTGGGTGGTGCTTCCCGCTGCTCGGCTCGATCCGCGTCTGTCACGACGCGAAGGACGTCGCTCACGAGCCGGCCCGCTGAGGCGCGACGACAAGTCGACCGCCCCCGAGGCGAGCGTCCGCTCCTCCTCCCCGCCCCGCGAGCGGCGCGGCCGGGCGACGAGGCCGCCTCCGGCGCCCACGCTGGGTGCTACGGCTCGACGAGCACGCGCGCGCCTCGCACGTAGTCGAGCTCGGGGAAATCGCGGCGCAGGAGGACGTTGCCCTCCGTCTGGAGCCGCGCCTGCTGCCGACTCGCTTGCTCACCGTACCCCGCGTACCACCGGCGCGCGACGTCGAGCCCCGGCTCGACCACCTCGCAGATGGGCGCGAAGCCCATGTCATCGAGCGGGGCGTTGTCGGCGAGGTTGATGAAGAGCTGCGTCGTCCGCGACGTCGGGCGGCCCGCCATGGCGAAGGCGACGGTGCCGCGCGCGTTGGTGCGCCGCACGGGATCCGCAGGGATCTCCGCCTTCCTCCACGCCTCGCTGACCGACGGATCCCCGTGGATGCCGAACTGCGCGACGAACGGGCGCGGATCGGCGATCACCCGAAACAGCGCGACGTCCGTGAAGAACCCGATGGTGACGAGGTGGTGGAAGCGATCCACACCGTGCGGCGCCCACTCGCGGACGCACACGAGGTCCAGCGAGCCCTGGCTGGTGTCGAGGCGCACCGTGAACCGCCCCGGCGCCGGCGCCGTGGCGAGCGACGGATCACGCAGCACGAGCTCCGCGCTGGCTACGTCCGGCCGAGGGGCTCGCGCGTCCGAGGACATCTCGGCCGGAGGCGCCGGGACGCTGAGCTCGACCGCCGCAGGCGGCCCGCCGGACGGAGGGCGCTCGGCCGGCGCGCAAGCGGCCGAGACCGACAGCGACGCCGCCGCGACGGCGAAGGTGGCGACGCGGAGACCGCGACCGGACCGGCTCACGGCCGCTCCTCCGGGGCCACCCGGAGAGGCCAACCGTGATCGAGCGGGGCGTGCCCCGCGCCGAGGCCCGAGGCGCGCTCGATGGCGCGCACCAAGTACGCCCGCGCTCGGCGGGCGGACGCTTCGAGGTCCATGCCCTGCGCCAGCGACACGGCGAGCGCGGAGGCGAGGGTGCAGCCAGTGCCGTGCGTCGCGCGCGACGAGATGCGGGGGCCTCGCAGCGAGACCTCCGGCTCGCCGCGCGCGAGCACCAGGTCCACGATCTCGGCGCCCACGACGTGGCCTCCCTTCATGTAGACCGCGCGCGCGCCGAGCTCGAGGAGCGCCTCGCCCGCGCGGCGGAGGTCCGCGGTGGTCTCCACGGGGAGCCCGGTGAGCGCGGCGGCCTCCGGCGCGTTCGGCGTGAGCAAGCGAGCGAGAGGCACGAGCTCTCGGAGGATCGCGGCGCGCCCCGGGCCGTCGAGCAGCTCCGCCCCACCCTTGGCCACCATGACCGGATCCACCACGACGCTCGGCCTCGGGTCCGAAGCCCGGAGCTCCGCGGCGACCGCGGCGACGACCGCGGCGTCGTGCAGCATGCCGGTCTTCACGACGTCCGCGCCGAGATCCTCCAGCACGACCCGCATCTGGCGCCGCACGAAGGACGGATCCACGGCGACGACCCCGTGCACGCCGAGCGTGTTCTGCGCCGTCAGGGCCGTCACCGCGGTGCACGCGAAGCCGCCGAGCACGGTCACGGTCTTGAGGTCGGCCTGGAGCCCCGCGCCGCCGCCGGAGTCGGACCCGGCGACGATGAGCACCCGACCGCCCGGCTTCGTCATCGAAAGGCGGCCGCCATGCCGGCGACCATCGCGAAGATGAGCACGACGTAGAGCCCGATCATCACGAGGGTGAGGATCCCCAGGAAGCGCCAGAACGACGCTTGCCGATCGAGCGCGATCGCCAGCATCGACGGCGACCCCTGGGTCGCGGTGAACTGCTCGATGCCGGAGCGGTACCCCCAGAGGAACTTCCCCACCACGCCGTAGAAGGCGGCCAGCACGAGGTAGACGAGGCCGAGCGCCGGGCCCACGGGCATCGGACCACGCATCGTCGACCCGGCGGCCATCATCGCGATGCCGCCGAGCACCATGATGCCGGCGCCGAGGAAGCTCATGATGGCGAACATCGTGATCCACGGTTGCGTCCGGCGCAGAGACTCGAGGATCTGGGGCATCGCCATGCCGTACTCGTCTTGGCCGGGGCTCTGTCCGGGGTGCATGGGCCCGCCGTAGCCCCCGAAGGGCTGCTGCGGCGGCTGGTAGGGGTTGTTTGCGCTCATGGCCCCAGACTCTAGCCCTCAATCGAGCGACGGCCGACCGAGAATCGCCCGAGGTCGGGCCCAAGCGAGCCAGGCCCGGGCGCGGAGCGCGCGCCCGGGGCGGGCCCGAGGAGCGGCGTCATCGAGAGAGTGACGAAGCCACGGCCGGCTTGATCTATCCTGCCGCACGAGATGCCAGACGCCCACCACCTCCGCCTGATCCGCGCGATCGCGGGGCAGTCGGCGCGCCGGCTCGACAAGAGCGGCTGGGGGCGCTTCGCGCGGCTGAACGCGGTCGTGCTGGCCGTCTACTTTGCGGCGTGGGTGATCTTCCTGCGCGTCGACCAGGGGACGACCGCGCCGCTCCTAGGCCTGCCCGTCAAGGCCGCGCGGCTCGCGGTGTGGACCGCGGCGCTTCCCCTGGCCCTCGCGGCGTCTCATCAGCGCGCCTTGATCGAGCGCCGGGAGGGCTTCGAGTCGCTCTCGCTGTCGCTCGGCGCGCCGGTGCGCGCGCTCGTCGCGGCCCGGTTCTTGGCAGCGGCGAGCCGCGCGGCGCGCGCCGTCGCGATCCCCGGCGTCGTCGCGGCGCTCGTGGCCCTGGCGTGCGCGCCGTCCGTCGCGTCGGTCGCCGATCGAGCCCTCGTGCTCGCGCTGGTCGCCGGCTTCGCGCTCCTCTCCGGCGTGGTCCTCGGCCCGCTCGCCGCCGCCTGTGAGCTCCTCGCGCCGCTCCGCGGGCGCTCCCTCTTCCTCGTCGTGCTGGCCGCGTCGTGGGGCGTGGCGGATCTCACCGATCGCCCGCTCCTCTCGGTCACGGGCGCGCTCGATCTCTGCCTGCGCGCCGGCCTGCGCGTGGCGGGGCTCGGAGGGATCGGCTGATGGTCGCCGCGGGAACGCCGACGTCCGAGGCCGCGGAGGGCGGGGCCGGGCTCCTCGTGAGGGACGTGATGGCGCGGGACGGCGCGGGCCCCCGCGGCGCCTCCCGCGGGGCCCTGGCGGGCTTCTCTCTGGAGCTCAGGGCGGGCGCCGTCGCCGTCCTCGGCGCTCCCGAGGACGGGACCTTCGCGCTCGTCGAGGTGCTCTCCGGAGAGCGCCGCCCCGCGCGCGGGTCGGTCCTCGTCGCGGGCGCGGATCCCGCGCGGTCTCCCGAGGTACGCAGGCGCATCGGGTGCCTCGGACACGCGCCCGCCCTGCCCGCCGCCACGACCGTGGCGGGCTCGGTGGCGGCGGCGCTGCGCGCCCGGGGATCCACGGCGACGCCGCGGGAGGTCCTCGCGCGGGCCGGCGCCGCTGGGCTGGCCGACCGCTCGCCCCTCGATCTCTCGCGCGCCGAGCAGCGCGGCGCGGAGCTCGCCCTCGCGCTCGCGGTGGACCGCCCGCTCTTGATCGTCCTGTTCGAGCCCTTCACGGACGTCGCCGGCGCGGCCACCGATCGCGTCCTCGCCGAGATCGCGCGTCTCGGCGACGTCGCCCCCGTGGTCGTCCTGACCTCGTCGCCCGCGGACGCGAAGCGCTTGCCGTCGGCGCTCCACCTCACCCGGGGCCGCCTCGCGCGCGCCACGGGGGGCGCCCACGAGGGGCTCGGTACGCCCATCGCGTCGCAGCTCTGCGTCTGGGTCGAGTCGGGGGCGCGGGAGCTCGCCGCGGTTCTCGCGGCGCAGCCGAGCGTGGCGTCGCTCATCCTCTCCGCGGATGCGCCTGGCGACCTCGCGGTCGTCCGGCTCGGGGGGACCGACGCGCGCAGCCTCGCGCTCGCGCTGGCCGACGCCGTGGTGGAGACGGGCGCGAAGGTGTCGGTCGTCCGCGAGCTCTCGCCCACGCTCACCGAGATAACCGCCCTCTCCGAGTGGGAGGTCCGGGCGCGCCAGCTCACGCAGCACCATCTGCACGCCGCCCAAGCCCGGGTCCACGCGGAGCTCGCGGCGCACGAGGCGAGCCTCCGCGCCCACGCCTACGCCGCGCACGCGGCCGGCCGGGGGCACGCGCAGGACGCCGGACCGGCGCCGGCGTGGGGGCCCGCAGCTCCGAGGGAGCTCTCCTCTGGCGTCCTCGCGCCGCAGAGCGCCCCGCCGAACGCCGGACCCGGGGGAGCGCCTCCCGCGCCCCCGACGACGCCGGACGGCCAGGGAGGGTCGCAGTGAGCGCCATGCTCCCGGCCCTCGTCGCGGGCGCGTCGATCGGCCTCGCACGCGTCCGCGGGAAGCGGGCGCTCCTCGTGCTCGTGGCCACGCTCGGCTCCGCCCTCGCCGTCGCGGCGATCGAGCGCGGGGTCCAGCGGTACGGCGCCGGCGACCGAGCGCTCACGAGCACGTTTCGCTGGATCATCCCGCTCTCGACGGCTGCGTGGTCGGCCCTGCTGCTCGGCGGGCAGAACCTCCGCGACGCGGCGTGGCCGGCCAGCCGCTTCGGTCTGTCCCGCGCGGGGGTCGCGGCAGGCTGCGCCCTCGCGCTGGCCCTCGTCGCGGCCGCCTCGGCCTGGGTCGCGTCGACGGGCGCGCTCCTGCTCGCGCGGCTCGGCGCGCCGAGCGCCGCCGGCACGCTCCCGATCGGGAGCGACCTCCTCACCACCGCCTGGATCTCGCTGCTGGCCGGCGCGGCCTACGCTGCGTGGCTGAGCCTCGGCGCCACGTTCGGGCGCCGCGGCGGCGGTCGTCTCGTCATCTTGATCGCGGACTTCGTCGTGGGCTCCGCCGGTCCCGTGGGCGCGATCTTCCCGCGGGGTCTGGCCGGGCACCTCATCGGCGGCGATGCCCCGCTCGATCTGCCGCAAGCCGCCAGCTCGGCGCTCCTGCCGCTGGTCGCGCTGCTCTGCCTCGGGCTCACCGCGCTCCGGTCCAGGGACTGAGGCGCGGGGAGATCCGCCTACCCCCAGCCTGACATCGCGAGGTACGTCGCGGCCCCCGCCGCATAGCCGAGCAGGGCCGGCAGGCTGAACCGCCGGACGTACCACCCGAAGCTGATGCGCTGAATCCCCATCACCGCGACGCCCGCGGCGGAGCCGATGATGAGGATGCTCCCGCCGGTCCCGGCGCAGTAGGCGAGGAACAGCCAGAAGTGGTGATCGGTCGGGTAGGTCGTCAGCGAGTACATGCCTTGCGCGGCGGCGACGAGCGGCACGTTGTCGACGACGGCCGAGGCCAGTCCGATGGCCATCGTGATGAGATCCACGTTGCCGATCGTCCGCTCCATCCACCCGGCGAGCTCCCCGAGCAGACCTGCGCTCTGGAGCGCCCCGATCGCGAGCAGGATCCCGAGGAAGAAGAGGACGCTCTCCGAGTCGATCCGCTGGAGCGCGCCGGCGACGGAGAGCGGCTTTCGCCCCTCGTCGTTCTTCTGCTTGTGGATGAACTCGGTGAGCGTCCAGAGCGCGCCCAGACCGAGGAGCATGCCCATCATGGGCGGCAGGTGGGTCACGGTCTTGAAGACCGGCACGAAGATCAGCGCCCCGGCCCCCGCCACGAGCACGATCTTCTGTTCGAGCGCCGTGGTGGGCTTGGGCGCGACGCCCGTCAGGAGGAGCTCGGTGGCGAGCGCCACGACCTCGGGTGCGCCCGCGATCGCGAGCTCGTCCCCCGCCTGCAGGGGGTCGTGGGGCGACGGGCTCATCGCCTGCCCTCCCCGCGTCACAGCGACGACGGAGCCACCGGTCCGCGCGCGCATGTCGAGCGACGCGAGCGTCTTGCCCACCGCCGCCGCGTCCTCCGGCAGCGTGATCGCGGAGAGCTTGGAGAGGCCAGGCAGACCGATCTCGATCTGGCTCTGAATCCGCTCTCCCTCCCCGCCCCCGTTCCGACGGGCGCGACGGACCTCCCCCTTCATCCCGTAGCCGATCCACACCAGCGGCACGATGACGCTCACGACCGAAGGCACGAACAGGTGCAGGATGGTGCTCGTCGTCGTGATCTGGTTGCCGACCCAGAGCATCGTCGTGGTCACGTCCCCGATCGGAGACCACGCGCCGCCGGCGTTCGCGGCGATGATCACGACGCCGCCCAGGTACATGCGGTCCTCCGTCTCGCTCGCGAGCTTGCGGACGAGGGACATCATGACGATCGACGTGGTGAGGTTGTCGAGCACGGGCGACAGGACGAACGTCATCGCTGCGAGCGTGATGAGGAGCTTCCTCCGGTTCGTGGTCTTCACGCTCGACGTGATGAGCTCGAACCCGTCGTGAGCATCGATGAGCTCCACGATCGTCATCGCTCCGAGGAGGAAGAACAGGATCTGCGACACCTCCGCGAGGTGGTGCAGGAGCTGGCTGTTCACGTGCGCCGAGTCGCCGAAGGCGACGAACACCGTCCAGCAAAGGACGCCCGTGAGGAGCGCGGGCGCGGCCTTGTTCAGGTGGAGCTGGTGCTCGAAGACGATCGCGAGGTATCCGACGACGAAGATGGCGATGAGCAACGCGGTCTCCCAGTCACGAAGCGCGGGCGGCCCGACCAGCGCAGGGTCCTGCGAGCGCTCGTGCGCCGCACCCGCGCGGAGGATAGTGCCTCGCGACCGCGCTTACCAACTCGACCGGCTCGCCTCCACGCAGGAGAGCGACGTTTTTCCGCGGCCCGCTCGTCGGGGCGATTCCTCGGGCCGCGGTGGCGCGTTCAGGAGTTTCCGACGCCGAACGCCGGACGCTCCGCGAGCCGCGCGGCGTAGGCGGTGAGGCGCGCCGAGTCCCCGAGGGCGCCCGCGAAGCGCGCCCAGGCGACGGCCGAGCCGACCATGATGTCCGCGGCGCTGAACGTGTCGCCCAGGATGTAGGGCTTGTCTCCGAGACCCGCTTCGATCACGCGCTCGCACACGGCCCACTGCTTCTTGGCGCGGTCGACCAGGACGGGGATCCGCTTTTCCTCCGGTAGGAAGCGCGTGTGAAACAAGATCGTCTCGAGCGCCGGATCACAGGTCGCAGGCACGTACACCATCCACTGGCAGTACGGGCCGCGCAGGGGGCTATCGATCGGCGGCGCGAGGCCCTTCGCGCCGTGGACGTCCGCCAGCCACAGGCAGATCCCTCCGGACTCGAGGAGCACGCGCCCGTCCACCTCGAGCGCCGGCACGACACCGTGGGGGTGGATGGCGCGATGCTCGGGCGTCCTGCCTTGCCCCGCGAACACGTCGACCCGGACGATCTCGCATGGGACCTCGAGCTCCTGGAGGAGCCAGCGCACGCGCCCGGAGCGCGTCATGGGGGCATGGTAGAGCTTCATGGGCGCACCTTGGTCCGGCCGCCGCGAGGCTTCAAGCGCGCTATTCGTACCGAGGCTTCCCGCGCTTCGGCCGCTTCTTTCGCTGCTTTTCGCCGATGGCGACCCGTCCCCAGTCGTAGCTCACGCGCTTGCGAAACGCGCCGTTCTGATCACCGCCGTGGATGAACACGTCGAGGGCCGCCGCGCCTTCGCTGATCGTGGGCTGCCACTCGTCAGTGAGCACGAACGCGAGGGGCGTGAGCTGGCGCTCCCCTCGGGCCCGCCCCACCAGCACCCCGCACACCTTCCCGCCAGCCCCGGCGGCGCACCCCCCGCCGAGGAACAGCTGCTCGTTCCCGGTCGGTCGCCACGCCCATGCGCGCTCCACCACGAACCGCGTCTGCCGCCCAGCCCCGGCGTCGGACGCTCCCGAGCCGGCGGCGTCGGCGGCCCCCTCCGCCAGGCTCGGGAGCGCTCGGACGGCCTCCGTCAGCCGGGCGGTCAGCTCCTCATCCGCGACTCGCAGCTTCAGCGCAGGGCCGCGCTCGACGTCGAGCACGACCTTGGCGAGGTTCTCGGGGCCCGCGCAGCACCGCACCCCGATGTCCGCGCGCCGCTCGTCCGGTCGCTGCTTGTCGGCGTGGGCGCACCTGCCGAGGAGCTCTCCATGATCGCCACCTCCCCCGCGCAGCGCGACGAAGCCCTCGGTGCCACGCCCCCACGGGCTCGCGGTCCAGACCCACACCGAGCCGTGCGTGTCGTGTACGCCGAACGCGCTCTTGCACGCGGTGTGCAGACCGTTCGGCGAGATCACGTACCGTCCCCCCGTCGCGCACGCGTCCGGATCGTAGGCGTCCCCGTACGGGTAGCGGGTCTCGGACGGCCCCTTGCAAGCGCGCTCGAGCTCGAGCTCGGTGCAGAGCCGCTTCTCCTCGGCGGCGCAGAGCGCCTTGGCGGCCTCGAGGGTGACGTTCGTCGTGGGGATCGCGCCGGCCTCGTTCGGGTGAGGAAACCGGTCGATGTAGAAGCCCCCGAGCGCGACGGCCTCGCCGGCCATCTCCGCGTCGGGGACGCGCGGCACCTGATCCCTCGGCGTCCCGGCGGAGAACGTACCGGCGGGGATCCACACCATCCCGAGCTTCGGCGCGGGAGGGCCCTCGCCCGACGCCCAGGGAGGCGCGGCCGACGTCGCGGCCGGAGCGACCGGCTGGTCCGAGCACGCGAGGAGCGCCGCGCCTGCGACCATCACCCGGCCCCACCCCACTATTCCGGATCCCGCTCTCGCAGGCCCAGCTCCTTCATCTTGAGCTGGAGCCCTTTTCGCGAGATTTTGAGGAGGCGCGCCGCGTGCGTGACGTTGCCCTGGGTCTGCTTGAGCGCGCGCTCGATGAGATCGCGCTCGAGCCGGCTCATGGCCGCCTTGACCTGTTCCTTCAACCCGTCGTTGGTGGCGGCCGGCGGCGCGCCGCCCCGGTCCGGCTCCGCGATGACCGGGGCGGGCTTGGGCGTGCCGGCGGCGGGGCCCCGGAGCTCCTCGGAGAGGTCGCCGACGCCGATCACCGCGCCGTCCGCGAACAGCACCGCGCGCTCGACGACGTTCTCCAGCTCGCGGATGTTGCCAGGCCACGGGTGGACCACCAAGCGCGCCATCGCGGCCTCCTCCAGGCCCCCTACGGACTTCTTCAGCCGCGAGTTGAACTTCCGCACGAAATGCGAGACGAGCAGCGGGATGTCCGCGGCGCGCTCGCGGAGGGCCGGCAGCGCGATGGGGACCACGTTCAGCCTGTAGTAGAGGTCCTCGCGGAACGTCCCTTGGGCGATCTCCTTCTTGAGATCCCGGTTCGTGGCGGCGACGAGCCGCACGTCCACCTTGATGGTCTTGATCCCGCCGACTCGCTCGAACTCGCTCTCCTGCAGGACGCGGAGGAGCTTGACCTGCATGTCGACGGGCAGCTCCCCGATCTCGTCCAGAAACAGTGTCCCGGAGCTGGCGAGCTCGAAGCGTCCAGGCTTCGAAGCCACGGCGCCCGTGAACGCGCCCCTCTCGTAGCCGAAGAGCTCCGCCTCCATCAGGTCCTTCGGGATCGCGGCGCAGTTGACCTTGATGAAGGGGCCCTCGCGCCTCCCGGAGTTCTCGTGGAGCGCGCGCGCCACGAGTTCCTTGCCCGTGCCGCTCTCCCCCGTCACGAGCACCGTGGTCGGGGTGTCCGCGACGCGCTCGAGCACGGTGTAGAGGTCCAGGATGGGCTGGCTCTCCCCGATGATCCCATACCTGGCGCCCGTGTCGTCGCGCGCTGCGGCGTCCTGGTCCCTGCTGGCGTCTGCGCTCGCCAGGTCGCGGGTGCGGAGCGCCTTCTTGACGACGAGGCGCACCTCTTCTTGATCGAACGGCTTGGTCAGGTAGTCGAACGCGCCAGTCTTCAGCGCCTCGACGGCGGTCTCCACGGTGCCGTGCGCCGTCATCATCACGACGGGGCGGGACGGGTCGTCGCGCAACGCCGCGCGCAGGAGCTCCATCCCGTCGATCTTGGGCATCCGCAGGTCGGTGACCACCAGGTCGATGTGGTGCTCACGGAGGTAGGCGAGGGCCGAGTCTCCGTCCTCGGCGAGGTGCACCTCGTAGCCGTCCCGGGTGAGCTGAGCCGAAAGCACCCTTCGCAGGTTCGCCTCGTCGTCGACGACGAGGATCTGCTTCCTCTCCGGGGGGATCACGGCGGGGAGGGTACCGCTCACCAGAGAAACGATCCACCCCCGTCCCCGGCTCCCTCGGAGCCGCGACGGCGCCGCGGCGCGAGCCGGGTTGCCAGGACCAAGCGCCGCTTGCGAGGATGATCCCCCGATGACGTGTCGTGGGAGCGCGCGAAGGCGGTGGCGCGATCCTCGGGATCGCCTTCTGGTCATTCCACGCCGGCCAGGGGCCCACCCGCCCCCCTTGCGCAGGCCGGTGGCGGAGGTGAAGCGATCGATTCCCCTGTGCTCACGCGTCGCCACGGAATCGGACAGCGCGGCAGCCGCGGGCGCAGACCGGGCGGCGATGCTCGTGGGCGTCCGCCTCGCCGTGGCCTTCGCTGCCGACGGCGAGCGCCCGGTGGAGCGGCCGGGCGCCTCCGGCCATCCGTCGATCGGCCCGACGTTCCTCGGCCTAGCGGTGCAGCTCTGATGCGCGTCCCCCTCCTCGTCCTGTCCGTGCTCGTCGCGTGCGCGCGCGAAGAGCCGCCGCCCCCGCTGCGAGAGCCCGCGCCCGCCGGGTCGGCGGCGCCGGCGAACAAGCCCGAGTGGGTGCCCATCCCCCCGGACGCCAGCGACGGCGCCGAGCTCGTCCGCGCCGAGCTCACGCGGGCGGAGTCCGACGGGCGCAAGCTCGTCGTCTATGTGGGCGCCTCGTGGTGCGAGCCTTGCCAGCACTTCCACCAGGCCGTGGAGCGTGGCGAGCTCGACGCCGAGCTCGCCGGGGTCCGCATCCTGGATTTCGACCACGACCGGCACGGCGACCTGCTGGAGCGCGCGGGCTGCACCTCGAAGATGCTCCCGCTGTTCGCGCGGCCGGCCGCGGACGGGCGGTGCGGCCCGGCGCGCACCGAGGGGGGCATCAAGGGGCCCCGCGCCGTCGAGCACATCCTCCCGCGGCTGCGCGAGATCCTCGCGCGCTGAGCTCCTCCGCAGGGCGCCCCCTCCGCACGCAAAGGATCCGTTGCCTCCCGCGCGCTGGCGCGCTTGAGATGGGCTGTGTCCATCGAGAGATCGACCCTGCCCCTCGCGATCGCCCGGCACCTGGACGCCGTGCCGGCGTTCGTCCCCGCCGAGCCGCGAGGCGTGGTGCTCTGCGTCCCCGCGCTCGGCATCAGCGCCAGCTACTACGAGCCCGTCGCGCTCGGCCTCGCCGAGCGCGGCCTCGCGGTCCTCACACCCGACCAGCGCGGTCACGGCGCGAGCGCGAGCCGCCCGAGCCGCGCCGTGGACTACGGCTACGGCGATCTCGTGAAGGACGCCATCGCGGTCGCGGAGGTCGCGCGCAGAGAGCTCGGCGGCCCGCTCTACGCGCTGGGTCACAGCCTGGGCGGCCAGGTCGCTTCGCTCGCCGAGGGCGCCGCGCCCGGGACGTTCGACGGGCTCGTCTTCGTGGCGAGCGGGACGCCGTACGCGCGCTGCTTCCCGTGGCGAGCGGCGGCCGGTGTCCGGGTCCTCGCCGCGCTCATGCCCCACCTGACGTCGGCGGTCGGGTACTACCCGGGCGAGCGCTTCGGGTTCGCGGGGAGAGAGGCGCGCACCCTCATGCTGGAGTGGGCGCACGTCGCGCGCCACGGCACGTTCGGCGTCCGAGGTCTGGACGCCGAGGCGATCCTGCGCTGCGCGAGGGCGCCGACGCTGGCCGTGTCCCTCGCGGGCGACGGCTTCGCGCCTCGCGCCGCCGTGGAGCACCTGATCGGGAAGCTCGGCGCGACCGACGTGAAGCGCGTCCACCTCGCGTCGGGGACCGACCCGCGCTCGCTCCACCACCTGCGCTGGGCGCGCCGCCCCGAGGCCGTGATCGACGCGGTCGTCGCCTGGATCGGGGCGGCGCCTCAGACCCGGAATCCCACCTCGACGCGGTTGTAGAGGACGCTCCGCTCGCGCATGAAGTAGCTGCGCCCGAGCCAGTCATCGAAGCGGAACGCCGGCTCGAAGAAGCTCCTCAGCCGTCGCGCGGAGTTGAGCTGTCGCAGCAGGATCGAGCTCCCCGGGCGGAGCTTGTCCACGAGGAGCGCCGCCCAGCGGCCGAGCTCCTCGTCCGAGGCGGAGTCGAGCAGGTTCGAGAGCGAGACGACGTCGAACCGCCCGAGGTCGGGGACGTCGAAGATCGACCCGTGGACCGTCTTCACCCGGTAGGGCGTGGGGTTGCGGATGTAGTGCGGCGCCGACTCGTGGGCGTACGCCCCCACGAACACGTGCTGGAGGAACGGGTTCTCGGGCGCCGCGTCGCGCCGGAGCGCTCGCGCGAACGCCGCGGCGAAGTAGTGGGGCTGGCCGGCGGCGTCGGCGAAGGCCGCGCCTTGACCCACGAGCGTCGTGCGCAACAGGACGTCGCTGAAGCATGCGTGGAACGCCGCCGGCCACGAGCGCGAGGTCGTCCACCGCAGGACCATCGCGTCGAGCTCACGGAGGTGGTGCGCGCGGGAGAAGAAGGCCTCGATCTCCGCGGGGGGAGCGATGAGCTCCTCGAAGAAAGCGCGCAGGAGCCGGAACACCTTCTCGAGCTCCCCTGCCTGGTTCAGCCCGTCGACCGAGGCGTTGGCGACGTTCAGCGCGGCGTGGTCACGGCGCAGCGCGGCGGCGGCCTTCGCCTCCATGTGAGCGAGCTGCGCCGCGTCGATGTCGAAGGCGGTGATGTCGAGGTGTGGGAAGCGGCTCGCGAGCGAGAGCGCGACGCACCCGCCGGAGGCGACGCAGAGCACGGTCTTCGCTCTCGACCGAATGACGAGATCTCCCTCGAGGCGGGGATCCTCGCGGATGACGGCGTACGAGATGGCCACCGGCGGAGGGTACACCGCCACGCGCCCCACATGGCGATGCGTGATGGACCGCGGCCGACCACCGGCGCCCGCAGGCGCGCGGGGAGGAGCCAGACGCGGCCACGGCAGCTCGGCACTGACGCTGCCCGGGCCCCTCTCTCGCGATGTGGTGGGTCGCGCCCTCAGGACGGTTCCTCGCGGCCCGTTGCCCCCGGAGCGCCTTGGTCTCTCCGACGGATGCCCCCGCGGAGCGCTCCTCGTCAGGGGCCGATGCAGCCCCGGGCCGCTTCGCGGCGTTCAGCCCCGCCCCCGGGCTCCGCGCCTCGCCGCCCTCGCCCGTGGGGGCGGAAGCCTCTTCCGCATGTCCGCGGCCTGCGGCGTCCGAGGGAGACTTACCCCCTGCGGCCCGACGGTTCACGGACTACCATGCCGCATGCTCGCTTGGCTGCCCCCGGGCTCGGAGCTCATCGCCGGGTACGCGCGCGCACGCCGGCTCGGCTACGAGGCCAAGCCGCGCGAGGACTTCTTCCGGCGCTGGGAGCCGCACGACACGATCGTGTCGCCGGAGCTCTGGTACAACGCGTGCTCCCAGCCCACGCCGTGGGGTGGGCACGTCACCGTCGCGGAGCCCTGGACCGCGGGCGAGAGCTGCGAGCCGCTCGAGCGGACCCTCGTCGCCTTCGCCACCGCGTCGTGGCTCACGCGCCGCGCCGCGATGCGGGTCGGCGAGCCGTTCCTGACGAAGGTCGCGTTCCTGGAGGCGCCCCCCCCGCCCAAGGTGGAGATCGGAGACGCCGTGTGGGACGAGCACGTCGCGACCTTCGCGGCGTCCCCCGCGGAGGCGCTCGCGGCGTTCCCCCGGACGCTCCGGGCCGCGCTGCAGCGGCGGGGCTTCCGCGGCCATCTGGAGGTGCGCCCGCACGGTTTCGTCGTCCACGAGGACGGCCTCGGGCCCCGCCCCGAGCACTACGATCTGCTGTTCCGCTTGAGCTACGACATCGCAGGCGCGCTCGCGCCTCGGAGGTGACATGCCGCGGGTCTTGGTGGTCGAGGACGAGCCTGCCATCGCCGAGTCCCTCGGCTACGCCCTGCGCCGCGACGGGTACGAGGTGGAGCACGCGCCGACGCTCGCCGCGGCCCTCGAGGCGACCGGACGCGCCGACCTCATCCTGCTCGACCTCATGCTCCCCGACGGGAGCGGCTTCGAGGTGATCGGTCGCGCGAGGCGGGCCAAGGCCGCGCCGGCGATCATCGTCCTCTCCAGCCGCGACGACGAGGCGGACCGCGTGGCGGCGCTCGAGACCGGCGCGGACGACTACGTGCAGAAGCCCTTCAGCCCGCGGGAGGTCGTGGCCCGCGTGCGGGCGGTGCTCCGGAGGGTCGGAGCCCGTGAGGCGAAGAGGAGCTCTCCGCCCCCCGCGGATCTCCCGCTCGCCGTAGACGAGCCGTCCCGCCGCGCCACCGTGCACGGCAAGCCGGTGGACCTCACGCGGGTGGAGTTCGACCTGCTCGCCTGCCTGCTCTCGGCCCCGGGGCGCGTCTTCACCCGCGCCCAGCTCATCGATCGCGTCTGGGGGGACGGGTTCGCCATCACCGACCGCACGATCGACTCCCACGTGAAGGCCCTCCGCCGCAAGGTCGCCGACGCAGGCGGCGGGCCCGATCTCATCGAGACGGTGCGCGGCGTCGGGTACCGCGTGTCGGACGAGCCCGCCCCGTGACGCAGCTCATCTTGATCGCGGCCTCGAGCGTCGCGCTCATCTTGTTCGTCGCGTTCATCGCGTCTCGCCTGCTCCGCTCGCGCACGGCCGGGCTCAGCATCCGGATGCAGATCTTCCTCGCGCTCGCGGGGATCGTCGGAGCGTTCGCGTTCGGCCTGGGCGTGATGGTGGTCGACAGGGTGAAGGCCCGAGCGACGCTGCTCGCGGAGGAGAGCGCGCGCGCGGAGGCCACGGCCATCGCCACCCTCGTCGGAAACGAGATCGCGCAGAAGGGCAGGTCCCTCGACGAGGTCGCGCGGGAGCTCGAGGGCGTGGAGGGTCTGGGCATGGTCCTGGTCTCCGCGGACGGACGGGTCGTCTTCGCCGCGTCCCGGCTCGCGTCGACGGGCGGACCGGGGAGCGTCAGCGTCACGGTGCCCATCCGGGCAGGGGACGCGCAGGTGGGGCAGGTCCGCGTCGACAAGCCGACGATCGTCATCCAGCGTCTCCTCGCCGACCTCGCGCCCGCGGTCCTCCTCATCAGCGTCGTGCTCGGCGCAGCCGCGGCCCTCGCGGCCGCGCTCATCGGCCGAACCATCGCCGCCCCCATCGAGAACCTGACGGTCTTCGCCGAGCGCGTGAGCGAGGGGGATCTGCGCGCGAAGCCCCCGCCGGCTCACGGGCGCGAGGTCCAGCGGCTCACGACCGCCATCGAGACGATGCGGCGCGAGCTGGAGGGGCGACCCTTCGTGGAGGCGTTCGCGGCAGATCTGTCGCACGAGCTCAAGAACCCCGTGGCCGCGATCCGCGCGAGCGCGGAGGTGCTCGCGGACGGCGCGCTCGAGGAGCCCGAGGAGGCGCTCCGCTTCCTCGCTCGCATCCGGGAGGCCACGAGCCGGATCGAGGCGCTGCTGGGAGAGCTCTTGAGCCTGGCGCGGCTCGAGGCGCGGGGCGTCGCCTCGGCGGAGGTCGTGGATCTCCACGCCATCGCGCGCGAGGCCGCCGCCCGCGCGCGGGAGCGCGGCGCCACGGTCGAGCTCACCGCGGCGTCCGCGGAGGTGCGCGGGGACCCCATGTGGCTCGGCAGGGCGCTCGACAACCTGGTCGACAACGCGGCGCTCCACGGGCGCCACGAGGACGCGATCCGGATCCAGCTCGACCTCGACGCCGGCGAGGTCCGGGTGCGCGTCTCGAACACGGGCGCCGTCGCCCCGCACGTTCGACCGCGCATGTTCCGCCGCTTCGTCACCACGCGCCCGGACAAGGGCGGGACGGGCCTCGGCCTCGCGATCGTGCGCGCCGTGGCCGAGGCGCACGGCGGCTCCGTGACGTGCTCACGCCACGGGCCGCCCGAGGTCTGCTTCGAGGTCCGCCTGCCGGCCGCCTGAGGGCTACTGGTTTCCGCCCTCGATCGGGACCGAGACGCTCTCCGGATCGATCTCGACGCCGACGAACTCGCTGGTCGCCTTGCACGTGAACGGCGGGAACTGGGCGCAGAGGCTGCCCGCGCAGCTCCGGTCGGTCAGCTGCACGAACGTGCCCGTGACCTTCCCGCCCTCCTGGAGCATCTCCACGGTGTACGTGTCCGCCTCGGTCACCTTGGTGTCGCTGGGCAGGTACGTGTCTCGGTCGTCGAGGCCGTCGCTGTTCGCGTCCACGATGTTGTCCTCGAAGCGGTCGTCGAGCCCGTCGTTGTCGATGTCGACCATCGGGTCGTCGACGATGCTGTCGTCGTCGAGGCCGTCTGCGTCCGAGTCGACGAACGGGTCCATGAAGTCCTCGATGCCGTCCTTGTCGGCGTCGCGGATGACGTTGCCCCCTACGTCGTTGACGTCGGTCTCCTTGCCCTTGAACTCGTAGCTCCCGTCGTCCTTGAGCTCGCCGGGCAGCACGATGCCGCCGATGTCGAGCAGGAAGCCGTCCTCCCCGTCCCCCTCGGGCGCGTTGTAGATGAGGATGGTGCCGCCGGTCCGGAAGTTCGAGGTGTGCTCGTTCGTGGGATCGTCGATGAAGCAGTCCTCGCTCAAGGTGGCGTCGGAGCTAGCGAGCCGGTAGGCCCGGTAGTCGCCGATGGCCACCGGGCCATCGCATCCGAGCGCCCCGACGCCCATCGAGCCAGCGGAAACAACGAGAAGCAGGGTCGAAGCTAGACGCATGGAATCCTCCCTCGGAACAACTTCATCTTCGCGCGCGGAGATACGCGATGCCGAGCCCCTTCTACCCGCGAAGCACCATCCCGACGACATTTTCGCCGGTCTGGGCGCCCCTTTTCACCCGTCGCGCCCGACCCTAAGGTTCAAATCATCAAGAACATCCATAAGTGAGCCCATCTCCACGAAACCTCCACGGAGTTCGCACTCCTCCTCGGAAAAGGGCTACTAAGGTGCCCGTCATGTCTCAGAGTCCAACGGGCGAGGGCCCTGGCCGACCCCTCGGCGGGGTCGCCATCCCAGGTCACATCGCGATCATCCTCGACGGCAACGGTCGGTGGGCGGAGAGCCGCAACTTGCCTCGGTCCGCGGGGCACGAGCACGGCGCGGGCGCGGTCCGGACGGCGGTCTACGGCTGCCACGAGCGCCACGTCAAGACCGTGACCCTCTACGCCTTCAGCGCGTCGAACTGGAAGCGCCCCAAGGCGGAGGTCGACACCCTCATGCGGCTCTGCGCCGAGTTCGCCGAGAACGAGCTCGACGAGATCGTGCGGCGCCGGATCGAGGTCCGCGTGATCGGCGACCTGGACGATCTGCCGACCCGTACGCGGCGCGCGACCGAGGCCCTCGTCGAGGCCACCAAGGGCCACGCGACGCCCGGCGAGGAGGGCGGCATGAAGCTCGCCCTCGCCCTCTCCTACGGCGGCCGTCAAGACATGGTCAGCGCCATCCGGCAGATCGCGATCCGCGCGCGCGCGGGGCTCGTCATCCCGGAGGAGGTCAACGAGCGGAGCATCCGCGGCTACCTCTCCACCGGCGACCTACCCGATCCCGATCTCGTCATCCGCACCGGCGGCGAGCGCCGGCTCTCCGACTTCCTCCTCTTCGAGTGCGCGTACGCGGAGCTCTTCTTCACCGAGACGCTCTGGCCGGACTTCAGCGAAGCGACGCTCGACGAGGCCATCGCGGCCTACGCCCGGCGCCAGCGGCGCTTCGGTCGGACCGGCGATCAGGTGCGCGGCGCCGCAGGCTGATCGCGGCGAGGCGGGGCGGAGCGGCGGCCCCGCGACGCAGATGGCCGGGTGACGCGCGGGGCGGGGCGTGACACCCTGCCGGCCCATGATCTGGGCGTCCAGGAACGGCTCGTCTCGAACCCCCGCGCTGGGGCTCCTCGTCGCGCTCGGCGTGACCGGCTCCGCTTGCCAAGAGGAGGCGCTGACGCCGCTCGGGGCAGGAGGCGACGCCGCTGGCGGCGGCGGTGGCGTCACGGTCACGGCGACGACCGGATCCAGCGGCACGGGCGGCGCGCCCGCCCCCGACCGCGGTGATCCGGCCACGTTCCCCACGGAGTGCGTAGCGACGTGCGAGGAGGCCTGCGCAGCCATCGTCGGCTGCGGGAGCGAGTCGTCGCCCGTCCACCCGATCGGCGAGCCCGAGTGTCTGGCCCGGTGCCAGACGGCGGTGTCGGGTCCGTTCTGGGACGACCAATCCGCGGTGTTCCGTTGCTGCGCCACGCAGGCGTCGTGCGACGCCGCGGCGCACTGCGGGGGGTGGCTCGCCCACCCCGACTCCGTAGCCCCGTGCGAGGAGCTCTGCTCGTGCTTCGCGTCGGCCACCGTCGCCACGCTGACCGCGGGGCGCGCCGCCCCGGCGGGGTACGCCTTCTCGCGCGACACGCTGTTCGTGGTGCCCGCGCGGGACGCGGCGGACCTTCGGCGCATCCCCGGGATCATGCGCGTCCAGCCCGGCGTCCGCGCGATCGTCACCCTGGGTCCCACCGAGGGAGCCGACACGCTCGACCTCCTCCAGCGCGCCGGCCGCGTCCTGCCGACGTTCACCGACACCGCGGGCCGGCTCGGCGCGGCCACGGGCCGCGTGATCGTCCGGGCCGGCGCGGGCGCTACCCTCGAGCGCGCCGCGCGGGTGATGCGGGCCTCGAAGCTCGGCGCCGGGCGGAAGGTGCGGTTCGCGAGCGACCTGCACCTCTTCGAGGCCGCCGACCCGTGGGACGCGGTCGACGCGGTGCGCGCGGCCAGCGCCGCCGGCGTCGACGCGGAGCTCGACATGATCCGCCTCTACCAGCACCAGTTCGCACCGAATGATCCGCTCTACGAGGATCAGTGGCACCTCGCGAACATCGGCCAGGGCCCCTCGACTCGCAGCGTCGACACCCGCGTCGACGAGGCGTGGGACGTCACCCGCGGCGATCCTGCCGTCGTCATCGCGGTGAACGACGACGGGGTCGATCTCACGCACCCCGACTTCGCGGGCAAGCTCCTCCCCGAGCTGAACTTCCCCGCCGACTGGCAGGAGCAGATGGCCCAGGGCCTGTTCGGCTCCCACGGGACGTCGTGCGCCGGCGTCGCCACGGCCAAGGGCAACAACCTCTTCGCGGGCTCCGGGGCGTGCGCCGACTGCTCCTTGCTGCCGCACCAGCTCGGCCCGTCCGCGGGCGGCCAGTTCCAGGTCTCCGACGTGGAGATCGCGGAGGGCTTCGAGCAGATGGTCGACGCGGGCGCCTGGATCATCTCGAACAGCTGGGGTCCGAGCACCGGCAACCCCGTCTTCGCCGACGAGCAGAGCCCGCAGCCGGTGCTCCCGCAGGTCGTGAAGGCCTCGTTCGACTACGCGGAGACCGCGGGGCGCGGCGGGCTCGGCACGCTCATCGTGTTCGCGGCGGGCAACTCGAACGCCTCGCTCGATGGAGTCGGCTCCTACGCGACGAACGTCACCGTGGGCGCGGTGAACGACCTGGGCCTCAAGACCTACTACTCTTCGTTCGGGCCGCTGCTGGACGTCGCCGCGCCCTCCAACGGGGGCCTCTCCGGGATCACGACGACCGCGATCAACGGCTCCACGACGGCGAGCTTCGGCGGCACGTCGTCCGCGTGCCCGCTCGTCGCGGGGGTGCTCGGCCTCATCCTGTCCGCGAACCCCGCGCTCACCGCCGCGGAGGCGCGAGACATCCTCCAGACGACCACGCACAAGATCGATCCGATCTTCGGCTCGTACGACGTCGGCGGCGTGAGCCCGTTCTACGGCCACGGCATGGTCGACGCCGCGCGCGCGGTGCGCCTGGCCTCCGGCCTCTGCGCCGACGCGGCGAGCTGCACCGCGCCGAGCGACGACTGCGGCGGCGCGTGCGGCACGCTCGGGCCCTGCGACATCTGCCGGACGACCGCCGACTGCGTCTCCGGCTCGCTCTGCCAGGCCCTCCCTTCGCTCGGGATCCTCACCTGCGTCGCGCCGAGCGCGGGGGGGTGCCCCCCCGGCAGCACCGACACCAACGGCTACTGCGTGCCCTCGCCGCTGAGCTGCGGCCTCTGCGCGCCGGCGGAGACCTGCAACGGGCGCGACGACGACTGCGACGGCGTGGCGGACGAAGACGACGTGTGCGGCGGCGCCCCCCTCTGCTTCTTCGAGGGCCCGGGCTGCCCCGCGGGCATGGCGTGCGCGGGCACCTCGTGCGCGCCCACCTGCGAGACGACCGCGGACTGCGGCCGCGACGAGGATTGTCGCCCGCTCAAGGACGCGTACGGCGCGACCTCCGGCGCCCGCATCTGCGCCGCTGCCTTGATCGACCAGTGCCAGTTCGGCTGCGAGGTCATCGCGTCCACCCTCGACGACGGGCCCCTCGCCGACTTCGGGACGTGCGTCGAGGAGGCCGGCGGCGACTGCGGCAGCGTCTTCGGGTGCACGAGCCTCCTGCCGATCATGATGTGAGCGCGGCCGGTGCTCGCGCCTCAGCGCGCGGCGCCGAGGCAACAGACGGTGCGCGGCGTCTCCACCACGGCGCCCACCGGCTCCACGGGATCGGGCGTGCACCCGCTCGGCGACACGACCGCCGGCAGCGCGGCCATGGCGACGTCGAACCCAGGCGAGGTGAGATCCGTGCACACGCCGGCCGGCGCCGAGGCGTCGGCGGCGACCATGCACGAGCCGCCGTCGTACACGCCGAACGTCGTGGAGCAGGCCCCGGGGGTGGGCGTGCAGCTGCACGCGGCAGGGCACGCGCGCTGATCCTCGGCGTCCACGAAGACGACCGCTGTCAGCGTGAACCCGGCCGGACAGGTCTGGTTCCCGAGCCTCGTGATGCACAGGTCCGGGACGAAGCCCGGCCCCGGGATGGGGGCGCAGAACGCGCCGTCCTCACACCCTCCGACGATGATGCCCCCGGCGCACACGGCGCCGGGCAGCCAGGACGCCTTCACGAGGGAGTCGCTGATCGCTCCCTCGCAGGTCTCACCTTGGGGCGGGCCGACGGATCCGAGGAAGCTCTCGGCGTTGATCGCGCCGGTGATGTTGCCCTTGCAGTTCGCGTTCACGAAGAGCTCCGTCGCGAGCTCCACGGCGCACCCGAGCCCGTCGTAGGTGGTGATCTGCGGGTTGGGACACGACGCGACGCCGGTCTTTCCGCAGGTGCAGCCGCAGGAGCCGCCGGGATCCGTCGCGCGCCGGAGCGCAGGCGACACCTCGGTGGGAAAGGCGCCTCCACACGCGACGTCCGGGTCCGTGAGCGCCACCGGGCCGTCCCATCCTTCGGGAATCGCGACGCAGCGCGCCTCACAGGCCCCGCCGGGACAGGCGCAGGGCGTCCCGCTGGACGTCCCACCGCCCGACCCGCCCCCACCGACGCTGTCGATGCCTTCATACGTCCCGTCGAGCTGCGGGAAGCAGCCCGAGAGCAGGCACGCGAGCGCCCAGCCTGCGTTCAGAAGAGGACGTCCACCCACGCCGCGGCCCCTCCCTTCTCGAGCAGCGGCGCCGCGCGGACGGCGACGGGCCCATCCTCCAGGGTGGCGTCCAGCACCAGCGCGATCGCCCCGAACGCCACCGCGGCGGCGCCGACCCCGACGAGCGTGCCTCCGGCGATCTCGGCCGCCCTCCCCTCCTCCGCCAGGTCGGTCGCCAGCGCCGCGTCGGCGGCGCTCCCGGCGCACGTCGGAGGCCGCGCTCCCTCCCCGCAGAGCCGCTCCACTTCGTTCGCGTTCTTCATCGCGAGCCCGACCAGCAAGCCGATCCCGCCGCCGACCACGACCGCGCCGGCCCCGAGGGACGCCCAGCCGGCAACCTGGAGAGCATCGCCCCGAGGCTCCGGTCCCCCCGCGTCGGGACGCGCCTCGCGCTCGAGCTCCACCTCGAGCACCAGGCGCTGCCCCTCCGCGAGCTTGGCCGACTCGGTCCAGGTGCGGAAGCCCGGCGCCTCGACCACGACCTCGTGGGGTCCCGGATCGAGGCGGAGGTCCCCCTCGGCGTTGAACACGACGGCGCGCCGCCCGTCGACGGTGATCTGCGCCGCGGCGTCGTCGGGCCGGACGACCAGCCGAACGCGCGCGATGCGAGGTCCGAGCCCCCGGAGCGCCTCGTTCACGCTGGCGTCCACGCTCCGCTTGCGCTCGCGGTCCGGCGTCTTCTCGTTGCGCGTGCGGACCTCCTCGAGCTCGTCGACGGCCCGCACCAGCCTCCCCTCGCGGGCGCTGCACCGCGCGACGTTCAAGAGCGCACCTACGGACGGCTCCGCCGCGTCGCTCATCCGAAACTTGGGACAAGCCCCCACCCAGTCTCCCTTGTCGACCAGCGACAGCGCCTCGGTGAAGAGCCGCTGGGCCTCTGCGCTCCCGCCCGATTGCGACGGAGCGAGGGCGAGCCCGGTCCACAGCAGGGCGTAGGGAGCGGACATGCGAGGCCCAAGGATCGCCCGACTCCCCGGGCGGCGCAACGGCTCGAACGGAAGAGCGGGCCTACAGCGGGAGCGCGCCCGACGCGTCGCCGAAGTCGTTCACGGGCGAACCCACGTTCTGGAGCATCGAGATGAAGAGCTTCGCGACCGACGGATCGCCCCCGTAGACGAGGTGGCGACCGGAGACGACGTCGCCGCCGCCCCGCCCTGCCAGGAGGATGGGCATGTCGTCGTGGTTGTGCGCGTTGCCGTCGGAGATCTCGCTCGAGAAGAAGCAGAGCGAGTTGTCGAGCAGGGTGTTTCCGTCGATGTCCACGACGGCGTCGAGCTGCTCGAGGAGGTTCGCGAACATCTGGACCTCCCACGTGTCGATGATCGTGAGGGCATCGAAGTTCGCCTGGAGGTCTTGGTGGTGGCTGATCTCGTGGTGGCCCCCGCTCACCCCGAGGAAGTCGTAGCTGCGGTTCGAGCCCGCGTTCGCGAGCATGAACGAGATGACCCGCGTCGCGTCGCACTGGAACGCCAGCACCATGAGCTGGGTCATGATCGCGACGTGCTCGATCAGATCTCCAGGGTCCGCGGGCTTCGGGATCGGGTCGCAGCTCGGCCCCGTCTTCAGCTTCTCGATCTGCGCCTCCAGGTCGTCCACGGCCGTCAGGTACTGGTCCAGCTTGATCCTGTCGGTCGCGCCGAGCCGCGTCTGGAGCGACTTCGCGTCCTCGCGCACGTAGTCGAGGATGCTCGACCGATAGTGGAGGCGGCGCAGCTTCTCCTCCGCGGTCGTCTGCGGATCGAAGCCCTGGAAGAGCTGATCGAAGACGACGCCGGGGCTCGTGACCTTCGGCAGGGGCTGCGTCGCCGAGGTCCACGAGATGTTGCGTGCGTAGGCGCAGCTGTAGCCCGAGTCGCAGTCTCCGACGCCGTTGCCGCCCTCGATCCCGAGCTGCATCGACGGGATGCGCACCAGGTCCTTGAGGTGCTCGGCGGCGACCTGGTCCATCGAGACGCCGTTCTGGATGTCCGCGCCGCTGGTCTTGTACGGGTGCGCGACCGTGAGGAAGGCACCGGTGCCGGAGGCGTGATCCCCCGGCCCGTCGGGCCGCGCGGGGAAGTTCGCGAGCCCGCTGATCACGTTGACCTTGGACTGCACGCTCGCGATCGGCGCGAGGATGGTCGGAAGATCGTAGCCCGGCCCCTCGACCGTCGGGCGCCACGCGGGCATGTGGATGCCGTCGGGGATGTAGTAGGCGAGGATGCGGCGGGGCTGCTCCTCCGCGGCGCGCGCCTGGCTCCCGAGGAGCGACTCGAACATCGGCAGGCCGAGCGCGACCCCGGCGCCGCCCAGGAACAGGCGCCGGGAGAGCCCCCGTCGGGTCTTCCGTCCGCGAACCATCACTGGCCTCCCTCCGAGCCCTCGCCGCGTCGGAAGCGGAAGGGCTCGCTGAGCACGACGAGCTTCACGAGGTGTCGCAGGCGAAGCCCGCCCTCCTGGAAGTCGGCCGTTATCTGGTCGAAGTACTCCTCGTCGGTCGGCACGGTGCCTCGCCCGAGGGCGTAGGTGAACATCTTCTTCACGGCGCACGACGCGAACCGAGGATCGCCCGACACGATGCCGACGAGCTCCGCCGGCCCCGCGAACGCCACGCCCTCGACGTCCCCCGAAGCATCGATGGTGGTGCCCTTGTCGGTCGTGCGGAACGCGCCGACGCCGTCGTAGTTCTCCAGGCCGAGGCCGATCTGGTCCATGGTCTGGTGGCACGAGTTGCAGATCGGATCGGCCCGGTGCGCGGCCAACAGCTCTCGCTGCGTCTGCGCCTCGATGTCCTCGGGCTTGAAGCCCTCGACGCCCGCGGGCGGCGGCGGCGGCGAGGAGCAGAGCAGGTTCTCGAGCACCCACTTGCCGCGCTTCACGGGGGACGTGCGATCGGGGTTGCTCGTGACCGTGAGCCAGGCGCCCTGCTTCATGAGCCCGCCGCGGAGGCCGTCGGTCACCGTGACGCTCGTGAAGTCGGGGCCGAAGCTCCCCGAGACGCCGTAGTGAGTCGCCAGCTTCGCGTTCAGGAAGGTGAAGTCGGCGTCGAGCAGCTCGTTCAGCGTCCGCTGGTCGTCGCGGAGGAACTCGCCGAAGAACATGTCGGCCTCGACCTTCATGGCCGCCCGCAGCTCCTCGTCGAAGGTCGGGTAGGTCGCGTAGTTCGCCTGGTGGTCGGCGAGCGCGCGTGTGAAGAGCCATTGACCCGCGAAGTTGTCGATGAGCGCGGCGCTCTTCGGGTCGGCGAGCATCCGATCGACCTCGGCCTCGAGGGTCTCGGGGGCGGAGAGCGAGCCGGACCGCGCGAGATCGAAGAGCTGCGCGTCCGGCATGCTGCTCCAGAGGAAGAACGAGAGGCGCGAGGCGAGCTCGAACTCGCCGAGCGCGTGCGAGGCCGTGTACGAGGGGTCGGGATCGATCTCCACGCGGAACAGGAAGTGGGGCGACGTGAGGATCGCCCGCACCGCGAGGTGGAGCCCCTCCTCCGCGTCGTCGCCCTGTGCGGTGGCCAGCGCGGCGACGCCGAGCAGCGCGTCGACCTCCGCGTCCTCGACCGGCCGGCGCCACGCACGCTCGGCGAAGTCCCCGAGGATCTGACGCATGCACCCCTCGCCCTCGGCGACGAAGTCGCACGTGACGATGTTCGCGCGCAGCGGGCTGCCGACGCCGGCGCCGATGGGGCCCTCGATCTCGATGTAGTCGACGTAGAGGTTACGATCCTCCCCCGTGCCGGCGTCGTAGTAGTCGTTCAAGAACGCGACCGACACCGGGAGGGCGCCGGCGCCGACGGTGAGCGTCTGCTCGATGACGACGGGGCTCGCGGACGTGGCGGCGACGTCGAACGGTCCGAGCACGGTGGGTCCGACCGAGATCGACAGCTGCGCGTCCTCCGGGCCTGCCGCGTCTTGCCAGACGCGCGTCCTCACGACGTACTCGCCCGCGGTGGCGAAGGTCTGGGTGAGGGCGACGTCACCCGCAGAGCTGAGGACCCAGGCGTCCCCGGACGCGTTGCCCGCGGAGCCGCCCACCGTCTCGGCCTCGTGGCGCACCAGGGAGGAAGCGAGCGCGAGCGCGAGCGCGTCGTTCGTCAGGGTCTCGGCGGCGCGCTCGTAGAGCTCGAACTGGACCGGCGAGAGCGTCAGCGAGTCGGCGATGTTGTCGAAGCCGAGGCTGTGGTCGTCCGCCGGAAAGTCCACGGCGGGGCGGAGCGAGGTCCCCAGCAGGTCACGGACGGTGTTGTCGTACTCGGCGCGGTTGAGGCGGTGGATCGTGACGCGGAACGGATCTCCCTGCGTCACGCTGGGCGGCTCGTGATCGACGGCCGCGTCCCCGATGTCCCCGACACATCCGGGCGCCAGGAGCAGGGCGACCCATCCGAGCTGCGACCTCATGCGCACATCGTACGAAATGTGGCCTGGCCACTTCAAGGGCTGCCGTTCAGGGCGGAAGTTTCTCGAGGCCGGTCTGGGGTCCCAGGGAAGTGCCGTCGTTGGCCACTCCGGGTTTGAACGGCCCCCACCGCGCGGGGTAGGGTCCGAGGCGACGGTGCCCGTAGCTCAGCTGGATAGAGCGTTGGCCTTCTAAGCCGATGGTCGGGGGTTCGAATCCCTCCGGGCGCGCCAGAGAGAGCAACCCAGTGAGAGCAACAGGGTTGACTTCTACGGGCGGTCGCCTACCGTCCGCGCCGCTCGGCAGCCCCGAGCCGACCCAGGAAGGCACACGATGAAGATCTCCCACCTCGCCTCGACGCTCCTCGCCCTCAGCATCGCTGCGGCAGCTGCTTGCGGCGGCGGCAAGACGCAGACGGATCAGCCAGTCGACACGGCGGTGCCGACCAGCGACATGCCTGACGTCCCCCCCACGAGCGACCCGACGGCGGCGCCCACCGCCACCGAGACGGCGGCGCCCACGGCCACGGCGACCACGCCGCCGCCCCCGGCGAAGAAGACCTGGAAGGAGATGAACCTCGACGAGCGGAAGAAGTTCATGGCCACCGAGGTCATGCCGGTCATGTCGAAGCACTTCCAGGACTTCGACGCCAAGGAGTTCGCGAAGTTCGAGTGCGTCACGTGCCACGGCGACGCGGGCAAGGGCGACAAGGCGACGTTCAAGATGCCGAACCCCAAGCTCCCCAAGCTCGACGCGAAGGACAACTTCAAGAAGCACGAGAAGAAGAAGAAGGAGCTCGACTTCATGATGCAGAAGGTCACGCCCGAGATGCAGAAGATCCTCGGCGCGCAGCCCTTCGATCCGGCGAGCGGCCAGGGCTTCGGCTGCGGCAGCTGCCACGAGATGGCCAAGAAGTGACGCGCAGCGCGCCGGCGGGCGGTCCCTCTGGGATCGCCCACGGCGCGCGCTTCGTGACGACGCGCTACCAGGGGAGCAAACAGCGCGCGCTCCCGTTGATCGCTGCGGCGCTCGGGGGCCTCACCTTCGACAGCGCGATCGACCTGTTCGGGGGGACCGGCTCCGTCGCGTGGCTCTTGAAGAGCTGGGGAAAGCGGGTCCGCTTCAACGACGTGCTGGCGTCGTGCTTCGAGGTGGGGACGGCCCTCGTGGAGAACTCCGCGGTGCGCCTCGGCCCCGCACGGCCGCGGGCGCTCCTGGCGCGCGCTCCGGGCGCCTCCTACGACGACTTCATCGCGCGCACGTTCTCGGGCGTCTTCTACCGCGCGGACGAGGACGCCTGGCTCGACGTGGTCGCGCAGAACGTGGCACGCGTCGAGGACCGATACGCTCGCGCGCTCGCGCGCTTCGCGCTCTTTCAGGCCTGCCTCCAGAAGCGCCCGTTCAACCTCTTCCATCGCGCCAACCTCTCGGTGAGGACGCGCGACGTACCCCGGACGTTCGGCAACAAGGCCACCTGGGAGACGCCTTTCGAGGAGCTCTTCCTCCGCGCCGCGCGCGAGGCGGACGAGGCCGTCTTCGACAACGGCCGAGAGAACCAGGCCACCCGGGAGGACGCTCTGACGACCTCGCTCGAGGCGGAGCTCGTCTACCTCGATCCCCCGTACGTGCGCGCCGACGGCCAGGCGTTCGATTACCTCGACGGCTACCACTTCCTCGAGGGGCTGGTGGAGTACGACCGCTGGGCGGACCGCATCGACCGGACCCGCAAACACCTGCCTTACGCGCGGAGCCCGTCGCCGTTCACGAGCGCGCGCCACGCGCCCGCGGCGCTTGCGGAGGTGATCGCCAGGGCGCGCGACGCCCGGTACGTGGTCGTCTCCTACCGAGAGGACGGCGCGCCGAGCATCCCGGAGCTCGAGGCCATGCTGGAGGGACGGTCCCGCCGCGTCCGGCGGTTCGACCGACCGCACGGCTACGCGCTCTCCAAGCGCCGCTCGACCGAGGTCGTGCTCGTGGCCGAGCGGCGCTAGCCCCGTGGAGCCATCCGTTCGTCGAGAGCCCGGGCCGCCTTCGCCGGGGCGAGCATGGCCCGAGCGTGGCGCGGCCGCGCTCGGATCGGCGACCCCGCAGTCGTTTGCGTGGCAACCTCGTTTCGACGGGACTAGATCCCTCGGGTGCCCCTCTGCCGCGCGCCGTGGATCGCCCTCGTCCTGTGCGTCACGCTCGGCGTCGCGGCGTGCAAGCGGAGGGTTCCGCCAGAGGAGCAGGTGGATGGCTGGAAGCTCGCGCGCGCCGCGCTGACGAGCGGGGAGCACTGCCTCGCTGGGCGCCCCGAGTACTGCCTCACCGATCCAGAGCTGGTCGACGCGGCGATCCGGCCGCGGCTCGTCGAGATCTACGGCGGCGAGATGCCGCTCCGTCGCGCCCACGTGGAGGCGGTCATCCGCGCCGCCGCGACCCGCTACAAGCGCGAGGCGCTCCGGCCCGAGAACACCGCCAAGATCGAGGAGCTGGTCTCGGAGCGCTACCACGCGCCGGTCGTCACCGTCACCGACGACGTCGTCTCGATCGACATGGGGGTGGTGCCTGGCATGCTGGAGCCCCACACCGCGACGCTGTCGCTCACGGTCCAGTTCAGCCACGTCCTCGATCGCGGCGAATGGAAGCGGGCGGAGCTCGAGCGGGTCATGCTCGGCGCGCTCGAGAAGTACCCCGATCATCGGACGGTACGGATCGCGCTCCTCGTCCCCACCGAGCGCGGCCTCGCGACCCTGAGCTATCGCTACCTCCGGCCGTCGCGCACCTTGGTCGTCACGGACTGGCGCGCCGACATGCGCACCACGCGGCGCCTGACGGGGCCGGCCGCGCTCAAGGATCCCGATCTGTCGCTGCGCTTCTTCGACCTGTCGCCCTGCGAGCCCTCCCGCTTGGAGGCGCCCCTCGATCAGGACCCGCCGAAGCTCTGCCCGGCGGATTTCGACCCCGCGCGGGGCCAGCCCGCCGAGGGCTGACACCCTGGCACGAAACCAGCGGCCAGAGCCGCTTGGCGCTCTTGCGGAGTCGCCCACACTGGACTACCAGGCGGCACATGAACCTCGCTCGCGCCCTCCCCCTCGTCGTTCTGCTCACCGCATGCCGCGGTGAGGCGCCGCCGGTCTCGCCGACGCCCTCCCCGGAGCTGGAGTCCATGATCAAGCAGCAGGCGGAGTCCGCCGCGCCCGACTCGGAGCAGGTCGGTGCGCTCTACCGCGGCGTCGCGCACGACCGCGGCGAGGGAGACGAGTTCCGCGTCGAGGTGGAGGCGGGCCAGTGCTACGTGTTCGTCGCGGCGGGTGATCCCACGATCGAGGTGTTCGACCTGCGGGTCTGGGGCAAGTCGAAGATCGCGGCCGCGCGTGACAAGAGCAAGGGCCGCGAAGCGCTCGCCCGCTTCTGCCCGGAGGAGACCGGCGTCTCGCGGTTCGAGGGCAAGGTCGCGAAGGGCGCCGGCCACTTCGCCATCGGCGTCTTCAAGAAGGGCGCGCCCAAGCCAGTGGAGGAGGCGCCCAAGAAGGGCCAGCTCGACCTCGACAAGATCATCCAGGACGACGCGGCCGCGGCGGCCCCCGGCTCCAAGCTCGAGAACATGTACACGGCCAAGGGCAAGACCACCGACTGGTACGCGCAGATGAAGAAGGGCACCTGCTACTGGCTCATCGGGGCTGGGCAGAAGGACGTCGACGACTTCTACATCTACCTCTGGGATCCCAAGAACAACCGCGTCGGGCAGACGAAGGCCGACAGCAACAAGGCCCAGTTCGGGCACTGCCCGAACGAGGACGGGATGTTCCACATCCAGCTCAAGGTGGACGACGACGAGTTCGAGGCGAAGGTCGGCGTCTTCTCGAAGCCGAAGTGACGGCCCGCCGGGGCTGATCCCGGGCGCCAGAGTTGGCACACGCTGACACGGTCCCCAGGAGTTTCCTCGTAGTTTCACGCCCGGACCTGGCGCGGACGCTTGGCCCGGGCGTTGCTGTGTCCGGGCTCATGAAGACGCCCCGCCGCCTCCACCTGCTCCCGGTCATCTCGCTCGCCGCCCTCCTCGCGGGCTGCTCGAGCGAGGGATCGCTCTTCACGTTCGAGGGCGTGGAGCCCGCCTCGCTCGAGCGGGCGAAGAGCTGCGCCGACCTGGAGACCAAGCTGAAGGTGGACGCGCGGACCCGGATGAACCGCTACGTCGACCTGCAGATCGCGAGCATCCGGTACTGGGAGTCGCAGCGGGGGTGGTTCGGCTGGGGGATGCCCGTCGACGACGCGATGGGCGGCGACGGTGACGGGTCCACCTCGGGTGGGGCGCCGGAGAGCGGCGGGCCCCCTTCGCACTCCGAGACGAACACGCAGATCGAGGGCGTCGACGAGGCGGACATCGCGAAGACCGACGGAGAGCGCATCTACTTCCTCCATGGGCGCTCGCTCACCATCCTGCGGTCCTGGCCGCTCACCGAGCTCGGGGTCGAGTCGACGCTCGGCATCGAAGGCGAGCCCATCGAGATGTTCGTCGACGCCGGCAAGGCCGTCGTCTACTCGCGCGTCGCCGCCGAGGACGTCTACCTCCAGGCTGGCAAGGAGGCCTCGGGCGCGGGCTGCGAGTACTGCTACGCGCCCATGACCAAGCTGACCGTCGTCGACGTCTCCGGGGCGGCCCCCGGCGTCATCGCCGAGCAGTACATCCAAGGCGACTACGTCTCGGCCCGACGGATCGGCGCGCGGGTCCAGACGGTCGTGTCGGGCGGCTCGTCCGAGGTCTTCCAGCTCTACCCGGAGTTCTACGCGTGGGGCGCGGACGACGACGGCGAGGATCTCATCGAGGCCTACGAGGAGATGCGCGCGCGCAACGAGGAGGCGATCGCGGCCGCGACGCTGGACGACCTCCTGCCCGACCGCTTCCTCGCAGGCGCCGCGGGGCTCGAGCAGGCCGACGCGGCGTGCCAAGACGTGTACATCCCGACCTCCGGCACGACCGACTTCGGCGTCACCCAGATCCACTCGCTCGATCTGTCGAACCCCGCCGACACCGGCCAGGAGACGATCGTGTTCGGCGCGACGTCGACCATCTACCAAAACCACGACAGCCTCATCCTCGCCGCGCAGTCCTGGTCCGCCCACACGGGCCTGGGCCCGGTGTGGGACCTCGACGAGGAGCCGATCAGCCTGGTCGGGACCCACCTCCACGTCTTCGCGCTGACCGAGGAGGAGGGCGCCCCCACCTACCGAGCGTCGGCCACCGTGCCCGGCCGCATCGACGACCAGTTCGCGCTCGACGAGCGCGCCGGCATCGTGCGCGTCGCGACGACGGAGCAGCTCGCGTCCCGGGACATGTGGGGTACGACGGCGAACGATCTGTTCACCCTGACGCTCGGCGACCGCACGCTCTCGCCGGCCGGCGAGGTCCGTGACCTCGCGCCCGGAGAGCAGATCTTCGCGACGCGGTACGTCGAGGACAAAGCGTACGTCGTCACCTTCCGGCAGATCGACCCGCTGTTCGTCATCGATCTCGCCGATCCGGCGAGGCCCACCGTCCTCGGTGAGCTGAAGATCCCCGGCTTCAGCGAGTACATGCACCCGCTGAACGGCGGGACCCACCTGCTCACCGTGGGCGTCGACGGCGACGAGGACGGCTTCACGAACGGCATCGCGCTGCAGATCTTCGACGTGAGCTCGCCCACCGAGCCGAAGCTCGCGCACAAGCTCCCGCTCGGGGACTCGGGCGGCTGGTCCTGGAGCGAGGCGCTCAACAACCACAAGGCGCTCACCTTCTACGACGGGTACCTCGCCGTCCCCGTCGAGGGGTTCGACGGCGGCCAGAACCGGAGCGGCCTCGGTCTGTTCACCATCGACGCGACGGCCGGCATCACGGAGGTCGGGCGCGTGGACCACACGCAGTACTTCGACGCGTCCGGCTACGACTCCTGCTACTACGGCTACGGGGTTCGGCGCGGGCTCTTCATCGAGGACCACGTGGTCAGCGTCTCGCAGGCTGCCGTCGTCGCGAGCCCCCTCACGGACCTGGCCTCGGTCACGAGCGCGGTGGAGCTCCCGGAGGTAGGCGGCACCTGCAACTACTACGAGGGTGAAGGGGGCTTCTGACCGGAGGGTTTCGGCGGACGACGAACGCGGCTATGTCCCCTGCATGAGCGTGACGGAGCCCGAGTTCGAGACCCTCGCGGACGAGACCCTGGCGGCGCTTCGAGAGGCCCTCGACGGCGTCGGCTTCGACGCCGACGTCGAGCTCATGATGGGGATCCTCTCGATCGAGTTCCCCGACGGGACCAAGTACGTCATCAACAGCCACCGCGCGGCGAAGCAGATCTGGATGGCGGCGGAGCTCACGGCCTGGCACTTCGACGTGGACCCGGCGACCTCGGTCTGGACCGCGACGAAGAGCGACGAGGAGCTCTGGGCGACGCTCTCCCGCGTGCTCTCGAAGAAGCTCGGGCGCGACGTGAGGCTCTCGCGGAGCTGAGCGCGCGCGCCGCCTGCGACCACCGCTGGCCACCATGCTCCATCGGGGTGCGCCCACGGTCCGCGCTCCTCCGATCGGCTGATCCCGTACTGTCTCCCACCCGTGTCGCACCCAGTCTCACCCGAGCTCGTCGCTGTGCGGAGATGGCGGGCTCGAGGTACGATCCCATGATCGTCCGAGGGGAGGCCGTCATGAGCGAGGTTCGGTTCGGTTCGGTTCGGTTCGGTTCGGTTCGGTTCGGTTCGGTTCGGTTCTCGCCGCGCTGGTCGTGCTGACGCCGGTCGCTAGCGTCGTCTCGAGCGGGTGCCTGATCACCGACTCCCCGACGTTCTCCGATCCTCCGGGCTCGCTGGTAGAGGGGTCGATGTTCTGCGCGCTGTGCCAGAGCGCTCGATTCTGCCTGGATCCATCCAGTGGCGCGACGGTGAACCTGGAGAGCGGGTCCTGCCCTGACGGGTGGCTCGAGGCCGTGCCCACGAGCGGCGTTCAGAACAGCGCGATCCGCACCGCCGAGTTCCACTGCCTCATCCCGGACGGGAAGGCGCCGCTGACCATGAACGCCGACGTCCTCTGCCCGAGCGACGCCG
>CAZBJI010000018.1:0-69370 GCA_964492175.1 uncultured Polyangiaceae bacterium | reverse complement strand
GGACAACATCATGCAGGCCACGGACGGCCTGTTCCACAAGGTGTTCGACGAGATCGCCGTCGAGTACAAGGACATCGAGAACGAGCACTGGATCGTCGACATCGGCGCGGCCAAGATGGCCGACACGCCGGAGGTGTTCGACGTGCTCGTGATGCCGAACCTGTACGGGGACATCCTCTCCGACGTGGCGGCGCAGATTGCCGGGTCGGTGGGCCTGGCCGGGTCGGCGAACATCGGGGAGAGCGCCGCGATGTTCGAGGCGATCCACGGGTCCGCGCCGCGGCGCGCCGGGCAGAACCTGGCGAACCCTTCGGGCCTGCTGCTCGGCGCCGTCATGATGCTCGTCCACATCGACCAGACCGACGTCGCCGAGGCGGTCCACAACGCGTGGCTCAAGACGCTTGAGGACGGCGTCCACACGTACGACATCTTCAAGCCCGAGGTGTCGAAGGAGAAGGTCGGGACGAAGGAGTTCGCGAACGCCGTCGTGGCGCGCCTCGGCAAGCGCCCCGAGCACCTGAAGGCCGCGTCCTACAAGCCCGGCGGGAAGAAGAACGAGGCGCCCTACGTCTACAAGCGCTCCACTGCGAAGCGAGAGCTCGTGGGGCAGGACATCTTCGTGTTCCACATCCCGGGCACCTCGAACGAGCTGGCGGCGCGCCTCGAGCCGTCGGCGAAGGCCCTCGGGCTGCAGCTCCTCATGATCAGCAACCGCGGCGTCAAGGTCTGGCCGGACCCGATGCCGGAGACCAAGTACGTGGACGTCTGGCGCTGCCGCTTCATGAAGCCGGACCAGGGCCCCGTCACGTTCGGTCAGATGCTCGAGCTTCAGCAGAAGCTCTCGGGCGCCGGCGTCGACATCGTCAAGATGGAAGGCCTCTACACGTTCGACGGCGAGCGCGGCTTCTCCCTCGGCCAGGGGCAGTGAGCGCGCGCGCTCGAGAGCGCGCGGATCAGAGGTAGATGTTCGGCGGGAGCCCGGCGCGTCCCCACGCCCAGGTTCCCGCCAGGAACAGCAGCAGCTGGGCAGACCCGAGGTCGGTCAGCACGACGCAGTCTCGCTGCGTGAGGCCTCGCGCCAGGCGCGGGGCGTAGAAGATGCGCTGGGCGACGGGCGCGGCGACCATCAGCAGCTCGCGAACGCCGACGAGCCGCGCCGCGAACGCCGCGATCAACGCCGCCGCGGAGGCGAGGAGGAGCGCGTCCAGCAGCCGCTGGGCGGCCGTGGGTCCGTGGACCACGGGGTAGGTAGGGACCTCCTCGCGGCGGTCACCCTCCAGGTCTCGGAAGTCGTAGAGGATCTCGTAGCTCAGCTCGAACGCGACGAAGAACGCCGTGATCGCCAGCACCGTGCCGACCGGGACGACGAGGGCCCATCCGGCGGCGGCGAGCGGGTAGACGACGCACGTGAGCACGAACAACGCGGCGCTCATGGTGTTCTTGAAGAAGTACATCTCCTTGAACCGGGTGAGGCCGCCGGGCCACGGGACCACCCGGACGTTGTACGCGAGCCCGATGGCCTGCACCGCGAGCCGCCACGGGGTGATCTCCGGCGACACCGCGAAGTGGGACGCGGCGAGCGACGCACCGAACAGCGCGATGGAGACCCCGACGAGCAGCCGCCGCCGCCGCGCCGCGAGCGCTGCGCCGGGGACGTCGTTGGTCAGGTCCTCGGCCACGTCCGTGACGCGGTTCACGAGGTTGATGACGAACCAGTCGACCGCGACGAACGGGACGAGGAGGAGCGGGTACCGCCCGGTGAAGATCCAGCCGAACACGACCGTGGCGAGGAGCCCCACGACCACGATGTGGAGGCGGAGGAGGCTCGGGAGGTCGCGGAGCAGGAAGGTGCGCATCGCCGCTCGGGAGCGGACCTTACCGTCGTCGCAGGGTCGAGGAAAGACGCCTCGCCTTCCGCCCGGCTCTCGGCGATCGTGCGGCCGTGCGCACGACGGGCCTCGCCTTCACGGCGTTCCAGATCGCGAGCGTCGTGGTCGTGCTGGCGACCCTGGCGACGCTCTCGCGGCGGCGTCCGGCGCGCGTCGTCCTGGTCGAGTACGGCGCCCTGGCGATCGCGGGGTTCCTCGGCGAGGAGACCTGTATCGCACTCTACGAGCACTACGCGTACGCGCCGGGGTGGCACGCGCGCGTCCACCTCGTGCCGCTGCTCGTCCCCCTCATCTGGCCTCTCGTCATCCTCTCGGCGCGCGACGTCGTGCGGGGCCTGCTCCCCCGCCTCGGGGTCGTCGCGCAGGCCTGCGCGGTGGGCGTGGCGGTCGCGTTCGACGCGGCGCTCATCGAGGTGCTCAGCGTGCGGGCGGGCTTCTGGCGGTGGGCCGAGCCAGGGATCCTCGGCGTACCCGTCATCGGGATCCTGGGGTGGGGCTATTTCGCCTTCGGGGCGTCGCTCGCGCTGGACCGGCCGGCGGGCCCCGTCGCGCGCGTCGCGCTCGTGCTCGCGCTCGCTCCCTTGGCCGCGCACACCGCCATCGTGAGCTCGTGGTGGGCGTTGTTCCGTTGGGCGGGGCGCGGGGCCTGGGGGACCGGCGGCGTGGTCGCGCACGCGGCGCTGGCCGCGGCGCTCTGCGTCTGCGTGCTCGTAGCGCGCCGGCGCGGCGCTGGGATCGGTCCCGACGTCTGGCGCCCACGCCTCGCCGCGACGGCGCTCTTCGTCGCCGTGTTCGCGGCGACCGCCGCGCGATCGCCCGAGCACTGGGTGGTCTTCGCGGCGAGCGCGGCGCCGTACGTCGTCGCCCTGCGGCGCGCCTGAGCCCTACTGGATGCCGATCAGCTCGATGTCGAAGACGACCATGCCGGTCGGCTTGCCGGCCGCGCCGTTGAAGGCCAGCTCCTGGGGCACCCAGAACCGCCGCTCCTCGCCCTCCACCATCAGCTGGATGCCCTCGCGCCAGCCGGGCATCACGCGGCTGAGCGGGAACTGCGCCGGCTGGTTCCGCGTGATGGAGCTGTCGAAGGCCTTCCCGTCCGGGGTCCAGCCCGTGTAGTGCACCGTGACCACGCTCGCCGCGTCGGGCTTGCGCGTGCCGCTGCCCGCCTTCACGACCTTGGTGACGAGGCCCGAGGAGCTCTTCTCCGCGTCGGCCGGCGCCGCTGCGACGTCGGCCGGCGCGGGCGGCGCGGCCTTCGGCGCCTCCTCTCCGACGACGCGGGTCGCGCCCATCTCCTTCATCACCTGGGCGTAGGACGCGACGCGCCCGTCCTGGTGGTGGCAGTGGTTGCGGTGGCAGAGCGTCCAGCCCGGAGGGGGCTTCTTGGGATCGAAGACCACCTCGCCCGGCGCGCCCGACGTGGCCCCGGCCGGCGCGGCCGAGCTCGTCGCGGATGATGCGGCCGGAGGCGGCGGCGCCTCGCAGCCGGCGAGCGCCGTGCCGAGGAGCCATGCTGCAGGGAGCGATCGTGCGCGCCGCGGCCCAGAGGCGGCGGCTGTGGGTCTTCCTGTCGAGGTCTCAGTGGCTGTCACGGCGCGCATCATGGCGTCCGACAGGCGCGCGAACAAGGTGTTTCGCGGCGTCTTTCTTGACGAGGGACGGCCCGTGCCGTTTCCCCTGCTCCTTCCTGAGCCGTGCCCGTGCCCCGATGCGCGAGGGCCGTGTCAGGTAGGAAGAGAGCCACCCCCTAGCGCTGCGGAGGCTCCCCGTTTTCGTCGGGCGCGGGCTCGACGTCCATCACCACGTCGCTGGTGGGATCCGCCGCGGCGTCCTCCGCGGCTGGCGCGGCGTCGATCTGCGCGGCGCGCGGCGGACGCGGCGCCTGGAGGACGGGGCGCAGATCTCGGAAGACGATCACGAGGTACAGCACCACCCCCAGCGTCCCGAGCCCTTGACCGAGGGACATCGCTGCGATGACCGCGAGCGGCACCGGGTGGATCACCGCCCAGCTGATGAGCCCGAGCGAGACGAGCGTCATCGCGCACGCGCCGCGGAGGGCCCAGAGGCGGCGCGGGGTCATGGCGCCACCACCTGCGCCCACGGAGGGTGAGGCGGCCCGTGGCAGCCTCGGCTCGCGCAGGAGATCTCCCTCGCGCGGAGCTTGTCGGCGTGGACCTGGTGCTCGAGGGGTGCGCCTGCGCGGAGCGGATCGTGGCAGCCCTCGCAGGTCCGCAGATCGTAGGGTTTGTACAGGGCGGGCGGGACGTGCCCCGGCCGCGTCCAATCGTCCGAGTAGAAATCCAGGACGTGCCGCATCCCGCCGATCTTCGTGGTGACGCCGCCGTACATCCCGTAGTCCGCGTGGCACGTGTAACAGGCGTCGCCGCGGAGCGTGGGGAGCCGGGCGTGGAGCGAGGCGAGGCTCCCGCTCGCCGGATCGCGGGCGTCCTCCACGTACGACGTCATGACGTGGCAGCTCCCGCAGAACTCGACGGACTTCGTCGTCTCCAGGTTCGACGCGTTGCCCAGCACCGCCGAGGTGGTCGGCAGCACGAACATCGCGAAGAAGAGCGTCAGCTTCCTGGGGCCCGTGAGCGGAGGCGAACGCACGAGGTACGCGATGACGAGCGCCGCCGAGGCGGCGCCCAACGCCAGCGCGGCGAGTCCGAGCGCGGAGACGTCCACGGGACGCCAACGTAGCGCATGAGCCGCGCCGTGCGACCTCCCGCGGGAGCGCAGCGATTGCGCGTCGCGCCGCACGTCCTGCGCCACCTCGACGCGCGCGCTGCGCGGCGCTCTCGGGGGGCTGGATCCGGGGCCCGGTCCGTTGGCTCGGGCTTTGCGAGGGGACGCGCACGATGCGCGCAAGGATCCTCTGGTTGGCTCTCGGTCTGGCGGCTTGGGTGGCTGCGTCGTGTGACGGCCCGTCGGGGCCCCCCGGGCCGGGAGGGCCGGGCGGCCCCTCGGGGAACCGCGGATCGCAGGGAGAGGTCGGGCCCCCCGGAGACCCGGGTGGCGATGGTGAGCCCGGCATCGACGCCTACCTCACCGAGGTGGGCCTGGTGTTCGAGGTCCAGTCGGTCGCCATCGACGCGGGGACGGCCACGGTGCGCTTTCGCATCACCGACGGGACCGGGCTGCCCCTCGACCGCGAGGGGCTGTTCACGGACGGCCCCGTCGAGACGCGCTTCGTCCTCTCCTACCTCGAGCCCGCGGCAGAGGGCCCGGGCACCTACGTGGCGTACACCACGAAGGAGCAGACCAGCCCCATCACCGGCGACACCGCGGTGCAGCCCTCCAACGACGAGGGCGGAACGTACACGGTCGTCGACGCCGCCGACGGGATCTACGACTACCAGCTCGGCACCGCGCTCTCCGGCGTCGACGGGACCAAGACGCACACGCTCGGCGCGTGGGCGTGGCGCGACTTCGAGGAGCGGCGATACGTCGCCAACGCGGTCTCCCACTTCCGACCCGACGGGCAGGCGGTGACGGAGACCCGCGAGATCGTAGAGACGACCACCTGCAACAACTGCCACAACCCGCTCAAGATCCACGGAGGCCTCAGGCGCGAGGCGGCGCTCTGCGTCACCTGTCACACGGCGGGCGTCGTCGACCCCGACACCGGCGCCTCCGTGGACATGGGCACGATGATCCACAAGATCCACATGGGCAAGCACCTGCCCAGCGTGGAGGCTGGAACGCCCTATCAGATCATCGGCTTCTCCCAGAGCGTGCACGACTACTCCACGGTGGGCTTCCCTCAGCCGATCCAGAACTGCACCGCGTGCCACACCGGTCCGGACGCCGACGTGTGGAAGACGGCGCCGACGCGCGTCGCGTGCGCCTCTTGTCACGACGACGTGTCGTTCGCCGACCCGCCCGAGCCCGGTCTCCTCGCCCACACCGGCGGCCCTCAGGCGAACGACAACGACTGCACCGTGTGCCACACCTCGACCCCGAGCGGGTTCGAGAGCATCGTGACGAACCACCTGACGCCGGCCACCGACCCGGCGGCGCCGAAGCTCGTCGTGCAGATCGTGTCGGTGTCGAGCACGGGCCCCGGGCAGACGCCCGAGCTCGTCTTCACGGTGACCGAGAACGGCCAGCCACTGGACATCCTGGCGCAGCCGCTGCCGACCTTGCGGGTCACCGTCGCAGGGCCGACGACCGATTACGCCACCTATTGGCAGCACACGATCCAGGGCTCCGGCGCGTCGGGCACGCTCACCGCCGACCCCCAGGGTTTCCGCTACGTCTTTCCGGCGCCGATGCCGCTCACCGCCACCGGCTCCTACGGAGTCGGCATGGAGGGCTTCCTCCAACCGGGCGGCTCCGGGGCGCCTCGCTACGCGACCCCCAACCCGGTCACCTTCGTGGCCGTCACCGACGCTGTCGCGGTCCCTCGTCGCCAGATCGTCGCGGAGGGCCAATGCGATGGGTGCCACCAGGACGTGGGCGCGCACGGCGACTCGCGCCGGAGCGTCGACTACTGCTCGTTCTGCCACCACGCCAACAACGTGGGCGACGACAGGATCTCCCGCTTCGAGGGATCCATCGTGACCGCGCAGAGCGTGGACCTCCGCGTGATGATCCACAAGATCCACATGGGTGTGAACTTGACCCAGCAGCCTTACATCCTGGGCGGCTTCCCGGCCCCCAACGCCGCGAACCCGGCGGGGTCGCCCCACGATTTCGGCGAGGTCCGTTACCCCGGCGATCCGCGGTCGTGCGGGACTTGCCACATCGCAGGCACGTTCGAGCTCCCGCTGGACCAGGGGCTCCTGCCGACGCACGTCCACGAGCTCACCTGCGTGGAGGATCCGGCGGCCGACGCGGACGCGTACTGCAACACGCGCACCGTCACGATGGACCTGGTGACCGGCCCCACGGCGTCGCCGTGCCTGTCGTGCCACGACGCCCCCGAGACGCGCGCTCACGCGATGACGAACACCGACTTCAGCACCGGCGTCGAGGCTTGCGCCGCTTGTCACGGGCCGGGAGACGCCTACGATGTCGCGATTGGTCACGAGCTCGATCCGTGATCCGCCCCGCGCCCTCTTGATCGTCACGCTGGCGCTCGCGGCCGCGCACGGGTGCCGCGTGGAGCGCGAGGGCGTCGACTCGGCCTACCACCCATCGGGGTACGAGGACGCCACGGTGCCTGGCTATCACGGCGCCGACCTCCGCGCGCGGGGCTTCCCGCTCGCCGAGTGTCGCGAATGCCACGGCGGCGCGTACGAGGGCGGTCCCGTGGGGCCGAGCTGCTCGGAGGGTGGGTGCCACGCGGAGGGCGTCGAGGCGTGCTCCACCTGCCACGCGGCGGAGCCATTGACGGAGGCGCACCCCAAGCACGCCGGCTCGTGCGACGGGTGCCACCCGGTCCGGCACGACGCGCGCTCGACCACGCACCCGGGGGGAGCGGTGGAGGTGATCCTCTCCGGGCTCGCGGCGCACGGCGGGGCGACGCCGTCGTACGCGGGGGCTACGGGCACCTGCGCCGGCACCTATTGTCATGGCGGCAGGAGCGCGGCGTGGACGACGCCGGGGCCGCTGCCGTGTGCCGCGTGCCACGACGCGCCGCCTCCCTCGCATGCGCGCTTCGCGATCGATCCAACCGGGTGCGGATCCTGCCACCCGGGGGGCGTCTCCCACGTGGACGGTGATATCGACACCGGCGTCGTCGCGTGCGACGGCTGCCACGGGAAGGGCGCGCTCGGCGCCCCGCCGGCAGGGCTGCTCGGCTCCGTCGACGGCCCCGCCGTCGGCGCGCACGCGCGGCACCTCGATCCGAACCTCGCCGATCGGATGGGCCGCGTCGCACGCTGCGACGACTGCCACGCCGTCCCCGAGCAGATCGGCGCCGCCGGGCACGTCGACGCGGCTCCCCCGGCCGACGTCTCGCTCCGCGCGGGCGGGGCCTACGCGACGGACACGCGGACGTGCGCGGTCGGCTGCCACTGGCACCGCGACCCCGGGCCTCGCTGGGACGACAACTCCGGCGCGGCCCGGGCGTGCGACTCCTGTCACGGGTTCCCCCTGCTGAAGACGCGCGCCGGCACGGCGCACCCGCCCTCCGAGCCGCTCGTCTCGGTGTGCGTCTCTTGCCACCTCTTCGACCCCGGCACCCACGTCGACGGCAAGGTGGACTTCTCGTGGTGAAGGCGCGCTGGCGATGGGTCGCCGTGCTCGTCCTCGGCCTGGCCTCGCGGACGGCGTGGGCCGAGCCGTACCGGCTGCGCGCGGACGTGTTCGCGTCTGCTCCCGACCCATCGGGGTTCGTGCTGCTCCAGGCCGAGGCGCGTGAGCGCAGGCCGATGTTCGTCGACGCCGAGGCCCTCGTGTGGACCGGCGTCGGAGTGGACGCGCGCGCGGACCCCGAGGCGCGGGGCGAGGCCGTCCTCGCCGTCGTGCGCATGCGCGACGACGCGCGCCACGTGGACGGCCGCTTCGGCAGGTTCCTCTACCAGGGCGGCGCGATCCGGCCGCTCCACCTCGACGGGGCGGCAGCGCGGTTCCGATCGCCTACGGGGCTCAGCTCCGAGCTCTTCGCCGGGATCCCCGTCGCCCCGGGGTCGCGGGGTCGAAGCTACGATTGGCTCGTCGGGCAGCGGACGGTGCAGAGCATCGGCGCGGTCGGCTCCGCGGGGTTCTCGTATTGGCAGGGCCGCGACGCCGGGGCCATCGCCACCTCCGAGCTCGGCGCCGAAGGCTCGGTGTTCCTGACTCGTGGCCTCAGCCTCGACGGGACGGTCGCGCTCGACACCGTCGACGCGGCGCTCGCGGACGTCCGCGTCTCCTCGACGCTCCACGACGCGACCAAGCGGCTGGAGGTCAGGGCGACCCGGCGCTCGCCGTCGAGGATGCTCCCGGCCACGTCCTTGTTCGCCGCCCTCGGCAGCTACGACGCCGACGAGCTTCGCGTGAGCGGCTCCCTCCGCGCCGCACCTCGGCTCGCGCTCGCCGCGCACGCGACGGTCGAGTCGATCGCGGGGCGGGCGGGGGCCACCCAGCTCGCGCGGGCCGAGCTCTGGCTCGACGATGACGGGGCCGGCGCGCTCGGCGCCGAGGCGCAGCGCGCCTCCTTGCCCGGGTCGTCGTGGACGGGCGGACGGGCCTGGCTGCGGGTGCCGCTCGGCGTGGGGTGGGTGGCGAGCACCGAGGCGGAGGTCGCCGTCCCCGACGAGCCAGGCACCGACGGCCCGGCGTGGCCCTGGGTGCTCGCGGCGGTGCGTTGGTCGCCGCGCTCGTGGCTCGACGTCGCGAGCGCGATCGAGCTGGGATCGACCCCGGCGTACGAGACCGTCGTGGGGGGCCTCCTCCGCGTCAGCGGCCAGTGGGGCGCGCCGTGAACGGGCGCGCGGCCGTCGCGTCGCTGCTCGTCTTCTCGTGCGCCTGCGCCGGGATCCTCGGCCTCCGCCCGGCGCGGGACCCCGGCCACGCGTTCGAGCATCGGGCGCACGCCGAGGCGGGCGTCCACTGCTTGGAGTGCCACGAGGGCGTGCAGCGAGCCGCGGACGAGGGCGCGCTCCACCTCCCCGGCACGAAGACCTGCACCGGCTGCCACGCGAAGCCGCACGACGAGCGAGACTGCGCGGGCTGTCACGGGCTGCCCTACACGCGCGCCGGGGCGGTGAGGGCGAGGCAGGTCGTACGCTTCGATCACGGGGCGCACCGCCAGGCGACCAAGGTCGACTGCGTCCGGTGCCACGCCGACGCCGCCAGCGGGGCCGCGGTGCTACGGCCCAAGATGGCGGTCTGCCTGGGCTGCCACGAGCACGAGCGCGAGATGGCGGCGCTCGATTGCGGATCGTGCCACGTGGATCTCCAGCTGGAAGGGACGATGCCGGAGGACCACGACGTGCACGGGGAGAACTTCGCGCGGGACCACGGGCCAGCGGCCTCTCGCGATCAAGGCATGTGCGCCACCTGCCACGCCGAGCGCTTCTGCGTCTCGTGCCACGCCGCGGGCAAGATGCCGCTCTCGCCCGACCGCCTCCATTTCGATCGGGCCTCCGCGACCGGGCTGCATCGGTTCGGGTTTCTGGCGCGGCACGCGATCGAGGCGCGGAGCGACCCCGGGCTGTGCACGACGTGCCACGCGCCCGAGGCCTGCGCGAGCTGCCACGAGCGAGAGCGCCTGCTCGCCAGCGGCGTCGGAGACGCCCGCGACCCGCACCCCCGCGGGTGGCTGGGTCCGCGCGGATCGCGCAACGACCACGGCCCCGCCGCGTGGCGTGACCCCGCGTCGTGCGAGGCGTGCCACGGGGGAGCGGGGGAACGGCTCTGCGTGGAGTGCCACCGCGTCGGGGGACCCGGCGGGGATCCGCACCCGCCGGGGCACCGGCCCGGCGGCAACAAGATCCAGCAGCCCTGCGTCCGCTGCCACACGGGGGGCCATTGACGCGATCGAAGACCGCATCGTTCGGCTGGTCCGTCGCGTTGTGCTTGGTGAGCGCCGGGGCCGGGGCGACGGGCCTCGCCGCGTGTGAGGACGCCGACGAGCCTGCCCCGCGTCCGCCGCCGGCCGATCCTCACGGCGGCGCGGACCACGCCACCCGCTCCCGGTCGTCGTGCGTGTCTTGTCACGAGCGCGAGGCCGTGGATCCGGGGTGGCGTCGGCGGGCGATGGACGTCGGCCACGATCCCGCCCACCACCAGGCCCCGCTGCGGTCGTGTACGTGCTGTCACCTGGGCGACGTCGAGGGCTTCGGCGAGCCCATGGCCGAGCGGTGCGGCGACTGTCACGACGACATCCACGTGACGATACCCGCGATGGCGCAGACCCATTGCCTCGCGTGCCACGACCTCACCGGCGGACATCTCCGCGAGAGCGCTTGGGAGTGCACCCAGTGTCACGGGGCGGGCACGGCCGGCGCGCAAGGCCTCGACGTCCACGCCACGCAGCCTTGCGAGAGCTGCCACCAACCACACGAGGAGCCGTGGGTGTCGTCGCGCCGCTGCAGCGACTGCCACGCGGGCAAGGAGCACCTCGCCCACGGGGACCCCGCGCGCGTCGAGCAGCTCGTGTGCGGCGACTGTCATCAGCCGCACGAGGTGGCCGGAGAAGCGGCCGGGCGCTGCGTGCCTTGCCATACGGAGCACCACCCGGGTGTGTTCGACGCCGCGCTGTTCACGGGCCACGACACCTGCACGACCTGTCACGCGCCCCACGGCGGCGGCGCGCGCGACGCCGCGAGCTGCACGGCGTGTCACGCCGATCACGCCGGGCCCGCCGGAGCGGTCGCCCACCAGGCGTGCTCGAGCTGCCACGCGGCGCACGCTCCCAAGACGGGCGCTGGTGCGCGCTGCGTGGGGTGTCACGCCGAGGTGGAGCTCTCCCACGGAGACGGGACGCCCGGAGGCTGCACGAACTGTCACGATCCGCACCCCGACACCGAGACGAAGGCCATGACGACCGCCTCGTGCTCCAGCTGCCACGATCGTGTCGGCGTCGTCGGTCGCGGTCATGGAGGCAAGCTCGCCTGCCAAGCCTGCCATGCGCCCCACGGCTTCGACCTGGAGAGCGCCGCCCTGTGCGCACGCTGCCACGCCGCGGAGGCGCTCCAGACGGTGGCTCACACCGGCTGCACCGAGTGCCACGGGGACGCTCACCAGACCCACGGCGGCGCGGGCGCATGTGCGACCTGCCACGCGGACGAGGCCAAGAGCATGACCAAGGGGCACGGGCCGTGCGCCCAGTGCCACGAGCCCCACGGCGGGGCGCTCGTCTCCGGCGCGAAGACATGCGTGAGCTGCCACGCGAAGAAGACGGGTGGCCCCCACGGCGCCGTGAAGGGAGGGTGCGAGACGTGCCATCGCGCGCACGGTCCCACGGGGCAGGCGGCTCCGGCCGCCTGCACCTCGTGCCACGTCGCGACGAAGAAGCAGGTCGGCGGGATGCACGCCGTCGCGGGTCACGGTAGGTGTGGGGACTGCCACACCGCGCACGCCGCCCCCAAGGCGAGCCGCGCTGCGTGCCTCGGGTGCCACGAGGCCCAAGTCGATCACGAGCCGGCGGCTCGGGTATGCACCGGATGCCACACGTGGAAAGGCTTCTGAGCCGGCCGCGGCCCCAATTGGTGTGCTCCGCGCGCGGCCTGCCACGTCAGGACGAGGTGCCCTCGAACCGCAGCGCCCCGGACCTCTCTCGGCCCAGGGCGCCGTCCTGCGACCCCGAGGCCGTCACGCCTTCGGGACGTTGCCCTTCACGGGGATCTTCTGCGGCTCGGCCTCCTTCCTTCGACCCACGATGATCGACAGCACTCCGTCGCGGAGATCGGCGTGCACCTGCTTGGTGTCTGCTGCGTCCGGGAGGGTGAACGCGCGAGAGAAGCTCCCGTAGCTGCGCTCGTACGTGAAGTACGTGTCGGTGCGCTCCTGCTTCTCGGCGTCCCGCTTCCCGCTGACGCGGAGCACCTTGCCGGTGACGGTGATCTCCACGTCGCCCTCTTTCACGCCCGGTACGTCGGCCTTGAACGTGTAACCGTCCTTGGTCTCCTTGACCTCGAACGCGGGCATGAAGCCGGCGTCCGGCTTCAGCATGGGCATCATCTCGCGGAACGGATCCACGCTCCGGAATGGGTCCATGCCGAAGAACTGGCGAATGAACCGCGCGGGCTCCCACTCGGGGGTGACGGACGCCCTGCTCAGCTCCCTCTGGTCGTCCTTGCGTACGTTGATGTTGGACATGATCCGCTCCGATGGCTCTTGGTTGGACTGCGAGACGAACCGCAGCACAGCAATCGACGTGCCGAGCGTCCGAGCCGAAATCGCACGATTTTCGGCGCCCGGCCGGCGCGAAACGTGCGCGGGTGCGCGACGGGTGCGCCGCGCGAGCTCCGCGGGAGCGTCGACCCTCGAGCCAGGGGGCCGGCGCAGCCTCGAGCGTCGAGACGGTCCGGTGAGCCCGCCTTCTTCCGCTCGCGCGGCTCGCGCGACGCAGCACCATCCTCTCCAGCTTGCGCGTAGGATCGCGGTGGAATGTACGGCCGGGCAAGCGCCGAGGCTCCTCGAGGCGGAGGATGAAGGTCGCCGCCATGGCTGGCGGAGCGCTCCTCGCTTCGCTCGTCGTCGGGGCCGGGTGGTTCCTGGGCGGGGCCGGGAGGCTCCCCCGCGCGTCGCGGTCCAGCGCGGCGGATCCGCTCGAGGAGAACGCGCGGTGCGAGGGCTGTCACACGGAGATCGCGGTGGAGTGGCGCGCCTCGCAGCACCGCTCGTCCTTCACCGATCCGGTGTTCCAGGCAGCCCTGGCGGTGGAGCCGCGCCCGTTCTGCCGCGGCTGCCACGCGCCAGAGGATCCCGGGGCGACCACGGAGGGAGGGGCGCACACGCTCGGCGTCGGCTGCGTCACCTGTCACCTCGCCGGTGACGTCGTCCTCGCCGCGCCGAGCACGGGTCTCGGCCTCGCTCCCCACCGCGTCGCGCGCACCGAGGCCTTCGCTGGTCCGGGCGCTTGCGCCGGCTGTCATGAGTTCGCGTTCGACGACGAGGATCGTCGCGACGAGCCCCTCGCGATGCAGCGGACCGTGTCCGAGCACGCGGCGTCGGCGTACGCCGCGCAGAGCTGCGCCGACTGTCACATGCCGAGGACGGCGGCGGGACACCGCTCCCATGCGTTCGCGTCGACGCGGGACGCGGACAGCCACAGGCGCGCGGTACGCGTCGAGGCGGAGCGGGCCGGGGAGACGGGCGTGCGCCTCACGTTGAGCACGCGAGGCGTAGGGCACGCTTACCCGACCGGCGATCTGTTTCGGCGCCTGGCCGTCGAGGCCGAGGCGGTCGGCCCCGACCACCAGCGGCTCGCGTCGGCCCGGGCGTTCCTCGCGCGCCATTTCACCACCGGCCGCGATCGCTTCGACGATCCGATCCGCGTGGAGAGCCACGACGACCGCGTCGGCGCCGAGGCCGGCGCGGCGTCCGTCGCCGAGCTCGACCTCGGTGAGCGGGCGCGGGGTCGGCCCATTCGGTACCGCGTCTCGCTCGACCGCGTGCTGCACGTGGCCGATCATCGCGAAGCCTCGGCCGTGGTCCCCGACCGCGTGGTGCTGGCGGAGGGCGAGGTCGAGCCGTGACGGCCGAGCTCAGGGGACCTTGATCGACCGGACGCCGTCCTTGGGATCGAGGCAGACGAGCACGGGCCGCTCGTCCGGCATGGTCTCCCGGACGTGGTCCACGAGCTCCTTGCCGACCGCCCCCGAGGGCACCTTCACCCCGAGTCGACGGAGCGAACCGTGCACGAACTCGAGCAGGGAGAGGTCGCCGACCTTGGAGAACGAAGAGAGCGCCTTGCGCGTCGTCGGGAAGTCGTACCCCGGAGGCGCCTTGTCCGACACGTCGTAGAGGAACACGAGGGGCGTGGTGCAGGCGTCCGTGTACGGCGGGAACGTCGACGGCGGCGGGGCCGCGGGCGCGGTCGCCGTCTTCGCAGGCTTGGGTGCGTCCGCGGGCTTCTCGGGTGGGACGAACGAGAGCCCCGGCTTCGTGGAGAGGAGCGAGCCGTACGAGCCGACGTACGCGGTGTCCGCGTCCGCGGCCCAGACTCTGGAGGCGGGGCTCGCCGCGAACGGCGCCGAGCGCGCGACCTCCGCGCCGGCGGTCACGCGGAGGAGCTCGGTCATGCCGGCCTTGGGCGTCGCCGCCTTGGTCCGAAGGAGGAGGAACACCGCGCCGTCGCCCGTCGCCCAGATGGCCCGGACGTCACCCTCCGCCGCGAGCTCCACCTTTCGGAACGCCTTGCCGTCCCAGCGCGCGGCGTACACTCGCTCGCCCGTCGTGAGGACGGCGTACGCCCGATCCGGCGCCGCCGCCGAGAGGAACGCGCGCTTGGCGGAGGAAGGCGCGTCGGGGAGCGCCTCCAAGATGCTCTCCGACCCGACCGCCGTCCATCGCTCGACCGCGTAGGCGCCGGTGCTGCAACGCTTGCCGATGACGAACGCCTCGCCGGTGGAGAACGCGTCGAGATCTTCGACCTCTACCTCCACCGCCGCGCCCTTGCAGGCGGCGACGTCGCTCGGCGGCGTCTGACGCGGCACCTTCTCGTCTCCGATCGCGACGTTCAGACCGTGGCTCTGGAGGGCGAGCATGGAACCATTGCGCCACGAGACCACCTTCCTCCCCGCGCCGCCGGACCATGGTCGCCAGCCCTTCGCGTCGAGGGTCATGTGCTGCGTCTCCTTCACCGGCGCGGAGCGTTGGAAGCCTGGGCTCTTCCACGAGTCGAAATCCACGAGGGCGTAGACCTCCTTGGGCCAGCTCCCGGTGATGCTCGTGAACGTGTAGGCCTCCTCGGGGAAGATGGACCCCGCGGAGACGAGGCGGTGGTCCGAGAGCCAGTAGACGTACCCTGCGTACGAGGCGGCCATCCCGTTCCGAAGGGGGTGCACGGCGAGCGGGTGATCTTCCATCCACATCACCCGGTACTCGTCGACCATCACCTCCTTCTCGTACTTCGTGGCGTGGAGGGCGAGCCGCTCCTTCCGCTCGGTGACGGGGATCGGGCTTCGGTCGACGGGCGCGGGCGTCGGCGCAGGGGCGCTCGGCTCGACGAGCGCGCCCTGCTCCGACGTGGCGGACGGGGCGACCTCGGGGGTCGCCTTCTCGGAGCAGGAAACCAGCGCCGCGAGCCCGGCGGCGCAGGCGGCGAGGCCGCGGAAGCTCCGTCGGCGCGGACCGTAGGTGAGCATGGCCCGCATCCTACGTAGAAAGGGACCGGCGCGGGAGTCGCACGCGGGAGGTGTGGAGCCTGCGGCGTCGGTGCAGCAGGCTGCGGCGCGCGTGCCGCGTTGCGCGGCGCGATCCGGGCGGCGGGACCTCTCGTGGTCCGACCACGGCGCGCTCTCGACGGAGGCGTACGTTGGCACCCCCGTTGCCATGTGCGGAACATGGACCGAACACTGCGGACGGCGTGGGTTGCTTGGCTGGTCTGTGCAGGCTGCGTCGACGTCGGGGAGACGACGGAGAGCGGCGGCGGCGAAGGGGCGTCGGCGGCGGGCGCAGGGCCAGCGTCCAGCTCGGCGAGCGGCGCGGGATCCTCGAGCTCCGGGAGCGACGCATCGAGCGGGAGCGCGGCGACCGGCGGCGCGGGCGCCGAGGGCTCGGGCGGCTCGATCCCGAGCCCGGGCAACGTGTGGTTCAGCGAGTCGTTCGAAGACCTAGGGCCAGAGGAGAGCTATGGCTTCGCGCTCCGGTACCCGCAGTCCGCGTCGACGTGGCAGACGAACCACGTCGGCGGTCAAGGGTTCGCTGGGAGCGGTGGCGCCCATGTCCGGATCGCGCCGTGCACCACGGACTGCGACACCGCCACGAACCAGTTCAACACCGGGTGGGTGACGCCACCGCTGCAGGGTCTCGGCAAGCCGACGTCCCAGATCGGGGACCACGTATACATTCGCTTCCGGATCCGCTTCGACGACGATGCGCGGTGGACGGTGGACAGCCCGCTGAAGCACAGCGCCAAGTTCGTGCTCTACGGCACCACGGGCGGCGACCCGAACAGCCGCGTCATCCTCCACCTCTTCAACCCGTACGAGCACGGCGGGTGCAGCCCGGGGTTCGCCTACTACGATCCCTGGCCGGTGGACGAGTGGGTGACGCCCGACGACTGGGGGCTCGGCGGGATCGGCTGGGGTCACCCGTCGCTGGCCGGGCACTACGGCGCGTTCACCGCGCACGTCAACATCAGCTGGGACTGCGCCCCGGGCGTGCTGGTCACACACGGCGGGAACGCGAGCCCGCTGCCACCTCAGTTCACTGGGAGCGCCCCCTCCGACGGCTGGTACCACCTGCAGTTCTTCCTGAAGAGCGGCGACGGCGACGCGGAGTTCAAGATCTGGGCGAACAACGATCAGATCGACCTGCCCTCGTCGCGGCGCACCGGGTTCAGCCTGCACACCGACGGCTGGGACGAGTCGGTGAACTTTGGCGGGTATTGGGCGGTCGGATCCCAGAGCCCGATGGGCTTCATCGTGGACGACCTCGAGGTCGGGGACACCTTCCACCCCACCTGGTCCTCCGGGCCCTGACGCGCAACTCGCGCCCCCTCGCTGCTCGTCCGCTCGCCCCTCGACCGAGGGGCCCGTCAGCCTCAGCGGAATGGCTGGAGCTCCGCGGAGCTCCCGTGCGCTCGGACCGATCTCGCCAGCTCCGCGAGCGCCCCCCGCAGGGAGGTGTTGTCGCGGGTGACGAGCAGATCCCCATCCGTCCCGGCGGGGTGCCAGTACACGCCGCCCACGTCGACGGTGAGCTCCGGGAGCAAGTCCGCCTTGCCCACGACGAGGCCTCGGTCCGAGAAGCCGCGCATGAGCTGGGGGCGGACGATGTGGTCGTCCGGGGCGATGCCGAGCTCGTCTCGCACGAAGCGACGGATCTCCTCGACGCGGGGGGCCACCTCCTCGGTGACCGTGGTCGCGATGCGGACGCGGACCCCTGCGCGAAGGAGCGCCCGCACGCCCCCGATCGCGCGGTCCCAGGAGCCCTCGCCGCGGTACGCGTCGTGCTCCCCGGGGCGCTCGTCGTCGAGGCTCACCTGCAGGCAGAGGTTCGCGCAGTTCAGGGCGACCAGCTCCTCCAGGCGCTTGCCGCGGAGGAGCATCGCATTGGTGAGCACCGTGGTGCGGAACGACGCGACGCTCCTCTCGATCATGGCGAAGATGTCGGGCAGCAGGAACGGCTCCCCCCCGGTCAGGAAGACCTCGCGGATCCCCAGCGCTCGCGCCTCTTCGAGGAGCCGCTCGAGCTGCGGGAGCCCGAGCGCGCGGCGCTCCGCGAGCGGGCTGGAAGAGACGAGACAATAGGAGCAGGCGAGGTTGCAGTCGTAGTTGGTGTACACCCAGAGCCGCGGCGAAAGCGCGAGCGTGTCGTGACGCTCGGCGTCGGCCTCGGCGACCCACCGGCCGCAGGCCGGGCAGTAGGACGCGCGCTCGTGCCAGGAGCCGTCGTCGAACGCGCGGAGCTCCTCGTCGGTCGTCATCGGCCCCCCGCAGCGGGGAGACGTGCATGGATGAGCGCGGCGGCGCCCGCGTGCCCCGTGCGCGTGACGGCGAAGCCCGCTTCCTCGACTGCGCCGCGGAGCTCCTCGAGCGGCACGAGCCCGACCGAGCCCCCGGCCCACCGTGCCGGTGTGGCGCGATCCCCATCGCCGGCGGGCACCTCGGCGACGCGGTCGGCGAGGACGAGCTCGCCCCCCGGCGCGAGCACGCGCGCGGCTTCCCGGAGCGCGCGGGTCTTGTCGACTGCGAATGCGTTGATCACGCCGTTCGCGAGCACGACGTCGAACGCGCCGGGCTGGAACGGAAGGGCCTCTGCGTCGCCCCGCTCGAAGGTCACCGCGTCGCGCCCGGCGCGCTTCGCGGCCGACCGAGCGACGCGCACCAGCTCTTCGGTGATGTCGACGCCCGTCACCCGCCCGGCGCCGCCGACGCGCGCGGCCGCGAGCAGGGCGTCCGCCCCGGCGCCGCACCCGACGTCCAGCACGCGCGCCCCTTGCCGGAGGGGCGCCGCGAAGGGGTAGGCGGCCGGGCACATGCGCGCCACGGTGTCCGGCGCGAGCGCGTCCAGATCCGCTGTCTGATAGCCGACGGCGAGCGCGTGGGCTCGGCCCCGCGGCCACGGGTGCTGGCGATCAGGGAACAGCGCCAGGCGCGCGAAGGCCGCCTGGACCGCCTTGCGCAGCAGGTCAGGGTCCGCGAGCGGAAGGCGCGTGCGCGGCGCGGGCGCCTCGAGGGGACGCTTGCTCGCGAGGAGCGCCGAGACGATCGACCCCGGGTTGCCGGTGCGGGCGTTCCTGGCGGCCTCGAGGAGAACGACGAAGGGCAGCCCCGCTGCCCGGATCTCCTCGGCGAGCGCTGCCTCCGGCAGCGCACCACCGATTCACCTGAACCAGTCGTCGATCTCCTCCACGCTCCCCTCCGGGAGCGGCGCCGTGAGCGTGATCTCGGTCAGGAAGAAGCGGCCCCCGGGCTTCAGGACGCGCGCGACCTCCCGGACGATCGCTCGCTTGTCCACGCTGAGGTTGAGGATCCCATTGGCGATGACGCAATCGGCGGACGCGCTGGGAAGGCCGGTGTCCTCCGCGGTGGCGAGGACGATCCGGGCGTTGGCGACTCCCGCCAGGGCGACGCCCTGGCGCGCTCGCTCCGCCATGATGGGCGACGAGTCCACGCCGATCACCGCCCCGGCTTGCCCTACGGCGCGCGCGAGGAGGAGGACGTCGAGCCCGGCGCCGCACCCGAGATCCACGACCGTCTCGCCGGGGTGGACCTCTGCGCGCAGCGGGGGACAGGAGACGCCGGTGAACGCCTCGGTGGCGGTGGCCGGCACCTGGTCGAGGACCGCGGCCGGGTAGCCGAGGGCCTCGGCGAAGGCGCGACCCACGCGGAACGGGAACGCGCCGTCCGGCCGCGCGCCGACGTCCGAGTAGCACCGGACGACGGCCGCGCGGAGCTCCTCCGGCGAGAAGCCGCGCGGGAGGTCGGGAGCGAGCGAGGAGGTCGTCATGGGAGCCTGGCGGCGCGCACCGGGTACGGAGCCCGCCAGCGTCGGTTTCGAAGGATAGCCGGTCCGGCCGCCCGGCGGGCGGGGCGTCGCCCCCTCACGGGCGCGCGCCTTGGACGAGGAGCAGGCCGAGGATGGTCATGGAGTCGCTGATCTCGCCGCGGTGAACCATCGCCAGAGCGTCCGCGAGCTTCACGGGCAGCGTCTCGGCGTGCTCGGTCTCGTCGGCCGGGAGCGGCGCCTCGGAGAGGCCGCGACCCACGAAGAGGTGCGCCTCCTCGTCGACGACGCTCTTGCTCGTCCGGTAGCGTAGGAGTGCCTCGAGCCGCTCCGCTCGGTAGCCGATCTCCTCCCGCAGCTCGCGCTGGGCGGCGTCTCGTAGCGACTCCCCCGCCTCGACCGCGCCCGTCGGGATCTCCAGGGTGAAGCGCTGCTCCACGTACCGGAACTGCCGGACGAGCAAGACGGTGTCCTCGTCGAGGAACGGCACGACGCCCACACACGGCTTCGTCGTGATGACGCCGTAGAGGGTGAGCCGCCCCGTCTCCGCGACGCGGACGACGTGCTCGTCGACGCGAAGCCACCGGTTCTCGTAGGTCGTGCGGCCGCTGAGCGTGGACCAGTGCACGTTCCGCGGCGGGGGCGCCGGAGGGGGCAGCCCGAGCAGGGCGCGCGTGGCGTGGGGCGCGCCGGGCGCGTGCGGCCCGGCGTCGGCGAGGTGCCGCTCGAGGCGCTCGAGATCGCGGGGCTCGTCCACGTCGTACCACGCGGCGAGCACGTACGGCGTGAGTCCGGCCTCGAGGGCTCTGTCGTAGGTCTGCGAGAAGACGCGCGAGGTGCTCCAATCGATCCGCTCGAAGAGCCGTGCGCGCGGGCGCCGGACGCCGAGCAGGTAGTAGCCGCCGTCCCACGCTGGGCCGAGGACCAGCTCCCGACCCGCCGAGAGCGCGTTCACGGCCTCTCGGAGCCGATCGCTCGGGAGGTTGGGCGTGTCGCCGTCGATGAGGATGACGCCCTCGTAGCCGCGCTCGCACAGGTCCTCCACGACGCCCGCGAGGCGCGCGCCGAGGTCTCCGTCCCGCTGATCGAGGAGGGTCGCGCCGTCGCCGGCGAGGCGCTCCAGGGTGTCCCTCCCCTCGGGCGGCGTGAACGCGACGACGACGTCGCAGCCCTCGATCGAGCGCGCCTGCGCGATCTTGTCCTCCAGGAACGCGCGCGCGAGCTCGCGGCGGCCAGCCTCGTCGAGCCGCGGCGCGAGCCTCGTCTTGACCGGGCCGAGGCCCGGCACCTTGGCGACGACGGCGAGCGCGATCCGGGGCTTGGCGGGGGGCGCGGCGGCTGACAGCATGCGGGCTCTTGGACCGGATCGTGGCAGTGCTCCCCGCCCTCGACGAAGAGGACACCATCCGCGGCGTCGTCGCAAGCGTGCCGCGGGATCGGGTGCACGAGGTCGTCGTCGTGGACAACGGCTCGACCGACCGAACCGCGCAGCGCGCGAGAGAGGCCGGCGCGCGCGTGGTCTCCGAGCCCGTCCGGGGCTACGGCTCGGCGATGCTGGCGGGCGTCGCGGAGGCGACGCGCCTGGGCGCCACCGTGGTGGTGATGCTGGACGCGGATGGGTCCGACCCGGCGGAGCTCGTCGGCGATCTCCTCGCAGCGCTCGCCCCAGGCGTGGATCTCGTGCTCGGGGTGCGGGACCCGGAGCGCTCCGAGCCCGGGAGCCTGACCCCGCAGCAGCGGTTCGGCAACGGGCTCGCCACCTTCCTGCTGCGGAGGCTGGTGGGCGCCGACTACGCGGACCTGCCCCCGTTCAAGGTCGTGCGCTCCGACGCGCTGGCTCGGCTCGCGCTCCGCGATCGCGGCTACGGGTTCACGATCGAGCTGCTGCTCCGCGCGCACGTGCTGGGCCTCCGCGTCGTCGAGGTGCCGATCCCCTGCCGGCGCCGGCGGGGCGGGGCGTCGAAGGTCTCGGGCACGCTCCGCGGAACGCTCGGGGCGGGCTCGAAGATACTCCGGGCGATCAGCCGGCACGCGTGGGACGCCCGCAGCCGAGATCGTAGATCGTGACCGATCCCTCGCGCGCCCGCACGGGGAGCGCCTCGATCAGCTCGTGGAGGGCCGTCAGGCGGGAGGCGTCGACGTCGTCCACGACGAGCGCCGTGGCGCCATAGCGGAGCGCCACGAGGCACACGTCCTCGGGGTCGAACGGGACCATCACGCCGGGGCGGCGCGTGTGCAGGTTCAGGTTCCACACGCGGCGCGACATGATCACCTCGTCCGGGCTCGTCTCGCGCTCGATGAGCCGCGCCGCGGGCTCGTGCCGCTCGTGAGGGGGACGCCACCCGGCGAGCAGCGTGCTCCGCGAGCCGCCCGCTGCCAGCACGGCGGGCACCACCACCGCGGCGAGGACGAAGGCGGCGCGCACCTCGACGACGGAGCGTCGGCGCAGGCCGGTGGCGGCGGCCGCGGCCAAGGCGACCCCGACGCCGATCCCGTGCGCGACGCGCCAGAGCCGGGGCGCGGGGACGAAGGACGCCGCGACGAGCAGGAGGGGGCCGGCGGAGGTGCACCAGCGCGGCAGCCGCGCGACCTCCGCAGCCTCCGCCACGGCGACGCCCAGCGCCACGGCGATGAGCGGCCGGAGCGGCAGGAAGTAGCGCTGCTCGAAGTGACTGTAGAGGGGCAGGAGGAGCGCGAGCGCGGTGGCCTGGAGCGCGCCGACCGCGAGGCGCGAGCCGGCCGTTCCTCGCACCTGGCTCACGAGCGCCGCGAGCCACGGCAGCGGCAGGTAATGGGGGACCGCTTGGACGAGCGCCTGCCACGCACGGAGCCACGCCTCGCGGAGGCCCGGCTCGGGGCGACCCACGCGCTCCGGGTGCGCCGGCCAATACGTGCGGAACGCCTCCCAGGCTTGCAGGTAGTCGTCGCGGTGCGCGATGGTCCGGACGAACACACGCCCGAGGGCGTTCTGGGGCGCCCCCAGCTCGCCGAGGTGCCGGTACGCCCACACCCAGGAGGGGAGCTGCGCGAGCGCGACGAAGGAGAGGATCGCTCCCGCGCGCGCGAGCCTGGCGCGGACATGCAGCGCGGCGTCGGAGATCACGAACGCGAGGGCGGCGAGCGCGACGAACCCGGCGGAGGTCTTGTGCGCCGCGCCGAGGGCGAAGAGCGCGCAGGCGCCGAGGAACCTCGCGTCCCTCGTCGTCGCGGGCCTCGCCGCGTGGGGCGTCATGAGGAGCACCCAGCCCAGGCCGACGAGGGCCGCGGCGCCCCCGTCGTTCGTGTGTCGGGGCAGCGTGGTCCACTTCCCCTCGAACGCGATGAGCACGGCGAACGTCGTCGCCGCCGCGACCGGCCCTCGGTCGCGGAGCACGAGCAGAGGGATCCCGCCCAACAGCGCGAACACGACGATCCCGGCGTACAGCGCCCCGCCCGCGAACACGTCGCCGAACGGCCAGGAGAGGCCCGCGACGAGCAGCGGCTGCAAGAGCGGGAAGCTGTCCTCGGGGTGCGTGACCGAGGGCCACTCGTAGAAGTAGTAGCCCAGGTAATCCACCTCGAAGCGTCCGCGCTCGAGCAGGTTGCGCGCGACGACCAGCGTGTTCGCCGAGTCGGCGCTGCCCGTGAGGCGGCTCTCGAAGGACCCGAGCGCGACCCAGACGGCGATGAGCAGCGCGGCGGCCGCGAGCGCCAGGCCCGTCAGAGCGCCCAGTCGCGTCCGCATCGGGAGCAGCAATCGAAGGGCGCGTCGCTCTCGAACGCGCGACGGAAGGTCTCGTATCGCGCGCCTCGGAACACCTCCGAGAGCGTCGTGTCGGGGACGCGGCCGAGGACGATGCCCGCGTAGTCCTTCGTCGAGAAGGGGGCCACGCAGCAGGGCAGCACGTTGCCGTTCGCGGTCACGTAGGCGGACTGGTACGGGCGCCTGCACGCCTGCCAGGGGCGCGAGCCGTCGCCCAGCTCGACGACCGCCTCGGCCCCCGACGACGCGCCCGAGCCTCGGATCTCCACGCCGAGCTCGCGGGCGAGCTCTCTCGCGGCGGCGAGCGCCCGCCTCTCGTCCTCGTCGAGCCCTGCGGTGAGCGCCTCCTCCTGGGTGGCGCTGCCGATGCCGTCCGCTCCCGCGCGGTACACGAGGCGCTGGAAGTAGAGCTGGGGGACGCCCGCCGCGTGGGTGAGGCGTACCATGTCGGGCCACTCCCTCAGGTTCGAGCGCGCGGCGGTGAACCAGATGCTGAGGGCGGGGCGGTCGTGCCCGGCCCGCTCCAGCGCCTCGCGCGTCGCGACGACGTTCCGGAGGACGCGGTCGAGCGCGTCGATCCCCCGGAGCCGCCGGTAGGTGTCGCGCGACGCCCCGTCGACGGAGATCCGGAGCTCGGAGAGCCCCGCCTCGGCGAGCTGCACCGCCATGCGCCCGGTGAGCGCCACCGCGTTCGTGTTGAACAGGACCGAGGCGCCGAGGGAGCTGAAGAGCGCGACGATCGCCGGCAGATCGCGGTGGAGGGTCGCCTCTCCGACGCCGTTCAGGACGACACGCTTCGGGCGGTCCTCGGGGGCGAGCCCCGCGGCCAGGGCGGTGAGCTGCTCGAGGGGCAGGTCGGCCTCCGGCTCGGCGAGGTCGTAGGTGCGCACGCAGCTCGTGCAGAGCGAGTTGCAGCGGTTCGTCACTTCGACGTACAAGGTCTCGAGGCGGACGTGATCGGGCGCTTGCATGGTCTCTGCGTGGTGGGCGCTCTAGCCGCCGTGGGCTGCGCGGACGAACCGGCACAGTCGCTCGTTGGGGCCGCCGACCGACCGTGGTGCGCCGACGGGGACGAGAGCGTGGAGCGGCACGGGACCGACTGCGCCTGCTGTCACGACGAGTTCGGCCTCTCCGGCTCCGTGGCGCCGGGATCCGGGATCACTCGCATCAGGCTCAGCGACGGCGCGGGCCTGCGTCTGGACGTGGCAGTGAACCCGTATGAGAACTTCTTCCGACACGTCGAGCTCCAGCAGCCGGTCCTCGCGTCCGTGGTGCTCGCGGACGGGACCGAGATCGGCATGAAGGCACCGGCCCCCGGAAATTGCAACGCGTGTCATCAGGAGGGGAGCCCGCTTGGTCTACTCGGCTCTCGGGGGATCACCGAACCGTGAGCTCGAGCGCCACGGCGTCGCTGGTGACGCAGTGCTCCGAGGTCGCGACCAGGTAGTACACGTAGAGGCCAGGCTCCGCGGGGGCTTCGAGCTTCTTCTGGTACACCCCGTCGGGGAACCCGACCCCTTGGACGCCGGCGGAGGGGGGGTCCAAGGCGACGCTGAAGTCGCCGCCGTCCAGGATGGCGAGCGTCTCGTCCGAGAGCGGATCGTCCGGGCTCCCGGCGGCGGCGGTCACGGTGATGGTGAAGCTCCCGCCGGGGGCGACCGACGGCGGATCGATCGACGCGGCCGTGAGCGTCGGCACGAAGTCTTCCGGGAGCTGCCGGCGGATGGCGATGGTGAGCTCCGTGTCCGTCCCGCCCTCGGCCTTCCGGGGCGCGTACCGGTAGCCGTCGGCGAACGCGTGCAGCCCGATCTGATCGTTGGGGACCACGAGCGTGAGCTTGCCGTTCTCGTCGGCGCGTCCACCGAGCTCGTAGGCGGGGCTGCCCTTCGAGGTGTCGTCGTTCTTGACGTAGATCCCGCCCACCTCCCCCGAGACGAGGGCGTGGGGGATGGGCTCGTTGGTGTCGGCGTCGACGAAGGTGAGCGCCAGCTTCGACTCGCCGTCGCAGCCGAGGGCGAGGGCGGCGGCGAGCGTCAAGCCCACGCAGAGCGGCGCAAGGCGCGCGATGGGCCGTTCCAGTGTGAGCTTCATGTTCACCGGGCGTGGTACGAACCTGGAGGGGGGCGGTTTCGGGGCTGGTTTGCCTGAGCTCGAGCGACCGCCCCACGGTACCTCAGGCGGCCCGCCGCCGACACCTCACCCTCACGCCTCGGCGCGCCGGAGGCGCTGCCGCGCGAGCAAGACGAGCCCTCCGCAGGCGAGGCCGAGCGCGAGGAGGCTCGTGCCGACCCGCGCGACGAGGGACCCGTCGGGCGGCTCGCGGTAGGCGAACCGCGGCATGGCGTCGTAGTCGGCGACGCCGAGCTCGGCCCCTCGCTCGGCCCGCTCGAAGAAGAACGCCTTCAGCGCCCCGTGGAAGTCGTCCACTTGCCGCGAGAAGTCCTCGTAGCGCCCCACGCTCGAGCCCGTCACGTCGGTCAGCGCCTCGCTGAGGAGCAAGGCCGGGGAGAGGAACCGGAGGTCGTCGACCATCTCTTGCTGGCGGGTGCGCTGGTCGCGGAACCGCGCGAGCACCGGCAGCACCTGCTCCTCGAACGCCGCCTGGTTCGCCAAGGCGCGGCGGCCCGTGTCGGCGGCCTTGGGCTTGCCGTGGTCGCCTTCGAGCGCGCTGGTCTGCGCCTCCGCCTCTCGCGCGGCCTCGCGGGCGAGGTTCACGAGCTCGACCCGCGAGGGGCTCGGGTGGATCGCGTCGACCGCGACGCTCGCCAGGCCCGGGATGACGATGAGGAACGCGAGCCAGAGGCCGATGAGCGAGAGGGCGTTGCCAGCGGAGGACCGCCCCCACGCGTTCACCGCCACGGACAGCGCGAGCCAGAACAGCGAGTAGGCCGCGAGGAGCGCGAGATAGAGCGCGAGGCGCAGCCCGATCCCCGGCGCCGAGAGGTCCGCCCCGCCGAGGAGCGGCCCGGCGACCCCGAGGACGAGCACGACCGAGAGGAGGAGCGCCGCGCGCTGGAGCGCCTTGGAGAAGAGGAAGCGCGTCAACGTGACGGGCTGCGACAGGACCAGGGAGAGCGTCCCGCGGTCGCGCTCGCTGGAGAGCAGATCGAAGCTCAGGGCGATGACGAGCAACGGCAGCAAGAACACGAAGACGAACGCGAGATCGAACGGACCCGTGGACTGGCGGAGCGGGCTGGACCGATCGCCCTGCTCCGCGCTCGCCAGCCGTGCCCGCGTGGTCAGCATCAGCGTCTGCGGCAACACGTCCCGCTGACCGACCGCCACGACCGCCAGGGGCCCCAGCGGCAGGTGGGCGGCGCGCGGCGCGAGCTCCTGGCCCACGTCCATCGGGCTGCGCGGATCGGAGGCGCGCGGGGGCTCTCCGGGCGCCGCGCGCGCGACCTCGGCGCGCAGGCGGGCGAGCCTCCGCTCGTCCTCGGCCACGGCCGCCTCCGACGCCGCGCGCTCGTCCCGGACGAGGCGCCCGCCGCCGACCGAGGCGTAGGCGACGAGCGCGGCGAACACGGCGACGAGGACCCAGAGCGAGCCGTCCCGACGTGCGCTCGTCCACTCGACCCGGAAGACAGCGCGGAGCACCTTCATACGATCCGGATGCGGCGCGCGGCGAGCCACGCGAGCGCCCCCGCGAGGAGGAGCCACGCGCCGAGCGAGAGGACGCTCGCGCGCTGGCGCGCCAGGACCCACGCGAGATCGGGTCGGGTGGGCTCGAACGGCGGAGCGCGCTCCCAGAGCTCCCGCCCGGCGCGGTAGGCCCACGCGTCCCCGCCGCCCTTCTCTCCGAGCTCGCGGTTCAGCATGTCCACGAGGCTCCGGCGGTGACGCTCGGCGCCGTCCGAGAAGTGCCGGTGATGCGCGTAGTCGGTTCCTGCGAGGGCCATCGAGAGAGAGCGGATCGCGACGACCGGAGACACGACCGAGGCGAGCTGCGAGAGCCTCTCGCGGCGCTCGATGGCGTCCGCGAGCCGCGCGTGGTGGTGGTCGATGACCTCGTTCTCGAAGCGCGCCTCGGCCTGCAGCTCGATGGCCGAGAGGAGCGCCGGCTCCATCAGGAGCTCCGCGCCTTGGAACCCCTCCTTCTCGAGCAGCTCCTCCGTGATGACGCCGATGCGGTCCTCCCGGGGCGGGCCCCCTGGCAGCCCGTCCCGCAGGCTGTCCCGCACGGCGTCCGCGACGGCGGCGTGGCTGGGGGTCGGCGCGACCCAGGCCGCGGCGTCCGACGCGGCGCGGGGCGCGACGATGGCGCTGATCACCCAGAGCCCCAGGAGGGCGATGATGGCGGCGCGAGACGAGCTCGCCTTGGCCGACACCGCGAGCGTGAGGCCGACGAACACGCCGAAGTAGACGACGTAGGAGACCCCCAGGGCGATGGCGCGCGCGGCGGAGGTCGGGCCCGTGGCTGCCCCGAGGAGCGCCGTCGCGGCGGCGCCGAGGACGAGCGCCGGCAGCAGCAGGAGCAGCAGCGCCGCGGCGACGCCGAGGGACTTGCCGGCGACGAGCGCGCTCGGCGCGACGCCGAGGCTCGCGAGCTGTCGCAGCGTCCCGCGCTCGCGCTCCGCGGTCCACGCGGAGAACCCGAGGGCGATCGTGAGGAGCGGCACGAGGAGCTGCAGCACCGACGCGACGCTGAGGCCGCCGAACCGCGCGAGGCCCGTCGCGTCCGCCGCCCGCGCGCCCTCGAGATCGTTCCTGCGGTGCGCCTCGAGCTTGACCGAGGCCCCGACGAACGGATCGATGCCCGGGTCGACGAACGAGAGCGGCCCCGCGGGCTTGAAGACGTGCGTGCCGTAGTGGGCCGCGACGTGAGGGTTCTTGTCGTCTTGGCCGCGCCAGTGCTCCTCCGCGCTGGCCTGCGCCGCCGTTCGCTCGGCGTGGACGCTCCGCGCTTGGCGGAGGCCGAACGCGAGCGCGACCACGAGGAGACCCGCGACGGTCAGCGCCGCCGCCCAGAAGCGCCCGTCGCGGGCGACCTCTCGCAGCTCCTTCCGCACCATGGCGCGCGTGACGGCGGCCGCGCGCGCGGGGCTCGCCGTGCGGTCACCCATGCATGTGCTCGAGGTAGATGCGCTCGAGCTCCGTGTGGCTGAGCTCCGAGGTCGGAAGCGACGCGACGAGCTCGCCGGCCTTCATGATGCCGACGCGATCCCCGACCTCCTTCGAGCGGAAGATGTCGTGCGTCGCCATGAGGACCGCGACGCCGTCGGCGCGGACCTGCTGGAGGAGCGTGGAGAACTCGTTCGACGCCTTCGGATCCAGGCCGCTCGTGGGCTCGTCGAGGAGGAGCGCCCGCGCGTTCTTCGCCATCGCGAGGGCGATCCCTACCTTCTGCCGCATGCCCTTCGAGTAGCCGCCCACGCGCCGATCCGCCGCTTCCGCGGAGAGCCCCGCGCGGGCCAGCGCGTCCCGGAGCGCGGCCTCGCCGAGGTCGCCGCGCCCCGCGAGGGTCGCGAAGAACTCGAGGTTCTCGAGGCCCGTGAGGTTCGGGTAGAGCATCACGTTCTCCGGGATGTACGCGATGCTCGCCTTGGTCTCGAGCGGGCGCTTCGCGACCTCCGCGCCCCCGATGCGCGCGGACCCCGAGGTGGGCTCGATGAAGCCGAGGAAGAGCTGGATGGTCGTCGTCTTGCCGGCGCCGTTCGCTCCGAGCAGGCAGTACACCTCGCCCGGCTCCACCCGGAGGTTGAGCCCGCGAAGCGCCACCAAGGAGCCATAGTGCTTCACCAGGTCGACGGCTTCGAGCATGGACCGAGGCTTGGTTAGCTTCGCGCGCTCCGACGCGCAAGCCGAACGCGAGGCGCGGCCGGGCGCTGCTACGCTGGTCGGGTGCCCGCGCGCCGCGCCGTGTCCCTCGGCTTCGCCTGCAACAACCGGTGCCTGGTGTGCGCGCAGGGTGAGCTCCGGCGGACGCGCCCCGCGGAGGACGCGGCGGAGGCGCGGCGTCAGGTCGAGTGGACGGAGGCGGGCGACACGGTGCTCTTCCAAGGCGGCGAGCCCACGCTCGCTCCCTCGCTCCTCGAGCTCCTCGCGCGCGCGCGCGCGCGCGGTGCCGCCCACGTCGTCGTGCAGACGAACGGCCGCCGCGTGGCGTACCCCGCGTACGCGGACGCGCTGGCGGCCGCCGGCCCGCGGCTCGCGGTCGACGTGTCGCTCCTCGGGTCGACCGCGGCGATGCACGACTACCACACGCGCGCCGCCGGGAGCTTCGCCCAGACCGCGCAGGGGATCCGGAACGCCGCCGCGCGCGGCGTGCGGACCGGCGTCACCGTGGTCATGACGCGATCGAACTACCGGCACCTCCCCGAGATCGTCCGGCTGGCGAGGCACCTGGGCGCCGACGCCGTGCACTTCGCCCCCCTCGAGCTCGTGGGCTCGGCGGAGCGGCTCAAGAGGAGCCTCGCCCCCCAGACCGAGCTCCTCGGCCCTCACCTCGCGCGGGCGGTCGCCGAGGGCGCCGCGCTCGGGCTCGAGACCCTGGTGGGCGCGCCCTCCGGGGCGCTGGCCGATCGCTTCGCGGGGACGGGGCCGACGGAGACGGTGGGCTTCTCGGCGCCAGTCCCGCCTGCGGCGTAGCCTCGGTCCGCCCTGCTACGATCGGCTGGTGGCGCTCCTCGACGTGGTGCTCGGGTACGACTGCAACCTCGGTTGCGGGTACTGCACCATCACGCCCGCGATGAGGCAGCGGGCGCTCTCCACCCCGCGGGTGCTCGAGGCCATCGATCGGGCGTCTCGGAGCGGCATCACGGAGATCGCGTTCACCGGGGGCGAGCCGACGATCTTCCCCGATCTTCCGGGCCTCGTGAGGTACGCGAGGTCTCGCGGCTTCCGGCACGTCAAGATCGCCTCGAACGGCCTGCGCTACGCGTACGCTCCCTACCTCGACCTCCTCGTGCGGACCGGCGTAGATCGCTTCCACGTGTCGGTCCACGCTCGAGCCGATGCCGCGTACGACGCGCTCGTCCAGCGCGAGGGTGCAGCGGCGCTGCGCGCGCGCGCCCTGCAGAACCTCGTCGAGCGCGGCCTCGACCCCGTCGCCGACCTCATCTTGAAGGAGGACACCTACCGCGACCTCGGCGGGTGGATCGACGAGCTCCGCGCGGTCGGGGTCCGGCGGTTCGCCCTGTGGCTCCTCTCGCTCACCGACCAGGCCGCGGGGCTCGCCACCGAGCTCCCGCGCCTGAGCGATCTCGCTCCCGCGCTCCGCCGCGCCTTCGACGCAGCGCGGGCGGGCGGCTACGAGGTCGTCTCGCTCCATGTACCGCGCTGCTTTCTGCCGGGGTACGAGGACCACGTGCGGCACCCCGGCGCCGAGGCCGTGACGGTGGTCACGCCGGACGAGACCTTCGAGCTGCGCGGGTCGCGCCTCTCGGGCGGCGCCTTCCCTGCGGCTTGCGACCCGTGTGTCCACCGCGCCTCCTGCTGCGGCCTCCGCCCGGACTACGTGGCGGTGCACGGCGAGGCGGAGGTTCGTCCGGTGGGGCCGCCGTCGTGACGCTGGGCGCGCCGCCCGCGGATCTGTGCGTCCCCGAGCCGGGATCCGCGACGGGCGCGCGCGTGCTCTCCGCCTCGATGCGTCGCGTCCTGCTCGAGCTCTTCGCGCTCGCCCCCGGGCCCTCGGCCAGCGAGCACCGGCGCCGCGAGGTGGCGGCGATGGGGCGCGCGATCGGCGCGGCCCGCGCCCGTGAGCCCGGCGCGGTCGCGGCGCTCGCGCGCGCTCCCACGGTCTCCGTGTTCGTCCGATGCTTGCGTGCGAACGCCTCTGCCGGCCAAAGGGACGCCTGGCTCGGGGAGCTCGTCGGGAACGTCGCCTTCGAGCTCGCCCTCGCGGGGCTCCTCGACCAGCCGGTCGAGCTCTCCGCGCCGCCGGCGCAGCTCCTGTCGCCCGCGCGGCGGCGCCGGGCCGCCATCGCGGCGGAGAGGATCGTGATCCGGCCCGACGGCCGCGTGGAGGGCGCCGAGATCGACGAGCGGGTCTACTACGCGGTGAGCGGCGACATCGTGCTCGCCCTCTGCGACAACAACCCGTTGGCGATGACGGAAGCGCACCCCGACAAGGACGGCAACCGAGTGGATCTCGGGACCCAGGAGCCAGCGGTGTGGGCGCGCGCCCTCGCAGACGCGCTCGACCTCGTCGCCGCGCACCTGCCGGGAGTGCGCGCCGACATCGACGTCTTCGTCCGGCAGATCGTCCCCGTGGGCACGTTCGCCGAACGGCACCTCTCGGCCTCGTACCAGGAGGCCGTAGGGACGGTCTACGCGAGCCTCCACCCGAGCGTCCTGACGATGGCGGAGGCGCTCATCCACGAGGCCGCCCACAACAAGCTGAACGCGCTCTTCGACCTCGACGATCTCCTGGAGGACGGCCAGCAGCCGCTGTTCGCGTCGCCGGTCAGGCCGGACCCGCGGCCGCTCGCGGGCGTGCTCCTCGCCGTGCACGCCTTCCTGCCCGTCGCCCGCCTCTACGAGAGGATGCTCGAGCGAGGGGCAGGGGCGGATGTGGCGGCGCGGTTCGAGCGCGTGAAGGAGGTGAACCGCGAGGGCGCCGCCGTGCTCCTGGCGCACGCGCGGCCCACCCCCTTCGGCCGGGCGCTCCTCGACGAGATCGAGCGCTGGAGAGACCATTTCGGGTGACCATGGCGAACATCGGGTATCTCCAAGTCGTCCGCCATTGCAACCATTACTGTGGGTTCTGCTCGAACCCCTCCACGCCGTTCGAGCACACGGTGGAGTCGATGCGCGCGCTCGTGGACGACCTCACGGAGCGAGGCTACTTCGGCGTCGTGCTGACGGGAGGCGAGCCCACGCTCCACCCCCGGCTGCCCGAGATCGCGAGGTACGCGAAGCAGCGAGGCCTGCACGTCCGCATGATCACGAATGGTCACCGCCTCGCCCAGCCGGCCTTCGCGCGGGCGATGGCCGACGCCGGCCTCGACCTGGTCCACGTGTCGATCTACTCCACCCGGCCCGACGTGGAGGCTCGCCTCCGGGGCGTCGAGGGGACGCTGGACCTCGCCCACGCCGCCCTCGACAGCGCGCACGCCGCCGGGATCGAGGTGAACGTCAACTGCGTGATCAACCGGCACAACGCGGACCACCTGGACGAGACCGTCCGGCGCCTCACGGACCTGCACCCCTTCGTGCGCCATTTCGTCTGGAACAACCTCGATCCGTCCATGGGTCGCGCGGAGGTCAACCAGGCGGAGTTCACCCCGTCCCTCGCGAGCTTCGAGGCCTCCCTCCACCGCGCGCTGAGCTTCCTCCACGCCTCGGGTCGGACGTTCCGCGTGGAGCGCGTGCCGCTCTGCTACATGACCGAGTTCGCGTGGGCGAGCACGGAGACCCGCAAGATCGTCAAGGGCGAGGAGCGGGTGGTCCACTTCCTGGACGAGAAGCAGACGGTGGTGCAGACCACGTGGGAGCACCAATACGCCGAGGGGTGCGCCGCGTGCTCGCTGCGCAGCATCTGCGGGGGTCTCTTCGACCGTGGCGCGGCCTACGATCCGGCGGAGCTGTCGCCGGTGTTCGTGGCGAAGGAGCCCATCGTTCGCGCCATCCTGGAGGCGAGCGACGACGCGGCGGATCGACCGGCGCGACCGGTGGAGGCGCCGGCCGTCGGCGTGGTCTCCGTCGAGAGCCTCACGCGGTACGCGCGCCGCAGAGAGGTCGAGGCGCGCCGCGCGAGCGCGCTCGGCCTCGCGCCCGAGCGCCCCTCGTCCGCGGCGGGGGAGGACCCAGCCGACGAGCCCTGAGGGCGCGGGCACCTCGCGCGCGGGGTCAGCGCTTGCGCCGGATGAGATCCTGCGCCTCGGCCTCGGCGTGCGGACCGGCGGTCTCGCCGACGCGGCGCGCGAAGAGCTCGTCTTCTGCCGGGAGGCTCGAGCCTGGCTCGCTCGTCTCCAGGAAGAAGCGGTAGGCGGCGATGGCGACGTCGTCTCGACCCTCGCGGAACGCCCACCGCGCGAGCTTCTGCAGGTGCTCCGGCATGAGGAGGGAGACGGACTCCTCGAACGTCCTTCCGATGAGCGCCTCGAAGGCGAAGTACACCTTCCAGTAGGCGTCGCCGGTCTCGCCCTCGCACGCTCGGGCGCAGTACATCTCGGACGCGAACTCGGCGTCGCCCCGGTTGACCCGGTCGACGTCCGCCCGGGTGACCAGCGGAAACCGCTTCACGAGCAGCTGCAGATCCGGAGGGAGCTTCGTGAGCTTGGCGGGCTTCATGGGCCTCAGGATATCCGAACCGCCGACCGAGCGGAGTTTCGAGCTAAGCTCTCGGTACTCGCATGAGAGGCGCGCGCGCTCTGTTCCCCCGTGAGGTCTACCCGCTCGACGCGGTGTACGCGGGGCTCTACACGTTCCTCGACCGCGCCTGGCTCTTCCTCGAGCCCACGGAGGACGGCGTGGCGGTGCACGCTCGCTCCAAGGACCCCACCGTGGCGGACCACGTCGTCCTCGGCCAGCTCGGCAACGAGCTGCTCGCCCAGGCCTATCGGCTCGCGCTCGCGAAGGAGAGCCGGCCGGTGGTCGAGGCGATCGCCACGTTCGCGATCGCCGGCGCCGCCGGCCAGCCGGGGCTGGACGAGCTGCTCGAGATGGAGATCGGGGACGCGACCGCCTTCGAGGACCCGCTCGGCATCGCCATGAGCTGGGAGGAGAAGTACGGCAAGAAGGCCGACAAGAAGGAGGATCCGTGACCGAGCTCCGGTTCGACGAGGGCCTCTACGACGGGTTCGCGATCGACGAGGCCGCCAAGGCGTTCGAGCCCTTCGCGGTGATCGAGCGTGAGCGCGCAGGCGGCGCGTTCGTCTTGCGCGTCGCCCTCACGCCGGCGCCGGACGCACCCTCCGAAGAGGACGTCGCCGCCGAGCTCTGCAACTACGCGCTCGCGAAGACCATCGAGCGGAGAGGGGCGACGTCATGAGCGGCGGTCCGGCCGGTCCCGATCCGCTGGTCACGCCCGGCGCGCTGGGGTCGCTCGCTCGCGAGGTGGGCGCCGACGCCCAGCCCGTGCCCGGCCTGGTCCCGCTGCGCTTTCGCGCCGTCGGGGACGGCGTGCTCCTCACGGGCCCGTTCGGCGACTGGATGTTCGTCACCAAGGAGGAGTTCTCCGCCGTCGCGCGCGGCGCGGCGGCGCCGGAGCTCCTGGAGCGCCTCGCCGCCCGAGGCTTCGTGCGCGATCGGATCGACCAGGGGGCAGCCGTGGCGCGCTTCTCCCGGAGGAAGCGGTTCCTCCGCTATGGCCCGAACCTCCACATCGTGGTCGTGACGCTGCGCTGCAACGAGACGTGCGTGTACTGTCACGCGAGCCGCGCCGACATGAGCGCGACCCACACGGACATGACGCCCGAGCTCGCCGAGCGGACGGTCGACTTCATCCTCCAGTCGACGTCGCCCGCCCTCACGATCGAGTTCCAAGGCGGCGAGCCCCTCGTCAACTTCCCGGTGGTGAAGCACCTCATCGAGTACGCGCTGGAGCGCAACCGCGCCTACGGCAAGGAGCTCGAGTTCACCATGGTGACGAACCTCGCCCTCATGGACGAGGAGAAGCTCGCCTACCTCCTCTCCAAAAAGGTGCAGATCTGCACCAGCATCGACGGCCCGGAGCCCCTCCACAACAAGCAGCGCGTCCTGGTCGGCGGCAGCGCCCACCGTGTGGCGTGCGAGTGGATCGCCAAGATCAACCGCGCGTACGAGGACATGGGCCTCGACCCGACGCTCTACCACGTGGAGGCGCTGCTCACGACTACGCGCGAGGCGCTCAAGTACCCGAGAGAGGTCGTCGACACGTACGTGTCCCTCGGCTGCCGCGCCCTCTTCCTGCGCCCCGTCGATCCGTTCGGGTTCGCCGACAAGACGACGAAGGTCGTCGAGTACGATCGCGCCCGGTACCACGCGTTCTACCGCTCCGCCGTCGACCACATCATCGAGCTGAACAAGCGGGGCGTCGAGGTCCTCGAGCGCTACGCGGCGATCTTCTTGACCAAGATCCTCGCGGACGAGGAGCCCAACTTTCTGGACATCCGGAACCCGAGCGGCTCGGCCATCGGCGCCCTCGCCTACAACTACGACGGCCGCATCTTCACGAGCGACGAGGGCCGCATGATGCACGAGATGGGCGACAGCGCGTTCCAGGTCGGTGAGGTCGGGAGCTCGCGCTACCGAGACGTGATGAAGCACGAGACCGTGCGGGCGCTCGTGCTCGCCTCGATCCGGGAGACCCAGCCGGACTGCGCTTCGTGCGTCTACACCCCGTACTGCGGGGTTCAGCCCGAGCACAGCTACCTGTCGCAGGGAACGCTCTTCGGGCGCATGCGCGAGAGCACGCTCTGCAACGTCCACAAGGGGATCCAGGACTACCTCTTCGAGAAGCTCCGGGAGGACGACCCCCAGGTGGTCGAGATCCTGAAGCGCTGGACGACGGTCCGTGAGCGGACGCACTTTCTCCAGGCCTCCTCGGCGTCCTGACCCGCGCGACGGCGGGCGTGCGGAGGCGCCGCGCCCGTGCGAGGATCCGGCGGTGCCGCCCTTCCACCTCGCGTTCCCCGTCCAGGATCTGAGCGCCGCCCGGCGTTTTTATGGCGAGCTGCTCGCGTGCCCGGAGGGGCGCGCCGACGCGCGCTGGGTGGACTTCGACTTCTTCGGTCACCAGATCACCGCGCACCTGACCGACGAGATCGGCGCTCCGCCGGCCACGAACGCCGTCGACGGAGACGCCGTGCCGTCGCGCCATTTCGGCGTCATCCTGGGCTGGGACGACTTCGAAGCGCTCCGTGATCGCTTGACCGCGGCGCGGGTGACCTTTCGGATCGAGCCGCACGTGCGCTTCGCCGGGCAGGTCGGCGAGCAGGCCACCATGTTCCTGGACGATCCGAGCGGCAACGTCCTCGAGTTCAAGGCGTTCCGAGATCCGAGGCAGGTGTTCGCGAAGGGGTGAGCGCGGGTGAGGTTGCAGGAGCCGGTGGAGGTGGTCCGAGGAATCGTGAGAATCGGGAACTACGGCGCGAGAGTACTCTCGGGTGAGCCACTCGTCGCGGAGGCGCCCGTTGAAGCTCTCGTTCGTGCCGTTCTGGCACGCACCCGCTGCGTGGCGGACGCACGGTGGTGCTGTGGAGAAGCGCGGGTGGTTCTAACGCGGATGTGAGAATTGGGCGCCGCGGGTTGCTCGGTGGGGATGCGGTCGGTCGGTGGAGCGGCGCGGTCGAGGGCATTCACGGCATCGCTCACGTCCCACGCCGCCGAGGGATGGGGACGCCCTCGCGTCCGCGCCGCTCAGGGTAGGAGCCTGCCGCACGCGATGAGCGGGAGGCCTGGGGACGCGAGGCCGGCGAGCGTGCGCTCCCCGACCTCGAGGGCCTCGCCGAGCGAGCCGACGCCCTCGAGCGCGGACCAGAGCGACGCCCCGGCGGATTCGATCAGCGCCTTCACGGCGGGATCGTCCTCGACCCGCGCGCCCGCGCGGTCGAGGCCGGGCTCCACCCACAGGTCGAGGAACCGCGTTCGGAGCGGCGGTACCTCGACCTCGCTCGGCGGTAGCCTGGCCTCGAGCCGGAGGTAGAGGCGACCGAGCGCGCGCGGCTCGACCGGCGCGTACACCGCGGTCACGGGAGGCTCGTGGAGGCGCCCGCCGCGGTGATCACGCTGCCTGGCCACCGAGACGCCGGGCGGCAGTGCGCCGGGGGCCGCCCGCCGCACCGCGAGCTCCACGCGCCTGACGGCGGAGGCCCCCGCGCTCGTGTCCGCCGCGTCCGCCAGCGTGGCGAGGACGCGACCGACCTCCTGCACGACCGCCGGCCTCTGCGGGCGGATCGGGTACGGGACCATCGAGGCGCGCCACCGCCCAGCGCCGGCGGCGTCCCCCGCGCCGGAGCGCTCGAGGACCGCGAGCGCGAGCGGGCCCCGCTCGTCGGTCACCTCGAGCGTGGCGTAGGTCCCACGCGGCCGGTCATGGACGCGCCGGGGCTCGTACGGGACGAGCTCGAGGAGGAGCCCCGAGCTCCGTAGGGTGACGAGCCGAGCGCGCTCGGCGCCGCCGACGGCGAGCGGGCGCTTGGGCCGGAGCGCGTCCGCAGCCGACAACGCCGCCACCGCAGTCCGGTCGCCGAGCTCCCGAAGCACGCCCTCCGCGGGCGCGTTGGGGGACGGGGTCGCGGCGTTTCGGAGGAGCCCCGCCGTCACGAAGAGGAACGCGAGGTTCTCGGGGACGCCGTGACCCATCCCCAGGATCCTCTTCGATTGCCAATACACCGCGTCGCGCCGGCCCTCGAAGCGGTAGAACGCTTGGACCTGTGCGAGGAGCTCGCGGAACGTCGTCCGGTATTGGTCTTCGTAGAAGGCGCGGAGGATCGGCTCGTGCCGCGGCTCGCGCAGCGCGCTGTGGATGCACGCGGCGGCCCACCGAGCGCTCGTCATGGCCAGGTGAACCCCCGTCGACAGGATGGGGTCCACGAAGCACGCCGCGTCACCGCACAAGAAGATCCCTGGCCCGCTGGTGCGGGTCGCGCGATACGACCAGTCGCGCGCGCGAGAGATGGGCGCGACGCGCTCGGCGCCTTCCAGCAGATCCCACACGGGCCGGGTGGCCTTCAGGGTGTCCAGGTACCGTTGGTCCGCGGCCGCGCGTCCGGCGGCGCCCGGTCGCGGCGCCGACGTCACGAGCCCGACGCTCATGCGATCCTCGCGGAGCGGGATGCACCAGACCCACCCGGCCGGGACGCTCACGGTGAAGATGTGGGCCGCGCGGTGCCCCGGAAGTCGGCGCGCGCCTCGGAAGTACGACCAGAGGGCCACGCTCTTCAGACCCCGGACGAGGCGGCGCAGCTTCGCGCCCCGCGCCACGAGCGCCGACTGCCCACTCGCGTCCACGACGAAGCGCGCGCCGAGCGTGACGTCCCTCCCGTCGATCCTCGCCACCACGCCCACCGCGCGCCCCTCGTCGAACATGATCTCTCGGACGGCGCAGCCCTCGCGGAGCTCGGCGCCGCACGCCTCGGCGCGTCGCGCGAGGATCTCGTCGAAGCGGGCCCGCTCGACGAAGAACGCGTACGGGTGGGCGTCGAGCTCGCGAAAGTCGAGCTCCCACGGCGTCCGATCACGGCCCCAGATGAAGGTCTGGCCTTCCTTGCGGACGAACCCCTCGCGCTCCACCTGCTCTCGCACGCCGAGCGCGTCGAGGTAGGGCAAGACGCCGGGCAGGAGCGACTCCCCGATGTGCTCCCGGGGCAGCCGCTCGCGCTCGAGCAGGAGGACGCGGTGGCCCTCTCGCGCGAGGTACGTCGCGACGCTCGAGCCCGCGGGGCCGGCGCCGATCACGATGACGTCCCAGTCAGTCACGCGCGAGCTCCCCGAGGCGCGCCGGATCGACGCGCACGAACTGTATGGGGATGGGCTGGCCGCCATAGCGCACGAAGGGGAGATCGTCGGGAGGATCGCGGACCGTGTCGGAGTCGCCGAGCGGTGTCCCGGCGGCGATGGCCGCCTCGCACTCTGGACGGAGCGGCGGCGGCGCGCCCGGCGGGGAGCGCATGTCCCGGAACAGCCGGGCGAACGCGGCGGCGTCCACGTCGCGCGGGTGAGAGAGCCCGGCGTCCTCGAGCATGGACCGACCTCGGCATTGGATGCCGACCAGGAAGACGAAGGTCGTGTCGCGACTCGGGGCCGGGTCGGGGTGCGCGCGCTTCGCGTCGATGCCCGCCTCGCGGAGCGCCCGCATTGGTAGATGATAGGCGGGGGCGGGCTCGGCAGGTGACACGTGGACCACGCGCAGGCGGCGCGGGAGGCTCGGCGCGATGCGCCGGACCGCCTGGTGCTCCAGCCAGTCGGCGCTCTGCCACGCGAGGAGACGCCGCCCCGAGAGCGCCAACGGCGCCGTGGCAACGGCGAGGCCGAGGAGAGCGGCGACCGCCGCACCGCGGGCCGATCCGGCAGCCCGTGCGAGCGCGTCGGCCCCTGCCCCGGCCAGGGCGACGGCGAGCACGGTGAGCGGCGTCCGGAAGGCGAGCTCCACGCCGGGGCCGGGGAACCCGAAGGGGAGCGTCACGGCGAAGGTGAGGGCGAACGCCGCGACGACGCTCACGCCGCGCCGGCCAGCGCGCGCGACGGCGTAGAGCCCCGCGGCGAGGAGCGGGAGGTGAACGAGCGCGAAGCGCGCGCCGTCCAGCACCGGGTGGCTCGCCAAGAGATCCCAGAGGACCGCGGGCTCGGTCAGCAAGACCGGTATCGCGCCGACCGAGATGCGCTCCGAGGCGTCGCCGAGCGTCGCGACGAGCCGCCCTGCGAGGGTCAGCGCTACGACGCCGGCGCCTGCGAGGGCCGGCCGCCAGGACCACGCGCGCCCGCCGCCCGCTGCGAAGAGGTGAGCCGCCCCCAGGATGGCCCATGGGTACAGGGTCTGCCGGGCGTGGAGCATGACGATCGTGAGCCCGACCCACGCCGTCAGGGCCAGCGCCGACCGCCGCGTGCCGGCCACGTCGGCCGCCAGGAGCGACGCGGCGCCGAAGCACGTCGCCACGTTGTGGGCGTCCTCGGACGCGCCGACCCGGCAGAGCGGTACGAAGAGCGCCGCCGCAGCCATGGCGAGCAGCGCGATCCTGGGTCGACCGAGCACGCGCGCCACCCAGAGCGAGGCGAAGACCGAGGCGAGCACCGAGAACGCCTGGTTCACGACGGCGATCGCCTCGAGGCGGTGGCCGAACGGCGCCGAGAGCGCGCCGAGGATCAGGAACGAGGCCGAGCCGTAGCTCGCGCGGTGCGTCGGCTCCTCGGGGAAGGCTGCGATCGCCTCGAGGAGCGCCGGACCGTGGAGGTTCGCGTGGAGGAAGCTAGGCGCGGTCAGCGCGACGCGCAGCCACGTGAGCGCGACCACCCCCAGCGTCACGAGCGCGACGGTGCGTCGCGCGGGCCGCTCCTCGCGGAGCGCGCCCGCGAGCGACGCGATCGAGCCGATCGCCACGAGCCCGAGCGCGATCTGCGTGGCGGTCATGCCGGCGACGATCGCGGCAGGAGCCGCGTCGCCGCGTCGCGCGCGGCCCGCAGATCCCCGCCGAGCACCAGGTCCGCCTCCTGGTACGGGCTGATCGCGCAGCCGTCCCCTGCGGGGGCGCGGCCGAGCGAGCGGAACGCCCGGGCGAACCCGACGCTGCGCCCGTTGGGCCAGGCGCGGCGCGTCGAGGTGAGGTGGCAGGGCACCATCGTCCCGTCCGGCATCACCGTGGCGAAGTAGCGGCCCGCGTGGCACTTCTCGCAGCTCCCGAACGTCGGGGCGCGCTCCAGGCGCTCGAGGAAGCCCGCCGAGGACCCCACCGGGAGCCCGCGCAGCTTGGCCCCGCGGAGGGTCTCGGCCACCCCCGCGAGCGCCTCGGGGGAGAGCGCCGGATCGAGCCCCGCCTCGCGGCGGAAGCACTCGCGGTACGCGGGCTGGAAGTAGGCGACGCTCCCGACCTCTTGGGAGAGCCGCAGGACCTCGGGGATCACATGGAGGTTCGTGGGGCCGAGGACCGTGATCGTGGCGGTCCGGAGCCCGCGATCTCGGGCGTCACGGAGGACCTGGACGACGCGTGCGTAGGAGCCGGGCTGCCTCCGTACCAGATCGTGCTCGCGCTCCGGGCCGTCGAGGGAGACGACGAGCACGTCGAGGATCGAGGCGAGCGCGGGGAGGTGCCGGCTCGCGAGCCACGCGTTGGTGTTCAGGGACGTCACGAGGGACCGCGCGCGCGCGTGCGCGATGACGTCGAGCGCGTCGCGCCGGAGCAGGGCCTCTCCTCCGCTGAAGCTCGCGCGCGTCATCCCCGCGTCGGTGAGATCGTCGATGGCGCCGCAGAGCTCGGCGGCGCTCATCTCCTCGCCCGCGGCGGAGGGAATGTCGCAGTACGAGCACGCGAAGTTGCAGCGGTGGGTCAGGATGAACGTGATCGAGAACGGCGTGGGCACGTCGAGGGCACGCCGCCCGAGCGCGCGGAGGGTGCGGATGCCCACGAGGGGGAGGGAGCGCGCCCGCATGTCAGAGCCACCGCTCGGCGAGATAGACGAGCGCCCCCCCGAGGACCGCGTACCGGCCGTGATCTCGCCTGCGTGAGCCGCGCGCGCTCCGCACCGTCACCGCGGTCGCCGCGCCGACCGTGAGGAGCGCCGCCGCGAGGGCGGCCCCGCCGAGCTGCGTGACGCCGACGAGCGCCGCGACGACGGCGAGCCCCACGCACGTGATCCGAACCCCCGGTCGCCCGAGCATCGCCGCGGTGGTGACGATCCGGGCGCGGAGATCCTCGGGGAGGTCCTCCTCCTCGTGGAGGAGCTGGTTCTGCAAGAGCAGCAGCACGAAGACGCCCCAGAGGCCCGCGGCGCCGCCGTCGAGCGGGGCGCCGAGCCAGAAGAGCGGCGTGAAGATCCCCACGTTCGTCATCGTCCCGACGAACGGGACCGCCTTGAGCCTCGGCGGGGCGCTGTAGGCGAAGCCGGCGGCGAGCGCCACGACCGTCGCGGTGAGGTGCGCCCCGGCCCCTCGGAGCGCGGCGAGGACGAGCGCCGCGGCCGCCGCCACGACCACGAGCCGCTTCACGCGCGCGGCGTCGCCGCGGCCACCGGCCAGGGGGTTCTTCCGAGGATCGGCGTCGAGCGCCCTGTCGGAGAGGGAGTTCAGCCCGTAAGCGAAGCCGAGGATGGCGCAGGCGCCGGTGATCCCCGCGGCCGTCTGCAGGAGGACGGCCGAGCCGGCGGCGTTCTCCCGGCCCAGCCCGGCGACCGGGAGGAGCGCGAAATACCACCAGTCGCGGGCGCGCAGCGCCGAGAGCATGGACCGATCCTATGCGCGGGGGACGCCGAGTGCCCACAGAACTCGGGCGGTGTCTCGCCTTCGGGGGCGTTCGAGGGTAGACTTCCGATCGTGTCGAAGACGCCGACGTCGAAGCTACCCACCGTGGCCAAGCGGCCCGGCGCGATGCTGAGCGGGCTCGAGCGCAAGATGAGCGACAAGGCCCTCGAGGACGCGGAGGCGGCGCCGCCGCTCGCGCCCGGGGACGGCGGGGCGATCCCGGCCCAGCACTGCTCGCACGGCTCGCACGGCTCGCACGGCTCGCACGGCTCGCACGGCTCGCACGGCAGCTGGTAGGCCTCGCGGCTCCACCACCTCGGGTGCGCCACGCGCTGCGGTCCCCCCGCGAGGCTCGACGCTCCGATCGAGCTGCCCGCTCGGACGTCATCCTCACGGTCCTACGTGGGGCTGCCCACCCTGAAGCGGAGCAGCCATTGGTTCGAGGTCGCGGGGGTGACGTCGCGACGCTCGAGGAGCGTGAGCGGCAGATCTGCGAGGCGCTCGAGAGCCTCCCCGGCGCCGTCGTTGCGGTAGTGCTCGAAGGCGCCGGTGGCCGAGCCCTCCGCGCTGCGCGCGCGGTCCTCGCTCCGAAGGAGCCCGAAGGCGACGTTGTCGGAGATCAGCACGGTGCCCCCCGGGCGGACGCGGTCGACGACGCCCGCGAGGGCGGCTCGCGGATCGCGCAGGTGGTTGAAGCTCTGCAGCACGAGCGCGTGATCGAAGGGGCCGAGATCGGCCGGCAGATCTTCGACCGCCACGGCGACGAAGCGCGCGTCGGGGTGCCTGGAGCCGAGGAGGGACAGCCTGGCGGCGTCGGGATCGACGCCGACGTATTCGAGCCGCCCGGCCCTCCGCGCTGCGGCCATGGCCTCGACGTAGCGGCCCTCGCCGCAACCGACGTCGAGGACGCGCCCCTCGAGCTCGCCGAGGAGCTCGAGCACGCGCGCGTCGTCACGGGTGAAGACGTCGAGGCGCTGCGGCTCGTACGTCCCCGCGCAGCGGGCGCCTTCGGGGCACGAGAGGCACTCCGCGGCGCGTGTGAGCTTGACGAGGTCCCGCGAGAAGTCGTCCGGGAAGAGCTTCTTGGAGACGTCCAAGTAGAGCTGCCCGGTCTCGATCTTGACGCGGAGGAGCTCGTCGTCCGAAAAGTCGCGGGTCTCGGTCCGGAAGATCCGGAGGCGGTCCTTCAGGCGAAGGAAGAGCGTGCGGCCCCGATCGTAGGGCGAGACGCCGTCCGTGAGGATGGGGCACGGCGCGCCGGGCGCGCGGGCCACGTCTCGCTCGGGCGTTAGGTTGTACGAGTTCGATCGCGGCTTGCCTGTGACGGCCGCGAGCGCCGCGGCACCGCGTGACTCGAAGTAGCCCCGGTAGAGGCCCGGGCACGGGCCCCGCAGCGCGCAGTCGCGGCACGGCGCCGGGTGCACCTTCGCGACGTCGTCCACCGGCACGAAGTCCTCCTCGTCCGCCTCGATCATCGTCGCGTAGCGGTGGGTCTTGAGGTCGTCGTAGAGGTGCTCGAGCCCGGGGAGCAGGCAGAGCGGGACGCCGTCGTGCGCGAAGCGGAGCCCGCCCGGCTCCGCCGACCGGAGCCCCTCCGTGATCACCGCGTGAATGGCGCGGGCGCACTCCTCCACGTCGGGCACGATCACGTCGAACGCGCGCTCGGCCCCGCCCTTCGGCTGCGTCATCGAGAACTTCAGCGTCATCCCCCGCCGTGACCGGAGCGCGTCGAGCACGCCCCCGAGCGCGCCGAGGTTCGCAGTGGTGACGACGCAGTTGATCGTAAGCTCCGGGATCCGGCCCTCCAGGTTGTCGATGGCCTGCATCGCCTGCGCGAACGTGTCCGCTCGGACGACGGAGCGGTGGACCTTCGCGGTGCCCCCGTGGAGCGACATGTACACGTACCGGAGGCGCCGCTGCTCGATCAGCTCGTCGGCGAGATCCCGGTAGGCGAGCACGAGCCCGTTCGTGACGAGGCCGAGATCGAGGCCCAGCGAAGACACCCGCGCCGCCCAGGCGCGCAGCTCCGGCCTCATGGTCGGCTCGCCGCCGGAGAGGACGACCATCGAGTAGCCGAGCCGCTTCGCCCGCTCGATCTTCCACGCCACCCGCTCGGCGGTGTCGTTCATGTGCCGCACGTCGGCGGTGTGGCAGAACGTGCAGTTCTCGTTGCACGCGTAGCCGACCTTGACGAGTGCGCGCATGAGGCTCTCCCAAAGGAGAGCAGGTTCGGGGGCGTTTCGCTGCTGTTTGCGTGGCAACTCCGTTTCCACGGGACTACGCTCCCCTGGCGTGTCGACCGAGCCCGCCCCGCCGGTGTCCATCGCTGCCCGCGCCGAGGCGCTCGTCGCCGTGGTGGATCGGCGGACGTTCGACCTGATGAGCGTGTACGCCGCGGCCTTCACCTTCATCGACCGCGCCTTCGTGCACGTGGCGGACCTCGGGGGGGACCGCCTGGAGGTGACGCTCCGGCCGAAGGCCCCCGGAGAGAGCGTGCTCGCGCTCGAGGCCGATCTCGAGGGCGCGCTCTGGCAGGCGCGCCTCCACCGGCGGCTCTCCGCGGAGGGGAAGGCCTTCGTCGACAGCATCATGCTGCGAGGTCTCGGCGCCCCCGAGGACGCCGGAGCCGGGGCCGCGGCCCTGCCGCCGCTCTCCGACGAAGAGCTCGCCGCGTTCGACGACCCGCTCGGCATCGCCCAGAGCTGGGAGGAGAAGCACAAGAAGAAGGCGGAGTGATGCCGCCCCGGTACGCTCGGGACCTCGCGTTCGCGCACCACGACGGGTTCGGAGGTGTCGCCAGGTCTGCGGCGCGCGCGATCGCGACGGCGGTGCCTGGCCGAGGGCGCCGGGCCGTGGACCTCGGCTGCGGCAGCGGCATCCTGGCGCGCGAGCTCGGCCGCCGAGGCTGGGAGGTCCTGGGCTTCGACGCCTCGCCCGCGATGGTGGCCCTCGCCCGGCGGACCGCGCCTCGAGCCCACATCGCGCGGGCGTCTGCGTACGGCGCCGACATCCCCGCCTGCGACGTGGTCGTGGCGACGGGCGAGGTGTTCAACTACGTCGACGAGGCGGGCGACGCGCCGCCCCACGAGGTGGTGTTTCGCCGCGCGCGCGCCGCGCTGGCGAAGGGCGGGGTGTTCGTGTTCGACGCCATCGTCACCGGGCGACCGCTCCTCACGCGGCGCGGGTTCATGGAGGGCTCCGGCTGGGCCGTCCTCACCGACGTCACGGAGGATCCGGAGGCCCGCGTTCTCCGGCGGTGCATCACGACGTTTCGCGCCGAGAGCGGGAGGTATCGGCGCACCAAGGAGGTCCACGTGCAGCGCATCTTCGATCGGTCGGCGCTCCTCGCCTTGCTCCGACGCGTCGGGTTCGCCGTACGCACGACGCCGACGTACGGTGACGGAGCCCTGCCGCCGCGCAGGACCGTGTTCTGGGCGCGCTGACTCAGCCGCGCGGGCGCTCCGGCACGTCCCGCAGCACCGGACGGACCAGGTCCTCGGGTCGGACGAGCCACGTCGGCTCGGGCGCGTCGTCCAGGTCGAAGAAGCCGCCGCAGAACACCCCGTGGGGGCAGCCGTGGCAGACGTCCTTCTTCTTTCGCCTCTCGCGGAGGTACCCGAAGAGGTTCACCTCGTCGTTGTTGACGAAGATCATGTGTCGCTCGAGCTTCAAGAGATCCCCGACCAGGTGCTCGTCGTAGCCCGGCATGAAGCAGTGCGGCAGGTTGATGACCTGGAACCGCATGCGGTCCTTCAGCTCGTCGATCACGCGCATCGTGACGTCGGCGGCGGCCCGGGTGTCCGGCGCGATCCACTGCGTCGCCCGCCCGAACGGCGTGAGGAACTGGACGTTGAGCCAGCGGATCCCGAGCGAGAGGACGAGGCGCGCGACCTCGGGGAGCTTCTCGTGGTTGGACTTCGTCAGGGTGATGTTCGCGCCCAGCTCGACATGAGGCGGCGCCAGGCGAACGAGCATCCGGGCGCCGGCCACCGTCTGGTCGAACGCCTCGGCGACGCCGACGTTCTGCGCGTGCGTCGCCGCGTCGGGGCCGTGGATCGAGACCAGCACCGAGGTGACGCCCGAGTGGACCAGGCCGCTCGCGTACGCCTCGTAGCTGGCCATCCGCGCGTTCGTCGTGACGTTCACGCGCTCGTAGCCGACCCTGCGCGCGAACCCGACGAGGTCGAAGAGGTGCGGGTGCAGCGTCGGCTCGCCGCCGTCGATGTCGAGCAGGCTCACGCCGAGCCTGCGGTACTTGACCAGGATCTCGCGCTGGCGAGCGAAGTCGCCGTCGAGCTGCGTGCGCGTACCGGTGGCGCAGAAGGTGCAGCGGTTGTTGCAACGGTAGGTAGCGTTCAGGATGATCTTCTTCGGCCCGCGTGACGCGGCCAGGCGCTTGTCGAAGGTGTCCTTGAACCGGAGCAGATCCTCCCGCCCGAGCTCCTCCGTCAGGATGGTCGGCTCCCGCTGGAAGCGGGGGCCCCAGTCGTCCACCAGCGGCAGGGAGAGCCCGCGCTCGCGGACCGTTCGGGCGAGCGGCGTGCCCGGGAGCGGCGTCGCGAACTGCACGCTCGGCTCGGCGCCCGTCTCCTCGAAGAGGTCCAGCGCGAAGGAGAGCGTGGCGTTGATCTCCTCCCGCGTCTCTCCCGGCATGCCGATGATGAAATGGACCAGGGTGGGGACGCCGACGTCGCGCGCCTCCTCCGCGACTCGGCGGATCTCGCGGAGGTCGAGGTCTTTCTGCGTGACCTGGTCGACGACGCGCTGGACCCCGCTCTCGGCGCTCACGCTGAGCGTGGTGATGTTCCCCTTCATGGCGGCGAGCTGCTTGGTCCGGACGTAGTCGGCGCGGAGCCCGTTCGGGATCTCGTAGGCGAGGCCGACCTCAGCGAGCACCTGCTGCACGGCGTCGAAGTGTCCCTCGTTCACGTTGGCGAGCTCGTCGAGGAGGTGGACGCGACGGGCGCCGTGCGAGCGCAGCAGCTCGAACTGTCGGCGCAGCGCCTCGGCCGACGCGCGGCGCTGGGTCTTCGGCCGCGTGAGCCTGCCGTCCTCGCGGGCGCTCGGGTTGCTGGAGCAGTGGGCGCACCGGAACGGGCAGCCGCGCGTCGTGAGCGCGGGGAGCGACGGCCCGACGATCGGGAACGCCCAGGAGGCCCGACCGAGGAGCCGCGTGACGTCGGCGTGGAACCGGAAGTACGCCTGGGTGTCGACCAGGTCCCACGCGGGCGGCGGCAGGTCGTCGAGGCTCGGCGGATCGACGCCGCGCTCGACCGAGCGCGCGGCGGGCCGGTCCTCGAGGCGCGCCAGGAGGGCAGGGAGGGAGCTCTCGGCTTCGTGCCGCAAGAACACGTCGACCTCGGGGTACGACCGGAGGACGTCGTCGGGATCCGCGTCGACCACGTGCTGACCGCCCTGGTGGAGATCGGCGAGCACGATGGGCCGGCTCGGTTGATCGCCGCGCAGCGCCGCGAGGATGTGCCCGAGGTGGGCGTCGCGCCCGGGTGGTCGGGAGAACGGCGAGAGCCCCACCACGAACGCGTCGAACGAGCCCGAGAGCCCCTTCAAGGTCGCCGCTGCGCTCGCGCCGAGGAGCACGCGGTCAGCCTCGGCGGGCGTCAGGGTCGCGCCCGCCGTCGCGAGCGCGTCGGCCACGACGACCTCGTGCCCGGCCTCGCGGAGGACCGCGGCGACTTGAACGGCGCCCAGGTCCGCGAAGTACGGGTAGTCGATGAAATCGCGCGAGACCTCGAGCGGGCCGAAGAGGACCGCGAGCCTCACGGCGCTACTCGAGCTCGGCCGCGAACGTGGCGCTCCGCGCCCGCATCGACTGGAAGCCCGACCGATCCATCTCGCCCTCGTGCTTGCGGAGGTGGCTCGCCAGGGCCATCGCCGCGAGCCCGTGGTCCTCCACCGTGCTCGTGGAGCCGTCGCCCGCGTTCCTCACGAACACGGCGAAGTGCTCGCTCCGGCCGGGCGCCCGCGGCCCGCCGTCGTCTGCGGCCAGCACCTCGAGCTCGAACGGCTGGCCGCCCTCGCGGTGCAGGACGAGCACCCGCCCGCCGCGACGGAGCGCTCCGACGTGCGCGACCCTCCACTCGCCCACGCGCGCGCCGCGATCGAGCCCGGCGAACGGGGAGGACTCCCCACGCCCGGCGGCGGGGAGATCCCCCGCGACGGCGCGCCCCGCGGAGAGGAGCACCGCGCCCCCTAGCCCCGAGATCCAGCCGCGTCGCGAGAGGAAAGCCATGCCCAACCATGATCTGCCACGCGAACCGTGCTCGTCAACGAACGTGTTCGCGGTCCCAGAGATCCTCGGGACGAGGTAGGCCGCCGTGCCACATGCTCGCGACCTGGGCCGAGGCCGGGTATGGTCGCTGACCATGCCCGAGGTCGCCGCGCCGGACGACGCCAGGACCGAGCCGCTGGCGGACAAGGCCACGATCCGCCGGGTCCTCCTCGCCTCTTCGCTCGGCACCTTGTTCGAGTGGTACGACTTCTTCCTCTACGGAAGCCTCGCGGTGTTCTTCGGCGGGCTGTTCTTCCCGTCGGGCAACGAGACGGCGCAGCTCCTCGCGAGCCTGGCCACGTTCGGCGCCGGCTTCGGCGTCCGGCCGCTCGGCGCGCTCGTGTTCGGCCACATCGGGGACCTCGTCGGGCGCAAGTACACGTTCCTCGTGACGATGGCGACGATGGGGCTCGGCACCGCGCTCATCGGCTTCCTCCCTACGTACGAGCAGTGGGGGCTCGTCGCGACCGTGCTGCTGGTCCTCCTCCGGTTGATCCAGGGGCTGGCCCTCGGAGGTGAGTACGGCGGCGCGGCGACCTACGTCGCCGAGCACGTCCCCGACGACAGGCGGGGCTTCTATACGAGCTTCATCCAGACGACCGCGACCGTGGGCTTCTTCATGAGCATGGGCGTCATCGGCTCGACGCGGCTCGGCCTCGGCGAGGAGGCCTTCCGCGCGTGGGGCTGGCGCGTGCCCTTCCTGCTCTCGTTCCTGCTGCTGGCGGTGAGCCTCTACGTGCGGGTCAAGATGGACGAGTCGCCGCTGTTCCAGCGCATGAAGAAGGAGGGCAAGGTCTCGAAGAGCCCCCTGCGGGAGAGCTTCACCAACCGCGAGAACCTGAAGTACGTCCTCATCGCGTTGTTCGGCGCGACCGCGGGGCAGGGGGTCGTCTGGTACACGGGGCAGTTCTACGCCCTCACGTTCCTGCAGACCGCGCTGAAGGTCGACTGGAAGACCTCGTACGTCCTCGTCTCGATCTCCCTCGCCCTCACCGCCCCCTTGTTCCTCTACTTCGGCGGGCTCTCGGATCGGATCGGCAGGAAGAAGGTCATCCTCGGTGGCTGTCTCCTCGCGGCGCTGACCTACGTGCCGATCTACATGGGCATGAGGCACTTCGCGGGTGCGGGCGGCCCGATGTCCCTCTCGGCCGCGTCCGGCATCGTGGCGCTGCTGTCGCTGCAGATGATCTACGTGTGCATGGTGTACGGGCCGATCGCGGCGTTCCTCGTCGAGCTCTTTCCGACGAGGATCCGGTACACGTCGATGTCGCTGCCGTACCACCTCGGCAACGGGTGGTTCGGCGGGTTCCTGCCGCTCGTGGCCACCGCGGTCACGACCTCCGCGTGGGCCAAGGCCACGTTCGGGGACGGCGCGATCTACACGGGCCTGCTCTACCCGATCGGGATGTGCCTCGTGACCCTGGTCGTGGGTGGGCTCTACATCCGCGAGACGAAAGATCACCGCATCGACGCGGTCGTCCACGTTTCTAGGTAGGATCGGGGCACCTTGGCCTCCCTCGTCGAGATCCCGCCCTCGTCCCGAGAGGTCCACGACGTCCTGCGGCCGCTCCGCAAGGTGCTCGCGGCGCTCATGCGGTCGGAGGCGCTCACGCGCGGCGATCTCGACGCGGCGCTCGAGCAGGTGACCGAGGTCGCGTCCCAGACGCTCCGGGTGGCCCGCGCCAGCGTGTGGATCCTGCGCGCCGACGGGTCGGCCATCGAGTGCGCCAACCTCTTCGAGGCCGAGGGGGCGCGTCACTCGAAGGGGACGGTCATCGCCGCGATCGATGCTCCCGCGTACTTCGACGCGCTGCGCGAGGCCCGCTCCATCGCGGCGAACGACGCGCGCACCGACCCGCGCACCAAGGAGTTCACGGCCGGCTACCTCGAGCCGCTCGGCATCACCTCCATGCTGGACGCGCCCGTGCTCCTCCGGGGCGAGCTCGTCGGCATCGTCTGCCAGGAGCACATCGGGCCCGCTCGCAAGTGGCACTTCTGGGAGGAGCTGATCGCCGCCACGCTCGCCGACTTCGTCGCGATGGTGCTCGGGGCCATGGAGCACGCCGCGCAGGCCAAGGAGCTGGCGGATCACCGGGCGCACCTGGAGGAGCTCGTCGCCGAGCGCACCGAGCGCCTCCAGCGCGCAGAGCACCACCTGCGGCTCCTGTTCGAGGCGTCCCCGGTGGCGGTCGTCCTGGCGCGATCGCGTGACCACGCCGTCCTGGACGCGAACCCGAAGGCCGCGGCCCTGTTCGAGCTCGGGGAGGCCGAGATCCGTCGGATGACGACGACCGACTTCTGGGTGAACGTCGCCGACCGGGCGGAGCTCCAGCGGGCGCTCGCCGAGGGGGGCGTGGTCGAGGGCTTCACCGCGCGCCTCCGGACGGCGACCAGGCGGGAGCTCTGGGGGGAGATCAGCGCGCGCTCGGTGGCGGTCGACGGTGAGGAGTGCGTCCTTGTGGGGGTCCACGACGTGACGAGCCGCATCGAGATCGAGGAGCAGCTCCGCAAGCTCGCGACGACGGACGGGCTCACCGGCGTGTTCAACCGAAGGCACTTCTTCGAGCTCGCCGAGGCCGAGGTCCGACGCTGTGAGCGGTACGGCCAGCCGATGGCGCTGGCCATGATCGACGTGGACCATTTCAAACGCCTCAACGATCGGCACGGGCACGCGGCCGGAGACGACGCGCTCCGAGCCCTCGCGCGCGTCTCGGCGGCGCAGATCCGCAACGTCGACGTCCTGGCGCGGTACGGCGGTGAGGAGTTCGTGGTCCTCTTGCCCGAGACGTCCCTCGAGGGCGCCGTGCTCGTGGTCGAGCGTCTCCGCGCGAGGGTGGCCGCGGAGGTCCTCAAGACGCCGTCGGGGCCCGACTCCATGACGGTCAGCATCGGCGTCGTCGAGCGCTGGCAGGGCGAGGCCCTCGACGAGACTCTCCGGCGCGCCGACGCGTCCCTCTACCTCGCCAAGGCCCAGGGCCGCGACCGCGTCGTCGCCGACGGCAAGAAGTAGCCGGGCAGCGCCGCGGCGGAGGCCCCGCTGGTACCTCGCCCTGCAGACTTCCGCGACCCGTCGAAATCGATGGGTCGCGCTACTAGGGCCCCTCGATCGTCGCGGCGCCTAGCTTCTCCTTCTTGCCCGTGACCTTGGTCCCCTCGAAGGTGATCTTCGCGTTTCCGAGCGCCTTCGCCGCGGCGTCCTTGCCGTTCACGCTCCCGCCGCGCACGACGACGACCGCGCTCGCCCCGGCCTGGATCCCGACCGGCGCGGTGATGTCGACGTCGACCAGCTCCAGGCGACAGTTCGCGCCCGCGACGACGGCGGCGCCGGTCTTGATGTCGGCCTTGACGCCCTTCAACTTCACGTTGTCGCCGGCCCCGCAAGAGAACGGCGACTTGCCGTCCCACTTGGCGTCCTTGGCGTCCTCGGCTTCGGCGGCGGAGCTGCCGCTCTGCCAGTTCGCCTTCTTCTCGCCCTCCTTGAACTTCGCCCAGACGTACCAGCCGAGCCCGGCGAGGCCCACGACGACGAGGAGGACGACGAAGCAGCCGATGCCCCACCAGATGATCTCGGTCTTGGCCTTGTCCTTCGCCTGGTTCACGAGACCGGCCGAGTCGAACCCGTCCTTGGTGTTTCCTTTCAGCCGGAAGCCGCCGATGTCGACCTGCGCGTGGACCTCGTAGTTGCGCGGGTCCAGGCGCTCCTCCGCGATCTGTCCCATGCGGTTCTGCATCTGGGTGTGAGGGTCGGGGGGGAGCTGACCGTGGTAGGGCTGGACTTGTTGGGGGGCCTGCGCCGTGACGTTGAGCTCGAGCGCCGAGATCTGGACGCCCATCTGCGCCGCGCCGCTCGCCGCGACGATCTCCTGCGCGAAGTAGGGCATGCTCTGGGCGAGAGTCGGGATCGCGACCTGGTTGGCGGAGAGCTTCTGCTGGATGACCCGGCTCGCCGCCTGGAGGAGCGCACCCTGGAGGTGCGCCATGTAGGCGTTGGGGTCGCCGGCGACCTGGAACGTGAACCTGCCTTGCGCGATCGCCTGGATCGGCTGTCCGGAGGCCGGGTCGGTGAGGGAGAGGGGTCCGCCGAGCTGGCCTTGGTGCATGTCGTGCTCAGGATACCAGCCCGCACCCGTGGTAAGGACATTCCCCTGTTGAGGGGAGCGCTCTTCGCAACCGACCTGGATGGCACGCTCGTCGATCGAGACGACCGCATCCACCCGCGTGATCGCGAGGCGATCGCGCAGGCCCGCGCGCGCGGCGTGGTCGTCACCATCGCTACGGGCCGGCTCACCTCCCGCACGCTTCCGGTGGCGCGCGCGCTCGGGCTCGACGCGCCCCTCGTGTGCGCGGACGGCGGCGTCATCGCGTGCGGATCCACCGAGCGTGTGCTCAGCCAGCGCTCGCTCGCGGCCGATCACGTGGAAGAGATGGTGGACGTCTTCGTGAAGCGAGAGCTCTCGAGCTTCGTCTTCACGCACGACTCGATCCACTCGTGCGAGCGCGGCCGCCCGTACCACGGGTACGTGAGCGGGTGGGCCGGGGAGATCACGACGCACGCCGACATCCGCGCCGTCTGGAGGGGCGCGTCCAGCGCGGCCGTGATGGTGCTCGGCATCGGGCCCGAGGAGGTCGCGGAGGGCGTCGAGGGGGATCTCGCCTCGCTGGCCCCTCACGTGGACGCCATGACCTACGCCTTCCGAGGCTTCCGCGTCGTCCGCTACGTCCTCGGCGGCGTGAGCAAGGGGTCGGGCCTGGAGGAGGTCGCGCGTCAGCTCGGCATCGACCGAGAGCGCGTGGCCGTGATCGGCGACTGGTATAACGATCAGTCCATGTTCCGCTGGGCGGGGCGATCCTTCGCCATGCCCCACGCCCCGCACGACGTGAAGGACCTCGCGACCGACGTGCTGCCGGAGGAGTCGCCGTCTCGCGGGCCCATCGCCGACGCGCTCGAGGCGTGGATGGCCGAGACGCTGGGCTAGTACTTCACTACCCGGGCAAGCGCGCCCCGGCGCAGTTCGCCGTCGTGAGGTCGGTCCCCGCCACGTCGGCGCCCTCGAGATCGGTGTCGCGAAGGTCGGCTCCTCGCACCGTCGCGGCCCGCAGGCTCGCTCGCTTGAGGCGTCCTCCCCGCAGGGAGGCCTCCGAGAGGTCGGCGCCGTCGAGCCGAGCCGCGTTGGCAAGCACCTTCTGCGCCTGCGCGCGGACCAGCTTGGTCTCCGAGAAGTCGGCCTCCGTCCACCGAGACTGCCGAAGGTCGGCGCCCGAGAGCGCGGCGCGCGTGAGGCGCGCGCGGTCGCCGTGCGCCTGGGAGAGCGTGGCGTCCTCTAGCCGCGCCTCGAGGAGCGAGGCGTCGTGGAGCGTCGCGCGCCGGAGGTTCGCGCCGCGCAGGCTCGCGTGGTCGAGCCTCGCGCCGTCCAGGGTCGCGCCCTCGAGGTCTACGCGATCGGCGGCTGCGTGTTGGAGGCTCGCCCACGTGAGAGAAGCGCCGCGGGCCTCGGCTCGCTCGAGCTTCACGTGCGAGAGCACCGCGTCGTCGAGCCGCGCGCCCCCGAGCCGGGCGGCGGAGAGGTCGGCGTCGTCCAGGTTCGCGCCCGAGAGATCCGCGCCCGACAGATCGGCCTCTCTCAGCTCGGCTCCCGAGAGCACGACGCGGCGCAGAGAGGCTTGGCTGAGGTTCGCGCGGTCCGCCCTCACGCCTGGCATGCGGGCTCCGTCGGCCACGAGGCAATGCGCGCGCATGTCGAGGAGGTGTGCCCCCTGGAGGTCGGCGTCCGTCGCGCGCGCGCGGGTGAGGTCGGCGCGGGAGAGATCCGCGTGGTCGAGCCGTGCGGCGGAGAGGTCGGCGCCCACGAGCTTCGCCCCGACGAGCCGGGCGCCCGAGAGGATGGTCCCGCACAGCTTGGCGGCGCTCAGATCCGCCTCGCTCAGCACCGCGTTGGACAGATCCAGCCGGGAGAGGTCCGCCCCCGCGAGCGACTCGCCGAACAGCGCCTCGCCCGCGCGAACGCGGTCGAGCACGCGGCGGCGCACGCCCGTCTCGGCCTCCGGCGCGGCCGAAGCCGGAGCAGGGGGAGCGTCGTCGGGCGGCGGCTCTCGTCGGAACGACTCTGGCTCCGGCGGCGGCGGGGGCTCATCCGGCTCGGGCTGGGAGGCGGGAGGCTTCGTCACGCCCGCGCGCGCGAGGGCGCGGGCCGCGGCGATCTCCCCGACGGGGTAGGGGACCGTCACGGCGCCGCTCGTCGCCGGCTCCACCGGGGGCGCGGGCCCTGCCCACGGGGCGCCTGGGGCCAGCGCGACGCGTCCGCTCGTCGGCTGCGGCAGCGGATAGGGCGAGAGCGGCCGCACCGCGGCGCGAACTTGGGCGCGCTCGTCCAGCTCGAGCGTGTCGACGAGCGCGACGGGCGCGCCGGCGTCCGCCTTGTTCGGTGCGTCCAGGGTGGCCGCGAGGCTGGCGCCGTCGAGCGTCCAGCTGGCCTGCGCCGGGTCCGGCCACGCGACGGGGGCGTCGTGGATGTCGAGCGCGACGGTGAAGGTCGAGTCCTCCGCGAGGGCGTCGACGGTCCCGCGGAACACGACCGAGCACTCGCCGCGGTCTGCGTCCACGTGGAGCATGTCGAGCACCATGCGCACCGGGAGCACTGCGCCCGTACGGAGCGCGTGGAGCCTGGCGACGGCGCGCGCGCCGGGGAGCCTCGACTGGAGGCGCGCGACGAGGGGGTGCATGCCGTCGAGCACGAGCCACTCGTCGCCATGGAGGAAGCGGAGCCGCTGATCGTGGGGCGCGGCGTGGTAGTAGGCGAGCGGGAAGCCCTCGGGGAGCGCGATGCTCGGCCCGTCCGTGGCGGCGCGCGGGGTGCTGCCGAGGAGGCGCGCTCGAGCCGGCCAGCGGCGCGCGAGCGGCGCGAAGCCGCCGGGCACCATGGGGCCGCGGGGGTCCACGAGGTTCGGCAGGAGCGAGCTCGGGGTCGAGGCGCTCGTCCCGACGGGGTTCAGGGCGAAGTCGGGGCCTCCGAACGCGCGCTCCCAGATCACGGGCATCTTCGAGAAGGGCCGGACCCGGCTCGGCTCGCCCGCCTCTCTGTCACCGTAGGCGTAGAGCCGCTTGTACAGCAGCGACTCCCCCCCTCGATGGAGGCCGAGGCCGATCGCCCGCGCGGGCCCCGCGAGACCGGCCGGCTGGTGGGCGCTCCCGACGAGGGTGACGTCGGTGGCGAGGAGCCTGGGCGCGGCCTCGTGCGGGACACGGACGCTATGGGTGAAGCTCCCCTCGTAGTGCTCGTCGGTGAGCGCGATCGGCTGGGGTGGGAGGATCACCATGGGGCCCCCCGCGTCGACGTGCAGCGAGAGCTTGGCGACGATCGTGAGGAACCTGCGCGCTCCGTACTGGAACCGCAGCGCGCACGCGGCGAGGCGCTCGTCGTGGGCGACGGAGACGGCCGGCGGCGCCACCATGATCAGCTCGAGCCCACCGGCGCCGCGAGCAGCTGGCGCGCGGTGCTGAAGAGGCTCATCGCGCCGGCGCGGTCGCCCCGGGCGAGGGCCGCGTACGCCTCGCGTCGCTTCTCCACCCCGAGGAGCGCCTCGGCGCCGGGCTCCTTCCAGCGCGCGGCCTCCACCAGCGCCCGAAACGACGCGGCCGGCTCGCCCGCCACGGAGAGCGTGGCGGCGACGGTGGTGAGGGGGAAGGGCGGAAGGCTCAACGTGCGCGCGAGGGCGCGATCGAGGAAGTGACACCCGGCGCGTCGGCCGAGACCCTTGGATCCGCGCGCCGCGCCGAGCGCGGCGCTCCACGCGATGGGCGGGACGGCAACGTCAGGGCCGAGGATCGCGGTCGCTTCGTGGAGCGCGCGGTCGGCCGCCGCGCCATCGCGGTGGGCGCGCGCGACGCGGACCTCGAACGCGAGCCAGGCGAGGCGGGCGTGCGGTGAGGCGTCGGTCGGCGCAGGTCGGCCGCCCTCGAACCCCCGCTCCTCCGCGGTACGGGCCAACGCGAGCGCGCGTGCGGCGGCCGGCGAGCGCTCTGCCATGCCTCGCAGCGCTGCGTCGACCCTGCCCGCGCGCTCGGCGACGGGGCCCTTCGACGCGGCGATGACGCGCACGAAGGCCGCGAGCCGCAGCAGCGCCGAGGTGCGCGCCTCGCCGTCGGGCAAGAGCTTCAGCGCGGCGCCGATCCGATCGAGCTCGATCGCGTCGAGCTGGAGCATCATCCCGTCGAGGTGCCGGGCGGCGAGGCGGGCGACCTCGAGCCGGAGCGGTGCGTCGCCGTGGCGCCCGAGCTCCTCCAGCGCGGAGAGCGCCCCGGCCCTCTGGAACCGGCTCGTGGAGAGGAGCCGGGCACGGAGGAGCGAGAGGCGGAGAGCGGGAGGTACGAGGTCGAGGCTGCTGGCTACCGCGACCTCCACGAGCCGCTCGCGCGGGATCTCCGCGTCCGCGTCGTCCCGAGCGCGCTGCAAGGCCGCCGCGACGAAGTGCGCCCCGGCGTGCGTCGAGACGCTCGCGTCGCCCTCCACCGCGGCCCGGCGCGAGAGCTCCTCCCAGCGCCCGACCGCGAGCGCCGGCTCGATCAGCCCCGCGTGCTCCTCGGCGCGCAGCCGGACGTAGGCCGTCAGGGCCCGCGGCGCGCGCGTCTCTTCCGCCTTGGCCAGGCGCGCCGCGAGCGGCGCCTTGCCGTCGCGGAGCAGCTGGGCCGCGAGCGGCGTGGCCGAGCGGGTCGCCTCGCGCGCCGTGGCCCAGGGCCCGCAGAGCGCCGAGACCTCGGCGTCGTCGGAGAGCGACACCGCGCAGCGCAGCGCGCCCAGCGCGGCGCGTGCTCGGACCTCGGAGGGGCCGGCGAGCAGCCTCTTGTACGACGCGAGGGCGATGTACGGCCCGACGCTCGTCTCGAGCTGCTCCGCCGCGAGCAGACCGACGTCGTCGAACAGGCTCACTTCTTGAGGCTCCCACCACGGTCGGTCACGAGCCCCAGGGAGGGCAGCCGCTCGAGCGCGGCCTCGATGCGCTGGAGCTCGTCGCTCGCCTGCTCGACGGTCCGCCGCGCCGCGCAGAGGTCGGGGAGCGACTCCGACTCCACTTCCTTGAGGGAGCGATCGACCTTCGAGCGGAGGGCTTCGAGCAGGCGATCCCGCTCTTCCCGCTGCAGCGCTCCGACCTCGCCGGCGCTCGAGACCACGAAATCGAGCAGATCGCGCTCGACGCGGGTGCGCCAGCGCGCGACGGCCCCGAGCCGCTCGCGCACGTACGCGGGATCGTCGAGCCGGCGCGCGGAGAACTCCTCTTGAACCGCGGTCTCGTAGAGCGCCTGGACCTCGCTGCACGCGCGGCGCCAGCCCGTCGCGTCGACCGCCTCGTACGCGGCCGTGGCGCGCTCCTCGAGCTCGCGGATGCGCGTCTCCCACGCCGCGCCGTCGAGGCCCATCAGCGGTCCGGCGGCCCGGTAGACCACCCGGCGGAGGCTGTCGAGCTCCGCCTCGAAATGGTGCAGCGGAGGCTGCATCGGATCGCTCGGATCACCGGCGAAGTCTTCGAGCAGCCGCTTCAGGTTCGCGGAGAGCGCGGACAGCTTGGCCGGGTCGGTGTGCAGGACCTCGCGGATGGCCGCGATCAGGTAGTCGGCTTCGCGGCGGAACGAGTCCCCCATCGCGCCCCACAGCGACCGCCGGGCGCGCTCGGCCTCCTCGAGCAGCGCCTCCACGGCGCCCGCGCGGTCGAGCCCGAGGTCTTCGGGCGAGTCGATGGTGGCCCAGAGCTCCTGCCCCCCGACCTCGGCGCGAGCCTCCATGCGCATCGCCTCGTCGCAGCTGATCGTGAGCGCCACCGGAGAGCCGATCGCTAGATCGCGCGGCACGGTGAGGGCGAGCGTCTTGATCGGCAGCCTCCCCTGGAGCAGTCGCAAGACGACCGTGCCGCTCTGGTCGGCGGTGAAGAACGTGTACGCGCACTCGGCCGGGAGCCCCGCGCCCCGCTCGATCAGCACCTTGCGGTCTCGCCTGCCGGCCTTCACCACCTCCACCCCCAGGTCCTTCGCCACCACGCTGGCGCGGCTCAGGCTCGTCGCTCGCGGGCGGACCTCCCCGCGGTGGACGGGGAACGGGACGCCGCCGAGCCGAGCGCCGGAGGCGTCTCGAAGCTCGAGCCGAAGCTCGGCGTCGGCGTCGCCGGGCGGGACGACGTCGAGGCGCATCGCGGCGGATCGATCGGCCGGCAGGTCACCCTCGGCGAGGAGCTCCGCTCCGTCGGTGATCGCGACGGACGCCGTGCCCTCGGGGGCTTCGTCGACGCGCACGCCCAGCCGGAGCCGCTCCGAGCTCGTGACGAGCGGCGTCGTGAACGTGACCCTCGCCCGCTCGCCGGGGTGGGCGACGGTCAGCCCGCCGACCTGGGCCGCGTGCACCGCCGCCCCCAGCGCCACGATGGTGTCGACGTCGTCCGACAGGGGCGCGGCGCTCTTGCTCCGCTGGCACAGCGCCTCGGTGACGCGCCGGCGCACCAAGGGCACCCGCGTGGAGCCGCCGACGAGGATGACGTGGTCGATGTCGCCGATCCCGACGTTCGCGGAGGCCTTGCTCTGCTCGAGCGCGCGGAGGGCGCAGTCGATGGTGCGCTCGACGAGATCCCCGACGGCCTCTTCGTACTCCGCGCGGCCGACGTCCATCTCCACCGAGACGCTCTCCCCGGCCTGATCCGGGAAGAGGTCGGGCTTGGCCAGGCTCACGACGTCGGCGGACGACAGGCTCTCCTTCAACTCCTGCGCGACGTGGACGAGGCGATCGAACCGGGCGGCGTCGTCGGGCCGCCCGCGTACGTCCAGCTCGAGGGCATAGCCGCGCGCGATCAGCGCCTTGCGGAGGCGCTCGGCGTAGCGGCGGTCGAGGTCGTCGCCGCCGAGGTAGTTGTCGCCGTCGATCGCGAGCACCTGGTACTCGCCCGCCACGCAGCGAAGGATCGAGACGTCGAACGTGCCCCCGCCGAGGTCGTAGACGAGGAAGTTTCCACCGGCGATCTTGTGCTTCCACGCGTGGTAAATGGCGGCCGCGGTCGGCTCTTGCAGGACGCCGACCACGTCGAGGCCGGCGAGCTCGCCCGCCTTGCGCGTCGCCTCCACCTGGGGTGCGTCGAAGTAGGCGGGGACGGTGATGACCGCTCGGTCGACGCGCATCTCGACGCCTTCGCTGGCCTTCTCCGCGAGGTGGGAGGTCATGAGCGAGCGGAGCTCCCCCAAGATCTTGGAGGACACCTCCTCGGGCGAGAGCGAGAGGGGGCCGAGCGGGAGCGTGACCCGCTGGCCCATGCGGCGCTTGATCGACTCGATCGGCGCCGGCTCCTTGCCGCGCCTCGCGCGCGCGGCGCGCCCGACGAGAGGCGCGTTGGTCCCGGGATCCCACGCCACGGCGCTCGGCACCGTCTTGCGCCCGAACCGATCCGCGTAGACGAGGATGTCCCGCTCGGAGGGAACGAGCATCGCGATCTCCGAGTTCGTCGTGCCGAGATCGATGCCCACTGCGCGGTCGAGGACGATCATCGAGCTTGCTCCTGGAGGATGGGGTCGTCTTGGAGAGAGGGGGTAGGGGGAGCGGAGCCGGCGGGGGCCGCGGGGAGCGCGCCCTCGAGCCCGGGGAAGGGGACCGTCTCGAGCGTCGTCTCGAGCCGCTCCTCCTCTCCGGCGCGGGGCGACCTCGGGCGAGGAGGCTCCACCACGACGAGCGGCTCCCCGCAGAACGTGGTCACGGCCGCCGCGATGCGCGTCTGGGGGTGCAGGGTGAGCTCGTTCCAGAGCTCGCGGAGGGCTCGGCGGCGCTCCTCGGAGGCGTCTTCGGAGAGCTCGCGGACGCGCTCGGTGATCTGGAACGCGCCCGCGAGCGGATCGAGATCGAGCAGCTCGAACGGGTTCTGGCTCACGCAGGGACCTTCCAGCGGACGCGCGCCGCCTCGAGCGCCGCCTTCGCTCCGGGCAAGGCGCGGCAGTCCGGAAACAGAGCCGCGGCGCGCTCCAGGAGGACGGCCGCGCCCGCGATGTCGGCCGCCGCCGTGAGGAAGGTCGCCTCCTGGAGCGTCCGCAGCGCGCGGTGACAGCAGAGGTGCGCCATGGTCTGTCGCCCGTTGCGGTGGCTTGGGCAGAGCGCGAGCGCGCGCTCCGCGTACGCCCACTCGCGCGACGCGTTCTTCTCCACGTCGGAGCGAAAGACCAGGGTCTGCGCGCAGCCCGCCGCGTAGGCGAGCTGGCCCACGGGGTCTCGGAGGATCCGCTGCTCCAGGGACTCGAAGAGGGGCACGGCGGGCGCGAGCAAGGCCGACAGGTCGGTCCACCGCGACTTCTTGTAGAGGTCCCACGCGAAGTCCGTGATCTGGTCGATGGCGAACTGCTCGACGGCTTGGTCACGTCCCGACCACTCCCAGACCTGTCGTACCCGCTCGAAGGCGGGCCAGGCCGACTCGGCGCCGTCTTCTCTCGCCTTCAGATCCATGATCTCGTCCATGGCGGGCGCCAGCGCGGCGTCGATGGCCGACGCGCGCTCCCGCTCGGCGCGCGCGAGGTAGGTGCGGGTGGAAGCACTCTCGAGGCCGGCGAGCTTGCAGGCGTCCCCGACGCGCTCGAGCGTGGCGAGAGCGCGCCCGCCGGAGGCGTCGAGCTCCGCGGCGCCGGAGCGCGCTCGCGCCGCGAGATCGCCGAAGAACGCGAGGGCCGCGGCGCGCGCCATGTGGGCGGCCTCCGACGGCTCGGCCGCGCCGTGGGCGAGCCTCCGGCCGAGGGCGTCGAGGTAGGTCGCCTCCTCGGCGAGCGAGAGCCAGGCCGCCATCGATCGTGTGCGCGCGGCGGCGCCGGCCTCCTCCTGCTGGGCCTGGCCGGTCCGATCGGGCCCCGGCGTCTCTTCGTACGCCGAGGCGAGCCTGTCGAAGTAGACGGCCGACGCGTGCAGGAAGGGCCCCGGCTTGCCGGCGTAGGACGCGACGAGCAGGAGCTCGCGGAGGTCGCGCGAGTCTCCCCGCGCGGCTGCCGCGACCGCTCGGACGCCGTCGGCGAGGACGCGCGCGGCTGCCGCGAGCGCCCACGCGCCGCGGGGTGGCGCAGGCGCGCCGACAGGAGCTTGAGCGCGCCACAGCGTGGCCGATGCCGCCTCGTCCTCGAGCCGCGCGAGGACGCGCTCGTCTTCGTCCCGCCAGGCTACGAGTTCCTGTTCCATGGGGTGTCTCGGCCGAGCTCCCGAGCCGAGCCGAGCAGTCTAGCCCCAATTCAGACGCTTCGCGCCTCCTGCACACCCCCACGCTGCCGACGGGCCGCCTCGCCCGCCGCGCTACCTGCGGCGGCGCGGGCGGAGCGAGACGACGCCGGCGGGGACGGGGTCCGGGTCGAACGGCGGGATCGCCAGGACCAGGCGCTCGACCCGGCTGAGCGAGTCCCGCAGCGCGCGCTCCGCCCGGATCTCGTCGAAGGCATGATCGAACATCAGGACGAGCACGTAGATCCCGGCGAACGAGCGGACGACGTACCCGAAGCGCTCCTCCCGGACGCTCAGCGCGAGGTGGCCCCCCCGCCGGAGCGTGCCGAGCTGCGGCAGCGCGCGCAGCTCTGCGATCGCCCGCTTCTGGTGTGCGCGCGCCGTCCGCGCGTCCTCGTCGTCCTCGTCCTCCGCCCGCGCCGACGCCCAGACCACCGGGGACTGTGCGTCGATGACGGCGGCGTCCAGGGCGTGGCTGCGCTTCACCAGGGCCTTCAGCTCCTTGCGGAGCGAGACCGCGGGCGGATCCCGGGGCTTGGCCTGCACGCCGCGCTGCGCGGTGTCCCCGAACGCGCTGATGAGCATCTGGAACCGGCGCTTCGTGGCCTTGGGGTTCTCAGGCGGCTCCGCGAAGCGGACCTCCACGCGTCGTCCGTCGGGGAGCGCGGCCGTCAGGATCCCCACCTCGGTCGGGTTGCTGCGCTCGCGCAGGCGCACCGACGAGGCGCCGAGCTCGCGCTTGACCAGCGCGACGAACCGCTTCGAGAGCTCCAACGACACCCCGGTGCCTTCGCATGGACGCGGCCCGCCGTCACCTCCGGGCGGGCGCGCGACGGGTCGCGCGGTGACGGCGGGACCGGCCGCACGACTCCGCGCGCCGCGCGGTGGATCGCGGGTAGGATGCCGGCGCCCATGAGCGAACCACACCCCGCCTCCGCGAGCGGCGCCGGCGCCGCCGCGAGCGTCGAGACCGATCCCGAGCGCATCTGGCTGCGCGACGTGTACAAGCCCGGCGCGCGCCAGCTGACGGTCCGCGCGGTCCTCTCCGGGATGGTGATCGGCGGCGTCATGTGCCTGTCGAACCTCTACGTCGTCCTCAAGACCGGCTGGAGCATGGGCGTTACGGTGACCGCCTGCATCCTCGCGTACGCGACGTTCCGCCTGCTCTCGGCGCTCCGGATCTCCAAGCACCACTTCACGATGCTGGAGAACAACGCGATGGGGTCGGTCGCGTCGGCGGCGGGCTACATGACCGGCGGCGGCAACATGGCCGCAGTCCCGGCGCTGTTCCTCCTCACCGGGGCGCTCCCGACCGCGCCGTGGCTCATCTTCTGGTTCGCGACCATCGCGGCGCTGGGCGTGTTCGCGGCGATCCCGATCAAGCGCCAGCTCATCAACATCGAGAAGCTCCCGTTCCCGACCGGCGTCGCCACGGCCGAGACGATCGAGTCGCTGCACACCGCGGGCGACTCCGCGGAGAAGGGGAGAGAGGGCGAGGGTGGCGGGAAGGCGAAATGGCTCTTCGGCGCGGCGGGCGTGGGCGCGGTGGTGGCGATCCTCCGGGACGCGAAGCACGCGCTCTTGCCGTTCAACCTACCGAAGACGATCCAGTTCCCCTTCGCCTGGGGCGGGCAATCCGCCAAGGATTGGTCCATCGCGCTCGACGGGAGCCTGGTCCTCGTCGGCGCGGGCGGCATCATCGGGCTCCGCACGTGCGGCTGGATGCTCGCCGGCGCGCTCGCCTGCTACGGGGTCCTCGCGCCCTGGCTCGCCCAGCAGGGCGTCATCGTCCCGGCCCCGGGCAAGCCGGTCGACTACAAGGTCATCGTCAACGCCACCCTGTGGCCCGCGGCGGCGCTCATGCTCGCGCACGGGCTGACGGCGTTCGCGTTCCAATGGCGCAGCGTCGCGAAGAGCTTCGAGGGCCTGACCCGCATCTTCCGCAAGAAGGAGGGGGCGGGGACCGATCCGCTCGAGGCGGTGGAGTGTCCGGCGTGGTGGTTCCCCGCCGGCTTCATCGTCATCGGGCCGATCGTGGTCGCGCTCATGAGCTACCTGTTCGGCATCCCGTGGTGGGCTGGCCTGATCGCGATCCCGCTGAGCGTCGTCATGGGCGTCGTCGCGTCGCGCGTCACCGGGGAGACCGACGTGACCCCGACGAAGGCGCTTGGGCCGGCCACGCAGCTCATCTACGGCGGGGTCCTTCCCGGCCACCTCCCGGCGAACATCATGGGGGCGAACGTGACAGGGGGCGTCGGGCTGCACGCCGCGGACCTCCTCACGGACTTGAAGAGCGGCTACCTGCTCGGCGCCAACCCCCGCCAGCAGTTCTACGCCCAGCTCTTCGGGGTCGTCGCGGGCGCCGCGGTCGTCGTGCCCGCCTTCCGGCTCCTCGTCCCGGAGGCCAGCATCCTCGGCGGGGAGGAGTTCCCAGCGCCCAGCGTCAAGGTGTGGGCCGGTGTCTCCGAGATCCTCGTGAAGGGGATCGGCACGATGCACCCGACCGTACGCTGGCTCACCGCGATCGGGGCCGCGGTCGGCCTCTGCCTCGCGCTCGCGGACCGCTACGTCCCGAAGCGCTGGTCGCGGTACGTGCCCTCGGCGCCGGGGCTCGGGATCGCGTTCGTCGTCCCGGGGGCCAACGCGATGTCGATGTTCCTGGGCGCGGCGCTGGCGGAGGCCGTGCGGCTCTACGACCGGCGGCTCGCGTCACGGAGCGTCGTGTCCGTCTCGAGCGGCCTCATCGCGGGCGAGAGCCTGATGGGGGTCGCCGTCAAGGCCCTGATCGTCGCCGGGATCCTCGCGAAATAGTGGGAGCGGGCGGTTCTGCGCCCGCCGGCGCCGTGGTAGGGCTGCGCCCGTGACGGATCTCGCTGCGGCCGCGGAGCTCGAGCTGTTTACCCCCACGCGTGATCGCGTGAAGCTGAGCTCGCTCTACGCGGAGAAGCCCGCGGTGCTCGTCTTCCTCCGCCACTTCGGGTGAATCTTCTGCCGAGAGCAGGCCGCGCAGTTGCTCGGCGAGAAGCAGCGGATCGAGGGGAAGGGCGCGACCCTCGTGTTCATCGGCAACGGGTCGCCGACGAACGCAGCGGAGTTCAAGGCGGACTACCGCGTGGACGCGCCGGTCTACGTGGACCCCTCGCTGCGAGCCTACCGCGCGCTCGGCCTCCGCCCGAAGGGCGGCCTGCTGAAGGCGCTCAAGTCGGCGCCGCGGGCGCTCGCCGCGGGCCATCTCCAGGGGCGCGTCAAAGGCGACGCCATGCAGGTGGGCGGCGTGTTCGTGGTGGACACCTCGGGCGCGATCCTGTTCGAGCACAAAGGGGAGGCGGCGGGCGACCACCCCTCCCCCGAGGACATCCTGGCCGCGCTCTGACGGCCGCCGAGGTGCGCCGAGCAACCTCGGGGACGATGCCCTGCGTGGGTCGGTGACGGATGCTCCATCCTCCTGCGCATCCCTCGGCCCCTCTCTGCCGGCGGCCCGTTCACGTCATGCTCAAGGAGGATCCTGCGTCTCGAGGTGGTAGGGTGCTTCGCGAATGGCGACCGTCGAGCTCCTCTCCACGCCGAGAAGTGGGAGGCCGAAATGTCCCTGACAAGTCGCGTCCGACCGAGACCCGGCGACGTCATCGAGATCGAGACCCCAAGGGGTCTTGCGTACGCCCAGTACGCACACAAGCACGCTACCCATGGGGCCCTGTTGCGGGTGTTGCCAGGGCTGTTCGAGTCTCGTCCCACTGATTTCTCAGAGATGGTCCAGCAGGCGGAACGGTTTCTTGCCTTCTTCCCGCTCGGAGCGGCCTGCAATCGAGGCATCGTTCGCGTGGTTGCAGAAGAGCGACTCCCACTCTCGGCACGGACCTTCCCCGTCTTTCGCCACGGGCTTGCCGACGCCAATGGCCATGTGAAGCTCTGGTTTCTTTGGGATGGACAGCGCGAATGGCAGGTGGAGAAGCTCTCTCCGGAACAGCGGAAGCTCCCATTGCAGCCCGGGGTTTGGAACGACACGCTCTTGATTGAGCGCATCGTGAGCGACTGGAGCCCGGCTGAAGGCGATTGATCATCGAGCGCGGGCGACATCGATGCCCAGGCACCAGCGCGGTGCCGCCGGCGCTAGGGCGTGAGGAACATCACGCAGCAGCTCGTCTCGAGCGAGCACACGACGGCGTCCTCGTCGCAGCTCCCGGCCGCCTGGCCGTCCACGGTGCACGTGCAGGTGACACCGGCGAAGCCGTTGATGCAGTCGACCGCGAGGTCCCAAGAGAAGCACTCGATGTCGTTGCAGAGCGAGCAGACGCCGTTGCACTGGCAGTCCATGTCCGAGGTGATGCACTCATCGGTGTTCTCGGTGCAGCCGAAGCCGTTCATCGAGGTTCCCGTCGAGCCGCTGGCGCCGGTGCTGGCGGTCGTGGTGCCGCCGGCCGTCTGCGTGGTCGCCCCCGTCGTGGAGGTCGCGTTCGTGCCCGCGCCGGTCGTGGCGGAGGACGCGCCCCCTTGGCCGGCGCCGCCGGGCCCGCTGTCGTCGCCACACGCGGAGGAGAGCGCGACCCCGACCCCCAAGAGACAAGCCAAGAGCATCTTCATGGGACGAGCGTAGCGAGCCGCGGCGCGGGGCGCCAGCCGGGGAGCGGGGCGGCGAGCCCGAGCCCGGTCAGGGCCGGGAGACAGGCTTCACGTCGACCTGGATGACCAGGTCTTCCAGGGCCGCGATCTCCGCGACGAGCTCTGGGCTGGGCGCGGCCCCGAGGCGGATCGCCGCGACGGCGGCCTTCTGCCCCTGGAAGATCGTGTTCGTCATGTCCGCCACGTTGATGCCGTACTTCCGGACGAGGCCGAGCACCTGCGCGAGCACGCCGACCTTGTCGTAATGGCGCACCACCAGCTCGCTCGTCGCCGGGGCGTGGATCTCGACGTTGACCACGTTGGGGGGACGCCCGGTCGAGACGAACTCGCGGCAGACGCGCACCGCCTCTTCGGCGATGGCGTCCTGAGCCTGCTCCGTGCTCGCGCCGATGTGGTGCGTCCCCACGAAGCCGGGCAGGCGGAAGAGCTCGTGGTCCAGGCCTTCCGCCGTGCCCCCGGCGGGCTCGTCGGCGAAGACGTCGAGGCCGGCGCGGATCCCCCGCTCCTTCATGGCGGCTACGAGCGCCGCCTGATCGCAAAGGCCGCCGCGGCTCGTGTTGATGAACATGGCCCGGGGCCGAAGCCTCGCGAAGAACGCCGCGTCCAGGAGCCCCTTGGTCTCCTTCGTCTGCGCCAGGTGCACGGTGACGATGTCGCTCCTCTCGGCGAGGTCCTGAAGCGACGCGGCGCGCGCGACGCCGAGGTCCTCGGCTCTCTCCGCGGTGAGGGATCGCGACCAACAGAGCACGTCGAGCTCGAAGGCGCGCGCACGCTCCACCACGGCCCGGCCTATCGAGCCGAGCCCGATCACGCCGAGCGTCTTGCCCTTGACGCCGTCCGCCTTGCTGTACTCCTTCTTGTTCCAGCGCCCGGCGCGGAGGTCGGTGGTGCCATCGGGGACGCGCCGGTCCAGCGCGAGGAGCAGCGCGAAGGTGAGCTCGGCGACCGCGACCGCGTTCTTCCCGGGACAGTTCGCGACGAAGATGCCGCGTTCGCTCGCGGCTGCGACGTCGATCGTGTCGTACCCGGCGCCGGCGCGAAGCACGAGCGAGAGGCCGCGCGCCGCCGCGATCACGTCCCGCGAGACCTTCTTGCTCCGGACGATGAGGATGTCGGCGTCCTTCGCGCGCTCCGGCAGCGCCTCGGCGGTGACCTGGGGCTCGTAGGCGACCTCCACGCCCAGGTCGCGGAAAGCGCCGAGGTAGCGCTCGGGGAAGGCGTCGGCGATGAGTGCGCGCATGGCGCGGATGATACCCTCGGTCGGTGGCGGAGACCTATCGAACGGAGGGAGTGGCGCGCGTCCGGCGCAACCGCGCGTACCTGTTCGCCGGCGGGCTCCCATACCTGCTCGGGCTCGGGTTCCTCCTGGGCGGAGCGCTGACGTCGACGTGGGCGCTGGCGATCCCCGTGTTCCACATGTTCGTCTTCGGCACCCTGGGCTTCCTCTACGCCTACAAGTCCAACAAGGATCCGACGCTCGTCGCCGGGCCGCTGGAGATCGACGAGGAGGAGGTCCGGCACGGCGGCAAGCGGTTGGCGCGGCGCGCCGACCTCACCGCCGGGGTGCTCACGCTGGACAAGGGCCGTACGCACGTGAAGCTCCGGCGGAGGGGGCCGAGACCTTCGGTCCTCCTCAAGGCCGACGGCGAGGAGGAGGGCCAGGCCGTGCTCCGGTCGCTGGGGTTTCACGCGAGCCAGTCGGTCGTCGAGCTGAACGGGGCGTCGGAGATCTTCGACTGGCCGCTCGCCAAGCAGCTCGCCGCGTTCCTGCTTCCCGTATTCCTGCTGGTCCCCGCGGTGGCCGCCGGCGGCGTGTGGCTCGGGCCGCTCGGCGCGCCGTTCGTGCTCTTGATGATCCTCTCGTTCCTGGCGTACACGTTCGGCATCTCGTTCACCCCCACGCGGGTCCGCATCGGCGTCGACGGCGTCTCGACCCGGTGGTTCAACCAGGAGCGCTTCATCCCCTTTCGCAGCGTGCGCGACGTGGCGGAGTACAAGACGCGGAGCGGCGGCAAGACCTACGTGGGCGTCGAGCTGACGCTCGAGGACGGCGGCGTGGAGCGGATCGTGTGCGGGCAGGAGGGATGGATGAGCGGGGATCTGGCCGAGATGCTCGCGCGCATCCGGGAAGCGCTCGACCTCTGCCGCGAGCGCGGCGGGGAGATTCCGCCCCACCTCCTCGCGCGGGGCGACCGGTCGCCGCGGGACTGGGTCACCGCGCTGCGCAGCGTGGGCGCCGGAGCCAACGCCGGCCCGCGGACTCCCCCCGTGCCCGCCGAGCAGCTCTTGCGCACCGTCGAGGACGCCGCGGCGCCGCCGCTCGTCCGAGTCGGCGCCGCCGTGGCCGCGGCGGGGGTCGGGCCGGACGCGCTCGAGCGCGTCCGCATCGCCGCCGAGACGACCGCGGCCCGCGACCTCCGCAGCGCGCTCCTCCGCGTGGCGGACTGTCCCGAGGACGAGGAGGCACTCGCGGAGGTCATCGCGACGCTCGAGGAGGCGGAAGCTGGTGCCTCGCGGCGGGAGCTCGGCTGAGGGCCGGGCGGACGCTACGGCGGTGGTAGCCCGAGCGCTTCCAGCTCGCTCGGGTTGAGCGCGAGATCGTCGGCCGCCGCGACGGAGGGCAGGCCCGCGGCGCGGAGCGCGCGGTCGAGCTCCTGCACCTCGGCGCGACCACGAGGGCGCGTCCGGTGCAAGCCGACGAAGTTGCGGACGTAGTACGAGGTGATCGCGCGGGTTGTCGCGGGGTCGAGGCCGCGCACCTCGGCGTCCCGGGCGATTCCGCCGACCGCGAGATCCGGAGTCTCGGGCGCCTCCCAGAGGAGGCGGGCGGCTGGCCGCAGGACCGCGTAGGCGCGGACGAACGCGGCGGCTCGGTCGGAGGCGCCCGTCGGGAGGTCGAGCGTGTAGTTGGACGCCCACGGACGGAGGTGCGCGTGGGCCTGAAAGAGCTCGTGCATGAGGTCGACGCGCCGCCGCTCGCTCATCCCCCAGGCTCGGTCGAGCGCCGCCGCGCGCGTCGCGGGGGAGACCACGAGCCCGGCCATGAGCAAGACCTCCGCGTAGGTCCCTCGAACGTCGTCTGCTAGCGCGAACAACAGCGGCGCCGCGTCGTCCAGAGAGAGGAGGACCCACGTCTTGCCAGGCGACGCGAGCAGCACCGAGAGGCGGAGGCGCTTCGCCTCCTCGGGCGGCGCCGACGAGGCGGCTTCGAGCCCCCGCTTCGCACGCGCTCGCGCGCGCTCGGCCTCGTGCCCCGCGCGCCGCGCGATGCCGCGCAGCGCCCGACGCGGGGTTGCTAGGCGGCCTCTCCGC
>CAZBJI010000017.1:17251-72063 GCA_964492175.1 uncultured Polyangiaceae bacterium | reverse complement strand
GCGTGCGGGCGCCGTCCCCCCCCGAGGCCGCCGCCGAGTGGCTCCGGGCGCGCCGCGTGGCCGTGGCGGAGTGGGCCGCGTGGCGCGAGGCGAGCGACCTCGCGGCCTCCCTCGCGGGGGAGCGGGCGGCGGCGGCGCGCGCCCTCTCCGAGCTCGCGGGCCGTGACGCGCCTGACGCGCTCCTCGTGGAGCTGGCGCGCGCCCGGTCCGAGCTCGCGCGGCTCACCGCGGCGGAGTCGCGGCGCGCGGAGCTCGCCTCGCGGCTGACGGCGGCGCGCGCGGAGGAGGCGCGGGCGGCGGGCGAGCTCGCCCAGGCCGACTCGGCGGCGCGGGCGGCGGCCGACCGTTGCGGGAGGCTGCTCCGGGAGCTCGCGCTCCCGACGGACGCGTCGCTCGCCGAGATCATGGGGCGGCTCACGGAGCGACGCGAGATGTCCCAGTCCTCGGTCCGCCTGCGCGAGGTGCGGGCGAAGCTCGCGGCGCTCGAAGGACACAAGGACGCGCTCCGCGCCCTCGTCGCGCGAGCGGAGGCTGCGCTGAGGCTCCCGCCCGGCACCGCGGACCCGCTGGTCCGCGCCGAGGAGCTGCTCGGGAGGCTGGAGGACGCGCGCCGGGCGCTGGAGGAGCGCAGAGCCCTCGAGACCAAGCTCGAGGCCGAGCGGCAGCGCGCGGCCGAGGCCCGTGCACGCGAGTCCGGCGCCGAGGCGACGCTGGCGGCGCTCACGGCGCGCGCGGGCGTGGACGAGGCCGGGCTGCCCGAGGCGGAGCAGAGGAGCGACAGGGCGCGCGCGCTCGACGCGGCGGTCGCGTCCGCCGACCAGATGATCGCCGCGCTGGGGGACGGCGCGGGGGTGGCCGAGCTCGAGGCGAGCTTCCTCGACCTCGACGTGGACCGCGCGCGCGCCGAGCGGGACGGCTTCGACGACAAGCGCGCCGCGGCCGCGGAGCGGCGCGATCACGCGACGAAGGAGCAAGCCCGGCTGCGCGCCGCGCTCGGGGGCTTCGAGCTGTCCCAGGCGGCGGACTTCGCCGCCGACGCCGAGGCGCACGTCGCCCGCGCGCGCCCCCTCCTCGAGCGGTACGTTCGCCTCCGCCTGGCGGCGACGATCCTCGACCGCGAGATCGAGACGTACGGTCGCGAGCACCAGGGGCCGGTCCTCGACCGCGCCGCCGCGCTCTTCGGCCGCCTGACCGAGGGCGTGTACTCGGCGTTGAGGGTCGTGCTCGGCGAGGGCGACCGACCCGAGCTCGTCTGCGTCCGCGGCCAGGACGAGCTCGCGATCGACGCCCTCTCCGACGGGGCCCGCGATCAGCTCTACCTGGCGCTGCGCCTCGCGAGCGTGGAGCAGCACGCAGCGAGGTCGGAGCCGATGCCGCTCATCCTCGACGATGTCCTCGTGCACTTCGACGACCCGCGCTCGCGCGCGGCGCTCGCCGTGCTGGCGGACGTGGCGCCCGCTGTCCAGGTGCTGCTGTTCACCCATCACCGCAGCGTCGTGGAGCTGGCCCGCGCGGCGGTCCCGCCCGAGCGGTTGGCGGTGGTCGACCTGGCTGGCTGACCGGCTCTTTGTGGTACCTTCCGCGCTCATGGCTCGGACCACTCGCTTCGCACCCGGCATCGTGATCCTGGCGGCAGCGTGCGCAGGCTCGCCGTCGTCCACCGAGACCCCGACGGGCGCTGGCGGCGGCTCTGCCGCGGCTGGCGGGCCGTCGGAAGGCGCCGCCGCGGGCGCCACGACCTCGTCGGGCGACACCTCGTCGACCTCCGGCGGAGGCGCCTCTTCCACGTCCGCGGGGACCGGCGGGGCGCAGGGGCCCCTCACGCAGGCCGGGATGGTCGCCGCCGGCGACGTGGGCCGCGGCGCCAAGCTCTACGAGGAGAACCACTGCGGCGGGTGCCACGGCACCAAGGACAAGCCCGGGAAGAAGTTCCCGAACCTCTTCAAGATCACCTGGAACGACGCCGAGATCGCGGAGGCCTTTACCCTCGTCCAGAAGGGCAAGAGCCCCATGCCTGGCTTCGCCGACAAGCTCGACGACAAGGCGATCGCCGACATGATCGCGTTCCTGAAAGCGAACAAGCAGTAGCGCGGTCGTCGGCGAGGCGTCCGCTCCGAGTCCCTCGATCTTGGCCCGGCGTCGCCTCGTCTGCGAACGTGCGCGCATGTCGAACGACCGAAGGAAGCGGCGAGCCCACTCCCCCCTGCTGGCGGCGGAGCACTTCCTCGAGGCCGAGCTCGGGCGCTGCTCGGCGGCGGCCCTGTTCCTGCTGGAGCGCGGCGAGGTGATCGCCTCCACGATGCGCGTCGGGGAGCGTGTCGCGCTCGTCGACGCGTTCCAAGGAGCGATCGCGCCTGGACCGGACGGGCGTGACCTCTACGCGCACGTGCTCGAGGTCCCAGGTCGAGAGCTGCTCCTCGCCTCCGTGGGCGCCCGCGTTCGTAGCGTCCGCGAGGTCGAGCGGTCGATCGGGCGTATCTTCTCGGAGTGAGAGAGGCTCGGCCGCCCGTCGGCCACGGTGTCATCGAGGGCTTCTACGGGCGGCCGTGGACGGCGGAGGCGCGCCTGGACGTGGTCCGCCAGGTCGGCGCGGTCGGGCTCGACACCTACGTGTGGGCGCCGAAGAGCGACCCGACGCACCGCGCCGCCTGGTCCGAGCCGCTCGCGCCCGAGCGCCTGCGCGAGCTCGGCCTCCTCGCCGAGGTCGCCGAGACCGCCGGCGTGCGGGTCCACCACGGCCTCTCGCCCGTCGGGATCGCGGCTCGTCGCGGCGGCCAGTACGTGACCGACGACGCGGCCGCCGCCGCGCTTCGGCGCCGCGTCGCCGACGTTCGTGGGGCTGGCGTCACGCGCTTCGTCCTGCTCTTCGACGACACCTGGCCGACGTTCCTCCCCAGCGCCGCATCTCGTGCGCTCGGAGAGGCGCACGGGCGCGTAGCGGCGCTGGTCCGCGACTGGCTCGCCGATCGCGCCGACGCGAGCGTGCTCTTGGTCCCCGCCATCTACCACCGCCGGGCTCCCGAGCTCCCCCGCGGCGGGCTCTCCTACCTCTTGGGCATCGCGTCCGTCGTCGGCCGCGAGGTGCCGGTCGCCTGGACCGGACCCGCGATGTTCTCCACGTGGATCTCGGGGTCCGACCTGGCCCGGATGGAGCGCGCGACCGGCCTCCGGCTCTGGATCTGGAACAACGCGGTCGCCAACGACTGGCTGCCCCTGGTCACCTCGGCAGCCGGCAAGGCGCGGCGCGTCCAACGGTTGTCCTCGGGGCCCGTCGCCAACCTCTCCGCCGACGCCGTGCGAGGCGCGGCGGGCGTTCTCTTGAACGGGGCGCGGGAGGCGGAGCTCACGCGCGTGGCGGTCACGGCGTTCGCCGAGCAGATCCGAGCCCCCGACGCCTACGATCCGGTGCGCTCGTGGGAGGACGCGATCGAGCGAGTGTTCGCCGAAGCGGCCCCGCCGGTCCGCGAGCTCCTGGACCTCGTGCGCGGGCACCCGCTCGCGTCCCCTCACCTCACGGACGGGGGCCTCGCGGACCTGCTGGCGAGCTCCCGCCGCGGGAGCCCGCGGGCGCAAGAGGATCTGCGGGCGCTCCTGGATCGCCTCGCGACGCTCGACGAGCGGCTCGCGACCGCGCTCGGGGCGCACCCGGCGGCGCCCGAGCTCGCGCCCACCGCGCGGGAGATCGGCGAGCGCGGGGTGGCGGCCGCCCGGGCCGCGCTGCTCGGTCACGCCGCCCCCCGCGCCCCGCGGGCTCGCTGGACCACGGCCCTCGACGACGGGCTCGCCCTGGTTCGGCGCCGCAGGTTCGGGTAGGAGTGGTCTTCGCCGAATGGTCGCTCGCAACCTCCTCGCAGCTCTCCTCGTGCCGGTGCTGTGCGGATGCACGAGCCGAGAAGAGAAGGCCGTCGAGCTCGTGGAGGGGATCGCGGACGTGTTCGAGCGGCACGGCGCGGGCGACTGCGGCAAGCTCGCCGACAAGCTCGACGCGCTCGTGAGTGAGCGCGCGGACGACCTCGACGCCCTCGCGGAGAGCGACAAGTCCCCGGAGAGCCGCGCGAAGAGCGCCAAATACAAGAAGCGCATCGGCAAGGCCGTCGACCGCATCGTCGCCAACGCTGCCGCGTGCGGGAAGGAGCCGCGCGTGGCCGAGACGCTGCAGCGCGTCTTCGAGCTATGAGCGGCGCGCCGCGCCGCCCCGCTCAGGTGCAGGAGTCGCCCTCGGGGCTGAACCCATCCGCGCACGGCGTCCCGGGTGGAGGCGGTGGGACGAGCTGGCCGAAGACGACCTGCTCGGCGCGGAACGCGAGCCCGAAGGACACCGAGGTGCAGGGGCCGAACGCGTCGATCGCCTGGAGGCTGTCGCGCAGGTCGCAGAGCAGCGCCTTCACCGTCGGGTAGGTGGGGGAGTCGAGGCACACCGCGGCTGCCCCGCCGACGCGAATGGCCGCGAGGGTCCGGAAGACGTCGGGCATGGACCAGACGCCGCCGAGCGTCGCTCCCGACAGCGCGTACCGCCCGTTCTCCAGCGCGAGCGTCCCGCTCAGGACCGCCGAGGTCATGCGGAGGTCGAAGCCGCTCGTGAGGCTGATCCGGAGGGGGCCGCCCGAGCCGAAGCGAGCGACGAGGACGCCTCCGCTCAGGTACGCGGCGTCGGAGCGCACCACCGCCGCGTCCAGGTTGGGCGCCGTGACGTAGTCGTCGCGGACGTTCCAGGTGTCACCTCCGTTCCACTGAGGCGCGGTGCCGAGCGGCGCCGCGCCGTAGAGCGTGACCGTGACGTCGCTGTCGTCCGCGAGCCCGTTGTAGCGCGAGACGCGCGCCAGCACCGTCCAATCTCCTTCGTCGATGTCGGTCTGGAGGCTCTGGCTCGTCACCGGCGAAGGCAGCTGGGCGAGCAGCCGGGCGAGGAAGTGCGCGACCGCGTTGTCACGCCCGCGGGGGCCGTCGCAGATGGGGTCGGCAGGCGGGGTGCATGCCTGTCCCTCGGTGCAGTCGGGGCAGCACGTGCACGCCTCGTCCAGATCGAAGCCGGGAGCGTTCGTCGGGTCCACCTCCCCGATGTCGACGGTGCGCATCGCGAGCGACACGGTGAGGTTGTCGGTGTCGGCGCTCGTCCCGGGGGCGCCGTCCGGCCAGCGGGCGGAGCAAGGGTCCTCCTCGGCACCGCCGCTGCCGCCTCCGCCGGTCGCGGCGGTGTCCACCTTCTCGAACCCGGGGAGGAAACACGACGCCGCGGCGGTCATGGTCACGACCCCCACGGCCACATGGCTCCGGCTCAAGGGATCACCACCCGGAGCGTCGCGCTCGAGGGGCCGAGCAGGAGATCGGCGGAGACGGCTTGGTCGTCGGGGGGCGCGAGCATGATCGCCGCGACGCCGGCGCCGGCGATTACCGCGCCGGCCACCAGGGTCACGCCTGCGGTCCAGCGTAGCGCGTCGTACCTATCGACGTCGTCGAACTCGGCCTTCGAGCAGTCGCCCTTCGGGCACTTGTCGTCGAGCTCGCCACGGAGGACGATCGCCGGAGCCCCCGTTCCGATCGCGACGAAGAGGCTGGCCGCGCCGATGGCGACGCCCGTCCACCCGGCGATCCGGAGGGGATGCATGGGCGGATCTTCGCTCACGGTCGTCCGCGGGACGGGCTTCCGGAGGTGGAGCTCTACCGTCGTGGTCTTGTTGGCCGGCGCGGTGACCGTCAGCCGAGCCTCGGTCCCGTCCGGGCGCTGCGCCTCGACGACGTGGCTGCCGGGATCGACCGCGAGATCCCCGCTCACCGGGATCTCGATGACCGCGCCGTCCAAGCTGATGGTCGCCGGAGCGCCCGCCGGGGCGATGAGGAGGCGCAACCGGGGCAAGCGGGGCTCGAGCTCCGCGAGCTCCCGCGCACCGTCCGCCTTCGCCGAGCGCTGCTGCCACGGGGTGGTCGGCTTGATCTCCGCCGCGGCGACCACCCTGTACTTCTCCACCGCGAGCACCCAGCGGCCGAGGCGCTCCAGCGAGCGGGCGTGTTGCAGCACGATGGTGGGCGCTGGGACGAGCTTCTCCGCGGCCGCGAAGCGCTCTGCCGCGGCCGTGAAGTCACCCTTCAGGTAGAGCAGCATCCCTTCGTCGGCCAGCCGCGCGGCGTCCGCCTTCGCTTCCTGACTCGGCTCGCCGCGCGGGGCAGCGTCCTGCGCCAGCGCAGCGGCGGGGGCGAGCAGCGTCAGCGCTACGACGAGGAGGGTGCGCATGCGTGCGAGCCCAGGCTACCAGGGCGCACTCCTTCCGTGCGAATCAGCCGGACGTCCTTGCATGACCTCCGATATGCACTAGCCTTCCTGGTCTAGCTCGCTCCGAGTCCGGAGCGCACGGCTGAGGCTGCTGGTGGGGGAGACGTCTCAGAAGAACAGGCGCGAGATCGAGGCGCAATGGACGGCGCGTCTCAGGACCCCTGCGTCCACGCCCCGGATCGCCGCGATGGCGGCGGACGCCGGTCTCTCGTGCTTGTTCTGGAGCATCGTCAGCGCCACGGGCCTCCCCTTCGCGGAGATGGCGCTCCCCGCCGGCCTCGAGGATAACCCCCTGCCCATCCAGCTCGTCACGTTCCGCGGGACGTCGGAGTCGGAGGTGCTCGCCCGCGCCGCCGCCGCGTTCCGGAGCCGAGCCATCCGAGAGTTCGCCGGAGCCTCCGGGCTCCCGCTCACCGTCCGGCTGTACCTGCCCTGGTTCTGCGTCCTGCCGAGCGTCGAAGCGCGCGCGACGCCGCTGCTCCAAGACCTCGCCCGCGCCGCCATGCCGCCGGGGCGCCTCATCGTCGAGGTCGAGACGCCCGAGGCGTCCGAGCTCGGCGCCTTGGCGCGGAGGGTGTCGCGGTTCCGAGAAGCCGGCGTCCAGGTGGCGTTGCGGGCCGAGGAGCCGAGCGACCTCGCGGCCGAAGCCTGCCAGAAGGTCGCGCCCGACTACCTGCACATCGCGCGCTCGCCCCGGGGCTTCGACGAGGCGCGCGTCGTGCGCGCCTTCCTCGAGCGCGCGACCCGCGGCCGCTTGCGGACCATCGTCGGTGGCGTCGCGAGCGCCGTCGACTCCGAGCACGCGGACGCCCTCGGCGTCGGGCTCGTCTACGGAGACGCGATCGCCGCGCCGCGGTTCCTCTGCTGATCGCAGCTTGGGCATCAGCTCATGCTGCACGCAGCCCCACCTCTTCCAGCGCCCCGCTCCGCTAGAGCCCCCAGCGGTCGCGTGGACGCAGCGGGCGCGGCGCGCGCACCGACGGCGCGCCCGGCGCTGCCGCGCTGGCGCTCGACGAGGCGGTCGACGCGCTGGACGCAGCGGGCGTGGGCGCGGCGGCGGGCGCGGCGCTCTCGGTGGTGTCGGGCGCGGCGGGCGAAGGCGGCGGGGCCGCGCTTCGGGCGGCTTGGACCGTCGGCTCGGGGGGCCGCGTCGCCTCTCGAAGCGCAAGCACCACGAGGAGGCCCGCGAGCAGCGCGAGCCCCCCGAGGACCCCCCACGTGACGATGGGCCGCCGCTTGGTCGGCCACTCCACGGGGACGGGCACCAGGCTGATCGGGCGCCCCTCCGGGCCTACGGACACGGCCCACGGCGTGAGCGACAGATCCGGCGCGAGCGACTTGGTCAGCTCGTCCGCCAGCTCGCGCGCGGTCGAGAAGCGCCGCGCGGGGTCCGGGTGCGTCGCGGTGAGGAACCAATCCGCGAAGCCCGGAGGGAGATCCGGCTCGTGGGCCGCGGCGGAGAGGGTCGGGCCGACGATCTGCGCGAAGAGCTCGGCCATGGTGGTGGCCTTGAACGGGAGCCGCCCGGTCAGGCACTCGTAGGCGACGATGCCGAGCGCCCAGAGATCGGCGCGGCTGTCCACCACCTGGGTGCCGAGCACCTGCTCTCGGCTGAGGTACGCGGGCGTCCCCACCACCACGCCGGCCTGGGTCATGACGCCGGTCATGAGCTCGCTCTTGGCGATCCCGAAGTCGAGGACCTTCGCGATCTCCCCTTGATCCGTCCGCGCCAGGAACACGTTGTCGGGCTTGAGGTCGCGGTGGACGATGCCGAGGACGTGGGCTTGGGCGATGCCCTGCGCCACGTGGCGCACGATGATGGCCGTCTCGGCGGGCATGAGCTTCTTCTTGCGGCGAAGGCGGGCAGCGAGCGTCTCGCCTTGGAGGAGCTCCATCGCGATGTAGGAGACGGCGCCGTCGACGCCGTGGTCGTAGATCTTCACGACGAAGGGGCTCACGATCGCGGCTGCCGCCTTGGCCTCCACCAACAGGCGGCTCGTGGCCTCGGCCGGCTTGTCGGACATCGCGACGAGCTTCAGCGCGAGGGTGGAGTCGAGCGTGGTGTGCCGCGCGCGCCACACCTCCCCCATCGCGCCGCGGCCGAGGAGCTGCTCGCAGACGTACCTCCCGGCTACGACGAGACCAGGACGACCTGTGAGGGAAGCGTCCACCGCGACCAGTCTATCAGGTCCGCGCTGCGCCGCCGCGGCGCCGTGGCCCCGTTCGTCGGCTCACCGCCCGTCGGTCGGACGGCAGGAGGTTACCTCCACTCTGTACTTTCGCAGCAGCGCAGCGACTCGATCGATCTCGCGGTCGACCCCCCGGCAGAGCCGGATGGGGCCCCCCTCCCCGTGGAGGACGAGGCACGCGGGCGCCTCGTCGTCGGTGGTCGGGAGCGCCTCGCCGCGCAGGCCCGAGATCGAGACCCTGCGGGCCGGGCCCTCGAGGGGGCAGGTCTCGAGCTCGTCTTGCTCGAAGTCCACGATCACGCGGCCGAGCGCCCTCCGCGCGCGCCGGGCGACGGCTCGAGCCGTGAGCGCGGCGACCACCCAGACGAGGACGATCAGGCCGATCGGGGCGGGGGCGGCGCGGACGACGACCAGCGTGACGACGACCGCGGACAGGACGAACGCGAACAACGTCACGAGCCGAACGGTCTGATCGATCGCAGAGGACTCCTGCCTCGCCGCCAGGAGGAACGGCTCCTTCAGCGCGACTCGGCTCTCGCGCGAGCGGAGCAGCTCACGGCCCTCGGCCTCGATCTCGGCGAAGCGGGCGTCGAACCGCCGTGGATCGGCCGGCAGGTGCGCCAAGGCGTCGTCACTCCGTGATCACGCCGGACATCTCCGCCCCGTCGAGCGTGACCTTGGAGAGGTCCACGCCCGTCAGCCGCGCCCCCGTGAGGACGGCGCGGTTGAACCGGGCGTCCTCGAGGTCGGCGCCGGCGAAGCTCGTGTGCTTCAGCGAGGCCTTGGTGAAGCTTCCGCCCACGAGGCGCGCGCCTTCGAACGTCGCGCCGTCGAGGACGGCGCGATCCCAGATCGTGTCGTCCGCCTGGGCGGCGTCGAAGCGCGCCCTGCCGAGCACGCCGCCGTCGAAGCGGGCGCCGCGCAGCGTGCACCGAGAGAAGCGGGCGCCCTCGGCGCTGACCTCGTAGGCGCGGAGCTCGGGCAGCAGCGCGCCCTCGAGGTTGGCGCCGTCGAGCTGAGCCTCCGTGAGGTCGGCTCCGTCGAGGGTGGTCCCGACGAAGCTCGCCTCGTTCAGGATCGCGCGGGCGAAGATCGCCCGTAGGCCGGAGGCCTGGTCCAGGCACGCGCCCACCGCCTTGGCCCCCGTGAGGTTCGCGTCGGTGAGGAACGCGCGGCGCAGCGTCGCCTTGCCGAGCTTGGCGCCCACGAGGTTCGTGCGCTCCAAGATGGCGTCGTCGAAGTCCGCCTCGGTCGCGTCGGCGCCCTCGAGCGACGCGCCCGACAGATCCACGCCGCGGAAGCGCGTCTTCTGGAGGATGGCGCGGTCGAAGCGAGCGCCGGTGAGGCGTTGCCCCGACAGGTCGAAGCCCGAGAGGTCGACGTCGGAGAGGTCCAGCCCCTCGAGGCTCTCTCGTTCGCGGATCCTCCGCTCGACCTCGAGCCGCATCTCCCCGAAGTGGACGGGCGCGGGGCGCGCCGCGATCTGCGAGAAGGTCGGCGCCTCCGCGTTGGTGAGGGTCGGCCGGCCGGTGTCGTCGTCGTCCCCGGAGCGCCCGGGCCCGGGCGTCGCCTCGGAGGTCGCGACGCCCGAGAGGCCCACCTCCGCCGCGAGCTTGAGGAGCACCTCGGGGACGGCGAGCTGCGCGGTCGGCTGCTCCTCCGCCTGTATGAGCGACTTCATCTGCTGGAACCCCGCTCGCGCCGTGGAGGGCGGCTCCGGGGGCGGCTTGGAGTCCGAGTCGCCCAAGCCGCGGATCGTCGTCTTGGCGGAGCGTGCCAGGGCAGGTGGCTGCGGCCGGACGCCGAGCGGGTCGGGCTTGGGGGCCGACTGGAGCGCGCTCGCCTCTGCCTCCTGCACGATCCTCGCGACGTCCGACGCCTCGGGCGCGTACGTGGGCGCGTCCTCGAAGCCCGACGCGGCGTCGGTGGGGGCGCCATGCGCCTCGGTCGGCGGCGCGTTGTCTTGCGCCGCCTTCGCGATGAGCGCGCGCAGCTCGCTCGGCGCCTGCGGGATGGTGCTGCTCAGCGTGCCCGTCGACGTCGGCGCTTGAGGGGCGCTCCCGGGAGCCGGCGGGGGCTGCTGCAGCGTCTCCAGGTTCAGGCGGACGTTCGTGATGCTCTCCGGGGGTCGCGGCGCGTCTTGGATCGCGATCGGCGGGGCAGCCGCCGCTTGGCGCTCGGCGTCGGCGGCCATCAGCTGTTCGAGCATGACCGGCGACGCCAGCGTGGAGCCCGGCACCCACGCGCGCGCCGAGGTGGGGGTCGGCGACGCGGCCGTGACGTCCGCGGGGCGCGCGGGCGTGTCCGCGGGCGGCGGCGGCGCCGGCTCCGGAGGAGCGGCCTCGGTGAAGACGCCGGCCGTCTCCGCGATCGCGGGGCCGACGCGCGCGACCGTGACCTGGGCCCTGGTCGGGACCTCGGAGGACCGGTCCCCGGTGTCGTCCGGCGCGACGTTCGTCGGGCCCGGCTTCTCCAGATCGGCCGCCACGGCGGCGGTGGCCCCTGGCCATGGGATGGGGCGCCCCGGCAGCTCCAGGCCGGCGAACACCTGCGCCGACTGGAGCGCCGCGTCGCTCTCCACCTCGAAGTTACCGCGCCAGACGACGCACGCGATCGAGTGGTCCGGGTCCAGCCACAGCGTGTCCGCCACGAGGTTCACCTCGCGGTGCCCCGTCGAGTCCACGCCGTAGACCCGCGCCTGCGCCCGAGCACCGGGGAGCTGGCTCTCGATCCTCGCGTGGTCCGGGTGCATGCCCTCGAGGACGACCCACTCGGTGCCCTCGAAGAAGGTGCAGCGCTGGTCGGGCGGCGCCGCGTGGAAGAAGCTCCACGCGAACGTGTCGGGGATCGTCGGGCGGGGCGCGTCGATCGTCGCCGGGTCGAGCCCGCGGAGCAGCCTCCGGCGCGCCGGCCAGTGCGGGGCGATGGGCCCGAAGCCGGCAGGGCTCGCGCGATCGCTCGGGTCCACGACGTTGAAGACGGGCAGGCCGGGCTGCGCGGGCAGCCCCACCGGGTTCTCCTCGAACTCGACGGGCCCCCGCGCCGCCCGCTCGTATCGGATCGGGATGCGGGTGAAGGGTACCGGCGCCGTCGTCTGCTCGGTCTCGAGCCACATGCGCTCCCCGAACACGTGGAGCGTCTTGTCCACGAGCGGGCGCGCGCCCACGACCGAGAGGCGGACGGGCATGAAGGGGCTCGGGCTCGGGGCGTACGCGTGTCCCGTGAGCAGCACCTCGGCGCGCGGAAGGTAGGGGCTCACGTCGGCCGAGGCCGCGACGCTCCGGTCGATGCTGGCCTCGTGGTGCTGATCGCCGAGGAGGATGGGGGCTGGCGCGGCCACGCGCATCGCCCCGCCGCGAACGAGCCCCAAGGTCGCCTTGACGATGACGGTCGCCCGACGGCTGGTCCCGACGGACCAGAGGCGCGCCCCGCAAGAGACGTCTTGCGTGGCGATGATCGCGAGGGGCCACTCGCCGGTAGAGTCCACGGGTCTGGCGGCCGTTGTATCCTAGTTTGCCCGTGAAGTGGATGAGCCGCGCGCGTGACGGCCTTTGCCTTCGGACGGCGGAAGCATGCTTTGACCCGGAAGATGTGGGGGCCTGCGGCGGTAGAATGGCGCGGTGTCGCGAGGCCGCCGTTGCGCCGTGTTCGGTACGACCTTGGTCGCGACGCTCGCCGTCGCGCCGCCGGTCACCGCCGTCGGCGTCATGTCCAGCGGCGACGCACAGCCCGTCCTTCAGCGCCTCGCGCTCGCGTCGGCGGGCGGGCGGACGGCCCTCTGGTCGCAGGTCCGCCTCGACGGCTCCGCCGGCGACGTCGGCGTCGTGCTCCCGATCCCCGACGGGACCGCCGTGGACTGGGCGTCGCGGGCCTTCTTCGAGGGTCTGGAGGTCTGCACGGCCCCGCGGATCCTCCCGCCGGAGGGCGCGCCTCAGGTCTGCCCCGGTGACGACCCCGAGCCGCTCGCGCACGTCGCCGGGGACCTGCTCGGCGCCGCGACGCTCGAGCCCAACGAGGCGGTGATCCTGGACGACGCCCCGGCCGTGGCCGCATGGGCCCAGGCCCGAGGTCTGACCCTGTCCCCGGGGTTGAGCGTGGCGCTCCAGACCGCCGGGGTCAGCCGCTTCTTCGTCGCTAGCTTCAGCGCGCCCGCCGGGCTCTCCCTCACCAAGCCGCTCCGCGTCGTGGTCCCTGGCGGGCCGCCCACGTTCCCCTTGGTGCTCTCGCAGGCGGGCGCCCAGCCGATGGATGTCGTGCTCTGGGCGGTCGGCGAAGGGCGCGCCGCGCTCGACGGCACGCCGCTCACCCTCGAGACGACGGATCTGGTGTTCGACGTGGGCAACGTGAGCTCCAACTACCCCGACCTCCTCGCCGCCGCGCTCGGGTCACAGGGCTCGCACGTCTTGCAGATGGCCAGCCACGAGGCGCTGCGGGACACGGTGTCCGCCACCCCCGACGGTCCGGCCATCGAGAGCTTCATTCGAACCTACTTCGATCGCGCCGCGCTCTTCGGGGAGACGGTCGGGGCGCCGGAGGACTGCGTGACCGCGGCGGCGGTGGTGCTGGGTCAGAGCAGCCGCGTCGGCACGACCTGCCCACGCACCTCGCTGGGGGTCGCGGGCGGAGCCGCGCCGTGCGCGGCGGACGTCGTCGACACGGGGGAGGTCGATCCGGGCCTCCTGCGCTGCGGTCCGCTGCCGGATGATCTCGCCGTGCTGCTCTCGGACTCGGTCCCGGGGAGCGTTTGGGTGACGCGCGTCGCCGCGAGGATCCCCGCGGGAGCCGTCGGGGGCGACGAGGACGTCACCTTTCCGGGGGGAAACCGGCTCGATCCCGTGGTCGCAGCCACCGGCGTCGACCTCTCCGGGTGCGGGGGCTCGGGCCAGGGGGGTGGCGGCTCCGGCACCGGCGCGGGGACCGGGAGCGGGAGCCCCTCCGGCGCCGGACCCAGCGCCGGCAGCGGCTCGGGTACAACCGTGGACGTCCCCATCTACGCGTACGACGGCTGCGCCTGCGCCGGGAGCTACATCGTGGTGGGGTACGACGAGGTCGCCGAGGAGGAGGCCCCCGACGCCTACTACGTGGACGAGGGGGACGGGTGCTCGAGCGACGGCCGTGAGACCTACGCCTCGGACGAGTACGCCACGTCGACCCCGGACGACTGCGCAGGAGAGAGCTACGACGCGGGCGACTCCTACTACGACGACGGTTGCGGGTGCGACAGCTCCGACGTCGACTCGGCGGGAGACGGGTGCTCCTGCGACGCGGGCGACTCCGGCGCGGCGGACTCGTGCAGCTGCGACGGCATCGACGCCACCGGCGACGGCTGCGGCGGGGAGGACTGCTCCGTTCGGACGGATCGCAAGCGGCGCCCCATCAACCGCCTGGTCTACGTCGCGCTGGCCATCGCCATCCCGCTGCGGCGTCTGTCGCGACCCCGCCGGGCGGTCAAGGCCTCGGGCGCGAGGCCCGGCGCTCCTCCGTCCAGCGCATGACGCGCCGGGCGTTCTCGCTGAAGATCTTGTGGACGTCCTCCGCGCTCAGCCCCGCGTCCCGGAGGGCGCGGGCGAAGGCGGGGAGGTGGGACGCGTCGGCGAGATCGGTCGGGGGCGAAGCCCCATCGAAGTCCGACCCGATCGCGACGTGATCGACGCCGGCCACCGCGACCATGTGCTTCGCGTGGAGGACGGCGTCCGAGAGGCGCGCCTCGCCGCCCGTACGCAGGAAGGGGCCGTGGAAGTTCACCCCGGCGACGCCACCGCTCTTCGCGATCCGGCGGAGCTGATCGTCGGTGAGGTTGCGCGGGTGCGCCGCGACGCTCCTCGCGTTCGAGTGCGTGGCGACGATCGGCGCGCCCACGCGCTCCGCGATCGCCGCAGCGTCTTCGAACGCGAGGTCCGACATGTGCGAGACGTCCACGAGGGCGCCGCGCGCGTACACGCGCTCGCAGAACTTCTGGCCCAGCTCCGACAGGCCCGTCTTCTTGTCCTTGCCGGTGGCGCTGGTCGACAGCGCGTTGTCGCGGGCGTGCACCGGACCGACCAGCACCACGCCGCGGTCGATGAAGCGATCGATCTGGGTGATGTCGGCGGCGAAGGCGCCGGCGCCCTCGATGGACACGTACGCCGTGACCTTGTCCTCCGGGGCGGGCCCCTTGGTGGCGGGCCAGAGCAGGGAGTTCGTGGAGATGATGGTGTCTACGGTGGCGTAGATCTCGTCTGCGTCCGCGATGGTCGGGTGACCCTGGTGGAGGTGATCGGCGATGTAGATCGGGTACACGATGCCCCGGTACTTACCGCTCGCGAGCGCGCCCATCGTCGCGTGACCCTCCGGCAGGTCGGGGCTGCGTCCCTTGAACTTCACCTGCCACGGGGTGTCGACGTGGAGGTCGATCGGCCGCGGCGGGTCGGTCGGCTTGGGCGCGACGAGCGCGGGGCGGGCGGACTGCGCCGTGGTCGACGCCGACGCGGCGCTGGCGCCCGCGCTCGCTCCGTCCGTCGCCTCGGCCGACGAAGGGAGCGGCGCGTCCGAGGAGCCGGGCCTCCGGGTGGGCGCGTCCGGCGTACAGGCGCCGATCGACAGGGCGGTGAGCAGCCAGCCCGCGGTCCGACGGCCGCGCCAGGCGACGCCTCCGCGGCTCATGCCGGCTTGGCCGCGCCGGCGCTCGCGACGAGCTTGCGCAGCTCGTCGAAGTGGGTGTCCTCGGGCTGGTCGAAGCCGTCGGCGTTCAGCAGCGCCCGGATGGGCTCGCCGAGGTCGCGCAGGGCGTCCGACACCGTCTGCGCCCGATCCGGATCGAGCTTGGCCGAGATCGCGATGACGTCGGTCGGGATGGGGCCCGCGGTCGCCAGTATGTGGACGTCCGCGTTCTGCACCCCGGCCTCGAACCAGCCCGCCGACACCGGGTCCGCGCCTTCGCCCGCGAAGGACACGTACGTCGCGCCGGCGTCCGCGTCGCCCGCCATCACGCTCCTCGTCACCGCCTCGTGCGTGCGGCGGAACGCTTGCTCCGAGAACGTCGTCTCCGGATCCAATCCCTCCGCGAGCAGCTTGAGCCGCGGGACGACGTACCCCGCCGAGCTCTCCTTCGCGACCCAAGCCATTCGCTTGCCCTTGAGGTCAGCGAGGGTCCTCGGGCCGCCGTCCGCCTTGGTGAAGATCGCCGACGCGTAGTCGCGCTTGCCGGCGCGTCGCGAGCACAGGCGGATCTTGGCGGCGTCCGCGCGCTCCAGATCGATCGCGACGAGCGGTGGGGCCCACGCGACGTGCACCTCCCCGTCCCGCATGGCCCCGAGCAGCTTGTCGTACGACCGGAGCACGCGAGGCTCGATCGCTTGGCTCGTCCGCTTCGACAGCTCCTCGCAGACGGCGTCCAGCAGCGCGGAGGCGGCGGGAGCGCTCGAGATGATCGCGAACGTGAGCGTGGGGGCCTCGGACATGCGCGAAGCATAGCGCGGGCTCGTCCGAGCGCGGGGGGGCTTCCGGCCGGAGACCGCCGGGATCAGTCGGTCCGCGCGAGCACCCGCGGGCCGGGCTCCCCGCTCGGCCCGAAGGAGCGCTCCTCGCGCCGCCGCGCTCGACCTTGGGCCGCGGCGCGTCAGGGGCGGGTGCTCCGCGGCGCGTTGGCTGCGAGGACGACCGCCGGGTCGGGGGTCGATCCTCCGGGAACACGACGAGGCACACGGGAGCTCCTGCGGGTCGGTCAGTCCGAGGCTGCCACGAGCGCCGCGATCCACTCCGCCTCTTGCTCGATCAGGCGCGCCATCTTGGTCCTCATCGCGGCGCGGACCTCGTCCACGGGAGGATCCTCTGCCGGATCGTGGAACGCGCTCAGCAGGCCGATCGACGTGAGCCACTCGAGGACGGTGAAGTCGGCGCCGATCTTTCGGAAGAAGTCGGCCATGACCAGCGTGAGCAGCTTGAAGTGCCCCTTGTAAGGGACGCCCAGGCTCCGCACAGGAGCCTCCTCGCTGATCCACAACATCGCCGTGCCCTGGAGCGCCTGCGCAGCCGCCGCGGGCTCCTCGGCCAGGATCTCCACCGTGTCGGCGATCATTTGTACCGCGTCCGCGCCGCGGAGCGCCGCGATGCCCTTGCCCTCGAAATGGCGCTGCTCGACCTCCACCGGGACGACGGTGGCGCGCAGCGCCGCTTGGCCGTCCTGGTCCTCCCAGATGGGGGAGACCTGGATCCCAGACTCGGCGGTTTCCTTGCGCAGGTTCACCGTGTGCAGGAGGATCGCCCGCGCGTCGTGCATCAAGTCGTCGGAGGTCGGGAGCGCGTACGCGGCGGGGAGGTCGAGCAGCTCGCGGCCCGATGCATCGTCGAAGTCCATGCCCGACGGCTACCACGGTTGCCGAACCGCCGCCCTCCTCCCTGGCGGGCGCGCGGAGAGGGCTTGCCCCCGCGGGGGCGTCGCCGAAGAGTAGAGCGCGATGTCCGCTTCGGCCGCGTCCCGTGAGGCCTTCCTCGCCACGATCCGCAAGGCCTGCCCGCCCGGCCTTTGGTCGCAGGGCGTGGGGTTCTCGCGGGCCGGCGCCGTCACGCTCTCCGAGGAAGGCACGGGCGAGGCCACGCTCCGCGTCCGGGAGCGCGGGCGGGCGGTCGCGGCGACCGTCACCCTCTACCTCGAAGACGCCGAGTGGACGTGCGACTGCGAGAGCCGCGCGGCCTGCTGCGCCCACGCGGCGGCGGCGGCCATCGCGTACGCGCAGGGGCCATCGCCCGCGGGGGTCGCGGCCGATGGCCCCGGCGAGCGACCGCCCGTGGCCAAGCTCCGCTACGAGCTGTCGGTCCATCACGGCGCCCTCCGGGTCGAGCGCACCGTGGTCTCGGCCGACGGGACGGAAGCGCCCCTGGCCATGTCGCTGGCCGATCGGGTCGCGAGGGGCGTCACCGAGCCCGCGCTGGATCCGACGCACGACGACATGGCCGTGGATCGCATGCTGCTGCGTCGCCTCGGGGGCGACGTCCTGCTCGAGCACGTCGGGGCGGTCCTCGAGGCGCTCTCCAGCGCCGACGCGCGCTTCGGCGGAGCCCCGGCGCGCGTGTCGGGCAAGCCGGTCGCGCCCGTCGCGCGCCTCGAAGACGCGAAGCCGGGCGGGGTCACGCTCTCCATCGAGGTGCCTCCGGACGTCGAGTTCGTGGCGATGGGCGTCGCGCTCGCAGGCGGCGAGCTGCGACCTCTGTCCGAAGGGAGCAAGTTCGGGTGGCGCTTCGAGAAGCTGCCGCTCGTGCGCACCTTCTCTCCCCCCGAGCTCGGATCGCTCGCCGCGGAGGTGTTGCCGGAGCTCGACAAGACGATGGAGGTGGATGTCCGGACCTCGCGCATCCCGCGCACGGGCAAGCGGGACCGGCCCCGCGCCTCGTTCGAGCTCACCCACGAGCACGGCGCGCTCCACGTGCTCCCGCTCGTCGTCTACGGAGACCCGCCACGGGCGCGCGTGGACGCAGGCCAGCTCGTGATGCTCTCGCGCTCGTCGCGCGATCCGGTCCCGCTCCGGGACGAGCCCTCCGAGCGCGCGCTCGTCACGCGGCTCCGCGAGGAGCTCTCCCTCGTGCCCGGCCGCCGCGTGCGCTTCGACGGCCGCGAGGCCGCCGCGTTCGCCGGTCGCCTCCAGGAGTTCCACGAGTCGACGCCGGCTGCGCACCTCCACGGCGAGGCCGCGGCGCGGCGGGAGCTCGTGCCTCGCGCGACCTGGACCGGCGCGGAGATCGAGCTCGAGTTCGAGCTCGCGCCGGTCGAGGGCGAGGGGCGCGGCGCGCCCCGGCGGTTCGCGTCCGCCGCCGCGGTCGCCGACGCCTTCCGCGCCGGACTGCCCATCGTCGCCCTCGACGGCGGAGGCTTCGCGCACTTGCCGGCCGACTTCCTGGAGAAGCACGGGCAAGCGGTGATCGATCTCGTCTCGGCGAAGTCCGAGGCCGGCGCCTTGCCGCGCGTGCTCTTGCCCCTCGCGGTGGAGGTCGCCGCCGCGCTCGGGGAGGCTCCGCCCCCAGAGGTCGACAAGGCGCTCGCGCTCCTCTCGAACGGCTCCCTCCCCGACCCCGAGCTGGCGCCGGACCTCACGGCCGAGCTGCGGCCTTACCAGCGCGCGGGGGCCGGGTGGATCGGGTTCCTCCGTCAGTCGGCTCTCGGCGGGGGCGTGCTCGCCGATGACATGGGGCTCGGCAAGACGGTCCAGGTGCTCGCGGTGCTCCGCGGCCGGACGCTCGTGGTTTGCCCGCGGAGCGTCGTGCACAACTGGGCCAGCGAGATCGCGCGGTTCCGGCCGGGCCTGCGCGTCGCGCGCTACGAGGGGCAGGGGCGCGCGCTCGACCCGACCGCCGACGTCACGCTCGCGACGTACGCCGTGCTGCGGCTCGACGCGGAGCGCCTCGCGGAGGCCGAGTGGGAGTCGATCGTCCTCGACGAAGCGCAGGCGATCAAGAACCCCGACAGCCAAGTCGCGCAGGCGGCCTTCGGCCTGCGCGCTCCGCTCAAGCTCTGTCTCAGCGGCACGCCGGTGGAGAACCGCTTGGACGAGCTCTGGAGCCTGCTCCGCTTCGCTGCCCCCGGGCTCCTCGGCGGGCGCCGCGACTTCGCCCAGCGCTACGCCGAGCCGATCGAGCGCGGTGACGCGGCGGCCCTCGCCCGGCTTCGCGCGCGGACGCGGCCCTTCGTCCTGCGCCGCACCAAGAGGGAGGTGCTGCGCGACCTGCCCCCGCGGACGGAGGCGGTCCTCTACTGCGAGCTCTCCGAGCGCGAGCGGGCGCTCTACGACGCGGTGCGGCTCGCGACGCGCCAAGACGTGATCGACCGGATCCGAGAAGGCGGGAGCGTCCTCTTGGCGCTCGAGGCGCTCCTGCGGCTGAGGCAGGCGTCGTGCCACGCCGCGCTCTTGCCGGGCCAGACTGCGGACACGAGCGCCAAGGTCGAGCGCCTCGTCGCTGCGCTCGAGGAGCTCGCTGCCGACGGCCACCGCGCCCTCGTCTTCTCTCAGTGGACGTCGCTCCTCGACCGAGTGGAGCCACACCTCGACGCTGCGGGCCTCGCCCACCTGCGGCTCGACGGCTCCACGCGCGATCGTGAGGCCGTGACGCGCGCGTTCCAAGCGCCCTCCGGGCCGCCCGTCCTGCTGCTGTCGCTCAAGGCCGGGGGCGTGGGGCTGAACCTCACCGCGGCCGACCACGTCTTCTTGCTCGACCCCTGGTGGAACCCGGCGGTGGAGGAGCAGGCCGCGGACCGCGCGCACCGCATCGGGCAGGACAAGCCCGTCATGGTGTTTCGCCTGGTGGCGAAGGACACCGTGGAGGAGAAGATCCTCGAGCTCCAGGACCGCAAGCGACGCCTCGCGGACGCCGCCGTCGGGCAAGGAGCCGGCGCGGGGGCGGGCATCACGCGGGAGGACCTCCTCGCGCTCCTCGACTGACCCTCGACGCACGCAAGTGCAGCGGACGGTGGCGTTCGGGCGCCTCCCTTGTGAAGATGCGCCGTGCGCCCCCAGCCAGGCGAGATCATCGGCGAAGCTTGGCGGCTCGACGCCGAGATCGGTCGAGGCGGCATGGGGATGGTGTTCTCCGCGACGCACACGCGCACCGGTCTCCGCGCCGCGGTGAAGTTCCTCCTCGCGGAGCGCTCCGATCCCGACCGGCGCGCGCGGTTCCGACGGGAGGGCCGCGCCGCCAACCGCCTCCGGCACCCCGGCGCGGTCAGCGTGTTCGCTGACGGCGAGCACCGAGGCCACGCCTTCCTCGTCATGGACCTCGTCCAGGGCAGGAACCTCCAACAGCGGTTCCCGCCCGGCACGCGGGGCTCGCTCGCCGAGGTCGCGCCCATCGTCGACGCCGTCCTCGACGCCCTCGCCGCCGCCCACGCCGTGGGCGTCGTGCACCGCGACCTCAAGCCCGACAACATCCTCATCGGGGACGACGGCGTGGTGCGCATCATCGATCTGGGTCTCGCGTCACTCGGCGGTGACGATCAGCCGGGTCTGACACGGCCTGGCATCCCCCTCGGCACACCCGCGTTCCTGTCGCCCGAGCAGGCGCTCGGGCGGGTAGCGGACGTGGGCGAGCGGAGCGATCTGTTCGCCGTCGCCGCCACCGCGCGCGCCCTCCTCACCGGTCGCGCCGTCCACGAGGGGGAGACGGGCGCCGAGGTGATCGTCGCCGCGGCGACTCGGCAAGTCGCGCCGACCCTCTCGGTACTGCCGTCGCTCGATCCGCGGGTCGCGGCCGTGCTCGACAAGGCGCTCTCCTTCCGCCCCGAGGATCGCTACCCCGACGCGCGCTCCATGCGGGATGCGTGGGCGAGCGCGCTGACCGGCTGGGCCGGAGCGACGCAGGTGATCGCTCGACCCCTCGGCGCCGGGCCGGGCGGTTTTCGCGGGGCGTCTCCGTCGGCGAGCGCACAGAGGGGGCACGCGCCCCTGGCGCTCGGGGTCGCCGAGCCGCAGCCGCCTACGATCCGCGGTCGCACCAGGCGTGTCTGGGCGATCGCGGTCGCGGCCATCGGCTTGGCGGCGGTCGCTGGCGGGACCGCGGTCGGGATCGTCCTCGGCGCCCGCGCCCCCGCGGAGCGAACGAGCCCTACGGCCTTCGAGTCTGGCGTCGACCTCCGCTCGCTCGGGGCCCTCTTCGAGGCGCTGATCGAGGAGCACGGCCCGGACGCAGAGTACCTCACCGTGGGCCTGATGGAGGGCGGCCTCGGCTACGCGCACCTCGTGGACGGCGCGGGGTGTCAGGTCGTCATCTACCAGGTGCGCGAGCGCACGTTCCTCCCGCCGCGCCCGGTCCCCTGCTTCGGCATGGATCGCTTCCGGCTGACGCGCGGCCTCCGAGCCGGGGTGACGGGGGCGGCGGAGCGCTACATGGGGGCGGCGGAGCTCGATGGCACCGTCGCCTTCATGGTGATGCGCCTCAGCCAGCGCCGCTACCGGGTCACGCTGAGCTCGTCGGACGACTTTCAGGTCAGCGAGTTCGACCTGCCCGACGATCAGCAGTCGCGAGACTGACCGTTCAGCTTCCAGCAGAACGCCTTCTGCAGCTTCGGTGACTCCACGTTGATGACGACGTCGGGCGGCTGGTCGCGCTCACGCGCCGTCACCATCAGGCTCTTCGCTTCCCCCGGTCCTCCCGCGAGGGCCCGGTACTTTGCGTCGGCCTCCGAGCAGAACCTCCCCACCGCGATCCAGGAGACGGCGCCCAGGTCGTAGAAGGCGACGCCCGGGGTGAGCTCCGACCCCGTGACGCGGGTCACGTCCTGCGCGTCGAAATCGTAGTTGTAGAACGCCAGCACGCCTGGCTCAGCGGGCCGGTTCACCACCACGATGGCCATCGTCGGCATCAAGTGGACCGAGTGGAAGCGCGCGTCCTTCCCGAGGAGCCGCGTGAGCGTGTCCGCGGTGGCCTGGAGATCCCGCTCGCACGGGCTCGCTGCCACCGGCGCGCGCCAGCCCGGCGGGCGCCCCGGCGGCGACGCGTCGGCGCTCGTCTTCGTCTTCGTCTTCGTCTTCGTCTTCGTCTCCGTCGCCGTCCGGTCCTGCACGAAGCGGTACGCGAGCACCGCGCTCGTCAAGGCGATCAACCCGACGACCGCCACCAGCGCGGCGAGGAGCGGGACGGCGCGGGACGGCGGCGCCGCCGTGCTGCCGCGCGGGGCGGTGACGCCCTCGGCCCCGTGCTGCGAAGCGTTCGACGAAGATCCGTGGGGTGGGGGAGGAGAGGGGCCCATCATGACGCTCGCTCCGGAGCTCGCCGCAGCGTGGCGCGGCGCACTCAGCGTACGCTGGTTTCGCGCCGGACCTTCCGCCCCGGCGATCTCCGGCGTCTCAGGGGGGGGGCAGGTACCCGTTCCGCAGGTAGTTCCCGCGCCCCGTCCCCCAGAGGACGCAGTTGTCCGACGCGCCAGGGACCCGGAAGACGAGCACCTGCGCGCCGGAGCTCTCGTCCTTCAGGCTGACGACCACGTCCAACACCGCGTCGCCGTCCGCGTCGGCCACCGTCGGGACGGGCATGGCGCCGCGACCCGGCAGCGGGACCTCGTGCTGGAGGTTGCCGCCCGCGTCGAGGATGAACAGCGCCGAGGCGTCCGGGAGGTTCGAGTACGTCGTGAAGACGATCTCCGGCACCCCGTCGCCGGAGAGGTCGGCGATGATCACCCCGCCCGTCGCGACCTCCGGGTCCGTGGTGTACGTGAAGCTCCAGATCACGTTCTTCTGCGAGTCCACTGCGTGGATCTTCCCGTCGAACCCCGCGAGGTACATCTCGGGCCCCGCCCGCGTCGGATCCACCTCCGCCACGCTCACTTGGTTCGTGATCGCGACGACGTTGTTGCCGTAGTCCCAGAGGCCGCTCAGGAACTCGGTGAAGTGCAGCGGCGTCGCCCACGCCGCGGGCCGCGTGCCGTCGTTCTCGAGCACCCACAGCGCGACGCCGAGCTCGCGCTCGGTCTGCGCGGCGTTCTGGACCGACGCGGCGTACACGAGCTCCGCGACCCCATCGCCGTCCACGTCGGCCAGCGCGGGCGCCGTGTTCGTGTGGTGTGCCTGAAGGGCCGTGTCCTCGTCGTTCGCGTAGCCCTGCTGGGCCTCTGCGAAGTCGTGCAGGCCGCGCACGCCCAAGAACTTCGTCTTGTTGGTGAAGCCGGGCGCGCAGTCGAACGCGAAGCCCGTGCCGCGGTGGAGCGAGTTGTAGGCGTTGTCCTGCGTCGCGAAGATGTCCGAGACGCCGTCCCCGTCGACGTCGCCGATCGCGACGTTCTGATCGTAGCCGTTGTAGACGTAGCAGGCGTCGTCGCAGCCGCTCGCCCCCGACGTGTTGGGCGGGAACCCTTGGACCGTCGAGCCGTCGGGATTCACCGCGATCAAGATGTCCGTCTGCCCGTTGGCCTGGAGGTTCTGGGTCGTCACGCTCACGAGCTCGAGCTCGCCGTCCCCGTCGACGTCTCCCCCCGCGAGGCTCCGGAGCTCGCCCCGCCAGGCGTAGGGGAACCCCGAGACCGGCGCGCCGTCGGCGCCGAACAGGTAGATCTTGTCGGCCGACGCCTGCGCGACCTCGAGTCCGGGCAGGTCGGTCCGGATGTCGGCGACGACTGGCGAAGACCAGCAGCGGCCCTCGAGGTCCGCCTGCCACAGGATCGAACCGTCGGCGCGCCACACGAGCAGCCGTCCGTGGCGCGCCGCGACGATCTCCACCGCCCCGTCGCCGTCGAGGTCTGCGACCGCAGGCGATCCGAGCCAGGCCTCGTGCCATTGGTCGCCGAGCGAGAGGACGAGCTCCGGCTGCGCCGTGGACGCCGCGCCGCCGCCCACCGCGGGGGCGCACGCCGGCGGCGGGGGCTCCACGCCACCCCCCGCGCCGGTGGAGGATGACGTCGTGTCGGTGCCGGTCGACATGGTCGTGGCGGTCCCGGCGCCGCTCGTCGGTCCGGCTCCGCCGGAGGCGGAGGCGCCCACGCCCGCCGCGTCGGAGTCGCCGCAGGCCGTGGCGCAGCAGACGAGCAGCGCCGCGGTCGAGGCCCACGCGCGTCGAGGCGCGCCCGTGCCAGCCGTTTCGTCCACGAGAGACCTCCGCGCGAGCTCCGCCGTGGAGCCGTCCGCCCAGCGTAGCCGAAAAAGCGGAGCGTCCCGACCGGCGTCTAGGGGAGCGGACTTGGCCATGGTAGGTCGGGGTGTGCGCCTCACGAACCTCATCGGCAACACGCCCATGGTCGAGCTGACTCGGCTCTCCCCGCGCGCCGGTGTGCGCGTCCTCGCGAAGCTCGAGGGGCACAACCCGGGGGGCAGCGTGAAGGACCGCCCGGCCCTCTCCATGATCGAGGGCGCCGAGCGGCGCGGGGAGCTGCGACAGGGCGTGCGGATCATCGAGCCCACGAGCGGGAACACCGGCATCGCCCTCGCGATGATCGCCTGCGCGAAGGGCTACGAGATCGAGCTCGTGATGCCCGCGGGATCCACGGCGGAGCGCGTCGCGACGATGCGTGCGTTCGGCGCGACGGTCACCCTCACGCCGGACGGCGCCGGGATGGAGGGGGCGATCGATCACGCGCGCGCCGAGGTCGCCCGCGGGGCCGGCATCATGCTCGACCAGTTCTCGAACCCCGACAACTGGCAGGCCCACTACCGCGGCACCGGCCCGGAGATCTGGCGCGACACGGGCGGAGCGGTGACCCACTTCGTGTCGTCCATGGGGACCACCGGGACCATCATGGGCACGTCTCGGTTCCTGAAGGAGAGGAGCCCCGCGGTCACGATCGTGGGCGTGCAGCCGACCGACGGCTCGCGCATTCCGGGGATACGCCGCTGGCCCGTCGAGTACCTCCCCAAGATCTTCGAGCCCGAGCGGGTGGATCGCGTCGTGGACGTGACGCAGGCGGACGCCGAGGAGATGGCCCGCCGCCTCGCGCGGGTGGAGGGGGTGTTCGGCGGGGTCTCGAGCGGTGGCGCGGTCGTGGCGGCCCTCCGCGTCGCGGGCGAGCTCGAGCGCGGGGTGGTCGTCGTCATCATCTGCGACCGGGGGGATCGCTACCTCTCGAGCGACCTCTTCGACGCGCCGCCCGGAGGTGCGCCGTGAACGTGACCGTCACGCTCCACGACGCGTGCGGCTTCACCGCGCGGAGCCCGTCCGGAGCCACGCTCGAGATGGAAGGGCCGGCGGATCTCGGGGGCACGGGCGCGGCGCTCCGCCCGATGGAGACGCTGCTGGCCTCCCTCGCGGCGTGCAGCTCCGTGGACGTGGTCAAGATCCTGCGCCAGCAGCGCGAGCCGCTCGAGGGCCTGTCGGTGTCGGTCCAGGGCGCCCGGGCGGACGCGGTGCCCGCCGTGTTCACCGAGATCCTCGTCCGCTTCTTCGTCCAGGGGCCCGTCGCGGAGAACAAGGCGAGGCGCGCCGTGGCCCTGTCGATGGAGAAGTACTGCTCGGTGACCCGGATGCTCGAGCCCACGGTCACGATCCGCCACGAGGTGGTCCTCGGTCCTCCGGCCGGCGCGTGACCCGATGCGTCGGGCCGGCCTGCTCCTGCTCGCCGCGACGTTCACCGTCGTCGCCCTCGTGCTGGTGGGACAGGTCGTCGACGCGCGGGTGCGCCCCGTCCCCGGGCTCTACTACCTCTTCGCGGCCTGTGACCCGCCGGCGACTCTCGGCGCCTGGCTCGCGTTCCTCGGCGCGCGCGCCGTGAGGGAGCGGCGGCTCTTCCTGGTCGCCGCGCTGAGCCTCTCGATCGTCGGCGTCGTCGTGCTCGGAGATCTCGCGCTCTCACGCGTCGCCCCCGGGGCGGCCGTGACGCGCGTGCTCGGCGCGAAGGCCGCATGGCTCGCCGCCGACGTGGCGACGGTTGCGGCGATGGGCGCCCTCGCGCTCGCGTCGGGCGCGGCGTCGCCGGCGCGGTCTCGGCTGATCGACGCGCTGATCGCCGCCGCGCTGATCGCCCGCGCCGCGGCGGGCGTCGCGGGCGCTCTGGGTCCGGTCCCGTGGCCGCTCCGCCTCTCGGAGGCGCTGCTCTATGCCCTCGTCGCGTGGCGGTGCCTCGGCGCGGTCGGCCGGACGTCGTTGTCAGGGGAACGAGCCCGTGCGACGTTCGATCCGTGACGCGTCGCGCCCTCTCTCTCCTCGCCTCACCGTTCCTCGGCGCCGCCTGGGCGCTCTTCTTGCCGGCGTGCGGCGACGACGCGGCGAGCAGCGGAGGCACGGCCTCGACCGGAGAAGGCGCTGGCGCCACCACCGGGAGCCAGTCCACCGGGAGCAGCCAGAGCACCGCCACCATGTCCTCGACCATGTCGACGGCGAACACCGCGAGCACGGCGTCGGCCATGACCGGGTCCACCGTCACGAGCGGCGCCGGCGGCTGCTACGCCACGTTCGACGGGGCGGACGATGGGCTCTTCGCGACGGTGGGGGCGGAGCTTGGCCTCGTCGACGGCTTCTCGCTCGGGGCCTTCGTGAACCCGGGGGACCTGGGCCCCGGAGAGACGGCCTTCGTCGCGGGGCGCCACGCCGACGGCTTCAACAATGGCTACTACCTAGCGCTCACGAACAACGCAGGGCAGCTCATGGCGCGGGTCATCATCTTCACCAGCGGGGGCACGTGCATCGCGGAGGGGCCCGCGGCGATCGCGCCGGGCTCGTGGGGCCACATCCTGGGCAGCTGGCAGGCGCCTGACGCCCGCGTCTTCGTCGACGGTCAGCTCGCCGCCACGCAAGGGTGCACGCAGGACGGGGTCGTCATCGATCCGCCCAGCGTCTTCACCGTCGGGCGCTCCGTCTCCGGCATCTTCCCGTACGAGGGAGCGATCGACGACGTCGCGTACTACGCGCAGGCGTTCGTCTCGCCCTTCGATCCTGCCACCCTCGGCTGCGGCTCGAGCGCGCAGCTCCGCTACTCGTTCGACGCCGTCATGGTGGGTCGTGCCACGACGGTGGCGGAGGACTGCGGGCTCAGCGCGGACGCCCAGGTGGGCTCCGCGCCCGGCGCGGACGGCGCCGACCCCGTCTTCGTGTGCCCCTGATGCCTCCCCCCTCTCTCCCGCCGCTGCGCGCCGACCTGCTGCTCCTCCACGCGCCGGCGTTCTTCGAGTTCCGCGGACGGCGCGACGTGTACTTCCCGTTCCTCGGGACGAGCGGCGACGTGCCCATCACGCCCCTCTACGAGTACTTTCCTGTCGGGTTCAAGACGCTCCAGCGGCACCTCGGGGACCGCGGCCACGACGTCCGGATCCTGAACCTCGCCTCGCTCTTCGTGCGCTATCCGCACCTCCCGGCCGAGGCCGTGCTCGGCGCCCTCGAAGCCCCCGTGGTGGGCATCGACTTGCATTGGATGATCCACGTGCAAGGGGCGCTCGAGGTCGCCCGCCGCCTGAAGCAGCTCCGGCCCGACGTGACGGTCCTCCTCGGAGGGATCTCGGCGACGTACTACGCCGAGGAGCTGATCCGCTACCCGTTCATCGACGTCGTGGTATCCGGATACGACACCCACGAGCCGATGGCCGCGTTGATGACGCGCCTCAAGGCCGGCGCGTCGCTCGAAGGGATCCCGAACCTCCACTTCAAGCGCGCAGACGGATCCGTCGCCACGACGGGCCTCACCTACCTGCCCGACACCTTCGCGTGCGGCATCGACTGGTCCGAGCAGCCGGCGGCGCCGAAGTCGAAGGGGCTGCCCATTCGAGAGTTCCTCTCCACGCAGAACGCGGGGTGCGCCTACAACTGCCCCTGGTGTGGCGGCTCACGGGACGCCTTCCGGCGCATCTTCGGCCGCAAGAAGGCAATGGCTCGCAAGCCCGACGCGGAGGTCCGCTACGAGTTCGAGAGCATGCGCCGGCTCTCCGGCGTGGAGGGCTACCACTTCTACTCCGTCGGCTCGTACAACGAGAGCAAGGAGGGGCTCCTACGCTTCCTCGACCAGATCGCGGACACGCCCCTCAAGTCGGTGAGCTTCGAGCAGTTCCACCTGACGCCGGACGCCGTCCTCCACCGCATGGCCAAGGCCAACAAGCGGGTCTCGATCACGCTCTCCCCGGAGAGCCACGACCCCCACATCGCGAAGCTCTCGGGGCGGGGTGTCTACACGAACGACGAAATGGAGGCCTGGATCTCCCGCGCGCTCGACGCCGGCATCCACTCCGTGGACGTGTGGTACTTCGTCGGGATGCCCGAGCAGACCCCGGAGAGCGCGCTCGACACCGTGGACTACTGCGAGCGGCTCCTCGTGAAGTTCAAAGGGCAGAACGTCAACCCCATGGTGTGCCCGATGGTGCCCTTCCTCGATCCGGCGTCGAACATCTTCGAGTCGCCAGAGGAGCACGGCTTCCGCGTGTTCTTCCGCACGGCGGAGGAGCACCGCCGCGGGATGGAGCGCGCGTCGATCATCAACCGCATGAACTACGAGACGCGCTGGCTCTCTCGGGAGAAGCTGGTGGAGACGGGGTACCGCGCCATCCGCCGCCTGATGGAGGCAAAAGCGGCGCACGGCGCCCTGCCCGGGTCTGCGGTGCGGCGGTACAACGAGCGCATCGACGACGCGCTGTCGTTCGTCGCGACGGTGCACGCGGCGGACTCGCTGGCCGACCCGAAGGAGCGCGCGCGCGCGCTCGAGGAGCTCGGTGACGAGATCCTCCGACGCAACGACCTGGTGCTCTTCCACGGCGTCGCCAACCAGGCCATGCCGGTCAACCGCCAGGTGGGCGGCCGTTGGTTCGACGAGCTCGGCTGGGCCCCCGAGATCCTGGACGCCGCGGTCGCGGCGCCTGCCGCGGCGGCGGCGCAGGGCTAGAAGCGAGCCCGGTTCGCACCCCCCCTCCGACGTTCTTGGGGCGGCCGCGGTCACGAAGTACGATGGGGGGTTCCGCGACCGTTCACGGAGGTCTCGCTTGATTGGTCTCGTGTGGTGGAGCACCGCGACCCTGCTGGTCATGATCGGCGCGCTCGTCCACGCCGCCGTTCAGCACCTCTCGGTGCCCAAGCTCACGGGATCGTTCCGGCGATGGTCCGCCTGGCTTTGCATCGTGGCCATCGCCTTGGTCGTGGGGAGGCTGCTCTGGCGGACCAGCTCGGACCACGAGGGTGTCTTGCTCGGGCTTCGCGTCCAGCTCGTGGCGGGCGCGCTCCTCGGCGGCGCGTTCGTGGGGACGCTCGACAAGACGTTCGACGACGGACCGCTGGATCGGCGTGGCCGGGCGTTCGTCGCTGGCAGCGTCGTGCTCGCCGTGGTCATCGGCCTCTGGCCGCTGCCTCCCGAGCGCGACGCGTTCCCTCACGCCGATCTCTTCGGGCACCGCTACCCGATCGTCACGGTCCCGGCCCTCGCGTGGATTTTCCTGGCGTGGTCGGCGGCCGTGAGCGCGCGGTGCATCCGCGCGCTCGCGCGGGTGGAGCGGCGCCCCTGGTCTCGGCGCAGGTTGGTCCTCGGGCTCGCGGCGCTCACGGGGCTCGCGGCGCTCAACGACACCTTGCTCCTGCTCCTGCCCCTGCCGACGGTGCACCTCTTCGAGTACCCGCTCACCGCGCTCGTCCTGGCGCTCGGCCACCTGGACGTGCGCCGGTCTCACGTGGGTCTCGTCGAGCTCTCGCGGGTCGTCGAGCGCACCGAGGAGCGCCTCTCGCGCTCGGCCATCCGGACCCGCGCGGCGGAGGAGCACGCCCGCGCGAGCGAGGTGCGCTTCCTGCACCTCGCGGCCGCGGTGGGGGACGCCGTGCTCTTCGTCTCGGGGGGCCGGGTCGTGGAGGTCCGGGGCCCGATGGTCGACGCCTGGGGGTACGAGCCGGACGGTCTCCTCGGTCGAGAGATCGAGGGCCTCTTCGAGCAGGCCTCGGCGGCTCACCTGCGCGCTCTCCTCTCGGGCGACGCGGCCTCCGCCGACTGCGTCGCTCTGGGCGCGGGCGGGACGACGTTCCCCGTGGCGGTGAAGGACGGCGGGATGGGCGCGGACGGGGTGGGCGTGCTCGTGGTCACCGACCGCAGCAAGGACCGTCAGCTCGAGGAGCGCATGGCGATGGCGGAGCGCGTCGAGGTCCTCGGGACCTTGGCCGCGGGCACCTCGCACGAGCTTCGGAGCCCGCTCGCGTACGTGCAGACGAACCTGCAGCTCGCCCAGCACGAGCTCTCGGCGCCCGAGCCGAACGTCGCGTCACTCGCTCCCATGATCGCGGACTCCATCGACGGGTGCGCCCGCATCAAGCGGATCATCGACGACCTCGACGCTCTCTCTCGGCCGCCGACCGACGAGAACGAGCGGGTCAAGATCGACCGCGTCATCGACGCGGCCATCCGCATCACGCACAACGAGCTCCGGTACCGCGCGCGGGTCGTCACCGACGTCGGCATCGTCCCCCCCGTCCGCGGGAACGCGGCGCGGCTCGGACAGGTGCTCATCAACCTGCTCGTGAACGCTTCGCAGGCGCTCCCCGACGGGCACGCCGACGAGCACGTCGTGACGGTCCGCGCCGCGTGGGAGCCCGGGGATCTCGTCCTCATCGAGGTCGCCGATGACGGCCCGGGGATCCCGCCCGACGTACTCCCTCGGATCTTCGAGCGGTTCTTCACGACGAAGCCGCCCGGGGAGGGCACCGGGCTCGGCCTCGCCATCTGCCGTGACATCGTCCGCGCGATGGGCGGTGAGCTGACCGTGGAGAGCGAGGTCGGGCGCGGGACCACCTTCCGCGTACAGCTCCCTCCCGGTCACGCGTCGGCGCCCGACTCCGACCGAGAGGACCCCGAGGCCCGCGCGAGCTGAGCCACGCGCTCCGGGTCAAGGTGGTGGGGGCTTGGCGAGGAGCGTGCACGCACCCACCTCGCCGAGGCGGGACCAACCCGGGCCGAGGCGCGCCTCGAAGCCCTCGGGCGCTCGGCAGAGCCAGATCGCGGACATCTCCGCGCGCAGCCGCGCGACGTCGGGGCCCTCCACGTCCCCGGCCCTGAACCGGTGCACGTCGTAGAGCGCGCGGCGGTGCGTGAGCGGCTGCACCCCGGGGATTGCGTAGAGGGTTGGTAGCGTCGCGGAGCGGTCGAGGACCGCGAGCGCCGGCGCGTGTAGCAGCGCGAGCTCGCGCAGCCGCGTCGATCGCGGAGCCCTGCCGTCCAGGAAGCTCACGTTGGCAAGGGTGGATCGCTCCGGTAGGAGGAGCATGAGCTCACGGTCGCGCACGAGCTCCGCGCCGAGGGTCCACCACGCTCGGCCGACGAGCGCCTGCCTCGCGAAGAGCGTGGCGAGCGAGAGACCGAGGGCGGCGATCACGCGCCGATCCACCCGGGGCCCGGAGACCACCGCGAAGAGCCCGAGCGTCCAAGCTCCGAGGGCGTAGCGCCCGTTCGCCTCGTAGCTCCCCGCGAAGTCCGCGGGGGCCGCGAACACGGCCGCGGCGCAGAGCCCCGCTGCGAGCAGGAGCGGGCGGTCGACCCGGATCGGTCGCGCCAGCCAGAGCGCGCTGGCGGCGGCCGCGGCGAGGCAAGAAAGGATGACGAGATCGAGGGTCGGCGCGTACGAGGGCAGGATGCTCGTGAGGAGCGCCCGCAGCGACGTGCCGACCGAGCTCCACGCGCGGTCCTTCCCGTGGTCGGCCTGGGTCGCCAGCCACAGGAGGAAGTAGACGCCCCCGGGCGTCACGATCGCCAGATCCCGCGCCGCGCGTCCGAGCGGCCGCCGGGCGACGACGCTCGCGAGCGCGAAGCCCGCTGCGGCCAGGCCCAGCGTCACGATCGCGGCCGCGTGCGTCACCGCGGCCACGAGCGACAAGGCGGCGGGGAGCCCGAGGCCCGCGAGCCCAGCGCGATCCCGTGCGCGGATCGCCCCGGCGATCGCGAAGAGCGCGACGCCCGTCCCGAGGGTGAAGTTCGCGTACCCGAGGAGGAAGGGCTCGCAGGTGACGAAGAAGCAGGCGACGAGCGCTCGCGAGGAGTCGCGTCCGGTCACGGCGCGGCCGAGCGCCACGCACCCGGCGCACCAGATCACCACCGTGGCGGAGAGGAAGAGCTTGCCCACGAGCGCGATCGGCACGGCCCGGCCGAGCGGGACCGCGAACAAGTCGAAGGCCAGGTTCGGGTAGGGGCCCCACGCCGCCGCGTACGCGTCACGGTACGTCGGCGAGTCGCCCAGGTGACCGAGCACGTGGGCGCGCGCCAGGTGGTTGACGAAGTCCGACAGCGGCGGGATCTCCACCAGCCAGACGGGCGCGACGAGCGCCAGAAGGACGACGAGCAGCGTCGCCCGATACGCACTCCGGGTCACGGGACCTCGCCGCCCTCGGAGTCTCCGAACGCGTGGCTCCAGGTCTCGACCGACCGGAGGTGCGAGGGGTTTTCGTACTTGTGACCGTTGAGGAAGAAGAGCGGCATGCGGGGCGGCCGCTCGACGAAGAAGAACTCCTCGAGGGCGCGCACCATGGGCGGGAACGTCGCGACGCACTCGACGCGCGGGGCTCGCACCGCGTGGTAGTGCGCGATGGCGCGCGCGATGAGGGACGCGAGGGCCCCTCCGTCGTCCGGGTCGGCGACGAGATCCAGGATCCGCCCCGCCTCGGCCTCGGAGTCGGGCTCCCGGAGCACGACGAACCCTCGGATGCGATCCTTGCCGTCCGGCACGACGTAGACGGCGGTGCGGAGGTACGGCCACGCGAAGTACTTCCAGCGGACGTACGCCCGGTCCTTGATGGGCGCGGTCCCGAGGCGCGGGCCAGCGACGTCCGCGAGGGCGTCGAAGCGCTCGTCCGCCTCGAGCACCCGCTCGGTCCTCTCCGCCCGGCGGACGCTCCGGAGCGCACGGTCGGCGACGCGGACGGCGGCCCGCGTCGTCCGCCGGAGCGCCCCGCGAAGCGCGCCGGGGAGCGGCGCGAGGTGGGCGTCGATCTCCCGGTCGGCGCCGAGCGGGCGCACTCGGCGCTGGACCCAGAGCTGATCGTACTTGCGCGCCTGCTGCAGCTTCACGTTGATCTCGTTCGTCCAGAGGAGCCCGCAGAAGCTCGGGCAGGCGTCCTCGACGCACTTGTAGAGCTTCATCGTCGTGAAGAACCCGGTGCCGTTCGACTGGAGCTCCGGGTGAGCGAAGAGGTCATGCGCGAAGCTCGCGAGGTGCCGCCGGCCCTCCACGAAGAACCACGTGGGGATTCGCCCCATGTGACACAGGAGGCGCGCCCCGTCGGTCGCGACGAAGTAGGTGGGCCCGCCGTCCGAGGTAGGGTTCTGGAAGGCGATGTGCCAGATCACGTCCGTGCGGCGCTCGGCGCGGGCCCGGTCGAAGCCCGGTCGCAGCGCGGTCAGCTCCACGAAGGCCGCGCGGTCCTCGCTGACCATCGGACGGATGCCGATCTTGCTCACGCGCCCGACTCGCCGACCGCGGCCAGGGCTCTCTTGTCGATCTTGCCCGTGGACGTGCGCGGGAGCTCGGACACGATCTCCATCTTCGCCGGGATCATGTACGAGGGGACGCGATCGGAGAGCGAAGCGGTGAGCGCCGCGGGGGTGAGGGCGGCGCCCTCGGCGAGCCGGAGGAACGCTCTGAGCTCGTATCCGACGGAAGGATCCGGGATCGCCACGACCGCCACCTCCTCGACGCCCGCGATCTGCTCGAGCGCCACCTCCACCTCGCCGAGCTCCACCCGGAACCCCCGCGTCTTGACCATGTCGTCGCGCCTCCCGACGAAGTAGAGGTCGCCCGTCATGCTGCGCTCGACGAGGTCGCCCGTCCGGTACACGCGCATGCCCGAGCCGCGTGAGACGGGATCCGCCACGAACTTCATCCGCGAGCGCTCCTCGTCCCGGTAGTACGCGCCCGAGGCGACGGTCGCCGCGCGCACGCAGAGCTCCCCCGTGGCGCCGAGGCCCTCGAGCGCCTCGCCGTCCTCGGCGAGCAGGAACACCTCGAAGTTGGGCAGGGGCTCGCCGAGCGGGAGCGCGGCGCGCGGATCGCTGGGGACCTCCCGGATCTCGTGGACCAGCGAGGAGTTCGCCTCCGTCTGTCCGTAGACGTTGTAGAGGCGCGCGTGCGGGAGCAGCTCGCGGAGCCGCCCGAGCAGCGGGATCGGCATCCGCTCGCCCGAGAAGATCACCGCCCGCAGCGTGTCCCGGGCATGCTCGCCGAGGCGGCCCTTGTCCACGAGCAGCGCCAGCGCGCTCACGACGGAGTTCCACACGGTGATCCCGTGGGCGCCGATCGCCTGGGCCATCTTCTTCGGGAACGCCGAGAAGTACTCGGGGAAGATCACCACCCCCGCGCCCTTCAGCGCCGCGCAGTAGAGATCGAACACCGAGAGATCGAAGTGCAGCGGGGCCTGGCACGCGAGCCGATCCGCGGGGCCGATGTCGAACCGCGCCGCGGCGGGCTCCACGAACGCCAGGCAGTTCCGGTGCGTGATGGCGACGCCCTTGGGCTGACCGGTCGACCCGGACGTGTGCAGCACGTACGCGAGGTAGCCCTCGGTGACGTCCCGGGAGGCGCGCGCATCGGGCTCGAAGCCGCCGAGCTCCGCGACGTGCAGGCCCTCCGTCGCGGCGCCGCGCTGCTCCCCGGACGCGACCAGGGCGCGCGAGAGGAGCGGCGCGTCGGCCCTCGCCTCCGCGAACGACGCGAGCTTGTCCGCGGACGTGATGACCGTGCGCATCTCGGTGTGCCGGAGGATCCGCGCGACACGCTCCCTCGGCATGGCGGGATCGATCGGCACGTACGCCGCGCCGCGGCGGAGGATTCCGTAGACGCAGGCGACGGCTGCGGCGGTCTTCTCCAGCGAGATCCCGACGAGGTCCCCCGGACGAACGCCGAGGTCGGCGAGCGCCGTGGTCGTCCGCAGGCTCTCGCGCTCGAGCTCGGCGTAGGTGAGCGACGTCTTGGGGTCGACGACGGCGAGGGCGTCCGGGGTGCCGCTGGCCGACGCGGTGAGGAGCTGGTGGACGAGGAAGTGGCTCACAGTCCCAGGAGGCTCGCGATGATGTTGCGTTGGATCTCGCTCGTGCCGGAGTAGAGCTTACCTCCGACGGCGTCTCGGAGATCTCGCTCGACGTCGTACTCCGTCATGAAGCCGTACCCGCCGTGGATCTGCACCGCGTCCAGGCTGCTCTGGACGAACGCCTCGCTCACGAAGAGCTTGGAGATCGCGCTCTCCATCGAGGCCCGCTGCCCGCGGCGCTTCAGCCACGCCACCTTGTAGAGGGCCAGCTCCGCGAGCTCGATCCGCACTCTCATGTCCGCGAGCTTGTGCGACACCGCCTGGAAGCTCCCGATGGGCTTGCCGAACTGGGTGCGCGTCTGGGCGTAGCGGACGCAGGTGTCGAGCTGACGCTGCATGGCGCCGAGGTGCGTCGCGAAGAGGCAGCTCCGCTCCCACTCCATCTCGGCGTTGAAGATCGCCGAGCCCTGCCCGGGCCTGCCGAGGACCGCGGTCGCCGGCACCTCGACGTCCTCCAGCGTGATCTCGCCGGTGGGCGACGTCTTGAGGCCCATCTTCTCGAGCGGCTTGCCGAGGGAGAGGCCGGGCGTGTCGCGGTCCACGAGGAACCCGGTCACCCCGGCCCACCCCTTCTTCCGATCGGTCGTGGCGAACACGAGGAAGAGGTCGGCGATGGGCGCGTTCGACGTGAACGTCTTGCTGCCGCGGAGGACCCACGAGCCGTCGCGCCTCTCCGCGGTGGTCCGGACGCTGAAGGCGTCGCTGCCGGCGTCGGGCTCCGTCATCGCGTGGCAGCCGATGATCTGCCCGCGCGCCATCCGGGGCAGGTAGGCCTCCTTCTGCGCGGCCGTCCCGAACAGCATGAGCGGGATCTCGCAGGTGAAGACGTGCGAGCTGATCGAGAACAGGAGCCCGGCGTCCGGGCACTCGCGCCCGAGGGCCTGCATCGCGATCGTGCAGTCCACGATGTCCTTGCCGAGCCCGCCGTACTCCACCGGCACCGGGAGCGAGAGGAGGCCGAACTCGGCGCACTTCTCCCAGCCCTCCCGGTAGAACTCGCCCGCTTTGTCCCGCCGCCTCACCTCCGCGGGATCCCCGGCGCCTCGCGTCAGCTCCTTCTTGGCGAACGCGACCACCGATCGCCGAAACTCCTCCTGCTCCTCCGTGAGGCCGAAGTCCACGGAGGGATCAGCCCGGCTTCGCGCCCGAGGCGCCCGCCTGCTTGCGCTCCACGAGCTCACCGATCGCCTGGAGGGTCTCGAAGTGCTCGGGATCGAACTCGTCGTCGGAGAGCTCCACCCCGAACCGCTCCTCCAGGAACGCGATGAGCTTCACGAGCGCCATGGAGTCGAGCAGGCCCCGCTCGAGCAGCGAGTCGCCCTCCGCGAGATCGCGGGCCTTGTCGCTCTGCTTGGCGAAGTACTCCTTCAGGGCTTGCAACGTGGTCATGGGACCCGACGGGTATACCGCCGACGCGGAGCGGTGTCATCGCGGAGACTCGCCGCGCTCCTACTTCGCGGGCGGGCTCTCGCCTTCTTGCGGCTCGGGCAGGGCGAGGCCCCCACAGGCCTGGAGCGCGATCTCGCCCTTCAGCGAGTCCGCGCCGGCGACGAGATCCAGCACGAGGAGGGGGCCGATCAACGCCGCCGTCCCGGTGGCTTCCAGGTCCGCGGGCTGCGCCTTCTTGCCCGGCTCGTAGAGGGACCACTTGGGGTTCACGATCGCTCCCTCCGACGTGGGGTCCGCCGCGAACTCCACCGCGCCCGCGCGCCACCCGATCTGCATCATCACGACGCGCGCGCCGCTGCGCCGCTTCGGCGCCTGGAGGCAGTCGGCCGCGTCCTCGAACAGGCCGATGAGGACGCGGCCCTTGTGGAGCCGCCCCATCGTGACGGCGCTCACGGGCGAGAAGGGCGAACCGCCGAGCGTGCCGGTGAGCGGCTTCCCCGGCGCCCGCGCGGAGGCCGCGGCGCTGGCGGACGCCGTCGGCGCGAGGGTCGCGGTCGCCGCGAGGGCCGCGGTCGGGACGGGCGGCGGCGCCGCCGATGCGGGCGCCGGGGGGCTCCCGTCGGGCGTGGCTGCGCTCGCACCCGGCGCGCAGCCGAGCAGGAGCGCCAGCGGCGCGAGGAGCGGACGGAACATCGGCGCGTCATACCATGGAGGCTTCTCGCGCCGCTCGCATGGCTGTACCTTCCGGTGCCCATGGCCTTCGCACTCCCGAAAGAAGCGTTCCTCGCGCTCGCCGCGCTCGGATGGGCAGACGGCAGCATCCGCCCCTCCGAGAAGGCGGGGCTCCTCAAGGCGGCCACGACGTGCGGCGTCGCGGGGGAAGACCTCGCCGCCGTCGAGCGCGCGCTCTCCACGGAGAGCAGGCTCGACGGGTTCGTGCCAGGGGACATGTCCGACTGGCAGCGGCTCCTCACGTACGCGCTGGCGATCTGGATGGCGCGCCTCGACGGCGTTCAGTCCACGGAGGAGAGCGATCTCTTGAAGGACCTCGCCAAGCGGCTCGACCTGGACAAGGCGAAGACGGACCGCGCGTCGGCGGCGGCGTTCGACATCTTCTGCCTGCCCGAGAGCGGCCGGCCCGAGCGGTTCGACTTCGCCGCGCTCGACAAGCGCCTGCGGGAGAAGCTGCCGCACCTGGCCCCGAAGGACTGAAGACCCGCTCGCGAGCGCTCGAGGGCCGCGGCGCGGCGCGCCCCTGACCGCCGCGCGGGATCATGCTACCGAGCGGCTCATGATCGAGCGCTTGCAGCCGCTGCCCTGCGTGGCGCTCTGGGCCGCGATCGCTTGTTCTGCGTGCGGGCCGTCGGAGCGCCCGTCGGGCGCGGGGTCCGCGAGCGCCGCGCCCGCCGAGCCCGCGAGCGTCGGGAGCGGCGCCGCGGCGCTGCCGACGGCGTCGGCGTCTGCTGCGTCGCCGAGCGCGCGCCCCCCGCGTACGCCGAACGAGTTCCTGACCCGCGGGACGCCCACGTTCATCCGTGGCACCGCCGGGGACGAGCGCGCGGACCGCGCCATCCGTGGCCAGATCGAGCTCGTCCGCTCGCTCTTCTTCCCGACCGCGGCGGCGGTGGACGACACCACCATCGACGCGACGAAGGGCCCCGCCGCCTGGCCGGCGAACCCGGTCCTCTACGGGGGGCCCCACGTGAACGCGCTCCTCGCGAAAGTCGCGCCGCAGCTCCCGTTCGAGCTGCGCGCAGGCCAGCTCGTCCTCGGGCTCGACAAGATGGAGTCCAGCGAGCTCTCCCTCGTGACCGTGGTGCCCGCGCGCGCCCCGGACGAGCACGGGCCCGGCTACCCGGCGTTCCTCCTCTACGCCGGCACCGGCACCCCGGGGGTCGAGGAGATCAACGCCGTCACGAAGGGCAACGAGGGGATCTTCGTCGGCGACGCCTTCGGCGTCTTCATCCGGGGCGACTGGGTGGCGGGCCCCTCGGGGAAGGTCACGGCGCGCTTCGGCGCGTCCTTCGAGCGCGAGGACCTCGAGCACGGCGTCGTCATCCCGGCGACGCTCGCAGGCACGAAGGAGCGCGCTGCCATCGACATCCGGCCCATGCGCGGCGATCCCACCGCGGACGACGCGCCGTTTCGCGCCGCCATCCTGCGCGGGCTCGAGACCTCCGTGCGCAAGCTCGGCGTCGAGAGGCCGTCCAAGATGACCGTGTTCATCTACCCGGACCTGAAGCTGAAGGAGAAGCTCACCGGGAGCCGCGCCGCCGGGCACGCCGTGCCGTCGTCCCGCGCGCTGCATGTCGTGAAGGCCGACCCCAAGCCTGGCGGAGATCTCGAGCGGCTCGCCGCCCACGAGGGGACACACCTCTTGCTCCACGACGCCTGGGGTCCGGCTGCCACCGCGCTCTTCGGGGAAGGGCTCGCGGTGTGGGTGGCAGGCAGCTATGGGGGCGTCCCGCTCGAGGCCTGGAAGACCCGCCTCGGCGGACCGACCGTGATCAAGCAGCTCCTCGGCCGCGAGTTCTTCCGCCTCCCGGAGGCCGAGAGCTACCCGCGCGCGGGTCTCGCGGTTGCCGCGATCCTCCGCGAGGTCGGTCCCGACAAGGTTCGCGAGCACCTGCTCGGCGCCACGGCGCTCGACTGGGACGCTGCGTGCGAGCGCGCCGGGACGACGGCGGCGAAGCTCCAGGCCGCCGTCGAGAGGTGAGGGGACGTCGTCGGCCAGGCCGCCCCCGACCTACGTCCACCACGCCGAGAGCGCGTCGCCCTCCGCCTCGAGCTGCGTCGCCGACGCGCAGAGCTCCTCGAAGGCCGCCCGCAGAGGCTCCCGTCTCTCGGCGGCGACCTCGGTCAGATCACACGCGACGCCCTCGATCATGGTGCGGTAGTCGCCCCGCCCGATCCCGATCGCGTAGCCGTGCGCCGTCACCTCGGGCCACGCCTCCATGAACGCGAGGAAGTCGGCCGTGGCGGGCGCGTCGTTCTGGGCGGCGTCGAGCCCGATGAAGCCCTCCCCGAGGAGCTGCCGCAGCCGGTCGAGATCCAGCTCGTCGAACTTCGCGTAGTCCTTCGCGCTGGTCTTCGCGTCGAGGCGGAGGATCTCCGCGCGGCGCGCGACGTTCTGGTTCAGCGCGAGGCCCATGTTCATGCTCAGCCACTGGATCCGCTCGGCGTACTTCTTCTCGGCCTTCTTGCCGCCGAGCACGAGCACGGGGCGGATGGAAAGGCGCTTGAGGGGGATGGAGAGCGGGTCGGTGTCGGTGAGGAGGCGCTCGAACATGGGGAGCGCCTCCTTCAGCTCGCGGTCGGCCACGAGCTCGGCGACGATCTCGGCGCGGCGCGAGAGCACCTCCGCGGCCTCGAGCTCCGCCGCGGAGGCGCCGCAGCCGGTGGGAGCGAGCGCGGTGTAGTTCCTCGGGTCGAAGAGCGGCCCGTCCAGGGTCGAGCGCAAGAACGCGTCGAGCGTCTTCTTGTGCGCCCCCTCGACCACGCCGCGGAGCCCGGACATCACGCGCCCCATCCGCACCGCGCCGAGCACGGCGGCGAGCGTCGCCGGATCGCGCGTGGGCGCGAGGGCGCGCGCGGCCGCGATCCGCAGGAGCGGGCTCTCCTGCTCGAGGAGAGGGAGCAGGAGCGGCTCCGCCGTGGCGAAGTCGGCTGCGGCGAGCAGCCCGGGTGCCTGGATGCGGGCGTTCGGATCGCCGGCGGACAGCGCCGCGGCGAGCTCGCTCGCGCTCGCGGGGCGCTTCACCGCGCGGAGCGGAGGGGAGGGCTCGCCTGCTGCGGCGATCGCCTTCGTGACGGCCGCCTCGCCCAAGCCCGCGAGCGCCGCGGCGACGGCCGCCTCTGCCGGCGCCGGCGCCTCTGGAAGCCAGAACCGCGCCTCTCCGGCGCGGTACGCGGCGCGCGTCAGCGCTTGGTCCGCCTGCCTCGCGGCGAGCCAATCGTTCATCCCGAGCATCCGGTCGGCGACGTCGTCGTCGCCGAACGCCTCCTCGAACGGGACGACGGAGAGCTTGCTCTTCTTCTTGCCGAGCGTGATGAGGTAGCCGCCCTCGAGGCCGAGCGGCAGCACGTAGGCCTTGCCGCGCGCTCCGTGATCGAGCGCGACGCGCGCGGCGGTCGCGAGATCCTGCCGGAAGCGCTCGGACGCCTCGTCCACGTGGAGGCAGCCGTACACCGGGACGCGGCTACCGGGGTCGCTCTCGAGGAACGTGGTCACGGGCTCGCCGGAGAGTCGCTCGAGCGCGCCGAACAGGTCCCTGACCGTCGCGTGCAGCCCCGGGCTCGAGCCGCCGAGGAAATCGTCGTCCTCGAACCAGTCGTCGAACCGATCCGCCGAGAGGGGGGTGGCCAGCCAGGCCTCGTGAGCGCCCTTGGGGAGCTCGAGCTGCATGACGAAGAGGAGCGCGCTCACGCGAGGGGCGTAGCATCGTCCGTCGGCGGCGTCTCCCGAAGGGCGTCAGGCGAGCACGTCGGCGGGCACGCCCGACGCCGGCACGATCGTGATGCCGCGGATGCGGCCGCGCGTCTTCTCCGGGTCCACGAGGCGGAAGCGTCGTCCCCTCAGCACGTGCGCGAGGACGATCCGCATCTCGAGCGCCGAGAACGCGGCGCCGATGCACCGCCGCCGCCCTCCGCCCCATGGCAGGTACTCCGCGGCGGCCGGCGGGGCGCCGAGGAACCGCTCTGGCTCGAACGACGCGGGCCGCGCCCACACCGAGGGCTGCCGGTGGATGAGGTAGACGGCCGGCCAGAGGTACGTCCCGGCAGGGAGGGACCAGGGCCCGAGGGCGAGCGGCTTGGCGAGCTGCCGCGAGATCGCCGGGGCGACCGGGGACAGCCGCATGCCCTCGCGGATGCAGGCGTCGATGAAGGGCAGCTCGCGCCCCTCGTCGAGCTCGCCGCCGTCTCCCTCGGGGCCGCGCAGCGCCTCGGCGCGCGCTCGCTCGAGCGCCGCGGGGCTCTGCAGGAGGTGGTGGAGGCACCACGCCAGCGTCCCCGCGGTCGTCTCCAGGCCCCCGGCGAAGAGCGTGACGAGCTGATCGATGACGTCGTCCTCGCTGAGCGGCGCGCCGTCCTCGTAGCGGGCGGCGACGAGCCGCGCGAGCACGTCGGTGCGGTCCCCTGGTCCGCGAGCGCGGCACGCGCGCACGTCGTCGACGAGCGCGCGGACGAGGTCGGCCTTGGTGCGCGCGACCTGCCGCAGCACCCAGTGCCCGAGCGTCGGCGGCAGGGCGCCGGCGAGGTCCGCCGCCACCGCCGCGTCCAGCATCTGGCGCACCCGGTTGCCCGTGACGAGGAGCGAGAGCGCATAGACCGGCGGCGAGAGGGTCGCGTCGAGCCACCTCGTGACCAGACCCAGGAGCTCGGCGCGCTTGTCGCCGTCGAAGGCGCCGAAGACCGTCGCGACGAAGGCCTCGGCCGTGAGCTTCTGCAGCTCCGGGAGGAGCAGGAGGCGACCCCCGCGCGGCCAGCGCGCCACGGCGGCCTCGGCGATCGACCCGAGCCGCGCCGCGTACGACGCGAGCGCTTCTCCGTGCAAGACGGGGTGGATCGCGAGGCGCTGGCGCCGGTGGCGCTCCCCGTCGGCGAAGAGCACCGACTGGCGGCCCAGGTTGATGTGGATCCCCTGGCGGTCGGAGCGGAGCTCGTCCGCGGTGAGGCCGAGCGCGCGCTTGACCAGCTCCGGCTCGCTCGTCACGACACGGGGCGGATCCCCGGGGAGGCGCATGGTGAACGTGGGCCCGTAGCGAGCCGCGCACCGCTCGAAGAAGCCGTACGGATCCGACCCGAACTGCGCGGCTTGGACGACGCTGGGGGCCCGGGGCCCGGGCGGCAGTCTGGCTTCGGTCATCGGACTACGAGCGCGCGGCGGGTCCCACCCGGACGAGCCGCCCCGGGCGCGCCGCGGTGGTGCGGCCGAGCTCCCTCACGGCCTCGCCGCTCACGATCGTCGCGCGGTACCCCTCTGCGCCCTGCAAGAGGCGACGCCCGCCCGCCGGCAGATCCGCGACGAGGGCAGGCGACGGGAGGGACAACCGCTCGAGATCGACGACGTTGAGGTCTGCCTTCCTGCCCACTGCGACCTCGCCGCGATCGGCGAGCCCCATCCACGCGGCGGGCGTCGACGTGAGGATCTGGACGGCGCGCTCGAGCGGCAGGCGCCCCGCCTCGCGGTCGCGGACCCAGTGGGTGAGCAGGAACGTGGGGAAGCTCGCGTCGCAGATCGTGCCGACGTGCGCGCCGCCGTCTCCCAGGCCGAAGAGCGCGAGCGGGTGGCGCAGCATCTCCCCGACCTCGTCCAGGTTGCCGGCCGCGTAGTTGTAGACGGGGAAGTAGAGCAGCGCGCGGCCCTCGTCCTCGAGCAGCGCGTCGTAGACGACCTCGATGGGCCGGAGCCCGCGCCGCGTCGCCTCTCCGAAGAGCGACTCCTCCCGCTTGGGCTCGTAGTTGGGGTTGGCGCCGAGGCGGAACAGGCTCATCGCCACGAAATCGAGGTTCGCGAGGAGCTGATCGGCGAGCGGGGGGATCGGGCTGCCATCCCCGGCGACGCGCTCGCTCTTCTCCTCGAGCAGCCGGCGCTTCACCTCGGGCTGCCGGAGGTGCGCGACGCGCTCGGCCAGAGGCAGGTGCGCCACCGCCTTGTACGAGGGGAAACCCATGAAGGGCTGGAACGTCGTCTCGAAGCCCAGGATCACGCCTATTCCCCGCGGAGCCACCTGGGCGCGCATCGTGAGCCCACTCGCGACCGACGCCTCCATCCGCGCCACGATCCGCCGCCACTGCTCGCTGTCGCCGAAGCGCTGGAGGAGCGACAGGCTGAGCGGCCGTCCCGCCGCGCGGGCCATCCCCTCGAGCAGATCGTACTCGTGGTCGAAGCGCTCCTTGCCCGCGGCCATGTCGAAGTCGCTCACGGCCTGGAGCACCCCGTGGTCGAGCCCGGCGAAGGCGCGCGCGATGCCCTCGAGCTCCCGTGCCTCCGCCTCCGACGCCGGCGTGACGCCGCCGTCGGCGTCACGGTGGTTGTCGGTCCGGCCGGTGCTGAACCCAGCCGCCCCGGCCTCGAGCGACGCGCGGAGGAGGGCGCGCATCTCCGCCACGTCGGCCTCCGTAGCGGTCTCTTTGGCCACGGCGCGGTCTCCCATGACGAACACCCGCAGGGCGTCGTGCGGCACCTGGCACAGGTAGTCGATCGTCCGCGGAGTCCTCTCGAGCTCCGCCAGGAACTCCGGGAAGGACTCCCACCCCCACCGAATCCCCTCGGCGAGCGCCGAGCCCGGGATGTCCTCCACGCCTTCCATCAGTCGCACGAGCCGGTCCCGGTCTGCCGCGCGCACCGGCGCGAAGCCGACGCCGCAGTTGCCCATCACCGTGGTCGTCACGCCGTGCAGCACCGACGGCGCCAGCTCGTCGTCCCAAGTGATCTGTCCGTCGTAGTGCGCGTGCACGTCGACGAAGCCGGGCGTGACGATCGCGCCCTCCGCGTCCAGCGTCCGCCGGGCCGGGCCGAGGTCGGCACCGCCGTCCTCGCGCAGAGCCACGATCTTCGAGCCCTGGACGCCGACGTCGGCGCGCCTCGCGGCGCGGCCGGTCCCGTCGACGAGCGTCCCACCGACGATCTTGAGGTCGAGCATGCGTTCTCCGGCGGCCAGTAGAGCACGGGAGGGGCGCGCTTCGGGCGCGCGGTGAGCGCCGCGGCGATCGCCCGAGATCAGCCCCCGAGGGAGCTGCAGTCCGCCGCGCAGCCGTCCCCGCCGACGGTGTTGCCGTCGTCGCACACCTCTCCGCCGTCGAGCGTCCCGTCGCCGCAGAAGGGGATCGTGCAGTCGAGTCGGCACGCGGACGGGGTCGGATAGGCGCGCAGCACGACCGCGGCGCCGGGGACGAGCGGCGAGAGCGCGGTGGTGCCGTCCATGAACTGCCAGCCGGTGATCGCGGGGCCGAACGTGCTGGTCAGGGTAACCTCCCAGCTTCCGGGCAGAGGAAAGCCGCTCAGCACGCCGCCGTCGGTGTTGTTCTGGAACGTCCAGTTTCCGATCACCGTCGTCGCCGTCTGCTTGAAGAGCTCCGAGGGGGTGTCGTCCGAGAGGCTGACCGACACCGAGGCGGGGAGGCCCGTGAACGTGAAGTCGACGTCCGTGACCGGCAGGAACAGCGCGTCGATGTGGTGGTGCATGAAGAGCGACAGCGTCTCGGTCGCCGTGTCGCGGTAGTAGTAGAGCCGGCTCGTGGACGCGGCCTCGAACCCCGTGTGCCCGCTCGCCGAGAAGTAGTTGTAGAAGATCGCGGGGTCGGAGGCGTTGTCGAACGGGACCACGCCCTGCAACGCGCCGAGCTGCTCCACCTCGAGGGCCGGCCGGTCGGCGTTGCCGGCGCCGAGATCGCAGAGCTCGCCGGGCTCGACCACGCCGTCCCCGCAGAACGGGAGCTGGCAGAGGGGCGAGCACCCGTCGCCCGGGACGAGGTTGCCGTCGTCGCACTCCTCCACGCCGGCGAAGAGGAACCCGTCCCCGCACGCCGCCGGGACGCAGCCCGCGACGCAGGCGTCGGTGTTGGACGCGTTGCCGTCGTCGCAGCCCTCCCCCGGGTCCACGATGAGATCCCCGCAGAACGGCACGGTGCAGTTGTTGCGACACCCGTCGAAGTTGTTGCCGTTGCCGTCGTCGCAGGCTTCGCCCGGATCCAGGATGCCGTCGCCGCACGTGGGCAGAGAGCAGTCGTTCCTGCAGCCGTCGAAGTCGTTCATGTTGCCGTCGTCGCAGGGCTCGACGCCCGCGAACACGAAGCCGTCGCCGCACACCGCCGGGACGCAGCCGACGAGGCACGCGTCCGTGTTCGACGGGTTGCCGTCGTCGCACGGCTCGACGCCGGACCACACGAAGCCGTCCCCGCAGAACGCCGCCAGGCAGGTCGAGAGGCACGCGTCGGTGTCGTCGGCGTTCGCGTCGTCGCAGTCCTCGCCCGCGTCCACGACGCCGTTGCCGCACGTGGCGAGCGCGCAAGCGTTCGTGCAGCCGTCGGTGTCGATGGCGTTGCCGTCGTCGCACGCCTCCACGCCCGTCCTCACGAAGCCGTCCCCGCACCGGGCGTCGGCGCACCCCACCACGCAGGAGTCGGTGTTCGACGAGTTGCCGTCGTCGCAGGCCTCGCCCGGATCCACCGCGCCGTCGCCGCACGTCGGGCTCCCCCCGGCCCCGCCGTCGCCGCCGTCGCCGCCCTCGCCGCTCCCGCCGGCGCCCGCCGCGCCGGCGCCGCCCCCGTCCTCGCGATGCTGCGAGGGAAGGAGCTCGCTCCTGCCGCAACCGCCGACCGCGAGGAGCACCACCAAGCTCGAGAAGAAGACCCGCACGGCACGATGGTACACGAGGCCTCGGGGCGAGTCGCCCGAGCCGGGTGTCGAGCTCGATCCGCGCGCCGCGCCGCCTGCTACGCTCGCGCTCGATGCGCGCTGCGTTGCTCATCGCCTCGGCCCTCTCCGTCGGCTGCCACCCGCCGCCCGCCGCCCTCTCCGAAGCGAAGCGGGTCGTCGTCGTCGCTGGACCGCCCGCGGCGGCGGGACAGGAGCCCGAGTACATGCGGGCGCGAGAGATGCCGGCGGCCGAGCTGGACGCGGCGGCGTGCGCGAAGGCGTGCGCTGGAGTACCGCGGTCGGGCGAGCGCGTGACGGCCTGCTACGAGCTTCCGCCGCGGGCCTTCGGCACCCGCAGCAAGCCGGATCACGTCACGCTGCAGCCAACCTCTCTCCACGTGTGTGCGGTCCAATGAGCAAGCGTCGACGGAGCAGGCAGGGGTGGGTCGGCTGGGCCTGGGGGTTGAGCCTGACCACCATGTCGACGGGCTGCTGCATCTGCGGGAGGTGGGTGCCCGCGCACGACTCGCTCTACGTGAAGCAGCAAGCGGGGCCGCTCGACCCGGGCGCGTGCGCGGCCCTCTGCGGCGCGGACGCGACGTGCTTCGACGCGACGGCCCACGCCGTCGGGCCACGCTCGGCGCCGCGCATGCTCTGCGTCGACGAGCACCAGGGGGCCTGGGACGTCCCTGCGCCCGACGCGCCGCCCGCGCCCCCTGCGCCCGCGCCCGTGTCCGAGCCCCTCGCCGTTGCCGAGCCGCCCCCGGACGAGGCCGCGGGTGGCTCGACGAGCAAGACCCCCGCGCGCTGCGCGCCGTGCAACCTCGACCACCGCCAGGCGACCGACTGCTCGCCGCTCCCCGACGCCCAGGTCCCGGAGGGCGAGCGCCTGGTCGTGTGCTTCCGTCACCAGTCGGGCGGGTGCTTCCTCGACGGCCCGGCGGGACGCCGCGCGCCAGGCGTCGAGCCCGCGCCGTCGGAGATCGCGACCACCGACGGGCGCTACTTCGCGCGGCTCGCCCACGCCGAGGCCGTCAGCGTCCGCGCGTTCCGTTCGCTCGCGCGCGACCTGGCGCGGCTCGGCGCGCCGCGCCGGCTCGTCCGCTGGGCGGCGCGCTCCGGCCGGGAGGAGGAGCGTCACGCGCTCGTGATGCGACGCCTCGCCAAGCGGCGAGGGGAGGCTCCCCCACGCGTCCGAGGGGAGCCGCGGCCGGCGCGCTCGCTCCTCGATCTCGCGCTGCACAACGGCGTGGAGGGCTGCGTGCTCGAGTCGTTCGCCGCGCTCGTGTGCGTGCACCAGGGACGGCACGCGCGCGACGCCGACGCGCGCCGGGCGTTCGGGCGGATCGCTCGCGAGGAGCTCTCCCACGCGGCGCTCTCTCGAGAGATCCACCGGTACGTGATGCGGCGTCTCGACCCGGCCGAGCGGGCCGAGGTGGGGGGGGCGATGCGCGCGGCGCTCACGGAGCTCGCGGCGGCTCCGCGGATGGCGGCGGCTCAGGTCGAGGCCGCGGTGGGTCTCCCCTGTCCCCACGCCCGCGCCGAGCTCGCGCGCCGGCTCCCGGCCCGGTGACCCTGCCGCGCCCGCCCCAGGAAACGCTCTCGCCCCGGCCCGCGTGTGGTAAGCGGCGAGCGCCCGCGTGATCCGCATCGACTCGGTCTCCAAGCAGCACGGCAAGCAGATCCTCTTCCTGGAGGCGTCCATGAGCGTCTTCCGCGGAGAGAAGGTGGGCCTCGTCGGTCCGAACGGCTCCGGCAAGTCGACCATCTTCCGCCTGATCGTCCGGGAAGAGCAGCCGGACGGGGGGCAGGTCGCGGTCGATCGGGGCGTCACGGTGGGGTACTTCAGCCAGGACGTGGGGGAGATGGCCGGTCGCTCCGTGCTCGAGGAGACGATGGCGGGGGCGGGTGAGGTGTCCGAGGTCGCCGCGGAGCTCCGCGAGCTCGAGGCGAAGATGGCCGATCCGGCGCAGGCAGACGCGCTGGAGCGCACCATCGAGCGCTTCGGGGAGGTGCAGGCGCGCTTCGACGAGCTCGGCGGCTACGCGCTCGATGCGCGCGCGCGGGAGATCCTGGCCGGGCTGAGCTTTCGGCCCGAGGTCGTCGACCGCGACGTGGGCGAGCTCTCGGGCGGGTGGAAGATGCGCGTGGCGCTCGCTCGCATCCTGCTGATGCGCCCCGACGCGCTGCTGCTCGACGAGCCGACCAACCACCTCGACATCGAGTCGATCATCTGGCTGGAGCGCTTCCTCCGCGACTTCGACGGCGCGCTCCTCATGACGTCGCACGATCGAGAGCTCCTGAACCGGCTCGCGACGAAGATCGTGGAGATCGACGGCGGCGAGCTCACCACGTACTCGGGCAACTACGACTTCTACGAGAAGCAGCGGGAGATCGCCGCGGCCCAGCACGAGGCCCAGTTCGCCCGCCAGCAGGCCATGCTCGCCAAGGAGCAGGCGTTCATCGAGCGGTTCAAGGCCCGCGCCAGCCACGCGGCGCAGGTCCAGTCCCGCATCAAGTAGATCGACAAGATCGAGAATGTCGAGCCGCCGCGCCGGCGCCGCGTCGTGGAGTTCGACTTCCCGAAGCCGCCCCGCTCGGGCGAGGACGTCGCGCGCCTCTCCGGCGTACGCAAGGCCTACGGGGACCACGTCGTCTACGACGCGTTCGATCTCCTCATCCGCCGCCGCGAGCGGTGGTGCGTCATGGGCGTCAACGGCGCCGGCAAGTCGACCCTCCTGCGCCTCGTAGCCGGCGAGTCACGGCCCGACGCCGGCGAGGTGCACCTCGGCGCCAGCGTGAAGCTCGGCTACTTCGCGCAGCACGCGATGGAGGTCCTGGTCGCGGATGCGTCGGTGCAAGAGACGCTCGAGACCGCCTACCCTAAGGCGTCGATCGGCTCGCTGCGGACCATCGCCGGCGCGTTCGGCTTCTCGGGCGACGACGTGGAGAAGCCGTGCCGCATCCTCTCGGGCGGCGAGAAGGCGCGCGTCGTCCTCGCGCGCATGCTCTACGATCCACCGAACTTCCTCGTGTTCGACGAGCCCACGAACCACCTGGACCTGGCCACGAAGGACATGCTCGTGAAGGCCCTGGGCGACTACGAGGGGACGATGCTCTTCGTCTCGCACGATCGACAGTTCCTGGCCGCGCTCTCGAACCGCGTGCTCGAGCTCGGGGCCTCCGGGGTCCGCGTCTACGGCGGTGGCTACACCGAGTACGTGGCCGAGGTGGGCCACGAGGCGCCGGGCGTCGTCTGACGATCGCGGCGGCGCCTACGGCGCCACGGCGACCGCCATGCACGAAGGCGGCGATGCGCTGCCGACGAGCTGCCCCGCGGTCCAGCCGCTCGGCGAGAGGCGCGACCAATACGCGACCGCGATCGTGTCCACCCAGACGAGCTCCGCCTGCGCACCCTGCGCCCCGCGCGAGATCGCGGGCGGACAGATGACCGTCGGGTTCGGGCTGGCGATCCCCTCCGGCGCCGACCAGACCCCGCCCGAGTAGAGCGCGGTGTACGGCAGCGAGTCGGTCCCGCGGTAGGCCAGGAGCACGTCCCCGCCGTCGAGCACCGCGAGCGCCACCGGGTCCGTGGACGCCGCGCCGGGGATCTCCACGGGCGCACCGAACGCGCCGCCCGACCGCAGCGCCGCGTGGAGCTGGCCGTCCGAAGCGTCACCGAAGACCGCCAAATGCCCGCCGGGCACCGGCACCAACGCGGGCGCCGCGTCCACGACGTCGAAGGCGAGCCCCAGCGGCTGCTCCGGCTCCCAGGCGCCCCCGGTGCGCGCCGATTGGTAGAGGTCCCCGTCGGCGGCCGCGTACAGGACGAACGGGACCCCGGCGCTGGCCCCGACGGCGGGCCTGCTGGTGCCGAGGACCGCGGGGGTCCCGACGGGCTCGCCGACCACGGACCATTGGCCGGCGCCCCAGAGCGAGTAGGCGTATTGGCCCGGGAGGGCCTCGTACGCGGCGTGCGCCTGGGCGCCATCCGCCGCCACAGCCGGCGGGCCCATCGCCTGCAGGCCCGCCTGCATCGGATCGAAGAGCGACCAGTTCGAGCCACGGACCGCCGCGAGCAGGGTCCCGTCGGTGAACGAGCGCACGGCCGCAATGGCGGTGCCGTCGTTCAGCACCGTGAGGCCGATCTCCTCGGTCGTGGTGGTCAGCCACGGGTAACCGAGCCCCTGCATGGTGGTCACGTCGAACTCGCTGCCGATGATCGAGCTCCCGCCGCCCGCGATCATGAGCACCGTCGCGTCGGTGGTCATCGGTCCGCCTCCCGTGCCGGTCGACGCGCTCGAGCTGGCGCTGCTCGTGGCGCCGCCCGTAGTCGCGGCCGTGGTCGCGCCCGTGGTCGCGCCCGTGGCCGCCGAGGTCGTCGCGCCCGTGGTCGGCCCCGCCATGGCGCCGGTCGCCGGCGCGCCGCCGTCCCCGCCGTCGTCGACGGGGACGGCCCCGCCCTCGCCCTCCGGCAGCGCGGAGCCGGTGGCGCAGGCCCCGGCGAGGAGCACCCAGGCGCACGCTCCGACGTAGCGCCGCCCGGCGTGGGTCCGAGCGCGGACCTCGGCAGGGCTGGTCGGCGCCGACAGGGACGAGGTGCTGGTCGAGCTTCTGCCGCGCCGCCGTGCTTGGTTCTTGGTCATGGCTTTCCCCGCTGTGGAAGCCTGACCCTACCTCGCGCGGTGGCGACACCCCGCTTACTGCGCCTTACTCTGGCTTACGGGGGTGCGACCCGCCCGCCAGCGAGCGACCGCCGCGCCACGGCTACTGGCGGATCTTGAGCTTCGAGAGCTTCGCCAGCGGGGCGATGTCCGTCACTTGCGAGCCCGTGATCTCGAGGCTCTTCAGGTTCTCGAGATCTTTCAGCGGGGATACGTCCTTCACCGAGGTGTTCTTGATCGAGAGGACCTCCAGCTTCTTCAGCCCGGCGAGCGGCGTGAGATCGCTGACGAGCGTCCCGTCGAGGAGCAGCTCGGTCAGCTCTGCGAGGCCGGAGAGCGGCTTGAGATCGCTCACCTGGGTCCTGCCGAGGTCGAGGCGGTCGAGCTTCTTCAGGTTGGCGAGCGGCGTGAGGTCCTTCACGGAGGTGATGGAGAGGCGCAGCGACGTGAGGTCCTTCAGCCCGGCGAGGAGCGAGATGTCGTCGAGCTTTCCCGGAGGCAGGAAGAGATCCTTCGCCCCGGTGAGGTGGGGCACGACGCAGTTGTCGAGCGTGTCGGCGCCCTTCAGGTCCGTCAGGTTCAGGCTCTTGATCTTGCCTAGGTCCGCCTTGGTGACGGGCCCGGTGGCCTTCGGAATCTGGGCGCGGACGACCTTCTCCAGCGCGGGATCGTCGAAGGTAATCTCCGCGCCTGCGCCGCAGTCACGCGGCGGCTTCTTCGGCGCCGCGGCCTGGGAGGCGGGGGGAGGTGGCGGCAGCGGCGCGGGCCGCGCGCTCGCCGACGCGGAGGCCTTCGCCGCGGGCTGATCGGTAGGGCCGCACCCGAGCGCCAGACTACCGAGCACGAGCGAAATCAGGGCTGTACGCACGCGACCACCTTCCAGCTGTCGAGGGTCCCGGTGTCACCGCCGGCGTCGTCGAAGATTGCGAGGGTCCACACGCCGTCGGCCTGCGTCCCGAGGACCGAACCGAACCCGCCCTGGGGCGCGTACACGCCGGAGAACGGGGCCACCGCGCCGATGATGGGGTTCGAGGAGTCCGAGGAGAACACGGTGTTGGAGAAGTTGTCGCCGCCGCCGCCGACGTCGGTCGCGAGCGCCAGGGACGCGGCGCCGGGCGGCGTCAGCGAGATCTCCAGGTCGCCCGTGTACGTGTGGGTGATGTTCATGACGAGCGCGAGCTTGGAGATGGTGCCGGTCTGCGCGACGGTGAGCGTGCTCGTCGTCGTCATCAGGTCCGTGATCCCAGCAGGGAGCCCGGCGCTCGCCGGCACCTCGATCTGCACCTCCCCGAGCGCGCACGTGAAGAGCTCGCAGAGGGCGCTGCAGCCGTCGCCATCGATCTGGTTGCCGTCGTCGCACTCCTCCCCGGTCTGGATGATCGAGTCCCCGCACCCCGGCGGGTAGACGTTGAGGAGCAGCATGTACGGAGGGGAGGTGCCGTTGTCGAGCCAGTCCTCGACGCGGACGTAGTACGTGCCGGCGGGGAGGTTCGTGGCCCCCGGCGTGTTGAGGCCGATGAGCGAGCACGGGGAGTTCACCGGGCTCTGATCGTTGTTCGCGAGCTCCACCATGTTGGCGTCGTAGAGGTAGATCTCCGAGTCCCAGCCCGGGCAGCCGGTGCCCGTGACGTCGGTGGTCTGCGCGCGGATGTAGGAGCCCGCCACGGTCACGTCGACGGCGAAGAAGTCCTGATCGCCGACCACGCCGATCTGCGCTTGCCAGCCCGAGCAGCTCGGGTCGGCGTTCGCCATCGCGATGCTGCCGTTGTCCTCCATTTCGGAGCAGAGCGCGCACATGGGGATCGGGGTGCCGCTGCAGACGCCGGCGCTGCAGACCTTGTTGGCCTCGCAGGGATCCCCAATGGTGCAGGCGAGGCCGTCGAACCCGGGAAGTACGACGCAGTCACCGTTCTGATTGGGATCACATTGGGCGAACGTGCACTCGTTGGGGAGCGGCGTACCCGAGCAGTCCTTCGGCGCGCCGAGGCAAGTGCCGTTCTGGCAGATGGCGTTCGTGGTGCAGACGTCTGCGGGCGTGCACGGTGAGCCGTTCATGACCGGCGTGGCGGTGCAGGTGTCCGCGGCCTCGTCGCACGTGAGGAGCTGGCACTCCTCGTCGGACCCCACGCAGACGAGCGGATCCCCCGCCTTGCACTCGCCGTCGGTGCACGTATCGTCCACCGTGCAGTACAGGCCGTCCTCGCACGCGGTGCCGTTCGCCTCCGGCGCGAGCTCGCACTGGCCCGTCATCGCGTTGCAGGTCGCCTCGTAGCAGACCGGCGTCTGGATCTGGCTGCAGTCTTGGGCGCAGCCGCCCGTGCCGGTCGTCGCCGTCGCGGTCACGCCGCTCGAGCTCTGTGCGGCGGTGGTCGTCGAGGTCGTCCCCGCGCTGGTGGTGGTGTCGGCGCCGCCCGAGCCCGTCTCCTCGCCAGCGCAGGCCGCGAGCCCGAGAGAGCCGAGCACCAACAGGAAGCAAGTCGTCCGGTACAGCATGCGCGCACCCTACTTCGTCTTTCGGCGAGATGCAGCCCCTCGCGGCGGCCCCTTGTCGAGGTACGGCCGCGTGGGCCCCGCGAGCGCGATGAGGCGCAGGACGCGGAACCGGTGCCCGCGGTAGGGCTCGAGCAGCTCGAGCATTCGGTCGTCCGACGTGAAGGGCTCCCCCGCCAGGGCGAAGCTGACGTCGTGAGGAATGTGCACGTCCCCCGTCGGCACCGCGTCGGGATCGCCGAAGCCGAAGCCGAGGAGCAGCTCGGACGTCCAGGGTCCGGTGCCGGGGATCGCGCGCAGGTACCGCCTCGCCTGGTCGGTGTCGCCTTCGAGCAGTCCCGTCACGCGGGGCGCGAGCCGAGCTGCCTCGATCAGCGCCGCGGCCCGCTTGCCGTCCACCCCGAGGGCGCGGAGCTCGTACGACGGGATCCTCCGCAAGGTTTCGTAGCGCGGGAACAACACGAGCCCGTGGGGGCCTGGTGCCGCCTCGCCATATCGGCGCGCGATCCGGCGGTGCGACTCGGCGGCTTCGCCGAAGGTGACTCGCTGTTGCAGCACCAGCCCGGTGTGCAGGTCGGATGGGAAGGGGGATCGCCCGATCCTCAGACCTGGCACCTTCTTCATGAGCGCGCGGACCGGATCGCCGGGTGGCGGTGCGAAGGTCTCGGGGCGATCCTCGGAGCCCAGCCACGGCGCGACGCGCTCGAGGACCCAGGCGGCGCCGGGGCCCCACGCCCGCGCGACCACGCGCGGCGCAGCGTCGGGTCGCCCGAGCTCCACGCAGGCCGGCCCCTCGGGGGTCCACCCGGCCTTCACGAACGTCCCGCCCGACTTCAGGGCAGTGGGGTCTGCCCCGCCGACGCGCTGCATGACGAAGGCCCTCGAGAGATCGAACCCCGGGGCGACCGGCACCGCAGCGTCGAGGGGCGTATCGGTCACTCCGGCTGACCACGCGAGAGCACGCGCGCCGCCTCTTCTCTCACCCACGCGTGCCCATGGGAAAGTAGCGGCTCGATCCTCTCGCGCGAGGGCGTATGCCCCAGCGCTACGAGCGCCTTGAGCGCGGGCCCAGCGACCTCCGGATCATCGAGCAGCGCTGCCAGCACGGCCGGCGCGCGCGGGTCGCGGAGCTTCTGCAGCGCCGTAGCGAGGGGGCCGCGCGCGGGGCCGTAGCGTCGGTCGAGGACGAGCGCCGCGATGGCGTCGAACGCGCCGTCGTCCGCGAGGATCTCGACCCCGTTCGCGAGCGCCCAGGTGAGGCCCGCCCGCTCTACCGCACGCGGCAGCTCGTGAAGGAACACGCCGAGCGCCTCCGGCGCCCACGGGACGGACAGCGCGCGCACGATGTCCTCCTTCAACCCCGCGTGGTCGACGCGCTTGAGCCACCATAGAAGCACCGGCACTGCGTCCGGGTAGGGCCGCCTGAGCCTGGGCAGCTCCCCCACAGACGCGACCGGGAAGCCGATCGCCGCGAGCTCGGAGAGGAGCTCCCGCGCCGCGCGCTGGTACTCCTCGGCGCTCTTGCGGCGCTCCTCCTCCCGAGCGGCTCGGCGGGCCACGAAGGCCGGATCACGCTCCAGCTCGCTGATCAGATCGGCCGCGGTGCGCGGGGCGTCCTGGGTTCGGTCACGGGTCATGGCAGCGTCTTGAGCACGATGTCACCGTTGGCGACGGCCTCTTGCAGCGGACCCGACAGCACGGTGTCGGGCCTCACCGTCAGCTCGAAGGTGTAGCCGTTGGCGTTGGCGTAATCGACCATGTCGTGGAGCCGTGCGTCGTACGAGGCCTCCTTCACGTTCATCACCTCACCGATCACCTTGTTCTGGTGGTCGAGCGTGTCCGGGACGCGGTACTCGGCGGACCCGGTCGAGGAGGGGATCCGCTCGGTGTTCTTCTGCGTGATCCCGGCCGCGGTCTCCCCCTCCTTGCCGATGCGCTGCGCGTCGGCGGGCGTGTGCGGCGCGTCGGGCGTGCTGGGCGCGTCGGCCTTCGGCGCCGAGGGCGCGTCTGGCGTCGACGGGGCGTCGGGTGTGCTGGGCGCGTCG
>CAZBJI010000017.1:0-17151 GCA_964492175.1 uncultured Polyangiaceae bacterium | reverse complement strand
GGTGTGGTGGGCGCGTCGGGTGTGGTGGGCGCGTCGGGTGTGGTGGGCGCGTCGGGTGTGGTGGGCGCGTCGGCTTTCGGCGCCGACGGCGCGTCGGGTGTGCTGGGCGCGTCGGGTGTGCTGGGCGTGCTCGGCGCGTTGGGCGCGTTGGGCGCGCTCGGCGCGCTGGGCGCGCTCGGCGCGTTGGGTGTGCTGGGTGTGCTCGGCGCATTGGGCGCGTTGGGCGCGCTCGGCGCGTTGGGCGCGTTGGGCGCATTGGGCGTCCGCAGCTCGAAGCCGCCCTTGGCGATGCTCGCGCCGCCGAAGGCGAGCTGGGTCGATTGCCACCACCAGGTGTCCTTGAACCCCCAGTCGACCCACTTGTACTCCATTGCCTTGTCGGTCAAGAAGATGCCGAAGTCGGCGACGTCGAAGCCGACCAGGGCGGCCTTGCCCCACGAGAACACGGACTTGAAGTTCCTGGCCACGAAGAGCCAGTTCTTCGGGTTCAGGAGCGCCTTGATTCCGATGACGTTCGTGACCCAATCGGCGATCTCCCGACCCCAATAGAACCACGGCGGCAGCTCACCGCTCTGGCGCTTCGGGTACTTGGTCTCGCTGGGCCCCCCGTAGATCACCGTCTCGCAGCCGGAGTCCTTCTTGAGCTTGCCGTCGCACGTGGTCTCCTCCGTCATTCGGGCGGCGAGCTCTTGGTTGATGAAGATCGTCTTGCAGCCCGACGAGATCTTCTCGTCGTGGCACTTGACCTTGTCGCCCGTGCGCGCGGCGTTCAGCTCGGGGTGACCGACGAACGTGTCCGGGGAGCCCGTGGCGACGTCTCCAGCGTCGTGGTTGGGTAAGAGCTTCTTCGCCGCGAACTCGCAGAACTGAGACCCCACGACCGCGCCCGTCACGCCCCAGAAGAGCAGCGCCGCCCAGCCGACGGGGCCCGAAGCCAGCAGGAGGACGATCCCGACCGCCGCGACGGCGCCGACGACCAGCCCCACGAGCGCTCCCAAGAGGCCCGCCGAGTGCTCGACGACGTCGGTGATCCTGGCGGCTCTCAGCTCGTCGGCCATCGTGATCTACGCCTCCTGCCTGGTCCTGAGCGTGACCGTCGACGCGGCCTTCTCGAACATCGAATCGATCTCCTCGGCGAGCGCCTCCGGTCCGCTCACCCCGAGCGTGACGAACCGATCCCTCGTGACGAGGTGGAGCACCCGCTGCAACATCGCGACGGTCCCCTCCCGGAACGCGGACCGGACCTCGGCGGCGGGCACTTCGCCCACGCGACGCTCGCTGCGCGAGGCGAGCGCGTACCCTGCCACGCGGCGGCGCTGCTCTACGATGCGCTCCTCGACGAGATCGGGCAGGGCGCGGCCGCCCGCCGGCATGCGGGACACGAAGAGCCGGATCGGCGAGGGCTGCCGGGGATACTCCAGCGTGTTGACGGAGGCGTCACGGAGGCCCGCGGGCAGCTCGAACTCGCCTTCGTGGATGGAGTAGAGGGGCATCAGGGCTTCCGGAAGCGGACGCTCGCGAGGATGGCGTCGGCGACGGCGTCGCACTTCTGTGCCGAGCCGCGCGGCGAAGTGACGAAGAAGGTGAGCATCGTCCCGAACCACGAGACGTGGGCCTGGCGCTGGTAGATGGGCTGCTTGTTCTGCGTCCCGTGCACCTTCACCTCCCGCGCGCCGAGGTTGCCGACCACGGTCTCTCGCTGGCCGACGACCTTGCAGGACTGCATGAACTTCTCGAACGCCTTGAGGAACTTCCCGACCTGCACGGGGAGCGCCTCGTCGGTGCGCGCCTCGCGCGCGACGGTGATGCTCATCGCGCCGCCCCCCTGCGAGGCCGGGTAGAACATGTTGAGGGTCCGGTCCGTGTACCCCTCAGGCACCTCGAAGCTCATCTCTTCGACGTTGTAGATCGACATGGCTATCGCAGCTCGATGACGTGATTGGCGATCGAGCACACCGCCGCAGCGCGCGTCGCGACGATCAGCTGGTTCTCCTGGCCCAGCATGTGGAGCCCGCGGACGAGCCCCGCGGCGTCCTTGTCCCCGAGGTGCTTCTCCGGCGTGTCGAGGAGGACGACGCAGCCGGCGGTGTTGCCGACCAGCCCGGCGCGGACGAAGGTCGTCGCGATCAGCAGGACGTCGAGCTCCGAGTCGCTGAGCTCGCCGAGGCCGAACGGCACCTTCCCGGTGGGATCCACGAAGCCCGGCAGCACCATGCCGTCGGCGCGGTAGAGGCCCGCGACGCGCTTCGTGCCGCAGAGCGCCTCGAAGGCCTGCTTGATGCGCCCGGGCGGCTTGGCAGCGCCCCCTGCCTCGACGTCGAGCCCGAGGCCAGCCTCCACGATGAAGCGCGTGAGCCCACCGTACTTGCGGTCGTCCCGCGCGAGCCGCGTGAGGCGGTCGAGCACGTCGCCCGCGCTCTTGGTCAGGTCCACGCCCGAGCCGATCGGCAGGCGGCGGGACGCGTGGAAGTACTCCACCTTGCCGGAGGCGGGGCTCGGGTCATAGCTCGACAGCAGGGCCGCGAGGGCCGCGTCCGGCTCGGGCCGCGCCACGTGCTCCCCGAAGATCGCCTCGCTGGGGACGACCGGCGTGGAGATGCCGTATTGGTCGCGCTCCGGCCCCGACAGCTCCCAGTCGATGCGCACCTTCGCGGCCGACGCGTCGTGGCGGACGACCTCCGAGGTGGCGGGCGCCGGGCCATAGGGCCCGAGGAGCTCCTTGGCCGCGACGATCGCCTCGAGCACGCTCGTCTTGCCGGTGGAGGCCGTGCCGGTGATCGCCACGATGCGCGCGGCGCCGCCGGAGCGATCGTCGATGAGGCGCAGCTCGCGATCCGGGAGACCGCGAAACCCGTCGACGGAAACGGAGCGAATTCTCATCGTGCGGTCAGGGGTTCCCGAAGAAGTAGTCGTCGCGGTCTTCCACGCCCGTCGTGATCTGCTTGGTCGTGGGCGGAGGCGGTCGCTGGTCCCCGGGGTTTATGTAGACCTTCGGCGACTGGATTACGATCTTCTCCTTCGTCATGTGGATGAACGTGTCCGACCCGACGGCCAGGACGATCTCCTCTTCGCTTCGGTGGTAGATCGTCTTCTTGGAGACGTTCGTGGTCGTGGCCTCGATGGACTGCTGGAAGATGTCCTTGTCCACGAAATGGTGTTGCTCGTTCTGGACGCGGAGCTTCCTGTCCCGCCCGACGCGGATCGTCTGGTCCCGCTCGACGCCTTGGGTCTCGTCGCGGCCGACGTGCGACATGGAGTCGTTGCGGATCACCACGCCGGAGTCGTGCTTGATGAGCGCGGTGTAGTCCTTCTGGGCTTGGAGGCGGACCAGCTCTTGGTCCCGCTTGTCCTCGAACATGAGCTCGTTGAACTCGTCCGCGGTGCCCCGAGGAGACGTCCTGGAGCGCCACCCGCTCTTGGTCTTGTTCGCCGGCAGCGGATAGACGACGTTCTGCGTCTCGGTGTAGAGGCGGCCGACGACGACGGGCTGATCCGGATCGCCGCCCAGGAAGTCGACGATGACCTCCTGGCCGATGCGTGGGATGTTGACGCCGCCGAAGCCGACGCCTGCCCACGGCTGGCTCACCGGGATCCAGACCGAGCTGTTGTCGTCGTATTGGCTCTCGCGATCCCAGTGGAAGTGGACCCGCACGCGGCCAAACTCGTCGGTGTGGATCTCCTCGCCCTGCGGCCCGACGACCGTCGCCATCTCGATCCCCATCACGCGGGGCCGGGGCACCATCAGGGCGGGGCGGTACTGGACGTCCGCGAAGCGCGTCTCGACGGAGTGAGCCCAGTCTCCGACCGCGTCGCCCTCGATCAGCGCGGACACGACGAGGAGCTTCGCGCCGAGGTCGGAGCGGGGGTGGTTCTGCATCGTGACGACGACCCCGGGCCGCACGTCGAAGGCGCTCGTCCGGAAGGTGACCGTCCTCGCAGCGACCTGCTTCGCTTGGAGTCGCTTCTCGACCTGCTTCTGGCCCTCCTCGGGATCGCGCCGGAACTTCCCCTTGTCGTCGCAGACGGGGTAGCTCGTGCCCTTGTCGGTGCGGTAATGGAAGCTGCTCGGTACGTAGTGGAAGCGCTCGAGGCGCGCCTCCTCCGGGAGCCCGTCTTGCTTCTCCTTGCGGAGGTCCGTGCGCGGCGGGAGCCGGAAGTCCCACTCGCTCAGCACGTACTTGCCCGGCCGCGTTTGGCGGGCCTGGTGGACGCTGGAGATCCACTCGTGCCTCAGCTTGGGGTTCGCCTGGTTGACGTAGGGGATGGGGGCCCTGGCCTCCGCCTCCTGCGGCTTGTCGGCCAGGATCAGCGTCGACTCGCCGGTCTCCGTCTTGAAGAAGAAGGTGATCCCCGCGTCCTCGAGCATCCGGCTCACGAAGTCGTAGTCGGACTCCCCGTACTGCAGGCGGTACTCCCGGTCCTTGTAGGCGCCTGCGTCGATCCGCAGCTCCGGCTGGATCCCCCACTCCCCGAGGACCTTCTTGACGATGTCGGGCTCGTTCATCCGCTGGAACATGCGGTGGTTCCGGCGCTGCGTGAGCATCCACATCTTGGGGACGATCGTCAGCTCGTAGGTCGACAGGCCCTCCTCCGTCTCCTCCACGCCGACCTGCTCGATGTGGATGCAGATGCCCGTCCAGGCGCGAGACGACCCGATCGCGCTCTGGCGCTGGATGGTGAAGGACGCGTCTTTCCCCAGGACGGCGGAGAAATCGATGTTCTCGTTCTTGGACCGGACGAGCAGGTGCACCTCGAAGAGGGTCGAGAATCCCTCCTTCACGGTGAAGTGTCGGACGCCGATGGTGTCCCCCGAGGCGATGGTCGCCTCCAGGATCGGCTTCATGAAGAGGTCGGCGACGCTGGTCATCGGGTTCTCCCAGGGATCGGGTCGTCGGGCGTGCACACGTTGGCTCCCGACCAGCCGAGGTAGCGCAGGAGGGTCGCGACGTCGGGCTGTACCAGGAACTCCGCGCGAGGCACGCGCAAGCTCGTGCCGTACAAGGTCTCGATCTGGCGGCTCTGGATGAACCGCGCGTCCTCTGCCGTGAGCGTCCTTCCGGCCGCGCTCATGTAGTGCCGAGGCGTCCGCGCGCCGCCGAGCGCCGCGCTGGCGAGGTCTTCGGTCACGATGACGGCCTTCAGCTGATCGGGCCGGGGGTAGCCGAACTCACCAGGGCGCGTCGCGATGATCCGCAGCAGCGCCTCGTTCTGCCGGAGCAGGTTCCAGGCGAGGCTCGCGTTGTGGAAGCGGTCGAAGAAGTCGTCCTGGAGCGACACCTGGAAGAGGAAGCGCTGCAGATCCTCGAACTGCTTGCGCGTCTCCAGCTCCGACGTGCTCGGGTGGAGGAGGTCCGGCTGCGTCACGGTCCCGCTCAGGCGCTCCGCCCGCGCGTTGGAGTACCCGGCCTGCAAGCTCTCGAGCAGCCGCTCCCCGACCTCCTGGATCACGTCGTGGTGCCTGCCGACGCGCGTGAGGGCGAGCTCGACGGGTGGCGGGGCGGCCACCGGCGAGATCCGCAGGCTCTGACGCTGGGACATGGTGGGCGGTCCCGCTACGCCCGGGGGCAGCCGCCGGTTGTAGCTGCGGATGTTGATGCGGGGTCTCGCGGCGCCTCGTCCCACGGGATGTCCTACGATCGAGCCGTCGGAACATATCCCAGGCGTAGGACGATCGGGCCCAAGTAGGTGGTACGGCGCCTGGGGGACGGGCGATCCCCCGGGCGATCTCCGCGCCCTCGGGAGTCGTCGGTCGCTCCCCGCTCGCGACGACGGGCATCGTTCGTGCCTCGGGGCTCGTGGTCGTCCCGGAGGCGGCGCGTCTCTGGACGCCCGTGTCGGGCGGGCTAGGCTCGGAGCGTGCTCCTCGCGCGCGGCCTCGTCCGATGTGTCTCCCTCACGTGTCTCGTCGCGTGCTCGGGCGGTGGCTCCTCGGCGAGCGGCGGCGTGCACGTCGTCGACGTGGTCGCGGAGCCGGTCGGTCGGAGGCAAGGCATGACGGAGCTGCCCCGCACCCCGCCGTCCGTGCTCGAAGGTTGGCGGCTCCCGGGCAGCGCCTCGTCCCTCGGCACGGCGTGTGAGCCCGCGCCCACGGGCGGCTTCGACGCGACGGGCGTCGATCCCTGCGGTGGCCGCGGCCGGGTCTCGATGGAGGTCGTGGTGTCCGCGCTCCGCGCCCTCCCTCCGTGCGAGCTCCGCTCGCTCGACGGGGAGGGGGGCCGCTATTCGCCCTACGCTCGCCAGGCCTGCCTCGACGGAGATCACCTCGTGGTCGCGACCCACTGCCTCCATTGCCGCATGCCCGACGCCGGAACCGCGGTGCACGCGCGGGTGAGCGAGCTCACGAGCGCCCAGCAGGAGTACATCGCGGGGCTCCTCGAGCTCCGGGGCTCGCCCCCGGGCGGCTTCCGGGCCCTCGTGGAGGAGGCGATCCGGGACGGCGCGCCGTGAGCGCGAGCGAGGGCGAGCCGCGTAGGCGCGCCAGGCGTCGACGCTCCGGCGCCGACCCGCACGTCAAGGGGCGGGCTGCGGGTTCGTGAGCATGTGGCCGAGGTCGCCGCACTGCACGACCGGGGCCGGCGAGACGTTCGGGTGCTCCGCGCGGAACTTGTTCGCGACGTCGTTGCACGTCCCCCCGTGTCCGCACTGAACGGTGTAGGCGACCGTGGGGCCCCCCTTGAAGGTGTGCTTGATGTCGAACCGGGTGAGCGCGACCTCGCCGACGCGGTTCGAGGGGGCCTCGCGCACGACGGTCCACGCCCGGTTCTTCGCGACGACCTCCCGGATCGTCCGCCACCGCGTCGCGTCGTCGCTGCCGTCTCCGGTGAGCAGGATCGCGGTGGCGGTGTGGCAGGTCGCGTCCGCCTCCTTCACGTCGCCGGCGATCGCGTGTGCGCCGACGAGGAGGAGGACGAGGGGGGCGCCGACGTGGGTGAGGAGCTTTCGCAAGAGAACCTCCGAGCGTCCGTGATACGCCTCCGCCTCCGAGCGCCTTCCCGGGGCCGTTTTCGGGCTCGCCAAGGCGCGCAGCGTCCGCTCGAGGGCCACACCGTGACGAAAGACCAAGCGCTCAGGAGGCTGATCCGTGTCCAGGGCGAGCACGGGCCGGGTCTCGCGCGCGAGAAGCTCGCGCTCCTCACGCAGCTCGGAGGGGTCATCCTCGCGCGCGCCAGCCAGGTGCTCGCCCTCCACGAGGCGCTCTGCTTCCTCCGCGCGTACCCCGACGACGCAGAGGTCCTCGGGAGGGTGGAGCAGATGCTCGCGACCTTCGAGCAGCGGATCGATCTGCGGCGGCACCGGAGGGCCCTCGCCGACACCGGCATCGCCGGGACGGAGCTGCGCTTTCGGTTCTTCGCCGCGCCCGCCCGCCGCCTCGTGGCGCGGTGGCCAGGGCACGTGCGCGTGGACTGGGCGGCGTTCGACGGAGCGGCTCGCCTCGAGCCGCTCCTGCCCCTGCTCACGCTCTACGCCGAGCGCGCCGCGTTCGACGATCACGCGGCGCGCCCCCGCGCCTGGTTGCGGCGCTACGCCGGGGTGGACACCGACGCCGCGCTCCTCCTCGAGGGCTTCCGCGGCCTGCCGACCGACGATCGCACGAGGGACGCCCTCTACGACGCGCTCGATCCCCCGCTCGTCCTCTCGCCCGGGCCCGGGACGCCGTCTCGGACGCGCGAGAAGGCCCGGGGCTTCCCGGTGGTATTCCAGTCCGGTCCGCTCCGGCGCGCTCGGCCGGACCTCGCCGCGGAGATCCGCAGGCCTCCCCGCTCGGTCGGCCGCGCCTCGCCCGAAGAGGCGGTCGCGCTGATCGAGCTCGCCCGCGACACCATGGTCCCGCGAGAGCGCGATCTCGAGGTCTTCGCGTACGCCAGCCCCGACGACGTCCGGGTGGTGGACGCCGGCGAGGGGCTCGTGTTCGCGTGCATCGGGGTGCAGCCCGAGCGGCGCTCTCTGCTCGAGGCGGTCTACGGGTTCCTGATGCTGAAGAACGGTGTCGCCATCGGCTACGCTCTCGCCAGCGCGCTCTTCGGCTCGTCCGAGGTCGCCTACAACGTCTTCGAGACGTTCCGCGGCGGGGAGACGTCCCTGGTGTTCGCGCGGCTGCTCGCGACGATACGCCACCTCTTCGGCTCCACCTCGTTCGCGATCGATCCCTACCAGCTCGGCCACGGCAACGCGGAGGGCATCGCGTCCGGGGCGTTCTGGTTCTACCAGAAGCTCGGGTTTCGCCCGCGCGATCCGGAGGTCGTCGTCCTCATGGAGCGGGAGCTCGCGAGGATGAAGGCGCGGCGCGGGCACCGCTCCTCCCGCGCGACCCTCGCGGCGCTCGCGCGGCGCTACGTGTTCTTCCAGCTCGGTCGTCCACGACGTGACGTGCTCGGGGCGCTCTCCATGCCCGCGGTCGCCGCCGCGGTGTCGGGCCACGTCGCAGCCCGCTTCGGCGCAGACCGGGCGAGGGCGCAGCGGACGCTCGTCCGCGAGGCCCTGGCCGCCCTCGGCGTGGAGCGCGCGGCGTTCGCGTCGCTCCCGCGGGCGGAGCGGCAGGCCGTGGAGCGGTGGGCGCCGCTCCTCGCGGTCCTGCCCGGCTTCGGCTCCTTCTCGGCGCGAGATCGGAACGCGCTCCTCTCCGTGATGCGCGCGAAGGGTGGCGTCGTGGAGAGCGAGTTCGTGGCGCGGTTTGGGGCGCACCGCGCGCTCGCCAGAGCGATCCGGTCGCTCGCGGGGCGAGCGACCGGGTGACTGCGGCTATGCTGCGTGCATGCAAGCCGCAGCGGTGCCGTGTCAGGGGTGTGGCGCCCCGATCGATCCTTCTCGCGCCAGCTACGACAAGGCGGGGCGTCTCGTCTGCAAAAGCTGCGAGGCGAACGCGCAGATCGTCGAGGGCGACTACCGCGCGACCCAGAGCATCTTCGGCGCCGCGATGGTCGTGGGGGCGCTCACCCTCGCCTCGCTGACGTGCTTCAATCCTTTCCTCATCACGACCGGGTTCGCCTTCGTGGGCGCGGTCACGTGGATGCGCTCGGCCTCGCGCCTCGGGCCCGCGCACAAGGCGCAGCTCGGCTCCCGGCTGACCCTCTGCTGGGTCGTGGTCTCCATCTCGTTCGCGCTGTCGCTCGGCGTCATCGCGTTGGCGACGCTCGGGATCGCCGCCGGCACGCTGCTCGGCCGCTGATCGGGCTCGCGTCCTCCCTGCGGGCGAGCTCGCCAGCCGTCCTCCGCGTCAGCGAGCGACCCGGACGCGGCGGGCCGCGCCCTTGGGCGCCGGCAGGTCGAACGACAGGGACTCGATGGAGGAGGTCTCCTGCTTCAGGAAGAGCACGCCCCCGTCGATGTGGTCGTAGGCGTAGAACGTCCCCTCGGCCGTCTTCGTCTCACCGGAGTCCGTCGTGAAGGTGACCGTCTTCACCGTGCCCATCGGCGGCAGGTGCATCGTCAGCGGCGTGAGGAACGTCCCGCCGTCGGCCCCGACCGTGACGCGCTCGTACGTCTGATCCATCGCCTCGGGCGGCACGTAGAGGGACTGCCCGCCGGTGGCCTGCATGAAGTCGAGGATCTCTTCGTAGACGTAGTCGCTGATCCACGCCGGATCGCAGTAGCTCATCAGGTCCTTGTAGCCCGGGTCGAAGAGCTGCTTCGTGAAGATGTCCATGCCCCAGACCCCGATGTTCGCGTTCGAGTAGGGGTAGCCGGGGTCCGCGCCCGACACGCCGCCGCACGGCGAGTGCGGTCGCCCGTGGTTGTGCCCGAGCTCGTGCGCCGCGGTCCAGAGGGAGCCCTCGCCGGAGTAGCCCAGCCCGATCGCGGCGCGCGAATACTCGCCGTTCGGATCGCCGATGAAGCCGAGGCCGGCGACGCAGCCGCCGCCGCAGTACGAGCCCATGCTCTCCGTCGGGCGGAAGATGCCGTAGTAGTACTCGTCGAACGCCGCGGCCGCGCTCTGCCGCTCCTCGGAGATGGCGTTCAACAGTGTGTCCCAGCCGCCGCCGCCGGCGCTGATCCCGCCGCTCCACCCGAAGGTCGGCCCGACCTGGACGATGACGTCCGTCGCCGGGTACAGGCGCATGAAGAGCTGCCGGTACCCCTCGACCTGCGCCGCCGAGGTGTCGGGCAGGCGGTTCGAGCCGTCGGCCTGGTACTGCACCGGGATCAGCGTCACGCGGAGGGGATGGGACTGCGCGAGCGCGAGCGACCCGTCGGGGGTGACCGCGCCGGCGTTGGCGCCGCCGGTGGACGCGTCCTCCTTCAGCTCCACGCGCCAGGTCACGCCGGGCGTGAGCGCGGCGCCGGGGACGTCGAAGTTGATCGTGCTCGAGATGTCGCCCTCGCTCGATGCGCCGACGCCGTTCACCACGGTCTCGATCGGCGCGCCGCCGCCGAGGAAGAGCCGCGCGACGATGGGCGCGCCTGACGGGCTCGACGCCTCGACGAACACGCGGACGACCGCGGGGCGGTTCGCGACGAGGCGCGACGACGGGGTCTGGGTGACGCCGCCCTCGAACACGGTGCTCTTGACGCCCTGGTAGAACGCGACCTCGGTGATCGTCACGCCGGTCGCGTCCGCGAGGTTCTCGACGGGCCCGGTGCTCGAGCTGCCGCCGGCGCCGGGGCCCGCGCTCGCGCTCCCGGCGCCCGACCCGTCGCCGTCGCCGTCGCCGTCGCCGTCGCCGTCGCCGTCGCCGTCGCCGTCACCGTCTCCGCTTCCGTTCCCGTCCCCGTCCCCATCGAGGACGAACTGGTCGGCCCCCGTGAGGAGGTTGCAAGCGCCGAGGAGGAGGCAGAGCGGGAGGAGGGGCAGCGCGCTGATTCTCATGGCTCGAGGGGCGAAGTTTTCACGCCCCGTGCCAGGTGGTGCAAGCGGTCGCCGTTCCGCTACGACTGATTTTCACGCGGCCTTGCTGGAAACCTTCCACGTGACTGGAAAGAGGAGCTCAAACGACTGGAGAGCGGTTGATCCATTGGATCGGAGCGGCGTCATCGGGGGGCGTGTGGGTGCGCGTTAACGCTGCTGGCACGCCCGCCGTCGCCGCGCCGCCGTCGCGCGCCCCGAGGCCCCAGGAGACGGGGTCGGGGGTCACGTCAGGGCGGGTTCTGGGACTGCAGCTCCTTGAGCTTGCCCGCGGCGCGGTTCCGGCACGCCGCGTTGCCCTCCTGCACGCAGAGCGCGATCAAGAGCGACAGCTCCCGCTCGCTCAGCTTGTCGATGCGGCCGAGGAGCTCGTTGATCTTGCCCTTCGGGTCGTCGAGCGCCTTGCGATCGGTCCCGTCCGGCCCCTTCGCGCTGCTCGTCGCGGGCTTGCTCGTCGGCGGCGGCCGCGGTGGGAGCTGGGGCGGCGCGACCCCCGGCTTCGCGTCGGTGGGGACCTCGATGGTGGGGTCGATGGTCTTGATCATCTCGGCGGCCTTCTTCCGCCGCGTCTCGTCCACCGTCGGCGTGGTCGCTACCTTCCAGAGCAGCTCGACCTGCTTGCCCGGGTCGTCCGTGATCTTCTCCGCTTCCGTCACCACGCCGTCGGCCCAGCGGCCCTCGATGTCGGCGACGGCCGGATCGTTCAAGGAGGGCGAGCCCGCGTCGATCTCGGAGATCTTCTTGTGCGCGCCGGCGAGATCCCCGGCCTCCGCGAGGCTCTTCGCCTCGGCGAGGAGCTTCTGCCCCGGATCCTCCGGCGCGGCTGCGCTCGTCGGCTGCGCCGAGCCCTGCGCCGGCGGAGACTTCCACGTGATGTACGCGGCCGTGGCGCCCACGCCGAGGATGCCGAGGACGGCGCCGACGCCGACCATCTTCATGATGCTGGACGTCTGCTGGCCCGCGGCGGTGACGCGCGCCCCGCCGATCGCGCCGTCGAGGCCGGTCACCGCGGGGAGCATCTGCCGCGTGTCGAAGCCGGCGCGGAAGATCTTCCCGGCGCCGACGAAGCGGAGGCGCACGTCCCCCATCTCGAGGGCGTCGCCCGCCTCGAGGAAGCCGCGCCGCACCTCCTGGCCGTTGATGCGGAGCCCGTTCGCCGATCCCTTGTCGATGATCTCGAAGCGGCCGTTGCCGACGGCGAAGAGCTCGGCGTGGAACCGGCTGACGGAGCTGTGGTTCACCGAGACGTCGGCGTCCTCCGACCTGCCGAGCGTGAAGTGATCACGGTCGAGGAAGAACTCCTGGCCGGGCTGCGGCCCGACGACGACGACCAGGCGGTCGGGGCGGTGGTGAGGGGGGAGCTGGACCTGCTGCTGCGCCGTCGGGACGACCTGCTTGGACTCGTCGTGGAGCTCCAGGCGGTAGTCGCCGAGCTGCACGACGTCGCCGTGTCCGACGTGCACACCCTCGGCGACCCGCTCGCCGTTCATGAACGTGCCGTTGTAGCTGGCCAGATCCTTGAGCAGCCAGCCCTGGCCGTTCCGCGCGAGGAGGGCGTGTTTGCGCGAGATGTTCCGGTCGGTCAGCCGGATGGCGTTCGACTCGTCGCGCCCCACCGAGTACTCCTCGTGGGCGAGCTGAAGCGAGATCTGCTTCTGCTCGTCGTCCTCGATCGTCAGCTTCCACATGGCGTGCGCTGCAGCGAGTCTAGTCCGTCGCCCCCACGCGGCGGAAGGGGTGGAGAAAGGCAGCCAACGAGGCCGGGTTGCGGGTCTGGAGCCACAGGCGGCCCTCTCCCGAGAAATCGCAGACCAGCCCCTCTCCGCTGAGGAAGAGGCTCTTGATGCCGCCGAGCTTCCTCACGGAGTACCTGAGGCCATGGGAGAAAGCGACCATGTGCGAGTTGTCGCAAACATACCCGGGGTACCGCTCGCCCAGATCGACGACGTGGAGGCCCCCGTACGCGGCGAACCAGAGCGTGCCTTCTCCGTAGGCGCGCAGGAGGAAGAGGCCTCCCGCGAAGAACCCCTTCGCGCCCTGCCACTTCGTGTCGAGGGCCACGCCGGGCGTGGACGCCAGGTACGCCCCCGACTGGAGGAAGATCTCCATCCCCGGCGTGAGCGACACCGCCTCCACGGTGCCCTCCGCGGGGGGAGCGATCCACAGCGTCTGGCCGGGCGCCGTCGCCGTGAAGGTGTTCTGGAACAAGCTCTCCCCGCCGAGCAGCCGCCGCTTCAGCGCCCCGCCGAGGCCCCCCTGGAGGTTCGTCTTCATGTCCAGCGCGCTGTCCCGCGCCACCATCGCGCCGGCCTCGGTCGTGAGCTGCTCGCCGGGACGGTCGAACGTCACGCGCACCACGCCGAAGTCTGGATTGTGCCGGATTTCGCTCTGCACGTTCGCCTCGTCAGCCTCGGGATGGGAGGAGGGCGCCCATCGCGGCGCCGTACTCCGACGCGTTGCGGGACTGGATGTACGCGACGCCCCGACCCTCGAAGGTGCAGACGAGCCCCTCGCCGGAGAGAAGCGAGCCGACCCAGCCGGACGCCGCCTTGCCGATCGACGCGCGGAGGCTGGACTCCCACGCCACGATGTGGCCCGTGTCGATCACCATGGACCCGTCCACCTCCACGGGCTCGATGGCCCCGAACGCGCCCATGATGAGCTGGCCCTCACCGGCCGTCTCCAGCACGAAGAAGCCCGCGCCAGCGAAGAACCCCTTGAGGCTCGACTTCGTCTGGACCGATACGGACGGGCTGCACGCGACGTAGGCGCTGTTCTGGATGCACCACTGGCGCGCGCCGACGTCCACAGCGACCATGTCGCCGCAGAGGGGCGTCGCGAAGAGCACCTCCCCCTCGCCGCCGTGCGCCGTGAACGTGTTGCGGAAGAAGGACTCGCCCCCGAACATCCGCTTCAGCCCGCTCATGATGCCGCCCGCCTGGGTCTGCATGACGACGTTGGTGGTCATCCCCACCATCGCCCCGCTCTCGGCAACGACGGACTCGCCCGGGGCGAGCCACACCTGCGCCATGCTCTGCGAAGGTCGGTAGAGGAGGGTGATCTGCATGGGCGTGACTCGCTCAAGGGAGCAGCTTGCTCACCCAGCCGACCAGCGAGGAGGTGTTGCGGGTCTGGACCAACACGCGGCCTTGGCCCGAGAACTCGCAGACGATGCCCTCGCCGGAGGCCACGAAGCCGATGAGGCCTCCGCCGGCGCTCCGCAGCGTGAAAGAGAGGGTGGGATCGAACGCGACGAGGTGGCCCGTGTCGACCACGTAGCTGCCGTCGACCCAGATCTCCTCGATCGCCCCGTAGCTCGTGATCCAGAGATCGCCCCGCCCCATCGCCTCGATGAAGAACGCGCCCTCCTTCGCGAGGATCGCCCGAAGGCTCGCCCACCGGAGCTTCAGATCGACCTCCCCGGCGCACGCCACGAACGACCCGGGGGTGAGGATGAGCGACCGACCGTCGAGCGGGACGTGCCGGATCGAGCCCGAGAGCGGGGGCGCCAGCCACACCCAGCCGCCCGCGGGCGAGCTGAAGTGGTTCACGAAGAACGTCTCCCCCCCGACCAGCTTGCGCACGAGCGCGACGAAGAGCGCCTTCACGGTCGCCCAGAGGCCCGAGGAGCGGCCCGCGTTCAGCTTGACCTCCATGGTCATCGTGCTCGCGCGCGCCACCATCGTCCCGGCCTCCGCCACGAGCACCTCGTTCGGTGCCAGGCCGACCTGGAGCATGGGGAACGACGGCTCGTGCTTGACGATGTGCTGCATCTGCGAGGTGCTTCTGCGGCGATCCTTCTCTTACGGCACTGCCCTGCGGCGGGCGGAGTATCACTCGCGCCCGCGGCGGTCAAAGCTGGCGGTGCGCGCGCTCACCCGCTCGGCCCCCGCCTTCGCGGCGGGCGTCCGCTCGGGAGCTCCGCCCGGATCTGGCGGAGGACGATCCTGCCACGGCGCGGGTCCACGTCGATCCCGGGGAGGACGCCACGCGCGCGCCGCGGCTCAGCGCCGGGAGAGGGCCATGCCGAGGAGCGCGAGGGTGAGGGCCGCGCCTGCCCCGCTCGCGACGTACCGCGCGAGCTCCAGGTGGCCGCCGAGGTAGAGCTGGAGGCCGCCCGCGCCGAGCGCGATGGCGACGAGGACGAGCGCGAGCTGGCGAACGCTCGACGCCACGGTCCTGGCGGCGCGGCCGAGATCTCGCACCCTCACCTCCGCGTCGCCGCGGTTCGCGCGGAGGAGGTACTTGCGCAGGTCCTCCGGAATCGTGATGGCCTTGAGCGCCATGTCCTTGGCCGCCTCGAGGGCGATCTGCGCCCAGTCGCGGTTGCCGAGCACGAACTTCTGGACGAACGGGTGGATGATCTCGACCGGGTTCATGTCCGGGTCGAGCTCCGTGCAGACGCCGGTGAGCAGGAGGAGCGTGCGCTCCAGGTACACCCAGTCGCGCGGGACGTGGAACGCCTCGGAGAGCTCGCGGAGGCCGATGTTCATCTTCCGCAGGCTCATCAGGCTCTCGATGCCTCGCTGCGGGTCCAGCTTGATGTCCTTGAGGTTGAAGCTCTCGAGCTTCACGTCCTCCTGGAACCGCTGGTGGAAGAACTCCACGACGCGCTCGCTCACGTCCTCCGTGGAGCCGCGGGAGATGAACCCCATCTTCTTCAAGGCGCGGATGAGCCGGTCCGTGTCGCGCCGGATGACGCCCTCCACGAGCTCCGGGATCCCTTCCTTCATGTCGCGCGAGAGCTCGGCGACGGCGCCGAAGTCGAGCAAGACGAGCTCCCCGTCGGGCCCGACGAGGACGTTCCCGGGGTGCGGGTCGGCGTGGTAGACGCCGTCCACGAAGATCATCTGGCAGAATGTCTCGACGATCTTCCGAGCGAGCGCGCGGCGGTCGATGTTCGCCTCCTGCATGCGCTGGAGGTCGCTCACCTTGAGGCCCTCGACGAACGTGGTCACCAGGACGCGGCGCGTGGACAGCTCGCCGACGGGGGACGGGAACACCACCGTCGGATCCGCGGTGAAGTTCTGCATGATCCGGTCGATGTTGCGAGCCTCGCGCTCGAAATCGAGCTCCTCCTCGATCATCGCCTTGATCTGGCGGTAGTAGACGTCGAGGTTCTTCGCGGGGAGGAACCGCGAGACGATCGACATGATGCGGCGGATCGTGCGGAGGTCCAGGTGAACGATCTGGTCGATGTCGCTGTGCTGCACCTTCACGGCCACGCGGCGACCGTCCTTCGTGGTCGCCTCGTGCACCTGCCCGAGAGAGGCGCTCGCGATCGGCTCGTCGTCGAACCGCAGGAAGAGGTCGGCCATGGACCGCCCGAGCTCCCCCTCGATGCGCTGCCTGATCTCGCTCGTCGGTCGGGGCGGCACCCGATCCTGGAGCGAGGCGAGCCCGTCGCGGAACGGCGCCGGGAGGAAGTTGGCGAGGACGCTGAGGAGCTGGCCCACCTTGATGAAGAGGCCCTGCAGCTCGACGATCGTCCGCATCACGCGGCGGGCGTTCTTCGCGTGCACGATCTCGAGCCGGGACTCCAGCCACGCTTGCGCGAAGAAGCGCCCGAGGAACGACGTCCACAGGTAGCTGCCGAGCACGACGAACGTGGTCCAGTACGCGCGGACGAAGCGGTAGCTCTGCGTCGCGGGCGACCGCATCCCACCGCCTCCGCCCGCGAGGGGGCGGACGCTGGTGCGGGGCCGGTCCGAGGACTTCTCGGGCCGGACGAGCCCCACCTCGGATGGCTGCAGCGTCACCGGCAGAGCTTACTCGCCGCCTGAGAGCGCGTCGAACATGGCGTCGTAGGCGGCGGGGCGCGCGAGGCGGATGGCGACGTGGTCGCGCGTCGGATGCACGCGGTTCGTCAGCAGCACGCCGCAGAACCGCGCGCCTGGGTCGATCCACACGCTCGTCCCGGTGAAGCCGAGGTGCCCGAACGCGCCGGGCCCGAGGCGCGAGCCCGAGCTGGGCGTATCGCCGCTCGGGCTGTCGAAGCCGGCGAGCAGGCTGCCCCCGGGGCGCCGCGCGACGAGGCGGGCGAGATCGTCGGGGCCGAGCCAGCCCTCGTCCTCGCGGAGCGCGCCGAGGACCGCCTCCGCGACGCGGAGCACGCCGTCGGCGCGCCCGAAGAGGCCGGCGTGCCCGCAGGTGGCTCGCCCACCGATGGCCCACGCGTTCTCATCGTGGACGACGCCGCGGACGACGCCGCCGCGAAAGTCCACCACCTCCGTGGGCGCGACACGCTCCTCGAACGCGGGATCGATCGCGGACCACTGGCGCGCGGAGCCGACGAGGTGATCCACCCCGAG
>CAZBJI010000016.1:45378-75792 GCA_964492175.1 uncultured Polyangiaceae bacterium | reverse complement strand
GCGAAGACGTTCGGGTCGAACACGATCTCCTCCGGCGGGAAGCCGATCTCCTCCGTGAGGATGCGATACGCGCGCTGGCAGATCGCGAACTTGTGATCGGCCGTCTCGGCCTGGCCCGACTCGTCGAACGCCATGACGACGACGGCGGCGCCGAAGCGGCGGCACACGCGCGCCTCCGCGCGGAACTTGTCCTCGCCCTCCTTGAGCGAGATCGAGTTCACGATCGCCTTGCCCTGCACGTGCTTGAGGCCCTCCTCGAGCACCTCCCACTTCGAGCTGTCGATCATGATCGGCAGGCGCGCGATCTCGGGCTCGGACGCGATGAGATCGAGGAAGCGCGCCATCGCCGCCTTCGAGTCGAGCATGCCCTCGTCCATGTTGACGTCGAGCACGTTCGCGCCGCCGCGCACCTGGTCCAGCGCGACCTCGAGCGCGGTGCCGTAGTCGCCCGCCTTGATCAGATCGGCGAAGCGCTTCGACCCGGTCACGTTCGTGCGCTCCCCGATCATGATGAAGTTGGTGTCGGGGCGGATGACGAGCGTCTCGAGCCCGGAGAACGCGGAGAACCCGCGGCGGGCGGGGGGCGTCCGCGGGGCGGCGCCGCGCAGGGCCGAGGCGAGCGCCCGGACGTGGTCGGGCGTGGTCCCGCAGCACCCGCCCGCGATGTTGAGCAGACCGTCGGACGCGAACTGCGCCATGAGCTCCGCCATCGTCTCGGGCGTCTGGTCGTAGCCACCGAAGGCGTTCGGCAGGCCCGCGTTCGGGTAGCAGGAGAGCCAGGTGTGCGTCAGGCCGGAGAGCTCCTTCACGTAGGGCCGCATCTCCTCGGCGCCGAGGGAGCAGTTGATCCCGACGGCGACGGGCGCGGCGTGCACGACGCTGGTGAAGAAGGCGTCCACCGTCTGCCCCGAGAGCGTGCGGCCGCTCTTGTCCACGATGGTCACGCTGAGGACGAGCGGGACCCGCTCACCGCGCTCTGCGAAGAGCTCGTCGATGGCGACGAGGGCCGCCTTCGCGTTCAGGGTGTCGAAGATCGTCTCGACAAGGAGGAGGTCGGCGCCGCCGTCCAGCAGCCCGCGCGCCTGCTCGGCGTACGCCTCCTTCACCTGGTCGAACGTGACCGAGCGCAGGCTCGGATCGTTGACGTCGGGTGACAGCGAGAGGGTCTTGTTGAGCGGGCCGAGCGCCCCGGCGACGAGGCAGCGCCGCGAAGGATCGGCGGCGATCGTGGCGGCCGCGGCCTCCTTGGCGAGCTTCGCCGAGGCGACGTTCATCTCGTAGGAGAGGTGCTCGAGGCCGTAGTCCGCCTGCGCGATGCGCGTCGCGGTGAAGGTGTTGGTCTCGACGACGTCCGCGCCGGCGTCGAAGTACGCGCGGTGGATCGCGCGGACGACGTCGGGCCGGGTGAGCGAGAGGAGATCGCTGTTGCCCTTCACGTCGATGGGGTGGGCGCCGAGCCTCTCGCCGCGGAAGTCCGCCTCCTTGAGGCCCTCCCGCTGGAGCATCGTCCCCATGGCCCCGTCCAGGATGACGATGCGCTGCTGGCAGAGCTCACGGAGGACGTCGAAGCTTTTGCTGTGTTTCATGGGAGCGCGCGGCCCTTCCCACAGTTGCCACGGGCCCTCGGACGGGTCAACCTCGCGGGATCGCTCGGAGGGCCAGGTTGGGCGGAGAAACTTGCGCGGCGATGGTCTAGCCTCGGGGCCATGAAGCTGCTCCTCGTGGCGCTCGATGCGTCTCAGCGCGCCTCCAAGGTGCTCGACACCGCCGTGGAACTGGCGAAGCAGACCGGCGCCAAGGTCCGCCTCGTGCGGGCCGTCGGCGTCCCGCCCGAGATCCCGATGAGCCCGTTCGGGGTCTCCCCCGACGGCTTCCTCGAGATGTTGCTCGGCGAGGGCAAGAAGCAGATCGAGGCGCTCGGCGCCACTGTCCCGCCCGAGCTCCTCGACGGCGTCGAGACCCGGGTCGGCGCGCCGTGGGTCGCCGTGTGCGACGCGGCGAAGGCCTGCAACGCGGACCTGATCGTCATCGGATCGCACGGCTACGGGGGCATCGACCGACTCCTCGGGACGACCGCCGCCAAGGTGGTCAACCATGCCGAGTGCTCGGTGCTCGTCGCGCGCAACCTCCACCTGTGAGCCGCTCCGCGGTTGAACGGCGGCGGGTGGGGCCGCTCCTCGCGATCGCCGGCTCCGCGCTCGCCGCCTCGTGCGCGGCGGCGACGACCGACGACCCGGAGTCCGCCCTCCGACGGAGGGTCTGCGAGAGCGTCGTCACCGCCTACAGGGTCGGCCTCCGTCCGAGCGCCATCGAGGTAGAGGTGCCCGCCCTCACCGCGGGCGATCCCCCGAGCACCATCCACCTGACGGGCGCGCACCTGCCGCTCGCGGAGCAGTGCCTCGGTCTCCCCATCCCAGGTCAGCAGCCGACCCGAGGAAACGCGCCCCGCCCCCCACCGGCTCCGCGTCCCTCGGCGTCGCCCCCTGGCTCGGCGACGCCGCCGGACGGGTTGCTCGACACGCGAACCTAGGCGAGGACGCGTGCGCCGCGCGGCGAAGGATCGCACCCGCGCGCGGCGAAAGGGCGGCCCCTCTCTACGGTAGAGAGCCTCGGAGGTTTCGGAATGAGCAAGACGCGATGGGGAGGTCTGGCGCTCTTGGCCGCGACGTGCGGCTGCGGCGGCGGCGAAGGCGCCATTGGGGCGAAGGCGCCGGAGGCGGCCTCGGCCGCCGGGGCGGAGGCGGCCCAAGCCGAGCCGACGGCGACGCCGGCCGAGGTATGCGCGAAGGTAGGCGCCGCGAAGGTGGGCAGGCGCTTCGACATCGACGGGCGCGGACGCCACGCGTGGGGGCGCGCGGAGATCGGCCGCGACCTCGCGAAGCCGGGGGCGACGGACAAGTACACGCTGGCGGAGCTCAAGGCGCTCGAGGCGAGCCAGTCCTGGCGCGAGCTCCTCGTCCACGCCGAGGACATCTCCCCGACGGCGCGCAGCGCGGCCTGGGAGGCGATGATCGAGAAGGCCGCGATCGAGTTCCTCCGGCAGGTGAAGGGCACGGAGGAGAAGTACGAGGCGTTCCATCTCGCCGAGGGAATCGTGCGGAGCCTCCCGAAGCTCTCCGCGAGCGCCGGGTTCATGAAGGAGCGCACGGAGATCGCCAAGCCGGCGTTCCTCGAGTGCCTCAGCGGCACGTGGAGCGGGGAGGAGTGCCTCAGGACGATGAGCACGTTCCTCAAGGTCGGCGCGCCCGATCCCGCCCTGGCGTTCGACCTCGGCAAGATGGTGCGCGGCAAGCTGAACGCGTCGACGGCCGTCCCCTTCTTCAAGGCCGGATTGGCCAAGGAGACCCCGGCGGCGAAGTGCGCCGACGCCGACCTCGCGCTCGCGGTCGTCGCCGGCCTTTCGCTCCCGCCCGACTACGACAACGCCGTAGCGGCGCGCGAGATCGCCTCCGGCGGCTGCTTCGACACGCTCAAGCCGGCCCTGCTCGAGGCGCTCAAGCCGGACAGCGGCTACTACGCCGACAACACCTGCGGTGTCCTCGACGCCAAGGGAGCCCTCCGATGAGCCGGTGGCTCACGACCCTCCTCCTCGCAGCCGCAGCCGCGGCGTGCACGCGCGCCGCCGCTCCCAAGGCGGACGGCGAGCACCTCACCGAGTTCCAGAAGAGCCGCCTGCTCGGCCATTACTCGACGATGGACGGGACGACCGGCTTCGTGCTGGATCGGACGGACCGGCCCTACCTCGCGAGGCTCGACGGCACGGAGGTGGTCCTCCGGCTCGAGGAGCAGCGCGGCCCGCGAGAGACACGCGAGTACACCGCGAAGGATCCGCAGTTCTGGGTCCGCGTCGACGCCGACGGGACGGTGCTGCTGTTCGATGGGCCGGCGCAGCGGGAGGGCGTGGAGGTGACGCGAGACGCGAACGCCGACCCGCTGCGGTAGCGCGGCGCCCTGGCCCGGCGCGGCGGTCCCGTTGAGCTAGTATCGTCCGCGCGTGACCACCGCCAGCCCCGATCCCAGCGCCGAGAGGGCCCGCCGGCGGCGTGCCGGCTGGTCGCCGCCCGGGCCCCGGCCCCGGGGCGCAGGCGGCCTCGCCGATCTCTCCCCGCGTGACGACGAGGACCTCTCCTTCCTCACCGGCGACTTTCGGATCTTCCAGCTCAAGCGCGGCCATCGTTGGTCGCTCGACGATTTCGTGACCGCCTGGGTGGCCCTGGAGACGTCGCCAGACGCGAGCTCCGTCGTCGACCTGGGATCGGGGATCGGCTCGGTGCTCCTGATGCTCGCGTGGGGCCTCCCCCACGCGACGCTGGTCGGGATCGAGGCACAGGAGATCAGCGCCGCGCTCGCGAAGCGGTCGATCCGCTACGACGGCGTCGAGGACCGGTGCGACGTGCGCCTCGGCGACCTCCGCGACGAGCACGTCCTGCCGGCGCGTGGCACCTTCGACCTCGTGACCGGCACGCCTCCCTACATCCCGCTCGGAAGCGGCCTGGTCTCCACGAAATCACAGCGCGGCCCCTGCTGCTTCGAGACGAGGGGCGGCATCGAGGCCTACGCCCTCACGGCCTCGAGGCTCCTCCGCCCGGGTGGCCATTTCGTCGCGTGCTATGGCGCGCAACCCGAGCTCCGCGGGGAGGCGGCGGCGGAGAGCGCGGGGCTTTCGATCTCGCGACGCGTGGACGTCGTCCCCCGGGATGGCAAGCCCGTCCTCTTCCGGGTGCTCGTCGCGGCGAAGCGCGCGGCGCCCGCGGGCGAGCCGCCCCCCGTCGCTCGGTTCGTCGTACGCGACGGCGCGGGCGAGATCACGGACGACATGCGCCGGGCCCGCGCGCGCATGGGGCTCCCGCCGTGAGCCCAGCCGTGAGCCCAGCCAGGAGGCCAGCCGTGAGCAGAGCGCGCGCCGCGCTCGTCACGTGCGCGCTCTCGGCTTGCGACGCCGACACCCGCGCCTCCCCGCTCGACCGCCTCCCGGCGGCCCAGGCGGCCGCGGCCGCCCCCGTCAGGCGAACGACGCCGCCGCTCCCACCGGGCTACGTGAAGGGTCAGCTCCACGCCCACACCGGGCGCAGCGGCGACAGCCGGACGCCGCCCGATGTGGTGCACGCCTGGTACGAGGCCCGCGGCTACGACTTCATCGTCTTCACGGACCACAACACGGTCACGGACACGCTGGACACGGCGCTCCTGACGATCCCGGGCGTGGAGCTCACCCAGAACCTCCGAACGTGCGATCCGCCACCGCGCCCCGGCGACGCGTGCCTGCTCCACGTGAACGCTCTGTTCGTCTCGGGCGAGCCGCGTCGGCTCGCGCTCGACCTGCCGCAAGGCGGCTCGAGGACCGATCTCTACGGGTGGGGGATCGACCGCAGCGGAGAGCTCGGGGGGCTCGCCATGCTCAACCACCCGAACATGCACTACGGCGCGGACGCCGGGACCCTGATCGCCCTCGCCGAGCGGGGGCTCACGCTGATCGAGGTGGGCAACCAATCCTGGGACAGCGAGAACGCGGGGGACGCAGACCACCCGCCGACGGAGGCGCTCTGGGACGCCGTCCTCTCGAAGGGGCACCGGGTGTGGGGCACCGTGACCGACGACGCGCACCATTACGACGACGTCGAGGAGGCGGGGCGCCGCGGCGAGCGGGTCTACGTCGGGGACCTGGGCTTCGTCGTGGTGCGCGCCTCGAAGGAGCCATCGTCGATCCGCGCGGCGCTGGAGCGTGGGCATTTCTACGGCTCGACGGGGCTGATCTTCTCCGAGGTCGAGCTCGGCCGCGAGCGCTGCCGTCTGTCGCTCGCGGGCGGGGCCCGGGCGACCTTCGAGGTGATCGGCGAGGGAGGGAGGGTGCTGGAGCGGACCACGGGCGATCGGCTCGACCTCACGCCGCCCCCTACCGCCGGCCGCTACGTTCGGTTCCGCGTGCGCGCGCCGAGCGGTGCGATGGCGCTCACGCAGCCCGTGTTCCTGTAGCTCCTGGGCGATGGGGGCGCGCGGAGCCGGGCCCTTGGGCTACGCTCTCCGGATGATCCGCTACCGATCCATGTCTGCCGTGGCCTCGCTCGGGCTCGTCCTCTCGATCACGCCCGCGTGCGGCGGCAGCGTCGTGTTCGTCGAAGACGGCGGCGACGGCGGCGCTGGCGGCGCTGGCGGCAGCGGCACTACCACGAGCTCCTCGAAGTCGACCACCGTCGGGATGGCGACGAAGGGCAGCTCCGCGATCAGCACCGTCCAGAGCACGTCCGGGCAGGTGGTGTCCGTCGGGACGACCGGCTCCTCCGGGTGCGACACGGGGGTGCCCGCGACCATCGAGTCGTTCGAGTGTCAGAGCTGCGTCGACTGCAGCATCAACGGCGCGTGCTTCGGCGCCTACTCCGCCTGCGAGAACGGCCCGGAGTGCTTCCCCTTCGTCGACTGCATCTCGAACTGCGGCAACCCGGGGTGCGAGCAGCAGTGCCAGGAGGCCTTCCCCACGGGCGCCCAGCAGTACCTGGACCTCTGGATCTGCGTCGTCTGTGAGGACTGCGCCAACAACTGCGACGCGCAGTCGAACTGCGGGATGTTCTAGCCGCCACGCGCCGCCCGGCGCTCAAGGCTGGACGAGCGGCCCGATGTACGACGTGGCGGCGACGACGTTGTCGTACCATTTCTTCGTCTCGCCATTCGGGTTCGACCCGATGTGGAACGAGAGCCCGAAGCGATCGATCTTCAGCGTATCGATGTCCCGGAAGCGCAGGTTCGGGAAGTCGGCGACCAAGGCGCCGTCCACCCAGATCGTGATCTGGCCGTCGTACGAGCCGGGGGTATTGGCGCGCACCATGTATTCGTAGCAGTACCATTGGTCGAGCACCGGAAGGACGTCCGGGCGCGGCACGAAGGTGGGTCCGAAGTCGAATGGCAGGCTCGAGTTCGGGAGGACGACGCCCGTCGGGAAGAAATGGTCACCATAGTCGCTGCGCTGCTCCGGGTGGTACACGTACACGTTGAGGTGCCCCGGGGAGGGCGTGGCGGAGTCCGGACGCCAGTGCTCCAGGTTGACGAGGAACTTGTTCGTCCCGTCAGCGGGCACGCCAGGCGTCGCCATCCCGTTCGAGAAGTACTGCGCCGAGATCATGGACCCGTTGTGGCTCGACCCGACCACGTCGTAGGGCGGCTGGAACCGCGAGTAATAGCGGAGGTGCAGCGCGTCGCGCTCTTGGGTGAGGATCTTGTCGGTCGCGTTGCTGAGCTCCGCGCTCTGCTGCGGCACCGTGAACTCGAGGGCCTGCGCCCCGAAGTAGACGTTCCCGGGCTCGGTCGCGAGGCGGAGCTCTTGCATCTGGTAGACGGCGTCCCAGTTTTCGTTCAGGTCGGAAGGCTGGGCATAGGTCTCGAAGCCGTCCGCGAAGATCACGTCGGGGTGGGCCTCGATCCCGACGTCGCCAGGGAACATCGAGGAGATGCCGGTGCCTGCGCTGGCGCTGCCGCCTCCGGCGCCGGTCGTGCTCGCGGCGGTGCCGGACGCGGGGCCGGTCGCCGTCGAAGAGCCGGGGCCGGGGCCGGCGGAGCTCGTCGGGGTTCCTCCGCCGGCTTGGCCCGAGGTCGAGGCTCCCTCCGAGTCGCAGCCCAAGGTGCAACAGCCAGCTGCGATCAGGAAACAACAGGAGAGGACCCGGCGCATCGGGCCATCGTAGGCAAGTCATCCTCCCGGAGCGAGCTGGTCAGCGCGTCGCCCGCCGTGACGAGCCAGCGTGGTCCGCGGGGCCCGATGAGGTACGATGCGCTCGTGCGCTCTGCGATCCTGGCCGGCACGCTCGGTCTCTGCGGCTGTGCGCTGGACTTCGACGCCATCGGCTTCGCCACCGGAGGGGAAGGCGGCGTCGGCGCTTCCGGTCCGGGGTCGACGGCCACCGCCGCTTCGGCGTCCACCGCGAGCGCAGCATCCACCAGCGCAGCCGGCGGGGACTGCGTCGCGCTCGGCGGACAGTGCGTGGACCCCGAGACGGGGTGGGAGGGCCCTTTCGTGAGGGCGGACGGGTTCGCGTGCCCGAACGGTCTGACCCGCGAGCTGCTCGCGGGCATGAGCCCCTCGGCGCCTCCCTGCCCCTGCGACCTCGACGACCAGCCCTGCTCTCTCCTCGACGTGATGGTCTACTCGAGCGCGAGTTGTTCGAACAACGCGCTGGCCACGCTCACGCCCGGGCCGCCGAACGTGTGCACGTCCCTCGCGACCCTGGGCGCGACCGGCGTCGTCATGCCGAGCGGGACCTCGAACTCGGGCGGGAGCTGCGCGCTCGCCGGGGCGGCGCCCGACCCCTTGCTCACGGCGCCCGTTTCCCTCTGCAGCTCTCCCTCCACGTGCGGAGGGGGTCAGGTGTGCGTCCCCGCCGGAGAGCTTGCGTGCGTCTATCAGGTCGGCGGCGGGAACTGCCCCCCGGGCTACGAGGACGCCCAGACGCTGACGACTGCGAAGGTGACGTGTAGAGCGTGCGGCGCCCCGAGCCAGGTAGACTGCAGCGGGAAGCTCGTGGTCTTCGACCCAGCCGATAGCTCGTGCGCGGGCATGGAGGTGGCGGAGTTCCCGATCGCCGCCGGTTGCACCAGCTACACGTTCCCGCAGGAGACGCCGTCGGTCTACAAGCCGATGGAGCCAGGCGTGTGCGCGTCCGCCACCGGCGCGCTGTCCGGAGAGCAGCCGGTCACGATCTGCTGCCCCGCCGCAGGCTGAGCGCCAGGCGGCTCGGCGACGTCCGCCAGCCGGACGGAGGAAGGTGCGCGTTCGACCTAGCGTTCCCTACCGGCTAGCATGGGGGGTCCTTTGGGTCCCGGCACGGTCCTCGTCTCTCGCTACGCCATCCTCTCCGTGATCGGGGAAGGGGGAATGGGGGAGGTGTACAAAGCCGAGCGCCTGGACGATGGCGTCCTCGTCGCGATCAAGGCTCTGCGCAAGGAGCTCCTGAACGACGCGGACGCGGTCGCGCGGTTTCAGCGGGAGGCGCACGCAGCATCCGCCCTGACGAGCCCCCACGCCGCGCGCATCCTCGACGTCGGCCAGTCGCTCGAGCGCCAGCCCTTCCTGGTGATGGAGCTCCTGGAGGGCACGGACCTCATGCATGAGATCGACCGGCGCGGCGCGATCCCCCCGGCTGAGGCGATCGGCTACCTCACGCAGGCGTGCGCGGCCATGATCGAGGCGCACGGCAGGGGCATCGTCCACCGCGACCTGAAGCCGTCGAACCTGTTCCTGGCGCGCGTGGGCCCCCACCGCGTGGTCAAGGTGCTCGACTTCGGGATCTCGAAGGTCCAAGCGCTCACCGACGCGAAGCTCACGTCGACGCGCATGTCCTTCGGCACGCCGCTCTACATGTCGCCGGAGCAGATCAAGTCTACGAAGGCGGTCGACGCGCGGACCGACGTCTGGTCCCTAGGCGTCATTTTGTACGAGCTCCTGACCGGGCAGCCCCCGTTCGTCGCCGAGACTGCCGGCGGGCTCGCGGTGGCGATCTCCGTCGAGGCGCACGTCCCCCCCTCCCAGCTCGTCCGCGGGCTGCCGCCGGACCTCGACGACGTCGTCGCACGCGCCCTCCAAAAAGACCGGGCGCTGCGGTACCAGACGGTCGCCGAGCTGCTCCAAGCGCTCGCGCCCTTCGCGGCGCCCCTCGCGCCGCAGCCGAGCGGCACCCTCGGGGACACGGTCGTCGCGCCGCCGCCGCACATGGATCCCCCGGCTGGGCCCGAGGGGGCGACGGCGGCACGCACCGACCCGGCCGACACCGACCGGGACGCGAAGACGCTCCTCGCCCCTTCGCACCGCGTCGGCGTCGCCCCCGCCCCCGCGGCGGCGTGGAGCAAAGCGTCGCCGGTGCCGCGGCATGGATCCATGGCCCCGCTCCTCGCGGGGGCCGCGGTCGCGCTCGTCGGGGCCGGGCTCGTCGGTGGAGTCGTCTGGTGGGTGGCTGCTCGGGATCTCCCCGCGACCAACGTCGCGACCTCGGCGGCAGCGAGCGCGGTCGGCGCGGAGGCCTCCGTGGGAGAGGCGCCGACCACGACGGCGTCACCGGTCGTGGTGGCGCCGAGCGGCGGCAGCGCCGCCGGCGTGGGGGCAGCGCCGCCGGCGCACGCTTCGGAGAGCCGGCGCGTCGACCCGCCGCGCGCCGAAAGACTCCGCACGGCCAAGCCGCCGCCCGATACGCGCGCTTCGCCCCCGCGGCCCGCGCCTACCATGCTGATCCCGGGGAGCCCGTGAGGCGCCGATGCCTGGGGCTGGCCGGTCGCGTCGGCCTCGTCGCGGCCCTCGGGCTCTGGCCGATCGCGTTGGACGCCGCGGTCGCCCGAGCGGACGGCGGCGAGAGCGCCGCCGACGGGTCGAGCCGCGCCGTCGAGCTCTACGCCGAGGGCCGCGACCTCCTCCGCGCGGGCCGCGCCGCCGACGCGCTGCCAAAGCTCGTCGATTCGCTGGGCCTCCTCGCGAGCCCCAACACCGAGCTCCTCATCGCTCACGCCCGCCGCGAGATCGGCCTGCGCGTCGAGGCGCAGGAGACCTACGAGCGCGTCCAGCGAGCCGCGGCCGCCGAGGTCGCCCGAGGTCAGTCCCGCTACCTGGATACGGAGCAGGAGGCGACGCGTTGGCTGAACGAGCTCTCGGCGTCCCTCGGGAGAGTGAGCGTCGAGGCCCCTGCGGAGGCCACCGTGGAGGTCGCGCGCGGCGGGTCGAAGGCGCCCGCGACCTTCCGCGGATCCGGGTCGGCGTGGAGCGAGCCTGGCGACGTCACGGTCACGATGCGGGGCAAGGATCAGGAACAGCGACGGACGGTGCGCGTCGGCCCCGGGACGACGGTGCGCCTCGATTTCACGAGCCCCGCCGTCACCGAGCCGCCGCCAGAGCCCCCTCCCCCGCCCGACGGCGGGCCGGTCGTCTCCGTCCCGGGCGTAGTGCTCCTCGGGGTCGGCCTCGCCGGAGTCGGGATGTTCGCGGGGTTCGCGGTCTCGGCGCGGTCCAAGCTCGACGAGCTCGAGGCGTGTACGCCAGCGTGCCCGGAGAGCAAGCGCGACGTCCACGACACCGGCAAGCGCGACCAGCTCATCGCGAACGTATCCATCGGCGTGGGCGCAGCGGCGTTGGCGGCGGGCGCGACGATCTGGATCGTCGAGGCGGTGCTCGACGCCGAGCCTGCGCCTGCGGCGAAGGCGGGCGTGAGCCTGCGTGGGATCGGCCTGGGTGTCTCGACGCGCGAGCCCGAGCTCGCCCCGGGCGTGACCGCGACCTGGGCGCTCTGACGCACGCGTGTACTGGCGGAACACGCAGATTGCTCCCGGAGCTCGTGACGCGAGAGCCGGACCGCGCGATGCTGGGGCATGGCTCACCTCCGGTCGGTTGTGCTTCTTTGTTGCTGCGCCGCGGCGCTCGTCCTCGCCTGCGGAGACGAGCATCCCGGCGGCACCGTCGGAGATCCCTGCGAAGACGTCGGCGACTCCAGCGAGTGCGCCGGCGGCGAGATCTGCGACGACCTCGACGGGGGAGGCGCTTACTGCCTCAAGATCTGCGAGGATCACGCCGACTCTGATCCGGACGAGCGCTGCAACGGCGTCTCGGGAAGCAGCACGAAGGGCTGCCACCCGGAGGAAGACGACGACGACTGCGAGCTCACCGACGACTGCGGCAAGCAGAAGGGCTGAGGTGGAGCGCGGCGATCACGCGTGTCGAGCGCGCCGCGCGCTCGGCCGACCTGGGGGCTCGCTGGCTCGGGCCCGCGCGGCGGCGAGTATCTCGGCGGTGAGCTTGGGATCGTCGGTGGCGCGGGCGAGGATCATGGCGCCGACGCACGTCGAGAGGAACGCGATGGCCTCGGCGCGCCCGTCCGGCCCGCCGAGCTTCTCCGTGATCCCGTCGAGGATGGAGCCGACGCCGCGGGAGAACGCCCTCCGCACTACCTTCTCGCTCCGCGACACGTCGGCGCCGACGGATGGGATGGCGCAGCCTCCGCCTGGCCGCTCGACGTGGGCCTGCGAGAGGTAGCGCTTGGCCGCGCGCGCGCGCCACGCGTCGCCCTCCTCCTCGAGCGAGGTGACGAGGTTCTCGAGGCCGTACGCGAAGGCGCTGTCGAGCGCCTCCGCGACCATGGCGTCCTTGTCCTCGAAGTGCGCGTAGAAGCCGCCTCGGGTGAGCCCCGCCGCGTCCATCACGTCGTTCACGGTCGCGGCCTCGACGCCTCGCTCGCGCACGAGCCGCGCCGCCTGCGCGACGATGCGATCGTGCGAGGCGGCCCGCTTGGCGCCGCGCCTCGTTGGGACGTCCGACTGATTCTTCGCAGGTGCCGTCCGATCCATGACCTCCTGGTCAGGATATCCGTTTCGGGGCAGGGCGGGAGGGATTTTTTTGATATGGCCAGCGCATGCGCATCGTCACGTGGAACGTGAACTCCATCAGCGCGCGCCTCGACTTCGTCCTCGACTACCTGACGACGTATGCGCCGGAGATCGTTTGCCTTCAGGAGCTCAAGGTGGACGAGCAGGGCTTCCCGGCGCTCGCCTTCACCCAGGCGGGCTATGCGTCCGCGACGCACGGGCAGCGCCAGTGGAACGGGGTCGCGGTGCTCGTCAAGAAGAGCGCGGGGCCTGCGCCGGAGGTGGTCCAGCGGGGCCTGCCGGGCCAGGAGGAGGCCGGGAGCAGGCTGCTCACCGTGACCGCGCTCGGCCTCTCGGTGACGAGCGTCTACGTGCCGAACGGCAAGACGGTGAGCCACCCCGACTTCGCGATGAAGCTCGCGTGGCTCGACGCGCTCACCCGATACGCGGGCGATCTGGCCGCGGGAGGCAAGAGCGTGGTCGCGGGCGACTTCAACCTCTGCCCTGCCGACCTCGACTCCTACGATCCGGCCGGACACGCGGGGCACATCTTCCACACGGCGGAGGAGCGCGCGCGCTTCGCCGCGCTCCTCGGCCTGGGGTACGAGGACCTCTTCCGCCGCGTGCTCCCGGACGAGCAGGTCTTCTCCTGGTGGGACTACCGCGCTGGCGCGTTCCACAAGCGGCAAGGCCTCCGCATCGATCTCGTGCTCGGGACGCCGGACGTCGCGGCCCGGGCCAAGGGCGCGGGGATCGATCGCGAGTTCCGGAAGAAGCGTGACGGACGCGTGCCGAGCGACCACGCCCCCGTCACGATCGAGCTCGACTGAAGCCCCTTGCCGGGTAGAGAAGCGAAAAACGCTGTACGCTGGCGCGGTGGCGTTCGAGGCTCCGAGCTACGTCGCGCTGCTGCACGCGTGCGTCGACGGCTACGACGGCGCGCACCGGGACGCCGTGGTGCGCGCCCCCGACGTGTTCGCGTTCTTCACGCGCCTCTTCGAGGAGCCGGAGCTCCCGGCGAGCGCCCGCCCGCTCGTGAACGCGGTGCTCGCCTATTTCGTGGCCCCGAACGACGTCCTCCCGGAGGAGGACCTCGGCCCCTTCGGCTTCCTGGACGACCTCTACGTGGCGGCCCACGTCTACCAGCTCCTCCGGCGCGAGGTCCCGGCGGGCCTCCTCGAGACCGCCTGGCAGAAGCGCGGCCGCCCCGCGGCGAAGTCGATCCGCGGGCGGCCGGCGACCCTTCCGGGAGACGACGACGACCTGGACACGGTGATGGCCGTGGTGCGCACCGAGAGCAAGGCGGCGATCGGCAAGCAGGCCCGGGCGGCGCTGAAGTTGGCCGGAATCGCTTGACGTGGCGCTCCGGAGAGGACCCCTTCTCGCCGGTGCGGCGCAGGGCTATGAGATCTCCGTGCCGTTCCCTTCGCGCCTCGCGGGCTGGGGCCTCGCCCTCGCCGCCGCAGTCGGCGTCGCCTCCCCTGCCCGCGCTGCCGAGTTCGCGGAGGACGGGACGTTCACGTTCGACCCGGACGCGACGTTCACGTTCGACTTCGAGGAGGATCTGCTCCCCGAGGAGGGCGGCGCATCGTTGACCGTGCCGGACGACGGGGCGCTCTCGGGCGAGCGCGTGCTCGTGCTGGGGCAGTTCCAGGGCGTGGACGTCCCGGTCGAGTCCGTGGAGGGCGCGTTCGCGTACCGCGTGAGCGCGTGGATCCGCGGAGGGGAGGTCATCGCCGATCTGGAGGTGCGCTACGCGGACAACCCGCACCCGAGCGTCGACGAGCTCGCCGCGCTCTACCCGACGGGGCGGATGACCAGCGACGGCTGGATCGAGGTCGCGAACTCCGACGTACGGATCGACGCCGGCCGCGGCGCCACCGTATCGGTGGGGTTTTTCTCGCCGGTCGCCGGCGCGGTCGACGCGATCGAGCTCGTCCGCGAGCGGCCGCTCGGCCCCGAGGATGTCTCGGGCCAAGCGTGCGCCGGCACGACGGATCCCGTCTGCCGCACCGGGCAGACGTGCGTCGCATCCCAATGCAGGTTCGTGGGGGCGTGGGTGCCCCCGATCCCGGCCGACCGGGACGCCGTGACGGCCTACCTGGCCGGGCGGATGAAGTACCTCTTCGGACCGCTCCACAACCGCGAGCTCGACCTGCCGATCGCGCTCGTCACCCTGGAGCGAATGCAGGACGCCGAGGACGCGTGGACGTACTGGAACGCGTTCCTCCTCGGCGTGCGTCGGCTGCACGACGGCCACACCACCACGAGCGGTCTCGCCGACTTCGTCCTCGAGAACGAGAAGCCGCTCGGCCTCTGCTTCCTGGAGGGCGACGCGGACCTCTCGCACGGCGTCGCGCCGAAGGATCCGCTGTACCTCGACGTCCTCGTGTCGCACGTGGCGGCGACGCGCACCCTCGGCCTCGTCCCGGGAGACCGCCTCGTCCTCGTCGACGGCGAGCACCCGATCGCCTGGGCGCGCGCTCAGGCGGAGCACCACTGGTCGCTGTCACCCACGTCGAACCATCGAACGTACGCCGAGCTCGCCGAGCAGCTCCGCGGCTTGGTCGCGCGCTACGCGAAGACGCTCACCGTCGTGCGCTGCGACGCGACCCTGGGGACGTGCGGCGCGCTCGAGGAGATCGATCTCGCGACGTTGCCCACGCTGCTTCCGGAGGAGCCCTTCGAGAGCGTCTCGTGCGACAACCGCCCGCTCCGCCACCTCGCGACGTCGCCGGCGAACCACGGGGGCGGCGGGTCCACGGTGCACCACGGCATCCTGAACGAGTCCGACGCCACCGAGCGCATCTACGGCGCCGAGTGGGAGTCGCTGTACACGAGCAACGGACAAGACGGCGTCGGCGCGAACCTCAAGGCCGCCATCGCCGCCTTCGAGGCGGACGCGCGCGGCGTGGTGCTCGACCACCGCTCCGGCAACGGCGGGACGATCCTAGGCCCGCAGATCATCTGGGCGTTCGCGGTGCCCTCGCATCCGGTCAGCGTCTTTTTGCATCGGCAGCGCGCGGAGGACGAGGCCACGACGACCGCCGAGGGCCTCGCCCTCTTCCAGGCCGGGCTCGCCGCCGGCTTCGGAGACTCCGGCGGCTCCGCCACCCCGACGACGATGCCGGTCGCGCTGCTGCTCACGCGCGACGTGTCGGCCAGCGACTGGCTCCCCCTCGGGCTGAAGGGCCAGGCCGCGAACGTGCGCATCTTCGCGCCCTTCGAGACGAACGGCGCCTTCTCCACCCGGTACGGCTTCGGCTACTGGCTCGGGATGAACTACGTCATGGCCGTCGGTGAGACCTGGGACGCGGCCGGGGTCTCCCGCGGTGGGCGCGGCGTGGAGCCCGACGAGGTCGTCCTGCCCCTCCAATCCGATCTCCTCGCGGGCAGGGACACCGTCTTCGACGCGTCGCTCGCGTGGGTGCGGGGGCAGCTGCCATGACCCCTCGGCGGGCGCTCTTCGCGCTCCTCCCGCTCTCCCTTGCGGTGCTCGCCGCCTGCGCGGACGAGCGCGTGTCGCCGGTCGGCACGGAGGACGCCGGTGTCCCGACGGCGCCGCCGCCCGACGCGTCCACCGAGATCCCCCCGGACGCCCCGCCGACCACCAAGAAGCGCGACGTGATCCTGCGCAACCCCTTCGGCAACGTCGCGGAGGCGCAGAACCTCCTCTGGGACGGGGACTTCGAGTGGTCCTCGCCGTTCACCGACCAGTACGGGTGGATCCAGCTCCCGGCCAGCGCGACGATCGAGGAGGTCGTCGTCGGCCCAGCGTGCAGGAGCGGCGTGAAGTGTGCGCGCGTCGGAAAGGACGACGCGATCATCGGCATCGCCGTCTCCTCGGCCGAGCTCGGCCTCGACGCCTCGATCTGGGCGCGCTTCGAGCCGGACGAGGGCGAGGAGACGCCCCCGTGCTCCGCCGTCATCGCCTATCTCCTGGATCTCGGTGGCCTCGACGGGAGCGACCCGGACACGATGCTGGTGCCTACGTCGGAGCTCGCCGACGAGGCCGGCTACTGCCACCTCACCGCCGCCTCCCCCCAGCGGTCGAACAAGACCTATCTGTACGTGGAGAACGACGCGACCGTCTCGATGCTCGTGGACGACTGCGTCGTCGCGCCGAGCGGCGCACTGCCGTTCTCGCAAGCCCCGCCGACCCCCGCGCTCGCCGCCGACAAGCGCGCGAGCGCGCTCGCCGCCGTCCTCGCGACCCGCCACCCGGTCGAAGGCAAGCCCAACCCCGCGCGCGACGCGCTGCGAGCCCGAAAGCAGCGCGGCCAGGCCCCCCACTGAGCAGATCGATGTCGACGAGAGCAGCAAGAGCCAGACGCCCCGCCGCCGCCGCCGCTTTGCTGGCGACGCTCGGCGCCGCCGGGGTCGCGCGCGCCGCCGACTTCGACGCCCAGGGGAACTTCCTCCCCGATCCGGGGGCGACCTTCTTCGAGCCCTTCTCGGCGCCCGAGCGCTACCTGCCGGAGATGCCCGAGATGGGGTGCGTCGCGGAGGCGTTCTCGGTCGAGACGGGCGGCGCGCTCGAGGGCGAGACGTTCATTCGGGTGAAGGTCGCCCCGGACTGCGCCGAGCGCTTCGTGCTCGGGTCCATCCCCATGGCGCAGGCTTCGTACCGCGCGACGCTCTGGCTCCGGCACGGGTCGGCCGGGGCTCGCGTCGTCGTCTCCTACCCGGAGGAGACGGGCCTGCCGCTCGTCGTGGCGCGCATGGCGCCCACCGGGCGCGCGACGAGCGACGGGTGGATCGAGCTGGCGACGAACGAGCTCCCGATCGACGGCACCCTCGATCCGCTCGTGTACGTGCGGCTCGTCGACTTCGCGAGCGAGGAGGGCACGGACTTCGACGCGCTCGAGCTCGTCCCTGCGGGCGAGTTCTACCCGCCGACCTCCTGCGCCGGCGTGCGGGATCCGGCCTGCGGCGCGGAGGGGATCTGCATCGGCGGGTCGTGCCGCCTGGGGCGCCTCAGCGTGCCGCCGCTGCCACCCGGCGAGCTAAAGGAGCAGATCGCGCTGGCGCTCCGGGAGCGCGTGCGCCTCTTCTTCGGCGGGCGCAAGACGCGCCTCGAGGACATGCCGGTCGCGCTGGCGACGATCGACACGATGCTCGAGGCGACGACGGCGTGGCAATACTGGGGCGCCTTCGCGCGGGCCGGGCGGGAGCTGCACGACTGGCACACGAGCGTCTCGGGGGCGGTGCTCGAGGGGGGCGCCCCGGGTCGCCTCAGCGCGTGCTTCGTCGAGGGCGACGCGGACCTCACGCACGACGTGTGGCCGAAGCACCCGATGTACGACGACGTCCTGGTCTCCCACGCGGGCGCCGACGCCGTGGGCCTCATCGCCGGAGACAGGCTCGTCGCCGTCGACGGTCTCCACCCGATCGAGTGGGCCAAGAACCTCTCCGACGTCTCCTGGAGCCACCACGTGGCGTGCGATTCCACGTCGTACGCGGACCTCGTGGAGAACCTCGGGGGGCCGGTGAGCTCGGGCGGGTCCATCCTCCGCTACGCCCGGGAGATCACGGTGATCCGCTGCGACGCGGCCGCGGGCACCTGCGCCGACACGATCGAGACGATCGAGGTCGCGGACATGACGAACACGGGCGGGGGCAACCTCTACTGCGACAACCGCCCGAGCTACCACCTGGGCGCGAGCTCGCCGAACCCCGCGACGCACAACGTGTTCTTCAGCTTCTTCCACGGGAAGGTGGACGACACGACGGATCAAGAGGCGATCTTCGGCCTGGTCTGGGACACGCTCTACGGCGGGGGTGATCCCAACGGGTACGTCAACGGCAACATCAAGAACCGCATCGCGGACTGGAAGGCGAACGCCCGAGGCGTCATCCTCGATCACCGCGCGGGCAGCGGCGGCACCCTCGACGCCCCGGAGTACATGACCGATCTGGTGAGGCCGCCGGAGACGATCGCGGTCGTGCCGATGCCCATCGAGATCGCCGCGTTCGACGGCCCGGCCACCCCCGCCGAGGGCGTCGCGCTCTTCAACCAGTTCAAGTTCACGGTCCCGTACCAGGTGGGCGACACGACGCACGATCCGACCCTCCCCGTGGCGCTCATCACGCACCGCGACGGCTCGGCGTCCGACTACCTCCCCTTCGGCATGAAGGGCGCGCCCAAGGTGAAGCTCTTCGGTCCGGGTCCCACCGCCGGCGCGTTCTCGACCTTCATCGAGTTCAACTACTGGGGTGGCCTCGCGTTCCAGCTCGCCTCCGGCGACACGATCTCGAAGGACGGGACTCCGCTCATCGGGCGCGGCGTCGTGCCGGACGTCGTGGTCGATCAGAAGCAGAGCGATCTGCTGGCGGGCCGGGACACCATCCACGAGGCGGCGCTCGCGTGGGTTCGCCAGGAGCTCAAGCCATGAGCGCGCGAGACCTCGCGCTGCTCGTGACCGTCGGCGCCCTGGCCGCCTGCCAGGAGGAGCGGCTCGCGCCGCTGCCCGGACCGAGCGCCACGGTGGAGGTGCCCGGCACGGGCGGCGGAGGCGCGGGCACCGGCGGCGCCCCCGACCCCGGGCCCAAGGTCCGCGACGTCTACCACCGCAACCCGATCGGCTTGCCGCTCGACAACCTGCTGGCCGACGGCGACTTCGAGCTGTCGATCGTCTCGGCGGGGCAGGTGGGGGGCCAGTACGGCTGGCGCGCGTTCACCTCGGCCGGCCAGCCCACGATGCTGAACGCCGAGACGGGCGGCCTCTGCAAGAGCGGCCTCCGGTGCGGGCGGGCCGACGCGCTCGACGTCCTCTTGGCCCGCGGGACCGCGGCGCCGAACGGGGACGCGCACGTCGCCACGATCTACGCGAAGCCCGCCGCGGGCGGCCCCGACCCGGCGTCCGAGGAGCCGTGCGACCTCGCGACGGCGTGGGTGATTCGCTGCGACACGTTCCAGACGGTGGACTCGTTCGATCCCGATCCCAGCCCGGACGCCGACGGCTGGTGCCGCCTCTCCACGGAGTCGGAGCCGTCGACCACGGCCCTCTGCGTCTACGTAGAGGTAGGCCGCTGGCCGCTCCTCCTCGACGCGGCCACGCTGCTGCCCAAGCCGCCTCCCATGAAGAAGATCGCTCCGCCGCGACAGCCTACGGCCGAGCAGGCCGCCCGGATGGCGATCGTCCGCGAGCGCGTGCGCTACTCGCTCACGGCTGGCTCCAAGTCTCTCCCGTTCGATCCCGAGGCGCGGGAGCGCGAGGCCCGCGAGCAGTGATCGCGCGGCTCCCGCTCGTCGCCGCCGCGGTGCTCCTCCCCTGCTGCGGCGACGACGAGTCGGGCGTCCCCGACGCACCCCTCGTCGACCCGTTCGACGACATCGCCGTCACGCCCCTCGCCTCCGCGGCCCGGAGCCTCGCGCTCGTCCCCGGCGAAGCGACGGCGCGCGCGGTGGTCGTGCAGGAGATCGCGCGCGAGGTCACGGCCCTGAGCCTCTCGGGCGCTTCGCTCGTGCCCACCGGGTCCTTCACCGAGCTCGCGGGGCCCCGCGCGGCGTGCGCCCTCGGATCGCTCGTCGTGGTGGCGGACGCGACCGCGGGCGAGCTGGTGCTGCTGGACGTCGCCGCGACGCCGATCACCGAGGTGCGGCGCGTCGGCGGGCTCGGCGTGCCGACGGCGCTCGCCTGCGGCGACGTAGACGGCGACGGCGCGCCCGACGTGGTGGCGATCACCGGCGTCGCGGAGGCGGCGCTCGTCGCGTACCGAGGGCCCCTCCTCGAGCCGCTGGGAGGAGCTCTCGACGTGCCGGGCGCGTCGCGCCTCACGCTCGGGGACCTCGACGGCGACGGGGACGACGACGCGGTCGTGGTCTCGGCCGGCCTCGGATCCGCCACGTTCCTCCTCGCGGACGGCTCGCTTCAGGTCGCGCGCGAGGTCACCGGCTTGCCCGAGCCCCAGGCCGCGTCGATCGCCGACGGACGCGCTGCGATCGCGTGCAGCGGCTCGGTCCGGATCTTCGCCGACCCCCTCGGCGAAGGGGCGCCCGAGGAGATCCCCGACGAGGCCGACCTCTACGATCTCGCGCTCGGAGACCTCGACGAGGACGGCCTGCTCGACGTCGCGACCGTCGGCATCGCCACCCACCGGCTCACGCTGCACCTGGCGATCGGGACGCCGAGGGCCGCCTCTTTCTCACGGGATGTTCCGCGCGGCCCCGTCGCACTCGCGGCGAGGGACGTCGACGGCGACGGCGCGCTCGATCTCGTCGTGCTCTCCTACGAGCAGCCATCGATCACGTGGCTGCCGAGCGCCGGGGCGCGTTGACGCCCGAGCGGGGTCCGGCTTTCCATCTGGCCATGCGAAGCCCGTCTTGCGTGGTCGCGGCGCTCGGTCTGACACTCGGCCTCGCGGGGTGCGGCGACGACACCGGGAGCGGCGGCTCCGCCGGCTCCACCACGACGACCGCCTCCGGCACCACGCAGGCGGGGACGACCTCCACCCAGGCGTCCACCTCGACGACCGTCGCCTCGACCAGCACCGGCGTGGGGGGGCTCATCCCGGACCCCGGCAACGGCATGAACGGCGAGTGGACGGACATCGAGCCGAACGATCTGCCTTCGCAGGCCGTGCCGATGGGGATCCTCTCGGGCCCGATCTGGGCCGGCTTCGTCATGCCCTACACGGCGATCAACCCGGCGACCGACGTCGACTACTTCGTGTTCAAGACCGGCGCCGACCTCTCCGGTATCTACATGGCGCTCTGCTGGAGCTTCGCGGGCGATCTGCTCGACATGTACCTCTACCAGGTGGATAGCCAGATGCAGGGCGCGATGGTCGCGAGCGCCGCGACCACGGGTAGCGGCTGCGAGACCCTGGTCGACTTCGGCATGGGCGCGACCGTACTGGCCCCCGACACCACGTACCTCCTCGAGGTGCGCGGGGCGCCGGGTCTCGACCTCGCCGGAGACCCGGGCCTCTACAGCGCTTGATGAAGCGCGGCCGTCCGGTCCGGACGGCGAGCCCACGCGGCGAAGAGGCCGCTCAATCCGCGGCGTCCGCGCCGACCTCTTTGAGGAGCTCTTTCACGCGCTTGTCCGTGACGCCCGCGGCCTTGCCGATCTCACGAAGTACCTTGGCCTCCTTCTGATCGATGCCCCCGGCGGCCTGCGCCACGAAGGCCGCGACCAGGAGCCCCGCCTCGGGCGCGCCGAGCTCCTTCAGCTTGGCCCCGATGGCCTTCGCCTTGGCGTCCGCGCCTTTGGCCTTCGCCGCCTCCTCGAGCAGGGCGTCCACCTCCCACTCGACGACCGCGCCCCCGGAGAGCAGCTCGAGCGCGTCCACGATCGCCCTCTTCTCGTCGTCGTCCATGGCGCCGTCTGCGTGGGATGCGACGTGCGCCGCGGCGACGGCCGCCCGGAACACCTCGTCCTGGCGCGCGACCCGGATCTGCTTCTTGATGTCGGCGGCGAAGCCGGTGAGCTTCTCCCGTGTCAGCTTGCTCATGATCGTCTCTCCTACCGGGACAGCTCTTCGAGCTCGGACCTTCGCTGGATCACCCGAGACACCAGGCCGTAGTCACGCGCCTCGGGCGCGGTCAGCCAGAAGTCTCGGTCGCTGTCTTTCGTGACCTGCTCGATGGGCTTACCCGTCGTCTCGTTCACGATCTGGTTGTAGCGGGCGCGCAGCTTCAGGATCTCGCGGGCGGTGATGTCGATGTCCGTGGCCTGGCCGCGCATCGCCGTGGACGGCTGGTGCAAGAGGAAGCGCGCGTTCGGGAGGGCGACGCGCCGCTCCTTGGCCGTCCCGAGCGCGATCAGCACCGCCGCCGAGGCGACCACGCCGTTCGCCACGGTGATGATGGGGCACGGGGTGAACTTGAAGAGATCGTAGATCGCGAACCCCGAGTCCGCGGACCCGCCGGGGGAGTTCACGAAGACCGTGATGGGCGCCTTGGGGTCGGTCCGCTCGAGCACCGTGAGCATCGTGGCCACCTTGCGGTAGAGCGAGTCGCTCACCTCTTCGGCCAGGATGAGCGCTCGGGCGTCGAGGAGCTTGTCGGTCAGGCGGTCGGCGTAAGGACCCTTGCTCTTCCCGTCGCTCTCTTCGTCGTTCTCGTCGAATCGCCACATGGGGGCCTCCGGTTCGGGTGGAGGAACGTAGCAGGCTGGGCCCAGCTGACCAACGCCGGCTTTCGGGTGGTCTGGAACTGGGCCGAAGAACGCCGCCCGATCCAGGATGCGCCGCGATGCGCACCGCCCTGCTCCCCCTCTCCTTCGCCTTCCTCTTCCTGGGATGTGGATCCACCGGGACCGCGCCGGCAGACGTCACCGACGAAGACGCCCGGGAGCCGGCCCAGGTCGAGGCCTCGCTCGAGAAGGCCGCCACCCCGGGTGAGGGCGTCGCCACGCCCGGCGAGAGCGCCGCCAAGACCGCCGTCGCCGAGAAGGACGATCGGCCGCGCATCGGGGCGCTCGGGCCGCACACGTGGATCTGGAAGCGCCCGTCGCGCGACGGCCTCGCGATCGGCAAGATGCGCATCGGCACGAGCGCCGTGCTCAAGTCGACCGAGGGGATCTCCGGCCCCGCGTGCCGGGGCAAGTGGTACGCGATCGAGCCACGCGGCTACGTGTGCGAGGACAACACCGCGACGAGGAACCTGGAAGATCCGTACTACCGGGCGCTCGCCTACTCCGCGCCGCAGAAGGGGCACTGGCCGTACCGCTACGCGCACGCCAACGGCGCGCCCATGTACGGCCGCGTGCCGACGCCGGCGGAGTGGAGGGTCGCGGAGAAGGAGTACGGGCCGGTGAACACGTGGAAGACCCTGGGCAAGTGGGCCGAGGGGCACGAGGAGAACATCGTCGACGAGCCGATCGCGGCGACCGACGAGGTCCCCTACTTCCTGAAGGACGGGAAGCGCACCGCGCCAGGCGGCAACTACGACACGCGAGCGCTGGTCTGGAAGCGCATGCCCGCCGGATCCATGCTGGCCTACTCCCGCGCCTTCGAGATGCACGGGCGGGTGTGGCTCCTCACCCCGGACACGATGGTGGTGCCGGCGGACCGGGTGAGCCACATGAAGCAGTCGACGTTCCGCGGGGTGCACTTCGACGAGTCGCCGATGCGGCTGCCGTTCGCCTGGAACCGCTCGAAGAAGGCGCTCCCGAAGTACAAGCGGGGCGACGATGGCAAGCTCGCCCCCACCGCGGAGACGATCGCACCGAAGACGCCGGTCGAGATCACCGACGCCGAGCTGAAGGAGGGCGACATGGTCTTCTACGAGCTGCGGGGTCAGCCCGGCGCCTACATCGGGAAGCTCGCTGACCCGTCGAAGGCGCTGGATATCGACGTCGTGGTGACCAAGGCGGCGACCGCGCTGCCGCAGCGGGTACGCCCGGGCGAGAAGTGGATCGAGGCGAAGGTCATCCCCGGCACGATGACGGCGTACGTCGGCCTCGAGCCGGTCATGACGACGCTGTTCTCGCCGGGCAAGGGGGGCACGCCACTCCCGAGCTACAAGTTCCCCGATGACCACTCCAAGTACGCGACGACGGCGCTGGGCACCTTCCCCCTGGAGTGGAAGGAGCGGGTCGCGACGATGTCGAACGAGAAGGGCGAGCCCAAGGTGCTGTGGTTCACCGACGTGCCACACCAGCAGTACCTGCGCGCGCCGCTCGCCCTCCACGTGACGTACTGGCACGAGGACTTCGGCAAGCGAAAGAGCGCCGAGTGCCTCAACGTCTCCCCGCTCGACGGGCTGTGGCTCTTCGGCTGGACGCTGCCCGCCCTCCCCGAGGGGTGGAACGCGGTCGGCGCAGGCCAGGGCAACGGTGAGTCCACGCCCGTCGTCGTCACCTCCAAGTAGGGGTCGTCGGGGCGCGGGCGATGTACTAGGACGAGCGTCCGCACCATGGAGCACCGCGTCTCGCACGATGTCGGCAGGGACCTCGCCAAGAAGGCGACGGTCGCCGCCTTCGCCAGCTACAAGCAGAAGTACGGCGACTACAGCCCGACCACCACGTGGACGGGCGACTACGCCGCGACCATCACCTTCGCCGCCAAGGGCTTCCGGTTCGACGGCAAGGTCGTAGTGGAGGAGCGCGAGATCGTGATGGAGATGGACGTGCCGTTCATCCTGCGCCCGTTCCGGCGGCGCGCCCTCGAGATCATCGAGCAAGAGATCAAGCTCTGGTGCAAGAAGGCGAAGGACGGGGAGATCCCCTAGTACCTCGCCCCACGGATTTCGATCGGTTCCTCCCACCCCCGCGACGAGGCGAGGGGGATGGGAGGAACCTCCTGATGCCGCCTCTCTGTGCTCCCTCCTCGACTTCCCTTGGGCACCGCGACCCATCGAAATCGATGGGTCGCGGTACTAGCCAGCATCCGAGCGCCTCACAGCAGCCACCTCAGCCGGACGGCGCCGCCCGCCCACGGCCCGTCGAGAGAGAGCTCGTCCTCGCCGTCCACGAGCCCCGCGGGCGTCCCCACGAGGACGCCGACCCGGCCGAGCAGCTCGAAGCGGACCGGCCCGACGCGCGCCGCGCCGCCGAGGGTCACCGCGCCGTCGAAGCCAGGCCCCGACACGACGCCGCCGCGGTAGCCCTTCGCGACGTCTTCTCCGGCGAGGCGCGCGTAGCCGACGCCTCCGGCGAGCTCGGCGAAGCCGGACCAGATCCCCGAGACGAGGGGCTCGAGGCCGACGCCGCCCCCGGCCCGGACGAGGACCGTGGAGATGGTGCCGCGCTCCCGCGTGACGCTCGCCCACTCGACCCCCCCGTGGACCAGCAGCCACACGAGCGTGCCCGTGGGCGCCCACGTCGCGTCGACCTCGACGCTGGGCATCACGAGCGGCGTCTGCAGCCGGCGCGCGTGCGCTCCCGCCACGAGCGCCACGGACCACGGCAGGGGCCTCTCGGCCTCGTCGGCGAGCGCCCGCTCCGCGGTCGCCTTCGCGGACCGGGTCTCCGCGGGCGCCACGGCCGCGACGCGGGCCGGCGGGAGCGGAGGGGGATCGTCCGCCGCGAGCTCGAGCCACGCGGCGCGGTAGAGCTGGGCGATGGTGAGCGCTATCAGGCGCTCGGGCTCAGGCTGCGTGGAGGGCGGAGACCGGACCGTCCGCTCGACCTTCTTGTTGGTCAGCGGGTCGAAGAGCCCAATGTCGACGATCCCGTCCCGGCACCGCACGGTGACGTCGTACGAGCCCTTGGACTCGGGGCCGAGCACGCTCGAGAGCTCGAGGCGGACGAGCCGCTCGAGCTCGGCGGTCCGCATGGTGCAGCCCTCGGCGCGTACGTGGATCGACTCGGCCGCGCGCACGCCCCTGGGCGCGAGGACGGCCACGAGCGCCGCGAGGGCGGCGACGTGCCGCAGGATCATGGGGCGAGGCGCTCCATCTCCTTGACGCGCGCGCCGTTCGGGAAGCGCGAGAGGTAGGTACGGGCGAGCGCGTGCGCTTTGCCCGACTGTCCGAGCGCGGCCCGCGCGAGCGCGGCCTCGGCGAGCGCCTCGCCGGAGAGCGCCGATCCGCAAGACTCGAACGCGGACGCCGCCGCGCCGTGGTTACCGCGCTGCGACTCGATGCGCCCGATGGTGAAGACCGCGAGCGTGACGCGACCGTCCTTCGGGTGGCGCTCGACGAGGAGGTGGAGCAGCCGCAGCGCGTCTGCGGCTCGTCCCGCCGCCCGCGCGTCGTCGGCCTGGCGGAACAGCTCGGCGGCCGTCGCCTCCGCGCCGATCGCGCCCGAGGGCTCGGGGAGCGGGGGCGAGGCGGTCGTGACGGTTGGCGGTGGGTCCGCGACCTCCGCGGTGGCGCTCGAGGGTGCCGGCGGCTCGCTCACGGGCTCGTCCGCGAAGACCACCTCCTCGCCTGCCCCCAGCACGACGCTACGGGCCCCGCGCGACACGCGCACCCGCCCGCGCGACACCGCGACGCGCACCGATCCACGGAGCTTGTCGATCTCGAACGAGGTCCCGAGGACCTCGACGCGCACGTCGCCCACCCACACGACGAACGTCCGCTCGGACCGAGGCGTCACCTCGTAGGCGGCGGCCCCCTCCGTGTGGCGCACCTCGATCCGGTTCGGCGCGATGCTCTCGGGGACGACCCGCCCGCCCGCCTCGACGGCGACGGACGAGCCGTCCGCGAACTCGAGCCGACCTCGCGGCCGCCGATCCCCCAGCGCGAAGAACAGGAGGGCGCAGACGAGGGCGGCGGCGCCGGCGAGCGCGAGCGCGAAGCGGAGCGCCGGGCGCGCCGGGGTCGGTGTGGTCCCCTCCTGGAGCGCGGCGAGGACGCGCTTCTGGACGCGCGCCGCCCGGAGATCGTCCCACGGGACCGCGACGTGGTCCCGAGCCCCGCGCGCCGCCTCATCCGCTCGCATGATGCTCCTCCACGCGGCGGTCGACCTCGCCGATGTAGCGTTTCACGGTGGCGAGGGAGGTGCCGGTCAGCTCCGCCGCCTCGGGGAGGGTGTAGCCCTCGATGCGGTGGAGCACCCAGGCGATCCTGTGCTTGGCCGGCGCGCGCCCGAGGACGCGGAACAGCGCGTGGACGTCCTCCACGGCGTCCGGCTCGCTCACCCGCGGGGCCGAGCCGAAGAGGTCACGCGCGAGGGAGCGCAGCCGGTAGCGCAGCGAGAGGCGCGCGTGGATCCTCCGCACCGCGATCGTGACCAGGTACGATCGGAGCTTGCTGGGCTCCTTCAGCGCGCCGAGCTGCTTCAAGCCCTCGACGAAGGCCTCCTGGACGATGTCCTCGAGGTCCGCGTCTTGGCCGAGCATGCGATAGACCACCGCGGCGACGTGGCCGGCGTGGCGCCTGTAGATGGCCGAGAACGCCTGCTGCTCGCCGCCGAGCGCCCGGCGAACGAGCGCCTCGTCCGCGGAGACGGGATCTGCGGCGAGGGCGGCGGTCACGACCATCCACAACGTACAGTGCATCCGGGGGCTCCGATCGGCTCAAGAATTCTTTTCCTCCCGTTCTTGAGCCGATCCCGACCGCCTCGACGCACTGGGGGCCCATGAACCACTGGACTGGCTTCGTGCTCTTGGGTGCTTCGGCGATGTTCGGCTGCAGCGACGACGGCGACGTCATCTCGACGGGAGGCGGAGGGCCAGGCGGCGGCCCGTCGGCCACCTCCGGCGCCAGCGCGACCGGCTCGACGACCACGACCGCCGCCTCCACGACCTCGAGCGCGGTGACGACGGGCTCGGGCGGCTCCGGCGGGGCGGGCGGCTCCGGCGGTGGCTCCTCGGGACCGTCGCGGCTGATCGTGGCCGGGGTCGAGGCGTCGGGACATGGCGTGTTCTGGTGGGATGAACCGGACACGCTGACGTCGGACGTGGCGCCGACCGACGCCATCGACGATCTGAGCACCGGGAGCGCGACCGCGATCGCGGCCACGTCGAGCGCGGTCTACGTCGCGACCAACCAGCCGTCCGCGGCCCTCGTCGCGCTCGGGCCCGGCGGGTCGCTCACCGCCGGCGAGACGCCCGCCGCCGTCATCCCCCGCTCCTCCTTGCCGAGCGCCACCGGGGCCGCGGAGACGATCCTTGCAGCCGAGGGTGGCCCGGTCATCGCTTCGTCCTTCACCGACGGCGCCTACCTGTTCCCGAGCGGCGCGCTCACCTCCGCGAGCGTCCCGAGCGCGCACTTCACGCACGCCTTCTCCCAGACCCCCGGGGTCGCGTGGGACCCCGCGGCCGACCGGCTCTTCCTCGGGCAGATCAGCGGCGCGGGGATGCTCGCGTGGCACGGCGCGACGACGGCGACGGGAGCGCCGCCCCACGACTACGCCGTCCCGAACGTGGCGATTTGGACGCACGCGCTGGCCGGGGGACGCCTCTTCGGCGGAGGCAGCAGCGGCTCCGGCGCGCCGTCGCCTGGGATCGCCGTGTGGGAGACGAGCTCGCTCTCCGCCTCCGCGGCCCCAGCGTTCGTCCTCGGCAGCGCGTCGGGGATCGGCACGAACACGTTCATCCGCGACGTGACGGTCGAGGACGATGTCCTCGTCGCGTGCGTCCAGAACGTCTCCATGGGGCACCGCGTGCTCGTCTGGGACGGCGCCTCCAGCCTCGCCGCGGGCGCCGTGCCGAGCGCGACCATCATGGTCTCGAGCGAGCCGCTGCGCGCGGCGCTCTCCCCCTCCGGCAGGCTCTACGTGCTCTCCGCGACGAGCATCTTCGTGTACGACCAGCCCACGACGGCCGCGACCCTGGTCGCGACGTTGACCGGCGCCGGGACCATCTTGGCGTTCTCGGACTTGGTCGTCACGCCCTAGGCGCCCGGGGTCTCGCAGGCAGCGCGTGCGGCCCGAACACGAGGACGTCCACGCCCTCCGCGTAGTGCGCGAGGGGCTCCCCCTCCTGGCGGGGGAGGCCCGCCGCCTCCAGCAGGGTCGTCTCCACCGAGCGCACCGTCGCGCGCTGCGCGGGGTACGGCGCGTGGTGCACCTGACCGCGGTCGATGCGACCAGGCCGCGCGGCGAAGAGCAGGTAGCGCTCGAGGAGGAAGTGCTCGAGCGTGCCAGCCGGCGACGGGCCGAGGGCTTCGCCGATCGTCGCGTCGAGGGAGAGATCGGCGCGCGCGCCGCGGCGCGCGGAGCGGTAGCGAACGCGGTCGCCGTCCCGCGCGTGGCTCATGCGCGCGTGGTGGTACGGTAGGCCCCAGCCGTGGCGGGCCGCCGGGACCGCGAGCCACGAGCTCGCCTCGAGCGAGAAGAAGAAGACGCCGGGCTCGCCCTCCACGACGACGTAGGTCCGCAGGTTCGTCTCCAGGAAGTCCAGCGCGAGCGGCCGCGGCAGCCACCGCGGTCGCACGCCCTCCATGAGGAAGGGCACGAGGCCCACGTAGGCGCGCCCCTCCCAGAGGTCGAGCTCCATGCCCGCCGGCAAGAGCGGCGCGACGGCGGCGGGCTCGAAGGTCCAATGGAGGAAGAAGAGCTGCCGCCAGCGCTGCTCGCCGCTCGGCGCGCCGGTCGGTCGCCTGGTCGGCGCGATGCGGTCGATCGCGTTCACGCGACGAGCATACCTACCGAGACCGAGCGCCCCGAGTGTGGTCTCATGGATCCATGCCGAAGGTTCGGTGGCTCCTGCCGGCGACGATGGTGGCGCTCGCGTGCGGGTGCGGGGACGACGCCGCGGGGCCCGGCGGCGCGGGCGGCGCCGCAGCAGGGACGGCCGCGGAGGGGCCTGGCGTCGGACCGGGCACGACAGGAGCGGGCGGGGACGGCGCAGGCGGCGTGCCGACCGGCGTCAGCTTCGAGGACAGGTGTTCGGGTCCCGATGTCCTCGGTTGCTGGGGCTTCGACGCGCCCGCCGAGACCGATCCCTACCTCGTCGACTCCGGGTTCTCACCGCCCGCGTTCGACGGCGTGACGTTCGCGGAAGGAGCCGGAGCCATCCACATGCTCGTCCTCGAGGGGAGCGACGCCGACACGTCGGGCCAGGCGAACCTCCCGTTTCCTCCGGGAGTCGGCGTCGGCGAAACGCTCTACGTCCAGTGGCGGCAGCGCTTCTCGGCGGACTTCATCGCGACGACGTACGAGGCGAACGGCTGGAAGCAGATCCTCGTCCACGAGAACACCGCCACCGCCGGTTGCTCCGACAGCGAGGTGGTCGTCACGAACAACGGCGAGGACCGCGACTTCCCGATCGTCTACCACGCCTGTGGCGTGTTCTTCGCGCCCGTGGAGAACCCCGTGGACGGAGACATCTACGAGCACGATCTGCAGCCGGGCGGCGGCTCGCGCTGCCTCTACGGGTGGATGGAGGACGGGCTCGACTTCACCGAGCCGAGCGACGACGTCGGTGAGACGGCGTGCATCGGGTACCTGCCCGACCAATGGATGACGTTCCAGATCGCCATCCACCTGGACGCTTGGTGCACCGGGGTCTCCTACGACGCGTGCCCTCTCGAGGGGCGGATCGAGATGTGGGTGAGCTACGAGGGACAGCCGCCACACCACGTGATCGACTGGCCCATGGCGTTCCTCACGACGACGGATCCGAGCACGACGCGCTACGACTCGGTGCAGCTCACGCCTTACAACACGGGGAAGAACGGCGGCCAGTCGCACCCTCCCGCGGAGCTCTGGTACGACTCGGTCATCGTGTCTCGCGCGCGCATCCCGGACC
>CAZBJI010000016.1:16593-45368 GCA_964492175.1 uncultured Polyangiaceae bacterium | reverse complement strand
CGGACCCGTAGCCACGAGCGGGTGGGGCCGAATGGGCGGGGCAGCTCGGCCCCCGCGGGCTCCTCACCCCGGCTGAGGGGCCGCGGCGCCGCGCACGCCGAGCGGGACCAAGTACCGCGCGAGCGCCGCCGCCCGCCCGAGGCCCGCGTCGGGATCGTCGCCGCGCGCGATCCTTCGGATCTGGGTCTGGTACCAGCCGGATTGCACCGCCGAGTCGAGGTTGCGCGAGCCGGTGGTGAGCACGACGGCGCGGGCGCCCTCGGTCTCGCCGCGGAGGAGCCGGCGCGGCAGGTCCGGCTCGAGCGCGAGCGGACGCGCAAGCCCGATGACGTCCACGCCCGACGCGAGCGCGTCGGTCATGCCGGCGCGGGTGCGCAGGCCGCCCGTCAAGAGGATGGGCATCGCAGTGCGCTGCCGGACCTTGCTCGCGTAGTCGAGAAAGAACGCCTCGCGCGCGCGGGTCGACGCACCGGGCGCCGACTCGGCGAACATCACGGCCGCCTCGTAGGTGCCGCCGGAGACCTCGAGCAGATCCACGCCCTCGGCCTCGAGCGCCTGCACGACCGCCATGGACTCCTCCTCGGTGAAGCCACCCCGCTGGAAGTCGGCGGAGTTGAGCTTCACGCCGATGGGCACGCTCGGCCCCACGGCCGCGCGGACCGCCCGAACCACCTCGAGGAGGAAGCGGCGACGGCCGTCCGCATCCCCGCCCCAGCGGTCGGTCCGGAGGTTCGTCAACGGCGAGAGGAACTGGTTCACCAGGTAGCCGTGCGCGGCGTGGATCTGCACGCCGGAGAAGCCGGCCCCGACGAGCGCGGCGGCGGACGCGGCGAACTTCTCGACGATCTCCTCGATCTCGCGGGCTGCGAGCTCCCGAGGGCGACCGAACGCGAGGCGGAGCAGCCCCCGGAGCGGCACGTCGGACGGCGCGACGGCCTCGCGGTTCGCGAAGAAGGGCGCCTGCCGCCCCGGGTGGTTGATCTGCGCCCACGCCTCCGCGCCCGCGCTCCGCGCCGCGCGCGCCCACGCTCGTAGGCCCGCCGCGTGCCGATCATCTTCGACCACCACGTTGCCCGACTCCCCGATGGCGCGGGCGTCGACCATGACGTTTCCGGTGATCAGGAGGCCCGCGCCCCCCTCCGCCCAACGGCGGTAGAGGCGCTCGAGCGCCTCAGTCGGCGCGCCGCCGGGTCCGGCGAGGCGCTCGCTCATGGCGCTCTTGGCGAGGCGGTTCTGCAGCGCGAGTCGGCCGCTTCGGAGCGGTTGGTCGATGGTCGTCACGGTGTCTCTCCTCCAGGTTCCCCTGCAACATCCGGGTCAGCTCGCGCGCGCTCTCCAGGGCGACGTCCCGGTCCTTCTTCTCGATCGCGCCCACGTTGGCTCTGCCGCTCGACGCGAGCGAGACGAGCCCGTGCAGCCCCGCGAAGAACAGGCGCGCCTTTCCGGCGCCCAGCACGGCGCTCAGCGTCCGAAACAGGGCGAGGCCAGGGCTCCGCTCGCCGAGCGCTCCGCGCGCGCGGAGCGAGTCCCAGTCGTACCGCCGCACGAACATGAGATCGTAGAGCGCCGGCTGATCCAACCCGAACTCCACGAACGCGACGGCCACCGCCTCCAGATCCCGCGAGCGCTCCCACGCGCCGAGGAGCTCTCCGCCGAGCTCCTCGAAGCCGGCCTCCGAGATGGCGAAGAGCAAGCCGTCGACCGACCCCCAACGGTGGTAGACGTGCCCGGTCGTCTTGCCGAGGAACGCGCCGAGCTGGCGCGCGGTGAGGTCCTCGGGCGCGAGCTCCCCCGATGAGAGGGCGGCTCTCAGGCGGCAGGCGGGGTCGGCGTCCTTGGAGCCAGACATAACAACGTTACGCATGCCATAACGACGTTATGCTCGGCCGTCAAGGGCCCGCGTCGGTGCCGAAAGACCCGCGCGCGGCCGGGGCGCCGCCCCTACCCGGCAGAGGGGGCCTCGACCAGGACGTAGCCGCGCAGCCTGACCGACTGGAGCCTCGCCCCGTCGGCGCCGAGCTTCTTTCGGACGCGCTTGATGACGGACTCGAGCGCGTTGTCGCTCACGTTGGCCGCTTCGCCCCAGCACCCGGCGACGAGCTCGGCGCGGGAGAGCACCCTGCCCGGTACGGCGGCGAGCAGGCCGACCACCTTGAGCTCGCTCGGCGTGAGGTCGAGCGGCACGCCGCGGAGAGACGCCGAGCGAGCGCCCTCGTCGATCTCGAGCGTGCCCGACGTGATCCGGCGGGGCGGCGGCGGGTACTGCGCCCGGCGGACGAGTGCCTCGGCGCGCGCCAAGAGCACGTCGGCCCGCGCGGATTGCTTGGGGACGAAATCGTCAGCGCCGGCGTCGAGCGCCTGGACCATGTCTTGGGTGTCCGACCGGGCCGTGAGCATGAGGATGGGCACCGTCTTGCCGGACGCTCGCACCCTCGAGACGACCTGGACGCCCTCGAGGTCGGGCAGCCCCCAGTCGAGGACGATCAGGTCGAAGCTGCGCCGCCCCACGGCCGCCAGGGCCTCCTTCGCCGTGGCGCACGCGGTCACGACGTGTCCTCGACGCTCGAAGACGCGCCGCACGCTCTGCAAGAGCTGCTCGTCGTCGTCGGTGAGGAGGACTTCCATGGGGAGACGGTGCGCGGACGCGCTTCGATTGTAGGTCGAGTGCCCGGCGCTCTGGAACCATCACTTCTCGGTGAGCTCGGGCCGCCGCGACGGCACGCCGCTGCGCGAGCCCTCGGCGTAACGGACACCCGCTCGCCCGACGCACCCGAGATCGACGCGACGCGGGGCGCGCTCCGTCACCGGCGCTTGGAGGACCCACGGACGTCTTCGGCCCGGCCGCGCCGCTCGCTCGACCGTGGTCGCGACTCTTCGAGGATCTGGCGAGCGTGGTCGAACGCCTCGGCCTCCGCTTCGGCGGCCTCGACGGTCGCCGCCTCCGGCTCGGTCTCCACGCGGGTCTCGCCCACCACGCGCGTCCGCAGCTCACGTTCGGTGGAGGTCTCCTGCGCCGCGTGCCGCGACCGCCGCCGCCCGCCCGCCCGCTCGGGCAGAGAGACCCCGAGCGCCTCGTCGCGGGCGCGCTCGATGCGCCGCAGCGCTCGGTGCCCTGCCTCGCGGACGGTGGCCGCAGCGCGGCGCAGCCTCGGTCCGAACAGGATGGACAGCGTCGCGAGCAGCAGCGGCACGGCGAGGACCACGGTGAGGAAGACCGCGACGCTCGCGATCTGCGCCACGACGTGGGCCACGGCGGGGGGCGGCCGGATCTCGGCGGGAGGGGCGGCGCGCGATCCGGCGTCGGAAGGCGCCGACGCAGCGCCGCGCGCCGGCGCGCGGGCGGCGGCGGGTCGAGCGCTCGGAGGTCCCCGAGTCAACCGCGCCACCACCTGCTCGAGCGACGCAGGTCGCGTGTCGGGGTCCGGGTCCAGCATGGCGGTGAGCGCGTCGACGAGCGCGGGGTCAGAACCTCCCCGTAGCGCGCTCGCCACGTCGATCCGCAGCCCCTTGTGCGGCAGATCTTCCGGCTGGGAGCCCGTGAGGAGCGAGAGCGCCGTCGCGCCGATGGCGTAGACGTCGGACTGTGGCATGGCGCGGCCTTGAAACTGCTCCGGCGCCATGAAGCCGAAGGTGCCTACGACGGTGCTGCCTCCCGACGGCGCGAGCTTCGCCCGGACCGCACCGAAGTCGACGAGGCAGTACCTGCCGTCACTCCGGCGGATCACGTTGCCTGGCTTGATGTCGCGATGAATGACCGCTGGGGAGCGGCGATGCAGGTAGCCCGTCGCGTCGGCTAGATCGCGTATGAGTCCGACCACCTCGGCCTCGTCGAGCCGATGTCCGGCCAGCGCGCGCGCCTGGAGACTGTCGCCCTCCACGAGCTCGGTGACGAGGTAGAGGGCGCCGTCCTCCTCGAAGTGCTCGATGAAGCGCGGGACGAGCGGGTGGTCGAGCGACCGGAGGACGTGGGCCTCGCGTTCGGCGAGCTCCACCTCCTTCCAGGAGCGCGCGCCCCGGACGACGAAGCGCTTGACCGCCACGAGGCGTCCCTCCTGGGCGTCGACCGCCTCGTACGTCGTGGCATGGGCGCCTTCGCCGAGAGCACGCACGATCCGGTAGCGGCCGTCTCGGATCTGCGCGGCAGGCTCCAGCACGGGCGGGATCTACCATGACCGAGGGCGCGCGCGCCGCACCCAGCCCCAGCCATTGCACGGGTGCCCGGATGATTGTAGTCCCGGAGGCGTGATGGATTCAGTCGGGGTCACGCTCGTGGGGCGGGATCCGGCGCGGGCGTCGCTCCCAGGTGGGCGAGCCCCCACCGGCGTCGCGCTGCGCTTCGTCCACGAGGACGAGGCGCTGCAGGCGCCGCCTGGCGGCGCTGGCCCGTCGCTCGTGGTGCTCCTGCCCGACCTGGAGGCGCCCGAGCCGCTCCGCGCGAGGCTCCTCGCAGAGCACCCACACGCCGTGGTGATCGCCTGGACCGAGGATCTCGCGAGCGACCGGGCGCGCGCGCTCTCACGCGCCGGCGTCGCGGTGGCCGACGCGTCGGGGATCGCCGCGGTCCTGTCCCTCCTCGGCGGGGCGCACGCTCGGACCGAGGCGGCGCTCGCGGCGGTGGCGCTCACGGGCGCCGCGTTCGCCGCGGTCGACGGCGCGGGGCGGCCCCAGCTCCGCAGCGAGAACGCCGAGGCCCTCGGGCTCGGCCCCGCAGGCGAGGCCCTCGAGGTGACCGAGGAGCACGTGACGGGCGACCCGTCGTCGCCGGCCGCCTCACCGGCGGCTCCGCGCCCGCTCCGGCTGCGCGTAGGCCTCGACGACGAGCACGAGCGGGTGGTGGAGCGCCGCACCGCAGCGCTCGGAGAGGCGGGGACCATCACGGTCCACCGGGACGTGACGGATCTCGACGTGGCGGAGCGGCTGGTGCTCGAGCACGGACGCGCCGAGGCGGCCGCGGTCCTCGCGCGGGGTGTGGTCCATGACCTGAACAACGCGTTCTGCGTCATCTCCAGCTTCGCGGATCTCCTGCTCGACGCGACGGAGGAGGACGACCCTCGACACGAGGACATCCTCGAGATCGCGCGCGCGGGCGCGCGGGCGTCCGCGCTCACGGGCCGCCTCGTCGCGTTCTCGCGCGCCACGCCCACGCGGAGCGAGTCCGTGAACCTCAGCGACCTCCTGCGGCGCGCCGATCCGCTCCTGAAGCGAGCGCTCGGCGAGGAGGTGGAGCTCGCGGTGGGCTTCCCCGCCACCGACGCGACGGCGCTCTGCGATCCGACGGCGCTGGAGCAGGTGCTCGTCGGCCTCGTGGGCCGGTTCAAGCGAGAGGCGGGCCGCGGCGGCGTCATCTCGGTCACCCTGGGCGACGAGGAGGACTGGGTGCGCATCGACATCTCGGCCCTGCCGGGAGAGCAAGGCCCCGACGTCGCCCGCGGGAAGGAGGACGCCGGCCTGGCCAGCGCGGCCATCTTCGCGAGCCGCTACGGTGGCAAGCTGGACGTCGGCCCCAGCTCCGCGTCCCTCTCGCTGCCGGCCGCCGAGCGGAGAGCGCCTGCCCAGCGGGTCCCCACCGCGAAGGTGACGCGGAAGGGCCGCGAGGTGGTCCTCGTGGTCGAGGACGAGACCAGCGTACGCACCGCGATCTCGAGGCTGCTGAGCTCCCTCGGGTACGAGATCCTGGAGGCGCGGAGGGGTGAGGACGCGCGGCACCTCTCGGCGCGCTGTGACATCGTGCTCGCCGACATGGTGCTCCCCGGGCAGTCCGGCCTGGAGCTGGTCCGCGCGCTGCGCAAGGATCGGCCCGAGCTGCCAGCGCTGCTCATCACCGGCTACGCCCCCGACGAGGCGACGCTCGGCGTCGCCGTGGTGCACAAGCCGTTCACGGCCGTCGATCTCGCGAGGCGCGTGCGCCGCGCCCTCGACGGGGAGTGAACGGCGCGCGCCGTCCCTCTACGCGGCGGTGCCGACCAGCCCGACGTACGTGGCGATGGACATGCGGGCGTCGGGCGCGAGCTCGGTGAACTCGATCCCGAGCGCCGACCGGCCCTTGCCGTCCTTGATCCAGCGAACGAGGGCCTCGACGGTGGCCACCACGCCGGTGGTCGGGAGCGCGAACCGCACGCGGACCTTCTCGGGGCCGTCCTGGGCAGAGCCGCCGGCCTTCATCTCTTCGCGCTGGGACAGCACGATGAGCAGCCCGCCCTCGCTGATGTCTTCGGCCCGCCCGTCGATCGTGATCCCGTCGGCTCGCACCACGCGGCACGGCGTGATGTACGGGGCGCGCTGGAAACGACGCCGGGACACCACCGCGGGAGGCGGCTCGTTGGCGGCGACCGCTTTCACCGGCGTCGTCGGGCGCGCGTCGACCTTCGGTCGAGCCGGGCTCACGATCGCCAGGGGCTTCGCGTCGGCCGCCCCGCACGCCTCCAGGAAGGCCTCGACGTCGGCGAAGCGGTCCGCCGGCACCGGGGACATGGCCTTGGCCAGCGCGTCGACGAGCGCCCTCGGGACGTCGGGGACGAGCTCACGCAGCCCCTCGAAGCCTCCGGCCGCGTCGTCGTCGAGCACGAGGGAGTTGCCCGCGAGGCACTCGAGCAGGACCGAGGCGAGCGCGTGTTGGTCCGAGCGGGGATCGCGCTTGGAGGGTCGCTGGCCATGCTCGACGGGGACGTACTCGAGCGCGCTCAGCGGATCGAAGCCGCGGGTCGGCTCCGCGACCGCCGGCTCCTCGTCCACCGTCACGGCCAGACCGAAGTCGATGAGCTTGACCGTCTCGACACCGTGAGGGGCGCGAGCGAAGAAGACGTTGGCCGGCCGCACGTCGCGGTGCACGAAGCCGCGGCGATGTACGAACGCGAGCGCCTCGCCGACGCGCCGGACCACGTACAAGCTCTCCTGAAGTGGGAGGCGGCGGCGCGCGGCCAGGATCCCCTCGAGCGTGCGACCCTCGAGCATCTCCAGCGCGATGAACTGCCCCACCTCGACCGACTCGCCCGCGTCGTACGCGTCCACGATGGCTGGGTGGCGCACCGCGCCGAGGGCGAGGGCCGCCCTCTTGAGCCGCTCGGCCGCGATCTCGGGCTGTGAGCAGTCCCCTTGGACGAACTTCATCGCCACCGCCCTGCCGGTCACCAGGTGCCGTGCCTCGAAGACCGTCGCCATGGCCCCCCGCGCGACCTCACGGCTGAGCTCGTAGCGTCCGGCGACGCGGTCCCCCCGCTTGGGGTGAGGCGCGCGGCCTGGGCGCCCGAAGACGGACGAGGTCGACGAGGAACCGTTCTCGGGCGCAAAGGCTTGTAGGGCCATGCCCTCAGAACGGACCGTCTCGGCGGAACTTTAGAGGGCGGGGCTACAAAAGCCTGAGGTTGCGCTTCGCCCGCACCTCGGCCGTGGTGACGAGCTGCTTGGCCTCTTCGTCGGGGATGCCGACGTACTTCGCCAGCTGCTCCACGAACGCCCGCTCCTTCTCGTTCTGCGAGCCGTCGATGAAGGTCAAGAGGACCGCGTGGTTGATGAGGATCCGCAGATCATCTGCAGAGAGCTCCTCGATGGGCACGTCCTCGAGCGCTCGCTTGGTCTCCGCGTAGGAGCGGAGCTCCGCAGATTGCTCCTCCGTCGCGTCGAAGGCGACGAGGAGCGCGTCCAACATCTCGCGCTCTTGCGGTCCGAAGTCCCCGTCGGCCCAGGCGACGCTCACCAGCGACTTGAGGATGGCGACGTTCTCGCTGTGCATGCCGCCATGAAGTCACCGAGAGGGCGCCGATGTCAAGGCATGGTCCGGCAGCGGGGTCCCCGCCAAGAGCCGCGGCAGGTAGTGGCCGAGGAGCCCGGCGACCACGAGGGCCAGCACCGCGGCCGCCACGAGGCCCGCGCGGCCAGAGGAATGGCCGTGGCCCTCCCGGGTGGGTGTGAGGAGGAGATCGCGCCGCGACCTTGCAGCGCCCTGGGGAGCGCGGATTCGGCCTGCCGTCTCGAGCGACTCGGTGATCCGACGGATCTCCGCGGCAGCCGGCGGCGGGGGGGTCGGATCGAGCTCGGCCAGCCGCTTCAGAGAGGCGCGAGCCGCCCGGAGCCCTTCAGGCGAGGCGAGGGTCGAGACCACGAACCTGTCGAGGAGATCCTCCACGTCGCTCCGGCGGGAGGCACCCAGGGACGCCGACGCCCGGTGCCGCGTCTCGCCGCGGGAGCGGGAGGCCACGACCGGCGCGGCCGCCGCGAGCGCCTCCGCCACGAGCGCGTCCACCTCGGCGACCGGGGCGTCGATGACCGTGGCGGGCTCGTCCGGGGTCGGGGTCGGAGTCGGCCTGGCGAACGCCGGCTCGGGCGCCGGCGGGGGGGGCGGCGTGAAGACGACGTCGTGCGAGGGGACTCGGGCCAGGAGCTCGGAGGCGTGGTGCTCGAGCTGCGGCGGCGCCGCGGCGGGGGCCGGCGCCCGGATCCCCGAAGGCGCGTCGCTCTCGCGGGGTCGCCGGCGCCGCTTCAGTCGGCCGAGGTCCCTGGCCCGCACCGTCTCTCGCGCGAGCCGCGCGAGCGCCCTCCGGGCCGCGGCCCGGTTCACCGGGACGAGGGCCGCCTCGAGCTCCCGGATGAAGCGCTCGACGCCTTCGGGGCTCTCGGCCCGCGGCCGAGAGGTCGCGGTGAGCGCCGGCATGGATCCAGCCGAACAGCCCAGCAAGGTCCCGAGCATCGAGCGGATCCTGGCCGCCGACTCTTCCGGGGCCACGACCGCGGTCCCTCGCGCGACCTTCACGGTCCCCTCGGTCGTGAGCGTGACCATGTGCTCGTCGAGCCGGAAGGGGAGCCTCGCGCTCGCGTCGGCGACCGCGAGCGCCAGGTACCCGGAGGTCTCCGGGACGAGCGACGCCGCTCGCGCGCTCGCCGCCGAAAAGACCTCGTCGAGAGTGACCGCCGTGAGCTCCATGGCTTCGCCCGGCCATACCGGTCGGCCGCGGTGGGGGCCAAGTTTACGATGGCACGCAGCTGCCTTGGCACACGGGGCGCCGGCGACCTGGCCCGCAAGGATCACGGACTGGGATAGGATGCTTCGCGACGATGTTTTGTCCCGCTTGCGGCAGCGCGGTGGCCGACGTCCCGGCCCACCAGGTGACCGCGTGCCCGCGGTGCGGCGCGCAGGTCCGCGCGGACGCGGGCGCGCCGGCGCTCGGGCCGGTGGGGAGCCGTACGATCCCGATGAGGGCGCCCCCGAGCGGCGCCGCCCCGTCGCAGAAGACGCTGATGGGCGGGATCGGCGTGCTGCCGGGCGCGTCCGCCCAGGACGTCCGCGACGCGGTCGGCCGAACCCAGGTCTCCGGGACGCCCCAGGCGATGGCGAGCGGCCTCGCGCGGTACGACGCCCTCACCGACCCCGAGCGCGCGATGGCGACGATCGTGGACGTGCCGGTGTTCGCCCGAGATCCCGCCTCCGCGCCACCGGCTGGCGCGCCGCGCGGCAACGGCACCGCAGGGGCGCAGCGGACGCTGCTCGGCGTCGCGCGGCCAGGCATCGCCCCGCTCCGGCCCGGGGTCCAAAAGACCCCGGCCGAGGACGACGAGCCCGACCCGCCGAGCTACGCGCCGCTGCAGGAGCTCGGGGCCACCATGCGTGTCTCGCCGGAGATCCAGCGGCACGTGCGCGCGAAGATCGAGGACCAGCGCGAGCGACGGAAGGGGGACGGGGCCGCCGCGCAGCACCCCCTGGGCCACCGCCGGCTGGAGAAGCTCCCGAACCGCGACGCGCTCAAGAAGGTCGCCCGAGATCACGCGCGCCGCTCGCGATCCGGCCTCTACGTGGTCCTCGCGGCGCTGGCCCTCGCGGTCTCCGCGATCGGCGTCGCGTTCCTCTGGCCCAGCGCGCCGCCCCTCCGAGCGCAGGTGCGCGCCGGCGAGGCCGGCTCCGAGATCCTCGACCTCGAGTGCGAGGACTGCGCCGACGGCACGACCCTCTCCATCCGAGACGGCGAGGGGACCGTCCAGGGCAAGCGCGCGAGCATCCCCCTCTCGGCCCCGCTGACGGTCGGAGACACCGAGCTGCGTGTTTCCATCGATCGCCCCGGGAGCGGCCGCGACGAGACCGTGCGCCTGCCCGTCCGCGTCGCGTACCGCGTGAGACCCGAGCTGACGTCGCTCGACGCGGACCGACCCAGCATCCAGATCGTGGTGGACGCGATGGAGGGGTCCCGGGTCGTCCTGGACGGTGAGGAGATCCCGCTGCGCGACGGGCGCGCGGCCAAGAGCATCGACGTCTCCAAGGAGCTGCTCGGACCGAGCGGTGAGGCGGCGGCTCAGCTCTCGAGGAAGGTGAGCTTCACCGTCACGCCCCCGGACGGGACCGAAGAGCGGGGCGCGGTCGCGGTCACCGTCCCGGTGCTGCCGCTGACGGTCGAGGCTCCGGGCCGCGCCGTCGTGACCGAGCTGGCCACGTTCGTGCTCGCCGGCAAGACGATGCCCGGAGCCGAGATCGTCGTGGCAGGTCGATCGATCGGCGTGACCCGCGACGGCGCGTTCAGCCAGACCATGAACGTCTCGTCCGTCGGCGCGACGCAGATCGAGGTCCGGGCACGGATGGCGGGCCGCGCCCCGCGGCTCGTGCGCATCTCGGTCGAGCGCGTGGCGAGCCTGGACGCCGCGGCCGCCGAGTTCGCGAGGAAGCAACCCCTCGACTACGCCGCCCTCGTCGCCGACCCCGCGGGCTCGACGGGCAAGCTGGCCGCGCTGGAGGGGGAGGTCGTGGAGGTCGCGCCGCAGGGTCCGGCCACCGTCGTCGTGCTAGCGGTGGAGGGCCCGTCGTGCGCGGAGAAGAAGTGCCTGGCGCGGCTGGTCCAGGGGCGGAGCGACCTCGGCCTGACGCGCGGCGCCCGCCTGCGGGCGTTCGGCACGGCGCTCGGCAACATCGCCTACCAAGGCGCCTCCGTACCCGACCTGGACGTTGCTTTCTCCCTACCGGCGAAGGAGCCTCGCTGAAGATGACGCTGGACGACTCGGCGGAGCGGGAGGAGGACGAGCCGCCCCCCACCGCGCGCGGCGGCACCTGCCCGCGTTGCGGTCCGGACGTCCTGGTCGAGGCGGACGGGTACTGCCCGCGGTGCCGATCGTCGCTCGTGGCGGCGCGCACGCTCCCCGTCGCCGGCGCGAGCCTCGACCGCATCAAGATCTCCCAAGCCGGCTTCGTGGTGGACGAGTCGGCGGAGCCGGTGGGCCGCGCCGATCCGCTCATCGGCATGGTCATCGCGGACCGCTACCGCATCCTCGAGCCGCTCGGGCGCGGCGGGATGGGCATCGTCTACAAGGTCGAGCACGTCCGGATCGGCAAGCTGCTCGCCATGAAGCTCCTCGCCGGCGAGCTCTCCCGAAACCAAGAGGTGGTCCGCCGGTTCAAGACGGAGGCGCTCACGGCGTCCAAGCTGTCGTCGCCGAACACGGTCCAAGTGTTCGACTTCGGCGTCTCCGACACGCAAGGCCTCACGTACCTCGTGATGGAGCTCGTCACCGGCGACGACCTCGGCAAGGTGCTCCGGCTGAGCTCGGCCCTGCCCGCCACGCGGGTCGGGCGGATCGTGGTGCAGGTCGCGAACTCGCTCGCGGAGGCCCACCACCACGGGATCGTGCACCGCGACATCAAGCCGGAGAACGTGATGATCCTGCCCGCGCGCGACGGGACCGATCTCGCGAAGGTCCTCGACTTCGGCCTCGCCAAGCTCCGCGAGGGCAGCGAGCTCTCGGAGCTCACCAGCCAGGGCGCCATCGTCGGGACGCCGTACTTCATGTCCCCCGAGCAAGTCCGCGGCGATCCCGTCGACCCCCGGAGCGACATCTACTCGCTCGGCGCCCTGATGTACCGCGCGCTCACCGGGCACTACCCCTTCGCCGGCCCGTCTCCGATGAGCGTGTTCGCCAAGCACCTGACCGAAACGGCTCGCCCGCCGAGCGAGATCTCGCCGCAGGTGCCCGCCGGCATGAGCGAGATCGTGATGCGGGCCCTCCGGAAGGATCCCGCGGAGCGCTTCCAGCGGGTCGAGGACATGCAAGCGGCGATCGTCGCCGAGCTCTCGGAGCTCGGATCTTCGGGCATCGAGACCCTGCTGGACTCGGGCGCCATCCGCCGGATGGAGCGGCCCGGAGCGGCCGCCGAGGCGGCGGACGCGCCGGTCGCCGCGACGCGCGACGAGGTCGAGTCCTACGAGCGGAAGCTCCGCCGGACGCGCGTCGGCCTCACCGCGTTCCTCGCGCTGGTCCCCCTCGCCGCCGTCGGCGGCGGAGCGCACTACCTCCTGCGCGAGCGGCCGGTCGCCTTCGGCGGCCTGGAGTCCGAGCCGAACAACTCCGCCGCGGAGGCGACGCCGGTCCCATTCGGCGAGCGAGTGACCGGGCACCTCGGCAAGCGGCTCGCGCCCAACCAGAGCGACATCGACTTCTTCGCGTTCGACGTGCCGGCCTCGACGAAGCCCGCCGCGGTGAAGGTCGGCGCCCTCCCGAACATGGCGACCTGCGTGCAGCTCTTCCGCAAGGGCGACACCGCCCCGACGGCGCAGTGGTGCTCGGGGCTGCCCGGCCTCGACATCGAGATCCCGGGGCTGCGCGTGGAGCCGGGCCCCTACTACCTCGCCATCATGCAGGACATGGACGCGAGGGGGAGCGCGGCCCCGTTCATCTACGAGAACGTGTCCGACGAGTACTCGGTGACGCTCGGTCCGTCCGACCTCGACGACTCCTTCGAGGTCGAGCCGAACGACGAGCCGGGCGCGGCGAACCTCGTCGAGCCTGAGGCCACCGTGAGCGGGGTCCTCGGGTGGGTCGGCGACGTGGACGTGTTCTGTCCCAAGGTCGACTCGACCGGCCGCTTCAGGTACCGCGTCGACGACGACCCGCGCGAAGGAGGCGCGGTGCTGTCGGTGTCGCTCGCGACCGACGGCACGGAGGGCGCCGCTGTCCGCGTCCACACGCGCCGCTCCAAGCCCGCGACCAGCTCGGACGCCTCTGCGCCCTTCACCGGCTTCACCTTCCGCGGCACGTCGCGATCGTGCCTCGTCGTACGCCTCACGCTCGATCCCGGCGCGAGCAAGCCGTCCGAGCTCGTCCCGCGGGGGAGCCGATCCAAGTACAGGGTCGCCCTGGAGCCCGCGCCGTGAGCCGCCGCGCGGCGCTCGCGGCGGCCTTCGCGCTCCTCGCGGCGCAGACCAGCCCCTCGGGCGCCGCCGACGTCGACCCCGCGCTGCCGGCGGCGGTCGCCGTGGGGGCGTCGAGAGCGCCGGCGCCGGTCGAGCGCGTCGATCTCGCGCGGACCGGTCGCTCGCGGGCGCCGCTGCCCAGCGAGCCGGTCGAGGTCAGCCGGCGGACCGTCGGGGTGGGCGCGCACACGCCGGTGGTGCAGCGCGACGGAACCGTCGTGGTCGCGGTGGCCGCCCCGGAGCTCGCGCGGTTCTCGAGCACCGGAGACGAGCTCGGCCGGGTCCGCCTCGGGACCGCCGCCGCCATCCGCGCCCCGGTTGTCCTGCCCGGCGGAGGGCTCGCCGTCCTCACGAGCGCTCCCAGCGTCGTGTTCGTCAGCGCGTCGGGCAAGGTCGTCGCGACCGCGCCGCTTCCCCGCGCGGTCGTCAGCGCCGGGCCCGCCAGCGCGAGCAACCCGGAGACGGGCGCGTCGATCTCCCCCACGCTCGACGGCGGCGTCGCCGTGGCCTCGGGCCGGACGTTCCTCGAGATGGACGCGTCGGGGCGCCTCCGTTCGGTGTCGCTCTTGCCGGAGCGCGAGCGCGTGGTCGGCGACCTCCTGCGCGGCCCCGAGGGCTGGCTCGCGGTCTCGAGCACCGGCGCCGTGTTCCTCGTGCGACCTCCGGCTGCACCGCGCAAGCTCGGCTCGTTCGGCGCGCCCGTCGTGCACGGCGCCGCGCTCGTGGATGGGCGCACCCTGGTGGCGCAGGTCGGCGCCTCCCGCATCGCCGCGCTCGACCTCCGGACGGGCTCCGTCGTCACCCGCGCGAGCGAGGGCTCGCGGGCCACCTTCGACGCGCAGCTCGTGGTCGGGCAGAGCGGGGCAATCTGGACGTCCACCTCGGACGGCGCGGTCGTCGCGTTCGACGCGTCTGGAGAGGAGATCGCCCGCGTCTCGGTCGATCGTCCCGGGCCGATCGCGGCCCCGCTCCGCGGCCCCGCCCCAGCTCCGGCGCCTCGCGCCGCCCTCCTCTCCGACCGCGAAGGCCGGGTCGCCTTCGCGCGCGTAGGCGGCAAGATCGGCGTCCGAGCCCCCGACGGCCGCGTCCAGACGCCGCCGGAGCGCGGGTGCTCCACGCCCGGGGCCATCGTCCCGACCGGTCCCTCCAAGTTCGTCCTCGCGTGCCGCGAGGGCTCGGTCGTGTTCTACGCGCAGCGGACCGACTGAGCTCCGGTTCGGGCGCGCTGTACGCGGCCCGCGGGCGCGCTACGATGGGCGCATGCTTGCTCGCTGGCTCGCGCTCTCGTCCGTCGTCGCCGCCGGGTGCTCGTCGGACCCGGGGGATCTTTTCGGCGAAGGTGGCAACGGCGGCGCCGCGGCCGCGACCACGTCGCAGGGCCCGTCGACGTCCGCTGGCCCAGGCGGGACGACGTCGGCGGGGCCGACGTCGTCCCAAGCGGCGACGGGGACGTCCGCCGCGACCAGCGGCAGCACCACCGGCACCGAGTCGACCGGCACCGGATCGACCAGCACCACCACCGCGGCCACCTCCACCACGGGCGCAGACATGTGCACGCCGGACGGGGGCTCCTGCTTCTTCGACTGGGACTGCTGCACTGATCAGTGCGCCGACGGGACCTGCGGGTGCCTAGCGGACGGCGAGGACTGCTTCTTCGGCGGGGACTGCTGCGCGGGCGTGTGCTCGCAGGGGTCCTGCGGCTGCAGCGGGCCCGGCGATCCCTGCTTCTTCAACGGCGACTGCTGCACGGGGAGCTGCAGCCAAGGCAGCTGCACGCCGTAGCCCCATTCGCGCGGCTCGGCGCGGGAATGCGCGCCCCTGGCGCGCCGTTGCGTGCTCCGTGGCCGGGGCGTGGCAGCGCATGGGGTGGCGGGAGGTGCAAGAGCCCACCTCCTTCCGCGCCGTCTACCACCCCGGGAGCCCGTCCGTGGGTTGGCTGACCTCGACCGCGGCGGTGGTGGGCGTCGTCGTCAGCTGGCTCGCCTTCTGGTCCGGGCCGAAGAACCTGGGCGCAGGTGGCGTCCCGGTCGCGGCGCTGCTCCTGGTGTGCGTCCCGGTCGGCGCGTACGGCGTCCTCAGCACGGTCGCGGTGGCCTTGGAGATCCGGCGGCGGGTCACGATCGTCATGGATCGTGGCGGCTGCATGAGCGTCGCGTCCGAGGGCTACGAGCAACGGGTCCCGCTCTCGGAGATCGACGGCTTCGGCGAAGAGCACGGCTTGGTCCACGCGTTCTCCCGGTCGGGCGAATGGCTGGTGACGCTCCCGGCCCTGGCCGAGAGCTCACACTTCGTCATCCCCCGCCTCGAGCGCGCGCTCGCCTGGGCGCGGACGCCGTTCGGTCCGCGGCCCTGAGCCAGCGTCGGCTCGAGAGCTGCGCTCGCCTCAGGGCGCGGCGGGCGTCTCGGGCTCGAGCCAGAAGCGGAGGCCCACCCCCATGTCGAAGGAGAGGCCCGGGTCGTCGGACGGTACCGTGACCTCCGCGGTCTCCAGCGTGACGGGGTCGTTCACGACGGCAAAGTCGAGGCCGAAGTTCGCGTATACGCCGAGCGGGCCGACGATCCGCCGGCTGATCTCGAGCTCGCCGCCCGGCGCGACGTACCCCCCGTCGCTCTCGTCCAGCGTCCTGTCCGACCGCGCACGGACGAGCTCGGACGCACGCCGGCCGGCGCCGAAGCGGAGGCACGCCGCGATGCCGTACTGATCGAGATCGGGCTGGCGCGCGCACACCCGAGCCCGCGCCCCGACGTACGAGTCGATCGCCTCGTGATCGCGGACCTCGCGGACGTCGCGCGGCAGCCACACGATCGATCCGCCGAAGCTCACGAGGGGGAGGTACCCCTCGAACGCGAGGGCGAGCCCGGCCGCGTCGCTCGGCAGGAGCCCCGTCGCGTACACCGGGCCGATCGATCCGATGAGCGGGGGCACCCTCGTCGCTCGCTCCTCGGGGCGAAGCGTCGGGACCTCCGGCAGGATGAACACCGGCTGCGGCTGCGGTGCGCGGCGTGGCTGGACCGGGGCCGGACGTGGCCCCTCGAGCGGCGCGTCCACGAGGAGCGCGAGGATCACCACGAGACCGCGCGTGAGGACCTCGCACCCCGGCCCGGAGTCCTCGATCGTCCGCTCGCCGGGTCGGACGCCGGTGGTCCTCACGGTCGCGGTGAACCCGAGCTTCGCCGGAGCGACGGTCACGACGATGTTCACGCGATCCGGCTCGGGCTCGCCCGACAGGATCGGGGCGCCCGCCAGCGCCTCGACCTCGGCGCGGAGCTTGTCCGCGCTGGGGCACGCCTCGGCGCCAGCGGCGCGCTCGACGCGCAGCGTGCCCTTGAGGGGCTCGGCGCCGACGACGCGGGCGAGCAGCACGAGCGCGGCCCCGAACGCCCACGCCGACCTCACACGCCGGCATCTCCCCGGGAGGCTCCGTCGAGCGCCACGACCGATCGTAGCACCGAAGGCTCAGGCGAGCCGCGCGCCCACCGCTCTCGCGAAGTCCCGCACCGCAGCCTTCGCCACGTGGAGCCGGTAGCGGGCGGTCGACCGCACGTCGTCGATCGGCGTCACGTCTGCCTCGACCGCCTTGTCGAGGAGCTCCACGTCGATGCGCGAGAGCGGCGTGGAGAGGAAGAGCTCTCTGGTGCGCTGGAGGTGGGCCGTCACGGGCGCCACCGACGCCATGCCGAGGCCACATCGCACGACCTGATCGCCGTCCTTGGAAGCGACGCCCGCCAGCGCGACCTTCGAGATCGCCTGGGCGCGCCGCGTGCCTACCTTGCGCCAATACTGCACCGCGCCCTCCGCCGGGAGGGCGAGCTCCACGGCGACGATCACCTCGTCCGGCGCGCGCGTGGACGCCTTGTAGCCCGTCATCAGCTCCGAGAGCGGGATGTGGCGCTCCCCACGCACGCTCCGGACGATCACGACGGCGTCGTAGGCGGCCAACGCCGCCACGCCGTCGGCCGCCGGAGACTGCGTGGCGAGGTTGCCGCCGAGCGTGCCGCGCGCCTGGATCTGGATCGCGCCGACGTCGCGGCCCATCCGCTCGAGCATCGGGGCCCGCGAGAGCACCGTGGGGTCCCGGCGGATCTCGAGGAACGTCGCGGCGGCGCCGATCCGGAGGACGTCGCCATCGACCGTGATGCCGCGGAGCTCGGGCATCGTGGAGACGTCGATGACGAACGGCAGATCGGTCTCGGCCAGGGACGAATACGGCGCGCGCATCTCCTGCTCGACGAGCCAGTCCGTGCCCCCGGCGAGCAGGACGACCTTGCGCTCGCCGGCGACGAGCTCGTGGAGCCCCTCGCAGAGAGCCGCGAGGCTCGGGACCTTGCCGAAGGGCACGGAGACGAGATCTGCGACGGTCACGTCCCACCCCCGGAGCGCAGGACGGCCGCGGCGCGGACGCTCTCGACGATGCGCTGGTAGCCGGTGCAACGGCAGATGTTGCCGGCGAGCGCTTCCCGGATCTCCTCCTCCGTCGGCGCCGCGCGCCGGCGGAGCAGCGCCTCCGCCGCGACGAGCATCCCGGGCGTGCAGATCCCGCACTGGGCGCCACCCTCCGAGACGAAGGTCTGCTGCAGCGGCGTGAGGTGGCGCGCGTCCTTCGCGAGGCCCTCGACCGTGACGACCTCACGGCCGATGCACTGCCCCACCGCCACGAGGCAAGCGTTCACCGGCTCGCCGTCGAGCAGCACGGTGCAGGCACCGCACTCCCCCTCCCCGCAGCCCTCCTTGGTCCCGGGGAGGCCCAGGTCGAGGCGCAGGGCGTCGAGGAGCCGCTTCATGGGCGGGAGATCCACCTCCCGGCGCTCTCCGTTGATGGACAAGATCATCTTCATGCGTTTCGTCCTCGCGGGAGCGGGATCTCGGTGGGCGCGAGCGCCGCGCCCCCGCTCGCGCCGAACAGCCGCTCGGGCGTGAGCGGCAGGTGGTCGACCGAGAGCCCCGTCGCGTGCTCCACCGCCGCGGCGACGGCGGGCGCGCCGCCGTCCATGGGGAGCTCCCCGATCCCTTTGGCCCCGCCGCCCGGTCCGAACGGGAACGGGCACTCGACGAGCGTCGTGTCGAACGGCGGGGCGTCCAGGGCCGTGGGCACGATGTAGTTGGTCATGCGCGGGTTCCTGATCGCGCCGTCCTTCCAGACGATCTCCTCCGAAAGCGCCCAGCCGAGGGCCTGCAGCGTCCCGCCCTCGAGCTGCCCCTTGCACATGACCGGGTTGATGGCGCGTCCGACGTCCCCGGCGATGAAGAACCGCGGCACCGTGGCCTCGAACGTGTCGAGATCCACCTCCACCTCGGCCACGTCGCACATCCAGCCGAAGCAAGGGTACGCGTCCCCCTTGTACGTGGCGTCGTCCCAGACGACGTACGAGGGCGGCTCGTATTGGCGGAGGAGCGTGACCTCCCCCGCCGCGAGGAGCCGGTCGGCCGCTTCACCGAAGCTGCCCCCCCGAGCCTCCTGCTCCGCCCGGACCCGGGCGGCGAGCTCCTTCGCGGACGCCTCCACGATGGACCCTACGACCATCACGGTGCGCGACGCGACGGTGGGCCCCGAGTCCGGCACGTTCGCGGTCGCAGGGACGGCGAAGTCCACGTCGTCGAGCGCGACGCCGGCGGCGTCCGCCGCGAGCTGGCGGAACACCGTCTCGGTGCCTTGCCCGATGTCGGTGGAGGCCGTGCGGATCAGCAGCCGGCCGCCGGCGAGGAGGTCGAGCGCGACCTTCCCTTTCAGGTAGCGCTCCCCCGAGCCGGTGAAGCCCGCGCCGTGCATGAAGAGCGCGAGCCCGAGCCCGCGGACCTTCCGCTCCCCCCGCGCGAGGCGCGCCCGGTTGTCGGCGTCGATCCGGGCGCGTGCGGCGAAGTAGTCGCTCGCCGCGAGCGCCTTCTCGAGGCACTCCTCACCGGCGACGCTGAGCTTCAGCACCTGACCCGTGGCGGTGGTGTCGCCCTCGCGGAGCACGTTCTTCCGGCGGAGCTCGGCCGGGTCCATCCCCAGGCGCTTGGCGATCGCGTCCATGTGCCGCTCGATGGCCCAGATGGTCTGCGGGGCGCCGAAGCCCCGGAAGGCGCCGTTCGGCGGCGTGTTCGTGGCCACCGCGATGCCCTCGATGCGCACGTCGGGCCACCGGTAGGCGCCCGCGGCGTGCAGGACGCCGCGGGAGAGGACGACGGGCGTGAGCGTCACGTACGCGCCGGCGTCCATCACCACGCGCATGTGGAGGGCGCGGAGCGTGCCGTCCTCGTCGCACGACGACGTGATCTCGCACACGCACGGGTGGCGCTTCGTGGTCGCCTCGATGTCCTCGGTGCGGTCGTAGACCAGCCGGACAGGGCGCCCCGCCTTCTTCGCGAGGAGGGCGGCGTGGAGCGCGATCACCGACGGGTACTCCTCCTTTCCGCCGAAGCCGCCGCCCGTGACGGCCTGGGTGACCAGCGCGCGCTCGGCGGCGAGGCCGAAGGTCCTCACGAGCGCCTTGTGCACGTAGTACGGGCACTGGATGCTGCCCGTCACGTGGAGCCCGGCCTCGTCCCACCAGGCGATGACCCCCTGGGGCTCGATGTAGAGCTGCTCCTGGTGGTGCGTGGAGTAGGCGCCGGACACCACGACCGGGCCCGCGGAGAGCGCGGCGGCGACGTCGGGCGCCCCCTTCGTGATGAGGTAGCGCTTCATCACGTTCGAGCCCGGCTCCCCGAAGCCGTCTGGGCTGCTCCAGACCACCACGTCGCCCGCCAGGGAGCGGCCCACGTCGAACACCGGCTCGAGGGGCTCGATGTCCAGGCTGACGGCGCGCTTCGCCCGCGCGAGCTTCTGCCGGTTGGCGCACGCCAAGAGGACGACGGGCTCGTAGACGTGGCTCACGGAGCCCGCGGCGAGCACGGGCTGGTCGTCCGCGATGAGCGCGACGACGTTGACGGGGACGTCCTCTGCGGTGACCGTCGTCACGTCCGACCAGTCGAAGCTCGGATCGAACTTGATTGCTCGGAGCTTCCCGCGGGCGACGGGGCTCCGCACCGTCGCCCCGAAGAGCTCGCCCGCGAGGGGCGGGTAGTCGTCGACGTACCGCGCGGTGCCCACCACCTTGGGGGCACCGTCGACGCGGGGCACGCTCACGCCGACGGTGTGCTGGAGAGGTCCGGCCATGGACGGCCGAGCCTACCGCGTTTCGGGCTCAGGCGCAGAACTCGGACGGCGCGCAGACGTAGTTGCCTTCCTGCGTGGAGGCGCAGCAGCCGCTGTTGCAGTCGCTGCCGCTCGAGCAGGTCCCGCCGCAGAGGGCACCGTAGCCCGCGCCGTAGTCGACGCAGAGGGCGTTGCCCGAGCTGAAGTCGCAGCAGTCGCCGTTCACCTCGCAGCCGTCACCTTGGGCGCTGCAGCTGCCGCCGGAGCCGGTGGTGCCCCCTCCCGTGGTCGAGCTCGAGGTCCCGGGGCACTTGGTCGGTGCGCCGCTGCAGCGGTTGCTGCCGTAGGTGCTCTCCTCGCAGGAGCCGGCGCCGACGGCTTCGCAGTCGGAGCTGTCCACGCAGGGGACCATGCAGCGGAACTCGCAGTCGCTGCAGAACGACTGACACACCATGACGTCACCGCACCCAGCGTCGCAGTCGGAGTAATACACCTCCTCCTTGAGATCGCACGTCTTGCCGCCCGTCCCCGCGGAGCCGCTCGTGGACGCGCCCCCGCCGTCGTCGTCGCCGTCGTCGTCGTCGTCGCTGCTGCTGTCGCCGCAGGCGACCGCGGTGAGGACGCTGGCTGCCGCGAAGGCGAGCGCCGCGAGGCGCGATCGGGTGAGCGTGGACGGCGAGAGAGCGGACGTAGAAGTGCGCATGACGTTGTTCCTCCGTGGCGTGAAGTGGCCGGCCTCGACGAGCCCCCGGGACTCGTCCGCGCCGCTCGTGGACCTGGCCTTTACAAGGCACGTGCCACGGCAGTCTGCCCGCGCGCGCTGCCAGGAAAGCGCGTCGCTTGCTCCACGAGGGCAACGCTTTGCCCTCCGTGCGCAGGTCCTTGCCCTTCGCCTGGCCCGAACGCGGCTTCCACGCGACTTCGGCGCGGCACGGCGATTGAATGGAGCCATGGCCCTCCCCATGCGACCTTCCAACGAATCCATGCGCACCTCCGTTTGCCTCGCGCTGATCGCTCTGGGCGGCGTCGCCGTCGTGGCCGCGTGCGGTGAGGCGTCGGGCGCGGGTGGTGAGGGTGGTGCTGGCGGCGGCGCCGCCGCGGTGACGTACGGCGAGAGTGAGTGCGGGCTCTGCGTCCGCGACGTGTGCGCGGCGGAGCTCGACGCGTGCCAGACCGACCCCGGCTGCGCGACCTACCTGACTTGCCTCCTCGGCTGCCCCGTGAAGGAGGAGGGCGTCCTCGACAGCGCGTGCGAGAAGGCCTGCACGCCGGCGCTCTCGTCCGAGGGGACCCGCACCTTGGCCGAGGTGGTGAGCTGCCGCCTGAACGGGCCGGGCGCGACGGACTGTCCTTCCTGCGGCGCACCCATCTGGCCGAACGACAAGCCTCCCGCGCAAACCTGCGAGCCGCGCCCGGAGCCGGCGCCGACCCCTTGCCGCCAGTGTTACTGGGACAAGTGCTGCGACACCTGGGACGCCTGCTTCCTCGGCAACCAGGACTGCGACGACCTCAACACCTGCCTGGCCGCCTGTCAGACGCCCGGCCTGGAGGCCTGCATCGAGGTGTGCTTCGCCGCACACCCGGCCAGCGTGGAGACGATCCTCGCGCAAGGCGCCTGCGCCCAGGAGTACTGCGCCAAGGACACGCCGACGTGCGAACCCGCCACCCGCGACACCTGCAACGCGTGCTTCTTCGACACCTGCGGGGACGCCTACGTCGCCATGATCTCGACGGCGGAGGGCCTCTTGCTCCAGGCTTGCATGCTGGATTGCGCCGACGCTGGCGAGGGCGTCCCTTGCACCGAGGCGTGCTTCGACGCGCACCCTGCGGCCGAGGCGGCCGGCCTCCTTTGGGCGGAGTGTCTCTCCGTCCACTGCGAGCCGATCTGCTGACATGGCGCGCTGGGTGCTCTCCGGGCTCGTTCTCTCCGTCGCCTGCGACGAGGCACCCGCCCGCCCGCAGGGGCTCGTCTTCCTCGACTTCGACATGCCTACCCCGGCGCAGGTCTCGGACGACGTGAGCGCCGACGCGACCTTCGACACCCTGCGGGTCGAAGTGCTCGGGCCCGACCTCGCCGTCCTCGACAGCCGCTCGTTTCCCGTCGCGACCCCCGCAGATCTCCCGATCTCTTTCGGTGTCTCGACCGACGTGATCGCGGGCCGTGAGGTCATGATCCGCGCGCGGGCGTTTCGCGCGACGCTCGCGACCCCCGGCGCGGTGGACGGAGCTCCCGCGCTCGACCCTTTGCCCGAGGTGACCGTCGACCGGCTCGCGATCATCACGCTCCCGGAGCGCGGGGTCGAGGCGCACAGCGTGTTGCTGAGGGGCGACTGCATCGGCATCCCCGTCCGGTTCGGGCTCGGGGAAGAGGAGGGCGCCTCGTGTGTCTCGGGAGAGACTCTGAGCGCTTCGCCCGCGGAGGGCGTCGAGGCGGGCGCCTCGCTCGAGACCCGCGCCGGCACCTGGTCACGGAGCCGCGTGAAGCCGTGCGCGGCCGAGGGGCCGGCGGGCACGGTGTGCATCCCGGGGGGCCTCACGGTGCTCGGAGATCCGCTGTTCGTCGCCCTGACGGAGCTGCTCTACGACGCCGTGCCGCTCCGCGTCGTCGACCTCACGCCGTTCCACATGGACGCGCGCGAGGTGACGGTGGGCGAGCTCAGGGCGATGGTCGCCGCGGGGTACACGGGCCCCTTGCCGACCGGCCCCGACGCCGCCGTCGAGACGCGCGCCTCTTGTACCTGGGACCCGGCCTCCGGCGACGACCTTCCGGTCAACTGCCTCGAGGACGAGGCGGCGGACGCGATCTGCGCGTTCCGCGGAGGGACCGTCCCCTCCGAGGCGCAGTGGGAGCACGCCGCGCGCGGACGCGGCGAGCGGCGCCTGTACCCCTGGGGCGCGACGACGCCGGAATGCTGCTCCGCGAGCCTGGAGCGGTACGGCGCGGGCTCCGCGTGCGGCGCCGGGGGCCCGGAGAGCGCCGGAGCCCACGCGGGAGACGGCGCCTGCCCTGGCGACGTCTCCCGCGACGGCGTCCTCGACCTGGCAGGTGGAGTCTCGGAGCTCGTGCTCGACTCCGTCTCCCCGCTCGACGCGGCGTGCTGGTCGGCGGCCCCCGGCTCGAGCCAGATCCTCGTCGATCCGGTGTGCCGCGTCGCGTCCGGTCGCATGGCGCGCGGCGCCGCCTGGAGCTTCACGTTCGGCGACGCCGCGCTGCCCATCCGCCGCACCTTCACCGGCGCACACCACGGGTTCGGCGTCCGCTGCGTCTACGGTGGCGCGCCATGAGGCGCGTCGAGCGCACCCTCCTCGTCCTCGCGCTGAGTGCCGTGGCGTCCTGCGAACGGGAGGGCGAGCCGAGGCCGCAGTGGGTCGTTCACGTGGGGACGGACGCCCCCCTGCCCGGACTTGGGGATCGCGTGCGCGTGGACGTGCTGGGTCCCGACCGCGCGACCTGCGAGGAGTGTACGCGTGTCTTCGACGTCGGCGGAGGCGGAGCGGTGCCGCTGTCGTTCGGCGTGGTGCCCGCCGAAGAGGGCGCGACGTGGCTCCGCGTGCGCCTCTACCGGGCGGACGGCACCGGCGCCCTCGGGGAGCCCACCGAGCCGCTGCTCGAGGTCCTCGGCGTGCTGCCGGCGCTCGACGCCGCGCCGGTCGACGTCGCGGTCTCGCTGACCATGGCGTGCTTCGGCGTCGCGGCCGACGTCGACGCCGGATCGAGCTGCGACCCGGCGTCGGCGGAGGTGGTGACGAGCCTCGAGCTGCCGCGCGCCGGCCCGGACGTCCTCCCGGAGCCGGGGAGCTGGGGGGGCGGCGAGGAGCCGTGCGTCGCGGACGCGCCGCCGGGGATGGTGTGCGTACGCGGCGGCGCCTTCCTGCTCGGCAGCCGCTCTTACGTCCCGTTCGGCGCCGACTACGATCCGGTGCCCGAGCAGCTCGTGCGGCTCTCGCCCTTCTTCCTGGACGTCGACGAGATGACCGTAGCTACCTACCGCCAGCTCGTCGCGCTGGGCGCCGCGGAGCCGGCCTCGGGCCAAGAGTTCTGCACGTACTCGCCGACGCCAGGGGACGACGACGCCGAGAGCGTCAACTGCCTCACCCACGCGGAGGCGAGCGCCGCCTGCGCGCTGCTCGGCAAGCGCCTCCCCACCGAGGCCGAGTGGGAGTACGCCGCAGGCGGTCGATCCGCCGAGTCGCGCGTGCCCTGGTCGCACTCGGACGGATCGAACGCGGCGCTGTGCCGCGCCGCGATCCTCGCGCGGGGCGTCCTGCTCGAGGAGTCTCACTCTCGGCTCTGCATCACGCTGGAGCCACAGCTTCCGGTCGGCCCCGTCGCGGGCGGCGCGTTCGACGACGTGACCGATCTCGGCTTGCGCAACCTCGGCGGCAACCTGGCGGAGTGGGTCGCAGACGACTTCGCCCCGTACTCGGACGCCACGTGCTGGGGCGCGTCGCTCGATCCGAGGGACGATCCGCGCTGCGTGACCGGCGGCGCGGACGCGGTGTACCGAGGCGGCAGCTGGACCAGCCTCCCCTACAACAGCCACCCCTTCTTTCGATGGAGCGCCGCCAAGGTCGGCCGGCTCCCTTCGCTCGGGGTGCGGTGCGCCTCCTCGGCGCGGTGACGACCATGAAGCAGCCTCCCCTCCTCCCCCTCGCCGCCGTCCTCGTGTCGCTCGCTCCGTCAGCGCGCGCCCAGCCCACGTCGCCACCCAGCTCGCCGCCTCCCTCCACGGCGCCTCCGCATGCGTCCGCCCCACCGGCGGACGCGTCGCCCTCCGAGGACGCGAAGACGACGGCGCGGGCGCACTTCGCGACGGGCTTCGCGCACGTCAAGAAGTTCCAGTGGGCCGAGGCGCTCTCGGCGTTCGAGCGGTCGGCCGAGATCGTGCCGAACGCGGTCACGAGCCTCAACATCGGCCTCTGCGAGCGCGCGCTCGGTCGGTACGTGCGAGCCCGCCGCTCCCTCCTCCGCGCCGTCTCCGAGGACGCCGCCGCGGGCGGCGCCGTGCTCTCCGAGAGCAGCCGGGCAGACATCACCGGCTATCTCCGCGAGTTCGACGAGGTCCTCGCGAAGGCGAAGATCACCGTGCGACCCGCCGACGCCGTGATGACGGTGGACGGTCGACCCCTCGCGCCGCTCACGACGGAGCCGGGCGCGACGCTCGCGGCGGGGCTGGCGCCGCCCGGCAAGGGCACCGCCCTCCCCGCGGAGACGGTGGAGGTCATCCTCGATCCGGGCAACCACGTGTTCGTCCTCGGCCGCAAGGGGTTCTCCGACGTCATCGTCAACCGAACGCTCGCGCCAGGGGAGCGCGCGACGCTGAACTTCGAGCTCGAGAAGCTCCCGGCGACGCTCAAGGTGACCTCCAGCGTCGCCGGCGCCATCGTCCGCGTCGGCGCGGTCGACGTCGGCCCCGTCCCCGTGGACGTGCGCCGGGCGGCCGGGTCCTATCCGGTCCGCGTCGTCAAGGAAGGATACGTGGACTACGAGACGTCGCTCACGGTCAAGCCGGGAGAGGAGGCGAAGATCAACGCCGTCCTGGTCGAGGAGTCCTTCGATATCGCCGAGCAATGGTGGTTCTGGGTCAGCATCGCGGGCGCGCTTGGAACCGCCGCTACGGTGACGTACTTTGCGGTGCGGCCCGAGCCGGAGCCGCCGCCCTACGAGGGCGGCTCGTCCGGCTGGGTCGTCCGCCCCGCCGGGATACGCTTCTGAGTTCGACATGACCCTCGCACTCGCCCCCGGGCTCGTCGTAGGCGGAAAGTACCGCTTGGACCGGAGGCTCGGGCGCGGGGGCATGGGCGAGGTGTGGGGCGCCGAGCAGATCGTGACGCGCCACCACGTCGCAGTGAAGTTCCTCGTCGGCGCCGCAGCCAACACCCCCGACATGGGCCGGCGCTTCCTCCGTGAGGCGCGCGCCGCGTGCGCGGTGGACCACCCCAACGTGGTCCAGGTCCACGACGTCATCGAGACGGAGGACGGCAGCCCCGCGATCGTGATGGAGCTGCTGCGGGGCGAGTCGCTCGAGACGCACCTCCAGCGGAGCGGACGCCTCACCGTGGAGGACACCGTGGCCATCGTCGCGCGCGTCGTGTCCGCGGTCGGGTCGGCGCACGCGCTCGGGATCGTGCATCGTGACATCAAGCCCGACAACATCTTCCTCGCGGAGGGCGCCGACGGGGTCCAGGTGAAGGTGCTCGATTTCGGCGTCGCGAAGTTCTCCAAGGCGGAGGACGTTGCGGCGACCGCCGCGCTCACCAGCACGGGCGCGATGCTCGGGACCCCCTTCTACATGTCCCCGGAGCAGGCGTTCGGCGAGAAGCAGATCGATCACAGGGCGGACATCTGGTCGATCGGCATCGTCCTCTATCGCTGCTTGAGCGGGACGCTCCCGACCCAGGCGGACAACCTCGGTCAGGTCCTCAAGACGATCATGACGCGGTCCTTCCCGCCCCTCGCCGCGGTCGCGCCGCACGTGCCGAAGGCGCTCGCCGCCATGGTGGAGCGCATGCTCGCGTACTCACCGAGCGATCGGCCGGCAGACCTCCGCGAGGTGAAGACCGTCCTCGAGGAAGGGCTCGGGGCCCCGACGGCCGACTTCGGCCCCCCGGCCATCGACGCGACGTCGCTCGACGGGGTCTCCACGCCGCTCCCGGAGCTGAGGGGCGCGACGCGACGCCGTCGCCTCCGCCGCTCGCTGTGGCTGCTCGGGGCGGCCGCAGTCGCCGGCTCGCTCGGCGCGGCCGCGCTCTTGCTCCCGCGAGGTGACGGTGGCCAGCCGGGCACCTCGCCCGCCGCCGCCCCGGACGCGGGGCCGCAGGGCGCAGAGCTCGGCGCGCCGCCGTCGGCCGCCATCCCCGCCTCCGCCGCCGCGACCGCGACGGCGGCGCCGAGCCCGTCCCCCTCCGAGAGCGTCAGCCCGGCGCCGAGCCTCGCGCGACCGTCTCGAGCCGCAGCGACCGCGCGCGCGACAGCCACCGCGGGCGCGACGGCGGCGCCCTCGGCGCAGCAGTCCTTCGGCGGCATCGTGGAGAAGCCCGCGTTCTGACGCGCCGGCGCGACACCCAGGCGGGCTGCGCCGCCGTGCAATCGCTTGCCCCCGACCGGGCAAGGCCCTGCCTCGCACCTCCGACTCCCTCGCGCCGCAGCTGCGGTCCCATCCGCCGTCCCCCGCCCCACGTGGCTTCCTCCGCGGCGAGGACGGGTCCTCGAGGAGGATGGTCCGGCGAGCTCGCGCTGGCATGCGCCGTGCGAACGGCTCCCTCGGAGGACCGCATGGCAGGGATTGCGGGCGCCCGAGAGGACGCCCTCGACGATCGTGAGGGCGCGCAGGCAGGCGGCAGGAGCCTCGGAACCGCCAGCGATCCGAGGGACGTCGATCCGGCGCTGTTCGGGATCGTCGAGGTTCGATACGTTCCCGTCGTGACCTCGACGCGCGGCGCCCCGAAGGGCGGCAGAGACAGCGGGACACTCGCGCTGTCTCGAACGGCGCTCGATGTCCTGCGGGCGCCACAGACGCGGAGCCTCTCGCTCGTGGTCGCGGACGCGGAGGGCCTCCGCTCCGTCCCGCTGCCCCCGTCCGGTTTCGTCACCGTCGGTCGCAGCCCCTCGAGCGACATCGTCGTGGATAGCCCGTTCCTCTCCAGCGAGCACGCCTCCTTCGAGGCACGCGACGGGGGCGCCTTCGTGCGGGACCTCGGCTCGCGCAACGGCGTCGTGCTCCGCGGAGAGCCCGTCACCGAGGCCTTCCTCACGGCGGGAGACTCGGTCTTGCTCGGGCCGGTGCAGGTATCGCTGATGCTCCTCGACGAGGACGAGAGCGCCGAGGGGATCCGAGGGCACGACTGGCTTGTGCTCCAGCTCGAGCGGGAGATCGCCCGCGCGCGGTTCTTCTCGCGTTCGTTCGCGGTGCTCCACGTGCGCGCCGACGGCAGCGATCGATCGGCCGCGCTCGGCCCGTTCGTCCGCACGCTCCTGCGGCCGGTCGACTCCGTGGGCGTGTATGGGCGAGAGGCGCTCGAGGTCATCTTGCCCGAGGCGACGCGGCGCGACGCGATCGCCGTGGCCTCCGCGCTGAGCTCGGCGCGGCGCGACGGGCTCGGGCAGCTGCTCGTCGGGGTGGCGCTCTTCCCCGACCACGGATCGGCGGAGGAGCTGGTCGCCGCCTGCCGTGGGGCGGCGCGCAGCGCAGACAGGAAGTCGGCGGTCGTCGTCTCGGACCCGAACGCCCGCCGCGTGGCGCAGGAGACGACCGAGATGGTGGCCGAGAGCGAGCCCATGCGCACGCTCCAGCAGACGATCGAGCGGCTCGCTCGGAGCCACGCCACGGTGATGCTCTTCGGCGAGACGGGATCCGGGAAGGAGGTCGTCGCGAACGCGATCCACGAGCGGTCCCCGCGCTCGAAGGGCGCCATGGTCTCGGTGAACTGCGGGGCGCTCGCGCCGCAGCTCCTCGAGAGCACGCTGTTCGGGCACGAGAAGGGCTCGTTCACCGGC
>CAZBJI010000016.1:0-16583 GCA_964492175.1 uncultured Polyangiaceae bacterium | reverse complement strand
CAAGGGGTCTTCGAAGCGGCGAGCGGCGGGACGGTGTTCCTCGACGAGATCGGGGAGCTCGCCCTGGCCGCCCAGGCCACGCTCCTCCGGGTGCTCGAGACCCGTAGGATCACGCGTGTCGGCTCCACGCGAGAGGTCGACGTCGACGTGCGGATCATCGCCGCGACGCACAGGGACCTCGAGCGCATGGTGGAGGAGGGCCTCTTTCGTGAGGATCTGCTCTTCCGCTTGAACACGTTCACGCTTCGGGTCCCGCCGCTCCGCGAGCGCCTGGCGGATCTTCCGCCGCTCGCGACGCGGTTCCTCGCCAAGATGCGGGAGAGCGGGCAGACCTCCGTGTCGGGCTTCTCCGACGACGCCATGGCCGCGCTCCTCCGCCACGCGTGGCCGGGGAACGTGCGCGAGCTGCGGAACGCGGTGGACTATGCCGGCGTTATCGCGTGCGGGCCGAAGATCGAGGTGGCCGACCTGCCCGAGCGGGTACGGAGGCAGAGCCGCCGCGAGCCGAGCGTCGACGTCGGCCCGCCGGTCTCCTCGCCGCCCGCCTCCCAGGAAGCCTACAACGATCAGATGCGGCGCGCAGAGCGTGCGATCCTCACGCTGGCCCTCAAGCGCGCCGGCGGCACGCAGGCGGAGGCCGCCAAGCTCCTCGACATGCCGCTCCGCACCTTGAAGTATCGCCTCAAGCTGCTCGATCTCCGGCGCGCGGACTACGAGGCGTAGCGAGCGAAGATCTCCTCGACCTCGCGGAGATCCGAGAGCCGGCTGCCCACCTCGCGAGCGAGCATTCGGTCGACGACGCCCGAGACCTCCTCCGGCAGGTCCGGCATGGTCAGGGCCAGCCGTGGCACGGCGCCCGTGAGCAGGACGCGGAACACCTGCCGGGTGTTGGCGCCATCGACGGGGCGCCGCCCCGAGAGCGCCTGGAACAGGACGACGCCGGCGGACCAGACGTCGGTGCGGTGGTCCACCTCCCCCTCACCGAAGGCCTGCTCCGGGGACATCGCGTAGGGTGTCCCGACGACGGTGCCGCTCTGCGTGAGCGCTGGCCCCGGATCGTCGGCGACCTTGGCGAGCCCGAAGTCCAGGAGCTTGAGCACGCCATCCTCCGTGAGGAACACGTTCTCCGCCTTCACGTCGCGGTGGATGAGGCCGCGCTCGTGCGCGTGCCGGAGCGCGCCCGAGAGTCCGAGGGCGAGGCGGGCGACCTCCGCGAGCGGGAGGGGGCCGCCCCGCAGGTGCTCGGCGAGCACTGCGCCGCGCAGGAGCTCCATGACCAGGAACGGCCCCTGCGGATCCTCGTCGAGGGAGAAGATCCGCCTCACGTGCGGGTGGTCGAGGCGCTCGCCGACCGCCGCCTCGCGAACCATCCGTCCGCCGATGACGCCGTCGTTGCGGCGCTTCGGGACCTTGAGCGCCCGAACCGCGCCCGTCTCGGCGTGCCTCGCCGCGTAGATCCGCGCGACGGTTCCCTCGCCGATCAGCTCCTCTGTGCGATACCGGCCGACGACGGGCAACACCGGCCCCCAAGGTACCGTCCTCGCGCTCCCCCGCGGCGCCAAAAAAGTGACGCCGGCCCCCTTAAGGGCTCTCGCGCCGCGCCGTACTCGCTCCAGAGCCCCCCGTGAGGGTCTCACGCCGCACGCGCCAAGGCGCGCCGGCGCTTTCCGACAAGGGCAACCGCACTCGAAAGATGCGGGCGCAAAGCCACGGACCTACAGGTGCGCACCCGAGCGGGGCACCCACGGTTTGCAGGGCCGCCGAAGAAGGAGCCTCCATGCGCGTCGCCGATACGCTGCGGTTTTCGCTCGTCCTCGTGGCGGGCGCCACCACCGGGTGTGCCCCCAGCTTGTTCTCGTTCTCCACGACCGGGTACGACGCACACGCGTGCGTCGAGGACGCGATCGCGCGCAAGACCGACCCGGCCCTGGCCGCGCGGGCGGCGGGCGCGTTCGAGGACGCCTGCGTCGAGGGCGACGCCGCCTCGTGCAGCGCGCTCGGGGCGCTGTTCGAGACGGGCCAAGGCCGTCCCAAGAGCGTCGCGCAAGCGGGCGTCCACTACGCGCGCGCCTGCGCAGGCGACAACCAGCGCGGGTGCGTGAACCTCGCGCGGCTCGAGGCCTCCGGCGCGCTCGGGGAGGTCCCGATGACCACCGTGCGGAGGCGCCTCGCGACCGCGTGCGAGGACGGAGAGCAGACCGGCTGCGCCGAGCTCGGGCGACGCTTGGCACACGGAGACGGCGTCCCGCGAGACGCGAAGCGCGGCCGCCGACTCCTCGAGAACGCGTGCAGCGCCGGTCGCGCCGAGGCCTGCTTCGAGCTCGGCGATCTGGACACCGCGCCTGGGACGAAGCCGAACCTCATGTCGCTCGAGCTCTTCGTCAGCGCCTGCGTCGCCGGACACCGCGCCGCGTGCGACAAGCTGGACGGAAATACGCGGATCGCCTCCGCGCGCTGACCTCCAGCCTCGTCGCGAGCTCAGAGCCTGGGATCGATCGAGCGTGGCCCGGGGACCGGCTGGAAGGGCGGCGCGTGCGTCCGCGCCGTCGCGAGCACGGCGTCCACGGCGCCGATCTGCGCCTCCAGCAGGAGCACGTCGCGGTGGAGCGCTTCGCTGCGGGCGAGGGCCTCCACGAACGAGCGGAAGGCCTCGCTCTCGCGGACGTGCGCGGGTAGCGTGGGCGCCGTGCGGTCTCCGCGCCCCTGCGCCAGATCGGCGACGGCGAGCGCGACGCGGCTCCGCTCGGCGTCCGACTTCCCCGTGGCGAGCACCGCGGCGCTGAGCTCGCGCACGCGGCGATCGGCGCTCACCGTCTCGTGGAGCCGCCCCCGCGCGAGCGCGTCGAGCTCCAGCCGGCGCGCGACGAGCGACGCGTCGCGTGCCTGCGCCTGCGCCGCGACCAGGCTGTGCAACGCCTCCACCGAGCGGGCGTACTGCGTGAGCAGATCGACGACGCGGGGGTCGACGCCGGACGAATAGGTCGCGGGCACCGGAGCGGGAGGCGGGGCCGTGCTGCAACCGACGGCGAGGACCGACGCGACCGCGAGCGAGACCAGGCAGGAGAGGCTACGCACGACGAGGATCGTAGCGACTGGCGGCGCCGCCGTCACGCGAACGTGGGCTCGTCCTCCTCGAAGAACCGCGCGGGCTGGCCGTAGAACGCGCGGACGTCCTCGGGGGTGTCGAGATCGACCACCGCGCGCCGGTCGGTCACCGGGACGTCGGCGACCCCGTCGCCGAGCGAGCCGAGCAGCTCGCGGAGGTTCTGGGGCCCGGATCCGTCCAGCAGCGCCTCCAACGCGCCGCGCCGGAGCAGCACGGGGTGGCCCCGCTTGCCCTCGTAGGTGGGGCGCACCGCCTGGGGGCGCGGATCGGTGGCCGCGCGCGCGAGCAGCTCCCGGCGGATCGCGCCGCTGATCGGCGGCATGTCGACCGGCACGACCATCCACCAGTCCTCCCCCGGCTGAGGCGGGAGCACGTCGAGCGCGCACCGGATCGAGCCGACTGGTCCGAGGTCCTCGGCGCGCTGGGACACGACGATGTCCAGCCCGCGCTGGGCGAAGCGCGAGAGGACACGAGCGACGTCGACGCGCGTCACGATCAGCACCCGCTCTGCGCCCTGGTCCAGGTGCGCGCGGGCGTGCGCGATGGCGAACGGGAGCTCCCCGGTCCCTTCGCCCCACCGGATGGCCACGAGCGCCTTGGGGCCGCCCATGCGCTCTCCGCGTCCGGCTGCGAGCACGACCGCCGTGTAGGGGACGGTCGACTCCCCGGCCTCGCTCGACCTCGGCCTCGGCCCGCCGGGCGTCATGACGCGGCGTCCTCCCGCTCCTTCGTGGCCCGCGCCTGGTCGGCCGGCGCGCGCGCGCGCTGCCTCGCGCCGCCCAGCCCGCTCCGCCACGCTACGAGGTCGCCGCAGATGGCGACCGCGATCTCGGCGGGAGTGCGGGCGCCGATCGCCGTGCCCACCGGCATCCGGACCCTTGCGACATCCTCGGGCGCCACGCCCTTCGCCTCCAGGCGCTTCTGTGTGCGGGCCGCCTTGGCTCGGCTGCCCACGCCGCCCACGAACGAGAACCCGCGGCCGAGCGCCCACTCGACGACCCGCTGATCGAGCTGGTGGTCGTGCGTCATGACCACGAGCGCGGCGCCGCGCGGGTCGCAGGCGAGCTGCTCCAACACCTCCGGATCGTCGTGGTCCGCCTCCACGACGATGACGCCGAGCGCCGACGCCGCGGCGACGCGCCCTTCTCCGACGGCCTCCCGCCGGGCGTCGACCAGCACCGCCCGGAACCCGAGCTCGGGCAGGAGCCGCGCGGTCGCGAGGCCGACGTGGCCCGCGCCGACGAGGAGGACGGCGCGCGCAGGTCGCAGCACCTCCACGAGCACCTCCGCCGCGCCTCCGCAGCACATCCCCAGCTCGGCGCCGAGCCGGAAGGTGTGAACGGCGGGCGCGGCCGCGCCGGCGTCGAGCGCCTCCCACATCGCGACCGTGACGGCGCGCTCGATCGCGCCACCGCCGACCGTGCCGACGGCGCAGAGCTCCTCCCCTTCGCGCCACACGGCGAGCTTCTGCCCGGGCGTCGAGGGCGCCGATCCGCTCCTGCCGACGACCGTCGCCAGCGCCGCGGCGGCACCGCGGTCCAGCGCTCGCAGCGCCTCGCGCAGCGCCTCCTCGGGAGGCGCCGTGCGCGGGATGATCGCTCGCACCACGGACATTTGCCCAGCGTACCACAGCGCCCCGCCGCGACCGCGCGCTACGGCCAGCTGAAGTGCTGGAGCATGACCTCGAAGCCCCCGAGATCGACGACCCGCTCGCGCACCACCGCGAGGCCCGCCGCGGTGGCCGCCTCCCGCGTGACCCGAGGCCGGGCGGAGAGGAGGACCACCCGCCCGTTGCGGGCGAGGCGCGACGCGATGTGCGTGAGCGTCTCGCCGAGGAGCTTGTCCAGGGCAGGGCCGCGCACGAGCCTGCGTCCCATCGGCGGGTTCGTGAGGACGAGGGTCACGGCCCGCACGTCGGCCGCCCGCGCGTCCGACACGAAGAGCTCGACGTCGTGAGCGCCCGCCGCGGCGAGGTTCCGCTGCGCCTCGGTCACCGCGCGGGCATCGACGTCGGTGCCGATCAAGCGCGCGTAGGGGCCGAGCAGCGCGCGCTCGCAGAGCTCCAAGCCCGATCCGACGAACGGGTCCCAGACGACGTCGCCGGGGCGCGCGCCGGCCACCCGAGCCAGCGCGGCGGCGACCGTCGGGTGGGACGACGCCGGGACGGCTCCTCGGCGGTACGCGAACCGAGCGTCCTCGACCCGGGGCGCGAGGAGAGCCGAGGCGACGCCCTCCGCGATCCGCACCGACACGTCCCACGTGGCGGCGCGCGGATCGTCGAGGATGGCCCCGCCGGTCAGCTCGTCCAGCCGCCGGGTGAGCGTCCGCGTCCGGCCGCGCTTCTTTCCGGGCTCGTCCCAGGCCAGCCGGTAACGGACCGGACCGCTCGTGAGCACCTCGAAGATCCGCCGCGCGGGCGCGGCGGCGAGCAGCTCCGCGAGGCACAGGTCCGGATCGTCCCCGGAGAGCGGCGCCTCGACCACGAAGGCGAACCTGAGCGCCGTCCGTACGCGCGCGAGCTCGGCGAGAGGCGCGGCGGCGCGGGCGAGGACGCGCCCGGGCGCCGCGGCGCTGGCGTCGACGCCCAGGCGCTCGGCGATCTCGCCGATCACGACGGGCTCGAGGCCGCGCCGACAGAGGAACGCGATCGGGTGCGGGCCGCCCAGGCTCGCGTCGGCGCGGAGGGAGGACAAGGGCGCGCGCGCCGCGTCCTTGCGAAGCTTCTGCGCCGCGCGCGCGGCCGCGCGGGCGACGGCGCCAGACTCGGTGGCGGAAGCGCGCGCCGCCGCCTCCGCGGCGCGCCGGCCGCCGAGCTTGCCGAGCGCGCGCAGCGCCGCCTTGCGCACGCGAGGCTCCTCGTCCGCGAGGAAGCGCTCGAGCTCGTCGGCGATCGCGTCGTCCTCGCCGTGTCCGAGGCGGAGTCGGAGGGCATCGACGAGGCGCGCGCGCGCCGCGGCGGACCGCGTGTCGACGCACTCCACGATTCGGTAGGCGACGGCGGACTGCACGCGCGCGAGCGCGTGGGACGCGGCGCGCGCCTCCTCGTCCGAGCCGCCGGCGACGAGCTCCACGAGCAGCGGGACGTCCTGACGACGCGGCGTGAACGCGGGGTCACGCAGCGTGGCGAGGGGGATGGTCGCGCGCGGCTCGGAGGACAACGCAGGTGCTTTAGCCGTCAATCGAGGGATAGCGAACCTGGAATCGCCAGCCGGAGCTCGGGAGCGGGCCGGGCCGGCCCCGGCGCGCGCGAGAGCCAGCTCGTTCGAGCGCTCGCGTGCGGAAGGTGCCCGCGCGCGGCTGCCGACCACCGCGGCCGACCACGGCGGCCGACCAGGCGGGCGAGCGCACGTCGGGAGTCGCCCCGACGGCCGCGAGCCGGCCATGCTCCTCGGCGCGGGTCAGCCCGGAGGCGCGCCGCGAAGCTCGGGCGGGAGGAAGTCGAGCATGTGGCGGTATCGCAGGAAGATGAACGTCAGCGCGGCCGCGAGGATCAGCACCAGCAGACACACGATGAACAGGCCCAGCTTGGAGCCCTTCTTCTTGGAGGGCGGCTGCGCGTCGGGATAGCCGCCCATGCCGGCCCCCACCGGGTAGCCCCCCGGCTGCGCCAGCGGCTCGCCGGGATAAGCCCCCGGGTGTGAGGCGTCCTGAGGGCCGGCCGCGAGGCCCTCGAGGAACGGCTGAACGCCGGGATCGCTCGGGCCTCCGCCATGGAGGCCCACCGGGGTGAACGGCCCCTGCTGGGGCGCGCCGTACGACGGGCCCTGCCCTGCCGCGCTCAGCGGCTGAAACGGTCCAGCGACGGGCGGACCGGCCTGCTGCCCGAGGTTCGGATACCCTCCCGTCGGCTCCATCGGCATGGGGAAGCCCGGCGGAGGGCCCGGAGCCGGCTGAGCGAGCCCGGGCCCCGGGTGCGGCTGGCCGGGCTGCATGTTCTCGAGCGTCTCCTGGATCAGGGCGGAGACGCCACCGGCGGCGGGCGGCGGCCCGGCCTGCGGACGCTCGGTGGAGCCAGCGAACGCGCGAGGTTGGACCGGTGGCGCGGCGGGCTTCCACTGCGCCTGCGGGGCCTGCGCATCCTGGGGCGGGCGGAAGAACTCGTCGAAGCTCGGCGCGTCGCGGAGCACCGTGCGTCCGCCGTCGTCGTCGTCGGTGGCTCCCTCCGCGGCCTGGGCTTCCGGGGCGGGCTGCTGCTGCTGATGATGCTGCTGCGCCTGTTGCTGGAGCTGCGACGCCAGCCGGGGCGCCGTCTCTCCCATGTTGATGAGCGCGTCGATCGGCCCATGCATCGTCCGGATGTCATCCGGATCGTGCGGCGGGGGCGCGCTCGAGACCGTCGCTGGCGGCGGCGCGAAGCCGCTCCGGGGTCCCGCGGGCAGCGGTGGCGCGGCCGGTGGCACCGGCGGGACCAGCGGTGAGCCCACGCCGAGCTGGGTGGAGCGGATGGCGCGCGGAGGGCGGGGGCGAGGGGAGGTGGGCCCGCCTGGGTGGGAGGGAGGCGGTGGAGGCCGAGGCGGCTGCTGCGGCACTGGCGCCTCCTGCGCGCGGTTCATCGCCGCGGCGATGTCGGCCGTGTTCCCTACACGCGTGGCGCCGCCCGTGTCGTCGTCCGCCGGCTCGGCCGGAGGCGGGGGCGGGTCCGATCCGCCGGCCGCGGCGCGCGCGGCCATCGCCATGATGTGCGCGGGCAGCTCTCGCATCACGGTCGCGTCCTGCTCGCCGAGCGGGCTCATGGGCGGCACGGGAGGCGGAGGACCGCGCCGGCCCGTCAGCTGGTCGGCTGTGGAGTCCGGGAGCGACGGCGAGCGGCCGTCGGCGGTCTGCGCGAACGACGCGGGCGCGAAGAGGCCGGAGTCGGGGATGGACGGCTTCGACGCCATCGGCGTCCCGGAGGGGCGCTCGTCGAACATCTGGTCCATCGCGAGCATCGCGGTCGCTGCCTGGTCCTCCTCCCCGCCTTCTTCGTCTTCCAGCGCCTTGAGCGCGAGGATCGCGGGGTCGTTGAACCACCGCTCCAGGTGCTGCCGGAGGTGCGTGACGTTGCCGATGCGCTGCTGCGGATCGGGCGCGAGCGCGGCCGAGAGGATCTGCTGCAGGCCCTCCTCCTGGAGCCGGTAGTGGGTGAGGGCGGGAACCCCGTGCGGCAGCCGCGTCAGGATCTCCTGGCGGACCTCGCCGAACGGGCGGGCGACGGTGAGGACGGTGAAGAGCGTGGCCGCGACACCCCACGTGTCGTCGGCGGGGGTGAGCTGGCCATCCCGGAAGCGCTCGGGCGAGTGATACTGAATCATCTCCGCCGTACGCCGGACGTCGGCCACCATCCCGCGGCTGCGAGGGTCGTTGTTCTCGATGAGGACACACGCAGGCGACACGTTGCCGTGGGCAACGCCGTGCTGATGGAGCGCCTCGAGGTGCTTGGCGAGGCGGACGGCCCAGCCCACAGCTTCTCGGGGGTGTAGCGGGCCCCGCCGATGTATCCAGTTCGCGAGCGTTTCCAACCGAATGGCCTTGGGAAGCACCAATGTACCGCAAGGCCGGGGCGATGGCCTCGTAACCTACGAAGAGTGTCGGCCCCCTCATGAATCCGGCGGATCCACGGGGGAAACTCGCGCCAGCGCTCAGGCGCCGGCCGTGCCCAGGATCGCGCGCCGGACCCCTGCCTCACCCCCCCCGGCCGCCTGGTAGGTGTCCAGGAGCTCATCGGCGGGGGACCGCAGCCTCGCCGTGAGATCCATGAGCGGCCGGAGGTACACCGTCTCGTCCGAGCCGTCGGCGCGCCGCCGGTCCCTCCGGGAGAGACCGCCGAGCGCGGCCTCGAGGATGCGCTGCGCCACCTCACCGGCGGGCCTGCCTCGGAACGGGGCGTGGAGCCCCTGCTCGGGCACGGCCGAGCGGAGGGCGTCCAGCTCGTCGAACTGGAACGACTCCACCAGCGACTCGACCTCCGAGAGCGCGCGTGGGTCGTAGAAAATGCCGGTGTAGAGCGCGGCAGGAGCGACGACGAGGGGGGCCGGGAGCGAGTCTCCTCCGCGCACCTCGAGCGTGCGCTTGAGCCGCACGTCAGGGAACAAGGAGTTGAGGTGCGTGACCCAGTCCTCCTGCGTCGCCGCGTGCCCGTCGTGCCCGTCCTTCATGAAGCTCCGAAACGTCTGGCCGGTGTTCTCCACGACCTTGCCGTCGCGCAGGAGCAGGAACATCGGCGCGTCGAGCGCCCAGTCGACGTACGCCGCGAACCCGCCCGCGCCGCTCAGCACCGGGTGGAGGAGCCCTTGGCGGCTCGGGTCGACGTCCAGCCAGACCCGCGCGCGGTAGCTCTTCCCGCCCCAGGGGGCTCCCTCGTAAAACGGTGAGTTCGCGACCATCGCCGTGAAGAACGGCGCCGTCCGGAGCCCCACGCGGAGCGCGCGCAAGGCGAACTCCTCCGTCTCGTAGTCGAAGTTCGCCTGCACCGTGGCGGTGCGGCGCATCATGTCCAGCCCGTAGCGGCCGCGCGTCGGCAAGTACCGCTTCATCACGCCGTACCGCGGCTTCGGCACCCAGCCGAGGTCCTCCTGGCGCGCGATAGGCTGAAAGCCGAGGCCGAGCCAGTGGATGCCCTCGCCGGTCTCCTCCTCGAGCGTCCGGGATATCGCCGTCAGCTCGGCGCGGTGCTCCACGAGCTGCGCGCTCACGGCGTGGAGATCCCCGAGGGGTGATCCGGAGAGCTCGAACTGTGCGCCCGGCTCGAGCGTGACGCTCGCGCCGTCCTTCACCAGAGCGAGCAGCGGACCGCCGTCGCCTTGCACCGACCAGCCGAAGCGCCCGACGAGCTCGCGCATCACGCGGACGACGCTCCGCTCCCCCTCGTACTGGAGCGGGGAGAACGTGCGCGTGGAGAGCCCGAGCTTCTCCGCCTCGGCGCCGATGCGGTACTCGCTCGGCGGCTTCTGCGCCGACACGAACGGCTCGAGGAGGTCCTCCATGGTCCGGACGGGGCGCATCAGGCGCGGGTCGGGCGGGGCGGCCATGGGTGGGGGGTTATAGCGGGCCTAGCAGGGTCGCGCTATCGACACGCGCGGGCGGCCGCACTACGAAGCTCCTCGTGCTCCGCGCCGCCTCGCCCTTCCTGATCGCGGGCGCTCTCGCGCTCCCCTCGGCCGCCTGGGCCGACGGCCGGTCCCCCGCGGACATCACGGACGCGATCGCGGCGCTCCCTCCGGACGCGCCGGCCGAGCAGCGCGCGGCCCTGCACCGCGAGCTCCAGGAGGCGAAGCGGACCGTGGCGACGGTGGTCCTCAAGATCGACGCGAACGAAGGCGCCGTGTTCGTGGACGGCGCGTTCGCAGCCGACCTCCCGCTCGAGCGACCCCTCTACCTCGAGCCGGGCGCGCGCACGATCGCGGTGGAGGTGCCGAAGCGTCGGTTCGTGCCCATCGAGGCGAAGCTCGAGCCGGGGCAGAACGTCGCCATCACCCTGCGTGAGCTCGATCCGCTCGAGGCGCCCCCGCCCGCCCGGCCCCTCGACAAGCCGGTCTGGCCGGGCGTCGTCCTCGCCGGCGTCGGCGCAGCCGGGATCGGCCTCGGCATAGGGCTCGTCGTCGCCTCGTTCGGCAAGGAGTCGGACGCCGAGGCCGAGGCCGCGAAGGTCGGCTCGTGCGATCTGGACGACCTCACGCCCGCTTGCGATCGTCTCGCGACCACCGTGAGCGAGCGCAACGGCCTCCGCAACGGCTCCTATGTCGCCTTCATCGCGGGCGGCGTGGCGGCGCTCTCCACGGTCGCCTACTTCTTGATCCCGTACCCCGACGACGCGCCCGACGCGGCGCGCGTCGGCGTGGCGCCCGCCGTCGGGCCGGACGGCGCCGGCCTCACGATCGGAGGCTCGTTTTGAGGGCATCGCTGGTCGCCGCTGCGCTGCTCGCGCTGGCCGCCGTCGCCTCGGCGTGCGCGGCGCAGACCATCTGCGACTACGTGGACTGCGTGGAGGGGGACGGGGGAACGGGCGGCGCGGGGGGAACCGGCGGGGGCGGCTGACTCGTGTCGTTCCTCTTCCAGGCCCCCGATCCGAGGTTCGCTCCCTCGCAGAGCGTCGTCGACGAGGCCGACTCGCTGCTCTTCGCGTTTCGCGGGCACGATCTCGTCCACCGCGAGGGGCCGCTCCCGCTGCCCACGGTCGCGGAGGCGCGCGCCGCGGGGCTGGAGGTGCCCACGGTCACGCCGCTCGGCCTGGTCGACGGTCGACCCGCCGTCCTCGCCGTGCTCCCCAAGGACGCGGCGATCCCGAGCGGCCTGCTCGCCGCGTCCGTCCGGCGCCTCTTCTTCACGCTCGAGGGCGGGCTCATGCCCGCCGCCGCGCTCGCCTCGCAGCTCGCGCACTTCGAGGCGACGTCTCGCTTCTGCAGCTCCTGCGGCGTCCCGCTCGAGCGCCGGCCCGGCGAGCGCGCGCGCCGCTGTGGCCCCTGCGCGCGGGAGGTCTACGCCCAGGTCGCGCCCTGCGTGATCGTCCTGGTGCACGACGGAGATCGCGTCCTGCTCGCCCGGGGTCCTCGCATGCCCCCGAGCATGTACGCCCTCATCGCCGGCTTCGTCGAGCCCGGCGAGTCGCTCGAGACGTGCGTGCGGCGGGAGGTGCTGGAGGAGACCGCGCTCGTCGTCGAGGATGTCGAGTACGTCGGGAGCCAGCCGTGGCCGTTCCCCTCGCAGCTCATGACGGGGTTCCTCGCGCGCGCGGCGGGAGGCGAGCTGCGGCCCGATCCCGCGGAGCTCGAGGACGCGCGCTGGTTTTCGGTGACCGAGCTGCCGACGATCCCACCCCCGTTCACGATCGCCCGCTTCCTCATCGATCACTACGTGGAGCGGGCGCGACGGGGCGGGCGATGACGCGCGTCCACCTCGTCGACGCGACCTACGAGCTCTTCCGCACCTGGTTCGGCGCGCCGCCCATGCGGTCGCCCGACGGGCGCGAGGTCGGCGCGGTGCGCGGGCTGCTCGCCACGCTCATCTACCTGGTCACGAAGGAAGAGGCGACGCACGTCGGGTGCGCCACCGACCACGTGATCCGCTCGTTCCGCAACGACCTCTGGCCCGGCTACAAGACCGACGAGGGCGTGCCCGAGGACCTGATGCGGCAGTTTCCGATCGCCGAGGACGTGATGCGCGCCTTCGGCCTGGTCGTGTGGCCGATGGTCGACTTCGAGGCGGACGACGGCCTCGCGACCGCGGTCGCGCGGTACCGCGGCGAGGCGTCGCAGATCGTCATCTGCACCGTCGACAAGGACCTCGCGCAGTGCGTCGAGGGCGCCCGCGTGGTCATGTCCGATCGGCGGCGCAAGATCGTCCTGGACGAGGACGGCGTGGTCGCGAAGTTCGGCGTCCGCCCGGCGCAGATCCCCGACTACCTCGCCCTCGTGGGCGACACCGCCGACGGCTACCCCGGCATCCCCGGCTTCGGGGCGAAGACCGCGGCGCTCGTCCTCGGGGCCTTCGGGTCGATCGAGGAGGTCCCCGCCTCCGCGGCGGCGTGGCCGAAGCAGGTGCGAGGGGCCTCCCGGCTCGCCGCCACGCTCGCGGAGCAGCGGGATCTCGCGCTCCTCTTCAAGCGCCTCGCCACGCTTCGCACCGACGCCCCCGTGACCGAGAGCCTGGCGGACCTCGAGTGGCGCGGCGCCCGCCCCGAGCTCCGCGACCTCTGCAGGGAGCTCGGCTTCACGGAGCTCGTCGAGCGGATCCCAAGGTACCGCGACGTGGTGTAGCGTTCTGCTTCGCGGCTCCTCGGCGAGGCCGCCTCGGAGACGTGCGCCATGACCGATCCGCCTCGACGACCGCGCCTCGCCTCGCACGTGCTGCCACGCCGCCACCGCCAGGGCGGCGCCCGCGTCGTGGTGCTGCACGACATCCAGAAGAACGAGACCGTCCGCGTGCAGGAGCGCGCGTGGGTCCTCCTGTCGGGCATGGACGGCACGCGCGACGTCGCCGGGCTCGTCGCGTACGCGAGGGCGAGCGGGGCTGGGGCCGAAGAGGACGAGGTCTCGCAGTTCGTGCGGGACCTGGCGGACGCCGAGATGATCCTCGACGGCGTGGACCTCACGCCGCCGACCGTGCCCGCCCCCGACCCGCCTCCGCGGCCGCTCGATCCCCTCCCCGGCTTCCGCCTGTCCTGCGACGGGCGAGGCATCTGCTGCCGCTTCTATCCCAGCGTGGTCTTCTCGCAGCTCGAGGCCGCCCGCGCTCGCGCGCGGCTCCCGCTCGTGGAGGACGGGGGGATGGAGCAACGGCGCGTGTTCTCGCCCCTCGTCGCGACCGACGAGCGCGTGCTCGCGGTCGCGCTCACCGACGGGCGCTGCGCGTTCCTGGAGGAAGACCTCCGCTGCGGCGTCCACCGCGCGTCGGGCGCCGGGGACAAACCGCTCGGCTGCCGCGTCTATCCCGCCAGGTTCGTCGACGACGGCGCCGCGGTGCGGGTGAGCCCCTGGCCCGAGTGCCCGTGTGTCTTCCGGAGCGGGGTCGCGCCGGCGGCCGAGGGCGAGCCCCTCACGAGCTGCTCGCGCAGCGACGATCTCGACGCGGCGCTCTACGTCGAGCGCCTCCCGGAGGAGGTGCCGATCGCGTCGGGCAGCACCGCCGAGACCCGCGCGTACGCCGACCTGTCGCGCGAGCTCGCCGCGATCGAGACCAAGGACGCCGCCAGGTCCCTCCTCTCGCTCGCGCGGGCGCTCGAGGCGCACGGCCTCCCGGGCGCGCGCGCCGCGCTCGAGAGCCCGGGACCGGTCGTGTGGGCCGACGTCTCCCCTTGGCTGGCGGCGCTCGCGCCGCGCGTCGCCCGGTTCGCCCTCGAGGACTGGCGCAGCCCCGAGGATCTGCCCCACAGAGTCGCGCACGTGCTGGAGCAGGCGTGCCTCCTCCTCGCCGAGCTGCCGGACGATCTCCTCGTCGGACCGGGGCGCTACCAGGCGCACGAGGCGTTCTATCTGCGCACGCTCCTCTACGGCCACCAGCTCGTCGACCGGACTGGCCGCCGGTCGGTGGCGACGCTCTGTCGTGATCGCGCGCTGCGCGTCCTCTTGGCCCGCGCCGCCGGCGTCGTCGCGGAGCTCGCCGAGCTCACGGATCCCGCGTTCGAGGTGCCGCTGGCGCTGGTGGACGCGTCGATGCGAGCGTACGGCCTCGGCGGATACCTGGCGGATCTCCCGGAGGGCGCCGAGCGATGAGCGCGACGGGAGCCGCCAAGACCGGGAAGCGCTGCGTCTGCGGGCGGTCGCGCACGTTTCCCGTCTGTGACGGGAGCCACGTGGCGGAGAGGTGGCGCTGCCGAGCGGATGGACGCGCGGAGGTCCCCTCGTGCTTCGTCACCGCGCGCTCCCTCGAGAACCTCGCCGAGCGCCTCGCGTCGGAGCACGGAGGTGTCGCGCTCCACGACGCGACCGATCCGGTGAGCGCGCGGAGGGTGGTGGTGATCTCCGACGGCACCGATCTCGAAGGTCTCCTCGAGCGCGCCGAGACCGTCCGCGCGACAGAGCGGGTCGCGATCGCGCTGGACCTCGACGCCGGGCTCCTCGGGGGCGCCTTCCCCGGGTGGACCGTCCTGTCCGTCCACTCCGACGACCTCTCGCTCTACGCCGCGGTGACGGGAGCGCTGAGCGACCTCGGCCGGGCGAGGTCGAGCGCCATCGAGGTCGAGCGGGCCTTCGTCTCGCACGCCGTCGCCGACGAGGGCGAGCTCGCGCCGGCGCTCGCGTACCTCCGAAGACACTTCGGCGCGGACCTATTCGTGTGCGGCGACTCGCTCCGCGCGGGGAGCGAGTGGCACCGCGAGATCACCGCCGAGCTCGAGGCCCGCCCGGTGTTCCTGCTCGTCGTCTCGCGCGCCTCGCGTGCGAGCACGTTCTGCGCGTACGAGGCGGGCTACGCCGTCGCCCGCCAGAAGCGCCTCGCGCTCGTCTCGCTGGACGGACAGCCGCCCCCCGCCCACGTGCAGCACCTGCACGTCGTCGACGTGGAGCGTCGCCTCGCAGCGCGGCCGTGGCTGGACCGGACCGCCGCGCTCGTCGAGTCCCTCCTCGCCGCGCTCGCGCCGCGCTGAGGCTCCGCTCGACCAGGCTCGACCCGTGGCGCGCGAGCTGACGTCACGACGGTCACGACGACGAGCGCGAAATGGACCTGGCGCCGCGGGCACGGTTCCGCCCGACGGATTGCTGCTGCGGAGTGGGAGCCTCGGCGCGGCGAGGGGAAGACGGTCGCCGAGATGCGAACCACGACGCTCCTCCCTCGCCGGGCGGCTCGCCGCTGCTCCGCCACGCTGCTGTTCCTCTCCACCGCCCTTGCGGTGCCGCTCCTCACCGACTGCAAGGGCCCCGCGAGCTGCGAAGCGGTCTGCGACAACGTCCTCGACAAGTGCACCGACTTCGCGACCGAGGTCGCGAGGAACGACTGCCTCGAGGAGTGCGAGCAGCGCTCGAAGGCGGTGCCTGGCTCCTGCGCCGCGGAGCGAGACGAGGTGCTCACGTGCCTCGCCCTCGCGTCTTCCATCGATTGCAGCGATCCGCAGCAGTCTGCCGCCTGCACCGGCGAGAACGCCGACCTCGGCGCTTGCGCGGCCGGCGAGAGCCCGACGACGAGCGCGACGGGGGGCGGCGGTCAGCCGTGCGACCTCGACGACGAGTGCGCCACGGGGCTCTGCAACTGGAAGACGGACGTCTGCGCCACGCCCGGGGACCTGGGCGCCCCGTGTGACCGTGACGAGGAGTGCGCGGCCGCCCTCTGCAACTGGAAGACCGACGTCTGCGCGGCGCCCGGCGACCTCGGCGCGCCCTGTGATCGCGACGAGGAGTGCGCAGGCGCGCTCTGCAACTGGAAGACCGACCAGTGCTCGGTGCCCGGCGCCGCCGGCGCGCCCTGTGATCGCGACGAGGAGTGCGCCAGCGGGCTCTGCGGCGAGGTGTGCGGCTGACGCGCGACGCCCCTCCGTTCCGATCCCTCCGTCAGGTCGACGGAGAGCCCGAGGTCGCTCCGCCGAAGCGCTTCGCGTTTCGGGCGCGAGCCTTCTGGAGCTCACCCTCGCGCGTCCGCTTCGGCGCGTGGACGTGCATGGAGTCGACGAGCTCCCTCGTGATGCGGGCGATGTCCTCGACGGCGTGGGCGAAGAGGTGCTCGTTGGCCTTGCCCGGCTTGCGCGTGCCGCTGACCTTGCGGACGTACTGCAGCGCCGCCGCGTGGACCTCGTCGTCGGTGGTGGGCGGCTCGAAGTTGAGGAGCACCCGGATGTTCCGGCACATGGGGGCACTCTACCACGTCGCCACCCGCGCCTCGGCGGCACCCCCTCGAAGCGCCACGTGCCGTCTGCCGACGAGCTTCACGGTCAGCGTGCCGGTGAGCGGGGAGGTCCCCTCGACGAGCTGGCTCCACGCGAGCCGCACTTGGACGAGCGATCCGAGGGGCGCCGCGAGGTCGGCGAGGTACGTCGCCGGCGCCGCCTCCGACGAGCTCAGCGTGATGCTCGCCG
>CAZBJI010000015.1:63321-75853 GCA_964492175.1 uncultured Polyangiaceae bacterium | reverse complement strand
CGCGTGATGAGCGCGGCGCGAGGCGGGGCCGAGGAGGCCGCGGCGGCCGACCGAGTCGACCGCTTCGTCCTCGCGCTCGCGCGACAGCGTGACGCGCTGGCCGAGCTCGGGGACGCGGCGCGGGTCCCCATCGTCACGCCGGACGTCGCCGCGCTCGCGCCGGCGGCCGAGCGCGAGGCGGCGTGCCTGCTGCCGAGCGGCGCGGGCGGCGGGGACGTGGTGCTGTTCGTCGGCCCGGCGCGCCCGAGCGAGGCGTTCCTGGGAGCCGCCCGTGAGCGATCACTCGCGCCCCTGACGCTCGAGCTCGGCGCCCCGGGCGCGTGCGAGGTCGCGTGACCCGATCGCTCGCCGCCGCGCTCTGCGCCGCCGCGCTCTTCGCGGGCTGCGAGCGGCCGCGGGTCGTCCGTTCGGCCGCCGGGGAGCTCGTGCTCGGCCGCTTCATCGCGCCTCAGGCGTACGAGGCCTACGCGCGCGCCACGCTCGCGGAGGCGGAGGGGCGGCTGCCGCAGGCCGCCGACGCGTTCCGGGCCGCCGCGGTGCTGGATCCGGACGGCCCCGAGCCTTGGACGCGTCTCGGCGCGGTGCTCTGCCTCCAGGACGACCCGCGCGCCGCGGACGAGGCGTTCGCCGCCGCGCTCGAGGCGGATCCGAGCTTCGCGCCCGCCTACAAGGAGCGCGCCCGGTGCGCGCTCGGGCGGAGAGACGCGGCGGGAGCCCTCGCGGCGGCGGAGCTCGCCCTCGTCCTCGATCCGGAGGACGAGGACACGGCGCTCGTCTACGCCGACGCGCTCGCCGAGGGCGGGCGCGTCGGCGACGCGCGGAGCGTGCTCGTGGCGCTGCTCGTGCGGGGACCTCCCCGCGCAGGCGTCGCCGAGCGTCTGATGAAGCTCGCCACGGCCGAGGACGTCGCGTCGCGCCGCCTCGCGGCGCGCGCGACGGCGCTCGCCAGCGCTCGGCCCGCGGCGCGCACGGTCGAGGACGTCGATCGGGCCCTCCTCGCGGGAGACCTCACAGCCGCGCGCGCGCTCGCCGCCTCTGCCGGCGTCGCCCCGGGCGCGCTCGCGCTTCGAGCCGCGGCGCTCGGCGCGACCGCGCTGGCGGCCGAGCAGGCCCGCCTCGTGGGCGGCGCGGATCCGGGAGACGGAGACGCCGCGGCCGCCGCCTTGATCGCAGGACCCCCGGCCGGGGGCGCGCTGGCCTCCGGGGCTCCTGCGCAGAGGTCTCTCTCTCCCTTCGCGAAGCTGCTCCTCCTCGAGGCCGTGGCCCGGGCGATCGGGGCCGAGGCGGCCCGCCCCCTCGTCGGGTCCGCGGACCTCGACGTGACGAGGAAGGACGCGCTCGAGGAGCGCGTCCGGGTGCGCCTGAAGGCGCGGCTCGGGGCGCCCTGATCAGCGCGGGACCTGCGACTTCGGCGGCAGCTGAGGCGGGGCGCCGAAGCCGCCGGCAGACGGCTCCGCGGTCCCACCGGGGCGCAGCCAAGGGTCGGCGGGCAGCGGCGCCAGCTTGTGCTTCTTTGTGTCGAAGTGGAGCTCGAGATCGAGCGTGTTGTCGCCCTCCTTGATCTCGATCTTCTTCTCCGCGACGTCGCCCTCGATGGAGGGCAAGAAGGCGTTCACGGTCACCGAGCCCACCGGGATCCCCGTGATCTCGAAGCGACCCTCGAGGTCGGTGACGTCGTGCGTGGCGTACTTGAGCGTGAAGACGCGCGCGACGACGTGCGTGCGGCTCATGTAGTCCCGCAGGACGTAGTTCACCGCCGGCTGGTAGGCGTAGAGCTTGATGGGGTTGCCCTTCGGGAGCGCCACGTTCACCGCCCGGAACGGGGCTGGATCGAGGATGGGCACGTGGCTCAGCTTGGGATCAAGGTTCGAGACCTCGAGGCGCTGCCCGAACGTCATCGAGTAGGCGAGCTGCTCGTAGGCGCAGCCCTTCATCGTGACCTGGACGGCGGGCGCCTTGACCGGGACGAAGCCCTCGTAGCCCGTGACGGTGACGAGCGCGTCGGCGAGCTTCCCGGTCGCGTCTACGCGGAACGCCTTCCCGTAGACCGCCGCGGCCGCCTCGCACTCCTTCTTTAGATCGAGCTTCACGTCGGGAGGGGGATCGCCCTTGAGGGTGATGGTCCCGCGGAGCGTCCCCGACGGGCCCGCGTAGGGCTTGCCGCCGCGCGGGTTGATGACCTTCTCCACCTCCTCCACCGTGCGGGGGATCCCGACCCAGGGCACCTCGTCCTTGGGCTCGGGCTGCGCCGAGCCGGTGGCGGAGGCCGCGCCGCTCGCGGGCGCGCTCGGGGCGAGCGCGCCCGCGGAGGCGTGGGCGCCGGAGGCGAGCGGCGCCGGCGGGCTCTCCCCACAGGCGCCCACGAGGAGCGCAATCCAGAGGAGCGAGGCGGGCGGCGTTCGGTGCGGGCGGAGCATCCTGCGACTCATGCGTGGGCGTTCCTTGGAACGCCCGTCAGGGCAATTGTGCGCTCGGTGTAGGTCGCGCTCACGCGAGGGGGAGACTCACGTGAGGATGGCCTTCAAGGCCATCTCGAGGGACGAGCCGGGGAAGAGGCCCACCAGGACGACGCCGAGCGCCGCGAAGACGAGGGCCGCGGCCACGTAGCCGCTCTTCATGGGGACCGCGACGGGCGCGCCGGGGGCAGGCTCTCGCATGTACATGTAGACCAGCACGCGGAGGTAGTAGTACGCGGCGAGGACGCTGTTGAGCAGCAGCAACACCGCCAGCAGGTAGAGCTCGGCGCCGATCGCCGCCTTGACCACGTAGAGCTTGCCGAAGAAGCCCGCCGTGGGCGGGACGCCCGTCAGGGAGAGCAGGAACAGGGTGAAGGCCGCGGCCGCGGCGGGGTGACGCCTGCCGACCCCCGCGAGGTCCTCGAAGCTCACCGCCTCCTTCCCCCGGCTGCCGCAGAGCACGAGGGCGCCGAAGGCGCCCGCCGTCGAGAAGGTGTAGGTGAGCAGGTAGAAGAGCACGCTCGCCTGCCCCTCCCCGCTGGCCCGCACCGTCGCGGCGACGCCGACGAGCACGTAGCCGGCGTGGGCGATGCTGGAGTACGCGAGCATGCGCTTGACCGACTCCTGGCGGCCCGCGACGAAGTTCGCGACGGTCATCGTGAGGACGGCCAGGGTGGCGATGAGGGGCGGCCACCCGGCGCTCCAGCTCATCGAGGCTGGGTCCCCGAACCCGCCGAGCAGCACCCTGAGGAGGATCGCGAAGGCGGCGCTCTTCACGCTCACCGCCATGAAGGTCGTCGCGGGCGTGGGGGCGCCCTCGTACACGTCGGGCGTCCACATGTGGAACGGCACGGCGCCCACCTTGAAGACGAGCCCGGCGATGACGAGGATCATCCCGATCACGAAGACCCCCGCCTTGCCCGCCACGGCAGGATCGGCGCTCTTCTCGGTGAGCGCGACGGCGGCCTCGCGGATCCCCGCGAGGTCCGTGTGGCCCGTGGCGCCGTAGAGGAGCGCGCCGCCGTAGACGAGCAGCGCGGCCGCGAAGGAGCCGAGGAGGAAGTACTTCACCGCCGCCTCGGTCCCGCGCGTGGAGCCGCGCCGGAACCCGGTCAAGCAGTACACGCCGAGGCTCATCGTCTCGAGCCCGAGGAACAACGAGACGAGATCGCCGGCGCCGGCGAGCACCATCGCGCCCACGACCGAGAAGGTGAGCAGCGGATAGAACTCTCCGCGGTCGAGCTTGTGCTCGGGCAGGTAGCCGCCAGCGAGCAGCGCCGCGAGCGCGCCGCCGACGCAGAGGACCATCGAGAAGAACAGGGTGAAGCGGTCGACGATGTAGTAGGGCGCGAGATCCTGCACCGCCGGCAGCCGCTCGGGGCCGTAGAGCCACACCGCGATCGACGCTACGGCGCCGGCGAGGAGCGTCACCGCCGTCCCGAGGGCGATGTCGCTGGAGGGCTCCGCGGGCTCGTCGGTCTTCTTCCTCGCGAAGACCTCCGCCATCATGAGCAGAGCCCCGCCGAGGAGCACGACCAGGATCGGCGCGAGCGCCAGCATCAGGTCCGTCATCGCCCACCTCCCGGGCCCGGCGGCGCGGGTCTAGGCGGTGGGCCTCCGGGCGGCGCGCCACCTGGAGGCGCGCCGGGGCGAGGGCCACCTGGAGGCGCGCCGGGCGGGGCGCCGGGCTGCGCTCCAGGGCCTCCCGGGGGCGCTCCCGGGGGCGCGCCTGGGCGAGGCCCACCCGGCGGGGCGCCGGGCTGACCGCCAGGGGGCGCGGCGGCGGGCGGCGCCGAGGCAGCGGGCGCCGCCATCGCGGCGAGCGCTGCCTCACGCTCGAGCGAGGCCTTGGTGGCCGGCGCGCCGACGAGGAAGGTCGTCTGGAACACGTCGGCCGGGATCATGCGCGCGTCCTCCTCGTGCGTGGCCGCCACACCGCTCTGGGATCCGGTGGCCGCGGAGACGTCGCGGTACTGGACGAGCGCGAGCTGGACCGAGCCCTTCATCTTGTCCAGGAGGAGGTTCGGGAAGAAGCCGATGACGAACACCAGCACGACCAGCGGCGCGAGGGCGAGCGCCTCGCGCGGGGAGATGTCCGTGAGGTGCTTGTTCTTCGGGTTCGTGAGCGGGCCGAAGAACATCTTCTGCACCACGTGGAGCATGTACACGGCGGCGAGGATCACGCCGAGGGCCGCGCCGACGGCGTGGACGCCCGCGAACGTCCGGAGCCCCTCGGACGAGTACGTCCCCATGATGACCATGAACTCGCCGACGAAGCCGTTGGTCCCCGGGACCCCGACCGAGGCGAACGTCGCGATGAGGAAGAGGATCGCGTAGACGGGCATGACCTTCGCCAGGCCGCCGAACTCGTTCATCGCGCGCGTGTGACGCCGGTCGTAGATCACGCCGACGAGCATGAAGAGCATGCCCGTGGAGATCCCGTGGTTGATCATCTGGAGGATGGCCCCCGAGACGCCCGCCGGCGTGGCCCCGAAGAGCCCCAGCATGATGTAGCCGAGGTGCGCGACCGACGAGTACGCGATGAGGCGCTTGATGTCGTCCTGCTTCCACGCGACGAGCGCCGCGTAGATGATGCCGCCGAGGATCGCGACGCCGGCGAGGTTCGCCGCGTAGGAGGTCGCCTGCCAGGGGAAGAGGCCCATCGAGAAGCGCAGGTACGCGTACGTCCCGAGCTTCAGCATGACCGCGGCGAGCACCACCGAGCCGCCGGTGGGCGCCTGCACGTGCGCGTCCGGGAGCCACGTGTGGACGGGCCACATCGGGACCTTGATGAAGAACGCGATCGAGAAGGCCCAGAAGCAGAAGACCTGCGCGTCCTTCGGCAGCACCACGCGGACGAGCGAGAGGTAGTCGAAGGAGTAGGTGCCGGTGAGCTTCTGGTGCGTCCAGACCAGGTACACGATGGCCGCGAGCATCAGGACGCTGCCGGTCATCGTGTAGAGGAAGAACTTGATCGCCGCCTTGATCTTGTCGGCGCCGCCCCAGATGCCGATCATCAAGTACATCGGCACGAGCATCAGCTCCCAGAACACGTAGAACAGGAAGAGATCGAGCGCGACGAACGCGCCGATCATGGCGCCCTCGAGGAGCAAGAACGCGAAGCAGAGCTCCTTGATCCGGGTCTTGACCGATCCGAACGAGGCGAACATCGCGATCGGCGTCGTGAGCGTCGTCAGGATCACCAGCCACAGGCTGATCCCGTCGATGGCCACGTGGTACCGGATGCCCAGCGCCGGGATCCACTCCTTGATGTGCTGGAAGTGCCAGCCCGGCGTCATCTGCCGCTCGAGCAGCAGGAGCGACCCGAGCAGGGTCACCGCCATGACGCCGTAGGTGACGTACCGCAGCGTCTTGAGGGCCTGACGCGGGACGAAGAGGACGATGAACGAGCCGATGATCGGCGTGAACAGGATCGCCGAGAGGAGGCGCGGCCGGTTCCGGCCGAGCGGCGCGGTCGGGTCGGGCCAGAGGCCGACGACGAGCCAGACGGTCAGCGCCGCGACGACGCCGAGGCCGACGCGGTGCGAGAGGCGGACCGGGTGGGCCCCGTCCTTGTGCGTGGCGGAGGGGATCACGGCGCCGACGACGAACGCGAGGGCCATCCCGAGGAGGAGTGCGAAGCTCATCGCCCTGCTCCTCCCGGCTGGTTCCCGCGCGGGATCAGGTTCGGCATGTCCTTCGGATCGATGCGCAGCATGGGCGCCGCCGAGCTCCCGGGCGGAGCCCCTGGCGGGCCCGCGGACGGAGGCCTCTGGACCTCGGGCCGCGCGACCGACACGCTCGTCTCCGTCTCACGGCCGAAGGCGTTCTTCACGTGGAGCTTCACGTCGCGCTTCTGTCCTTGCGGGATGACGAGCTCGAGCTTCGCCTGGGAGGTCCACTTGTCGACGGCGGTGACGCCCTCCCCGCTCCACCGGAAAGAGTAGCCGGGGCCCGGGGCGGCGCTGAGGACCACCTTGCCAGACGACTTCAGCTCGGCGTCGTCCACGGCGAGCCTCGCGTGGGGCCGCGCGAAGAACCAGCCGAGGCCGACGAGGCCGACGACCATGCTGGCCGCGTACACCTGGACGCGGCCCGTGTGCAGGATGCGGAGCGCGGCGCCGATGCCCTGCGCGACGACGGACGTGAGCTTGGCGAGCAGGCCGTCGACGATCCACTTGTCCGCCATCGTGAAGATGTCGGCGAGCGCGTCCACCATCCCGATGATCGTCGCGTCGTAGAGCTCGTCGATGCGCCACTTGTCGTAGATGAGACCGTGGAGCCGAGGGAAGCTCTTGGCGAACGCCACCTCGGGCGCGCCCCCGCGCTGGACGTAGACGGTGTACGCGCCGAAGGTGCCCGCCACGAAGGCGGCCGCGCCCGGCCCCATCATCACCCACATCGCCGAGCTGTGGCCGCCCTCGGCGGTCATGCCGTGATCGGCGACGAGCTTGCCCGCGCCCTTGAAGATCGGGTCCAGCTTGTGGAGGAGCGGCGCGACGTGGAGCGGCTCGGCGCCGAGGAACCCGGCGAACACCGCGAGCGCCCCGAGGACGACGAGCGGCAGCGTCATCGGCCAGCGCGACTCGTGGGGCTCGGGGCCCAGGAGCTTCTTCCCCGGCGGCTCGTCGTGATGCGCGCCGTGGCCGTGCGCTCCCCCGCCCTCGGAGGCGTGGGGGTCGACCCAGCCCGGCTTGATCTTCCAGCCGCGGAACTCGCCCCAGAAGGTCATGAAGTAGGCGCGGAACATGTAGAACGCCGTCATGGTGGCGCCGGCGATGCCCACCCAATAGAGGCCCTTCCCGAGCCACGCCGGCCAGAGCCACATGTCCTTCACGCCCGGCCCGAGCGCCTGCAGGGACCACGCCTTCCAGAGGATCTCGTCCTTGGAGTAGAACCCGGCCGTCACGAACGGGAGCCCCGCGATGCTGAGGCAGGACACGAGGAACGTGGCGTGCGTGAGCGGCATGTACTTGCGCAGCCCGCCCATGTTCGCCATGTCCTGGGACCGATCCGTGTCGTGGATACGCGCGTGCATCGCGTGGATGACGCTGCCGGCCCCGAGGAAGAGGCAGGCCTTGAAGAAGGCGTGCGTGAACACGTGGAAGAAGCCCGCCGCGAACGCCCCCACGCCCACGCCGATGAACATGAAGCCGAGCTGGCTCACCGTGGAGTACGCGAGGACCTTCTTCAGGTCCTTCTGGAAGAGGCCCATGCTCGCGGCGAAGACGGCGGTGAAGGCGCCGACCACCGCCACCGTCGCCATCGCGAACGGGCTCAGCACGAAGACGTCGGCCATGCGCGCGACGAGGTAGACGCCCGCGGTGACCATGGTGGCGGCGTGGATGAGCGCGGAAACGGGCGTCGGGCCCGCCATCGCGTCCGGGAGCCAGACGTAGAGCGGCATCTGCGCGCTCTTGCCTGCGCAGCCGAGGAAGATCGCGAGGCCCACCAGAGTGGAGGCGTAGGCCTTCACGGGCGTCTCCGGGAGCAGCAGGTGCACGCACCAGCGGTAGGCCCCGTCCAGAGCGCCGATGTCCGAGCGCACTTGGCCTTGCGCGTTCGCGAAGCCGTGGCTCAGGTCCCACGCGCCCTCCAGCGGGAGGTTGCCGAGCGGCCAGATCTGCACCTGCGTGAGGAGCCCCGTCCCGGCGCTCTGCTTGATGCCGTCGAACGTGAGCGTGCCGCAGAAGTAGACCAGCATGGCCATGGCGACGAGCAGGCCGAAGTCGCCGATGCGGTTCGCGATGAAGGCCTTCTTCCCGGCGCTCGCGTTCTTCTCCTCGGTGAACCAGAAGCCGATGAGGAGGTAGCTGCAGAGCCCGACGCCCTCCCAGCCGACGAACAGCACGGGCAAGCTGTCGCCCATGATGAGGACGAGCATCGAGAAGATGAAGAGGTTCAGGTACGCGAAGAACCGGTAGTACCCGGGGTCCTCCTTCATGTACTCGGTCGAGTAGAGGTGGATCAGGAAGCCGACGCCGGTGACGACCAGCATCATGGTCGCCGTCATCGCGTCGACGCCGAAGGCGATGTCGATGGGGACGCGGCGTCCACCCTGGCCCGAGACGTCGAGCCAGTGCCACGCGGTCCAGGTGAGCTTGCCGACCTTGCCGTCGGGGCTCGCCGCCGGCAGCGCGAGGAAGGTGAGCACGCTGGCGAGGAACGGGATCCCGACGGCGGAGAGCGCCATCATCCGGACGCCGTCCTTGCCGAGCCGCTTGCCGAACACGCCGTTCACGAACGCGCCGACGAGCGGCAGCGCCAGGATGACGGCGAGCAGGGCGAAATCGTTCGAGGGAAACTGCCTGGAGAGAGCGTCCACCTTAGTTCCTCAGGAGGTCGGCGTCGTCCGAGCGCACCGTGCGGCGCACGCGGAAGAAGGCGAGGACGATCGCGAGGCCGATGGCGGCCTCTGCCGCTGCGACCACGATGATGAAGAACGCGAAGAGCTGACCCGTGTGATCGGCCCCCCCTGCCGGGCCCGCCGTGGCGTGCATCCGGTTGAACGCGACGAGGGTCAGGTTCACGGCGTTGAGCATGAGCTCGATGCTCATGAGGAGGACCAGCAGGTTCCGGCGCAGGAGGAACCCGATGCAGCCGATCGTGAAGAGGACGCCGGCGACCGTGAGGAAGTACTCGAGCGGGACCTGCGTCATCGCTTCAGCTCCTTCGTCGTGTCCGCGAGCGGGGAGAACGACGCCCGGAGCTTGCCCCCGATGGGCTTGGCGGGCTCGCCCGGGGCGCGTCCGCGCGCGATGGCCATCGCGCCGATGACGGCGACGGTCAGGAGCACGCCCGCGATCTGGAACGGGACGATCTGCTTCGAGAAGAGCTCTCTGCCGACGAGCTCGATCGTCCCCATGCCGGGCGGCGGCGGCGGCAAGGTGGTGAGCAGCTCCCCGCCCATCCGCATGATGGCGAAGAGCGCGCCGACGCTGCCCAGGGCGAAGATGCCCGCGCCGAAGTAGCGTGAGATCGCGCCGCGCGCGTCGTTCGTCTGGGACGACGCGGGCCCGAGGAGCATGATCACGAACAGGAACAAGATGACGACGGCGCCCGCGTAGACCACGACCTGGACCGCCGCGAGCAGCTCCGCCGCGAGCATCAGGTACATGCCCGCGACGCCGATGATCGTCCCGAGCAGGCCCATGGCGCCGCGGATCGGGTTCTTGGCGCCCACCGTCACCACCCCGCCGAGGAGCACCAAGAGCGTGCACACGGCGAAGAAGACGACCTCGAGCTTCTCCATGTCAGGCACCCCTCGCCGTCTCGTAGTCGGGCGCCAGGATGCCCGTCCCTGCGCGTCCCCGCTTCTTCACGTACGCCTCGAGCTCCTTGCGAAACTTCTTGATGAACGCGAGGGCCGGCATCGCGGTGCCCTCTCCGAAGGCGCAGATGGTGTTGCCCATGATGCCGTCGGCGATGTCGTGGAGCTGGTCGACTTCTTCCATGGTGCCCTCCCCGGCGACGAGCCGGTCGAGGACGCGGAAGAGCCACGCGCTGCCCTCGCGGCAGGGCGTGCACTGCCCGCACGACTCGTGCCGGTAGAAGCGCATGAGGTTGTGGAACGCGAGCACCGGATCGGCCTTGTCGGAGAGGACGATCGCGCAGCAGGTGCCGAGCATGGTGCCGAGGTTCCGGTAGGTGTCCACGCCCATCGGGACGTCGAGGACGCTCTGGCCGTGCCACGGGTGCAGGACGTCCTTCTCGTTCGGTGCGTGGACCTTCTCGTCGGGGCAGAGGATGGGGCACGAAGACCCGCCGGGGACCACACAGAGCAGCTCCCCGTGCTCGATGCCGCCGCCGAGATCGTAGACGAGCTCCCGGAGCGTGAGGCCGACCGCGCACTCGAAGACGCCGGGCGTCTTCACGTGGCCGCTGACGCCGTAGAGGCGCGTGCCGCCGTCCTTCAGGTGGTGGATCGTGGAGAGCTTGCTGAAGGCCTCGCCGCCGAGCTCGAGCGCCGTGGGGACGATGGCGATCGTCTCGACGTTGTTCACCGTGCTCGGCATCCCGAAGGCGCCGACCTGGGCCGGGAACGGCGGCTTGAGCCGCGGCTCGCCGCGCCTGCCCTCCAGCGAGTTCAACAGGCTCGTCTCTTCCCCGCAGATGTAGGCGCCCGCGCCGGTGTGGACGTACACCTCCACCGGGTAGTCGTGGCCGAACGGCTTCGCGCCCAGGTAGCCCTTCGCACGGGCCTCCTCGATGGCCGCCCACAGCCGCTCCTTCGAGAGATGCAGCTCGTCCCGCACGTAGATGTACGCGGCGTGCGCGCCGATCCCGAAGCAGCCGATGATGCACCCCTCGACGAGCGCGTGGGGGTTCAGCTCCATGATCGTTCGATCCTTGAACGTCCCGGGCTCGCCCTCGTCGGCATTGATCACCAGGTAGTGCGGCCGCTCCGGCTTCGGCGGCCACGGCATGAAGCTCCACTTCACGCCCATCGGGAAGCCGGCCCCACCGCGCCCGCGGATGTTCGCCGCCTTCATCTGGTCCACCAAGTCGGCGCGCGCCATGCCGAGCGCGCGGCGGGCTTGTTGGTAGCCGCCGTCGCGCTCGTAGGGGCCGATCTTCCAGCCGTCTCGTTCGCCGTAGCGCTTCGTGAGGTACGTGGTCCGGGTGAGCATGGCTAGCGCGTGAGGCGATCGAGGATCGCGTCCACCGTCTGGAGGGTGAGGTTCTCGTGGTAGTCGCGGTCGACTTGCATCATCGGGGCGGTGCCGCAGGACGCGAGGCACTCGGCCGTGCGCAGCGTCACCTTGCCGTCCTTCGTCGTCTCGCCGGGGTGGATGCCGAGGCGCTTCTCGCAGTGGTGGAGGATCGCGTCCGAGCCCTTGAGCGCACACGAGAGCGTGCGGCACACCCAGACTTGGTGCTTGCCGACCGGCTGCTGGTTGAACAGCGTGTAGAACGTGACGACGCCCTTCACGTGCGCCGTGCTGAGCTTCAGCCGCTCCGCGACGAACGCGATGATCTCCTCCGAGACCCAGCCGTGTTGGTCTTGGCAGAGGTGCAGCACCGGGATGCACGCCGCCATCTCGTTCGGATAGCGCGAGAGGATCTCACGGAGCCTCGTCTCACCTTCGGGCGTGAGCTTGAAGGGGCTCTTCGACCGTTCGGACGCTGCTTTCGACGGGCCGGCTGAGGGCGTGTTTTCCATGGTGGTGGGACCGGCGGCCATCTCGAGGGACTGGCCGGGCCTCGCGCGCCTCACGGACGGACGAAGCCCACGCGTACGGAACTTCCGACCAGCGCCGGCGCGCGCACGCTAGTGACCCGGACCGCCAGCTGTCAATGGGGGTAGCGGGGGACGCAGACAACCTCGCGCGCTCCCGAGGTGATCTCGCGCGCCGCGGAGGCTCTCCTTTCACTTGTGGTAATCGCCGCCATGAGGCTACGCTCCCCGCGCACTTCGCGACGTGTGAAGTGACTTCGGAGGTGGTGCGTGTTTTGTCCCAACTGCGGTACGCAGAACGCTGAGACCGCATCCACATGCGTCAAGTGTGGGTTCAACTTGAAGGGTGCGGCTGCACCCAAGTTCAAGGGCACGATGCTCATGAGCCAGCAGCCGATGATGCCGCCCATGGGAGCGCCAGGAGCGCCACCTCCCCCTGGGCCGCCAGGGGCCGCTCCGCCGATGAACCCTGGGCTCGCCGGGACGGTCGTCGGCGTCCCGCCCGCCGGCATGGGCCACGGGGCTGGCCCTGGCGCTCCGCTCCCCGGTCCGCCGCCCCCTGGAGGCGGGCCCGCGTTTGGTGGTGCTGCAGCAGATCCGAATGCCGGAATGAACGGCATGCCCAACCCAGGTGGGCTGGGCGGACCAAGTGGACAATCAGGTGGACAGGGGGTGAATCCCCTCGGAGGAACGATGGCGATTGATGCTGGTTTTGGTGCACCCGCGCCCGCAGCACCCATGGGTCCCCCCATGGGCGACCCCAACATGTCCCCTGGTGATCCCATGCAAGCGTACGGTCCCCCTGGGGGCTACGGTCCTCCGGGCGGCGGACAGCCTCCGGGCGGCTACGGTCCTCCGGGCGGCGGACAGCCTCCGGGCGGCTACGGTCCTCCGGGCG
>CAZBJI010000015.1:35590-63221 GCA_964492175.1 uncultured Polyangiaceae bacterium | reverse complement strand
GCGGACAGCCTCCGGGCGGCTACGGTCCTCCCGGCGGCGGACAGCCCCCGGGCGGCGGCGGCTTCGGCGGACCTCCGCAAGGTGGACCTCCGGGTGGCTACGGCGGTCCTCCCGGTGGCGGTCCTCCCGGCTATGGTGGGCCCCCGCAAGGTGGACCCCCCGGCTACGGTCAGCCCCCCGGCGGGCCTCAGGGCTACGGTCAGCAGCCGCAGGGTCCCGGCGGTCAGTTCGGACAGGCCATGGGCCAGGCTGGCTTCGGCGGCGGCCTGAACGCGCCTCCGGCCGGCTCGCGCCCGCAGAAGCGCAACCCGGTCGTGACGCTCCTCATCGCCTGGGGCGGCGCCGTCGGCGCGAACATCGTGGGCAACATCCTCGCCGGGATCGTGAGCCCGTTCCTCGCCTACCCGTTCCAGCTCGTCGGCATGCTGTGGGTGGGCTTCATCATGTTCAAGATGGCCCAGGAGCTGAAGGCGTTCACGAACAACCAGGACTTCGCCCCCTGGATGGCCTTCGTCCCCTGCCTCAACATCTGGTTCTTCGTCCTCAAGGTCCCGGAGGAGATGACGCGCGCCAAGCAGATGGCCGGCGTACAGAACCCGACGAAGGGGATCGTGCTGTACTTGTTCATCGCGCCGTTCGCGCTCGCGAGCGACCTGAACGACCTATCGGGACAATGACCTCGCCAAGCTAGATCCAAAGACGACGGAGGAGGTGCCCCCACGGTGCGCCTCGAGCGGGCGGAGATCGAGAGGTCTCCGCCCGCAGCCGTTTCTCCAGTCGCGCGCCACCCGAGTCGCACGCTCCCGCGCTCCGACGCGACTTCGCCTGGGCGATGGCCCGCCGCGCGGCCGAGTGCGCCTCGCCTCCGGCCGCGCGGCATGGAAAGATGTCGGCGTGTCGACGCTCACGACCGGCGCCCGCGGAGCGGGCGCAGCCCGGATCTTCGATGCGAGCACGCGCCTCGGCCGCGCCCTCCGGGCGCTGGCGTTCGTCGGTCCGCTGGGCGTCGCCGCAGGCTGCGGGGTGCCGATGTGCCCGTGGGCGTCGGTGTTCGGGCAGCCGTGCCCCGGCTGCGGGATGACGCGGGCAGCGCTCGCCCTCGCGCGCGCGGACGTGGGCGCGGCGCTCGCGTGGAACCCGACCGCGCCGCTCACCGTCCCGCTCTGCGCTGCGCTCGCCGCGTTCTTCGTCGTCTCGTACGTGCGCGACGGCCGGATGCGCGCGAACGATCCCGTCCCGCGCGCGCTCGCCGTCGGCACCATCGTCCTGCTCGCGATCGTCTGGGGGGCGCGCGCGTTCGGGGCGTTCGGAGGCCCCGTCGCCGTTTGAGTCGCGCGCCGGGGACGCGGCGTCCGGGAGGTGGCGCCGTGCCGCGCACGTCGCGCTCGGCGGCGCGGCGCTGCTCGGCGCGCTCGCGCTCGGCGCGCTGCCCTGCCCCGTCGCCGTCCTCGCGCGAGCGCCCTGCCCGGCGTGCGGGATGACGCGCGCCTCCTTCGCGCTGCTCCGCCTCGACCTCCAGACCGCCGCGAGCCTGCACCCGCTCGTGTTCGTGGTCCTCCCGGTCCTCGCGATCGGCGCGAGCGCCGGGGCCATCGCCTACGTGCGCACGGGGCGCGCGTCGCCGCCGGATCGCGTGGCGCGCGCGCTCGGCGTGGTCCTGCCGCTCTTGCTCGTCGCGCTGCTCGCGGTGTGGATCGCCCGCTTCTTCGGCCACCTCGGGGGCCCCGCGCCGGTGTGAGGCCGAGCTCGCGCGACGCGGCGTGCTAGGAGACGAGCAGGCCTTCGACGAACGCGATCTGGTAGGCGAGCGTGACCCCGAGCACGAGGCTGGTGCAGCCGGCGAGCTGCCCGAGGCGCGCGCCGAGCCCCGGGTAGCGAGCGTCCGCGAACAGCACCGGCACGGCGAGCGCCGTCGTCACGAGCACCATGCCGACGACGGTGCCGACGCCGAAGAGGCAGAGATAGAGCACTCCAGCCGTCGGGTCCGCTACGTGCGCGAGCACCGCCAGCGCAACCGCCGCGCTGCCCGCGAGGCCGTGGACGAGACCAATGCCCACGCTGCGGATCGCTGCGCGCGCGGGGCGCACCGGCTCGGTGGGCGTGAGCGCGGGCGCGCGCCGCGGGCGCTGCGCGAGCAGCGCCCGCACGCCCAGCGCCACGAGCATGGCCGCGACGCAGAGCTCGAGCGAGAGCGCGAGCGCCGGCGGCACGACGACGCGCAGCGCCACGATCACCCCGCCGACGAGGACGACCATCGCCGTGTGCCCGACGCCCCAGAGCGCGCCCGCCGCCGCCGCGCTCGCGAGCCTGCGCCGCTCGGCGACGACGGTGGACATGGCGGCGACGTGATCGGCGTCCAGCGCGTGGACGACGCCGAGGGTGAAGCCGAGCGAGAGCACGGGGAGCAGCGTCGTCATGGAGCGGCCGAGCCACGACTTCGTAGCACGAAGACCGCAAGGCGTGCCACTCGCGCCGCTCGCGGGGGGAACGGCGCCGTCAGTTCTTCAAGAAGGCGCGGCCGTCGATCACCACGAACTCCACGCCTCGACCGCTCGGCCCGGCGTACCGGAGGACCAAGCCCTCGTCGTCAGGCTCCGCGCGGGTCGGGCGGGCGCCACGCAATGCGCGCAGGATGGCGAGGAGGCGGTCGGCCTTGTCGCGCCGGAACTCGGCCAGGAGCTCCTGCCGCGGCTTCCGGAGCAGCTCCTCGCGATCGCTGGGCGCCACGTGCTCGTCGATGAGCTTCGCATCCTCGCCTCGCTCGAGGAGGCCGATCGCGAGGGTGAGGAGCTCCTGCACGGCTTGCTCCGGATCGGTCTCCGCGCGGGGCCCTCCGGGGGTCGTGGCCGCGGTCTGCGAGGGTAGAGGCACGACGAGCGCGCTCGCGGAGGGAGCTTTGGGAGGACCGTCCTCAAGCTGCCGGGCGGGGGAGCCGACGGGTCTCGGGGCGTCGGGCGCACACGACGCAGCGCAGATGGAGAGGGCGAGGACCACGCCTCTGCGATCGAGCTTCATCGCGGCGCATCCTAGCAGCGTGTCGTAGGACGGCGGCGCAGCGCCGTCGGTGCGTGGCAGCCGGTTCACTCCCATCTCCCGCGGGCGCGCAGAGATGAACGAGAGGCGCGCCCCGTTCGCGGGCTCCCCCTCGGCGGGGAGGGTTGCCGCGGCGGCGCGCCCGGCGGACAGAACGACCTCCGCCAGATGCCCCGAACGGACCGCGCACTCTCCGCGTGCGACATCGGGCGCCCACTGGGCTCCGTAACGAGTGAGACGCCTAACGCGTCCCTGGCCGACCCGAGCGCATCATGAACCCCTCCGCCCCGCCGCCGCCCGCCCCTCCCCCTCCGTCGGGTCCGCCCTCTGGCCCCCCGCCCTACCCGAGCGGCCCTCCGGCGGGGCCCGGCCCTCACGGATCGTGGCCTCCGGGGCCCGTCCCGCCGCCTCCCTCCCTGCCTCCGCACGGCTCGCTCGCGCCTTATGGAGGCCCCGAGCCTTACGGCCGCGCGCCCTTCGGGGCGCCCCCGCGGCGCCCGGACAACAGCGCGAAGGTCGTCGTCATCGCCGTCCTTGCCCTCGTGGCGCTCACGTTCCTGGGGCTCCTCGCGGGCGTGGCTGCGTACGGGTTCAAGCGCTACACGGAGCGCGCGAAGCAGGCAGCGGAGCAGAAGGAGCAGGCCGAGAAGAAGCTCCTGCCGACGTCGACGCACGACGCGACGGCGGATCTCGTCGACGACGACTTCAAGCTGACCCTCAAGTGGCCGGGGAAGGGCTTCAAGATGCTGCGCCAGGAGGAGGCCCGCCACATCCTGCCCGACACCCTCGCTGGCATCATCCACGAGGGCGGCTGCCAGCTCGTCGTGATCGGCGACTACTCCCCAGGCGCAGACCCGATCCTCATCGCGAAGGCGGGGCTCGCGTCGGTGCCTGGTACACACCTTCGGAGCACCGATCCCGTGCGCGCCACGGTGCTCGGGCGGGAGGGCGTCCGCTTCGAGATCGACACCGAGATCATGGGGATGCACTTTCAGCAGACGCACCAGATCATCGAGCGCGACGGCTGGTTCTTGCGGTTCGCCACGATGCGACGCCCCGAGGCAAAGTGCACCCTGCCCGACCTCGCGAGCCAGGTGTCTCTGCAGGAGGGCAAGGTCCAGGGCAGGAACCTCGCGGGGGTCGCCCACGACCAGGAGCGGCCCCAGTACCGCGTACGGGGCTCCACGTTCGAGAGCGTCGTCCACCGCCTGCGCCTCACGGCGCCGCCCGGGACGCACCTCATGGTCGGCGAGCCGGTCGCGGAGCAGGACCGCGAGGCAGCCGCGCTGGTCGCGTCGAAGGGCGTGAGCCTCTGGATCGGATCCGTGCCCACCCCGGCGGTTCCCCTCGACGCCTACCGAGCGCAGTGGATCGACGCCACCGCCGAGGATGCGGGCGCGCCCGCCGAGAAGCTCTCTCTCTCGGGGGCCCGGGGACCGCTCGAGGCCGCGATCATCAAGGGCCCCGCCCCCTACGAGACGCTCTGGGCGTTCGAGGCGAGCGCGGACCGGGTCGTCGTGTACCGCGCCGTCTCGACGCCGACGTTGCGCGAGGAGGCGCGGGATCTCGTGCAGCGCACGCGCGACGCCCTCCACGTCCTCGGCGACGCCGAGGCAGCCGAGCTCGCGCGTAGCCTGCCGAAGTCCGCTCCCACCCGCAGGGTTGGCCCCGACAGGGCGCTCCGAGGTGGCACGTTCAAGCACTACGCGACGGGCCTCACCATCCCCATGCCCGCGAGCGCCCACCTGCCCCAGCTCGTCGACGTCCGCGGCGACGACGTGGTGCTCACGTTCGCCCGGCCCGCGGCAGGCATCGAGTCGGCCGTCGTCCTCATGGGCCGCGAGGTCGGCCTGTCTCAGGCGCAAGCGCGCGTCGCCGCCGAGCTCATCGGCGTCAAGGAGTCCGAGCTCACCGTGGTGCCAGGCGAGCCGGTCGCTGGCCTCGCCCGCGCTCGGGCGGCGTACTTCGTCGCAGGCACCGACAGCGTCATCGACATCGTCGCGCTCCCCGGAAGCAGCCACACGGCGTACCTGGCGACGATGGGGCCTCGGAAGTGGGTGGACGCGGCGGAGGCGGAGACGAGCGCGTTCGTGGCGAACGCCAAGTTCGCGGCACCGATCCGGCAGGAGCAGATCGCGCCGACCTCGCTCCGGCACGAGCGCCTCGGCTTCGAGCTCACGCTCCCCGCGGCGCTCTGGGAGATCGAGCCGCTGAAGCTCGCCGAGAACCAGTGGTTCGTCGCCTACAAGGCGGACTCCCCGCAAGGCCAGGTGTTCGTCTTCGCCGTGGGGCTCGACGACGCGGAGGCGGAGTTCACCGGCGCGGTCATCGAGCAGCAGCTGATTGGCAAGTTCGTCAAGGGCACCGACGTCCCCGAGCGCAAGCCGGCGGCGCTCGGCGACGCGCCGGCGAGCCGGGTGACCATCTCGCCGAAGCAGGACGCGATCTTCGCGAACGTCGGGGGCACGCTGTACTTCCTCGTCGTCGACTCGAAGTCGGAGGGGTCCCTCGACGCGACGAAAATCTACCGCGACTTCCGCGTCCTCCACGAGTGATCCAGCCGCCGACGTTCCCGCGATCGTTCGGGGCGCCGGCGGGCATCCCTCGTTGAAACCCACTCTTCCTTTCGAGGTCGACGATGAGACACCTTCCGCTCGGGACGCTCCTCTTGTGCTCGCTCTTCGCGTGCGGCGACGACGCCGGGTCCGACGGCGCCGGTGGTTCGGGGGCCGGCGCGACGACCTCGTCCACCGGAACCCAGACCACGAGCTCGGCGACGGGCGCGACCTCGTCCTCGACCTCCACCGGGGCGACCAGCTCGACCACGACGGGCGGCCAAGGCGGCGCGGACTGCGCGACGATCTTCGGCGCGGTCGACGCGGCGCTCGCGAACGCGAAGGGCTGCAACCCGCTCATCGACATCGAGCAGTGCACCCAGACCCTGGAGGGGCCCTGCTGCCCGACCGTGGTAAACCCTGCCAACGCCGGGGCGATCCAGCAGTTCCAAGACGCGATGGCGGATCTCGCCGCGTCGGGGTGCGGGTATCCCTGCCCGGACATCGTGTGCATCGAGGATCCCGTCGGCGTGTGCGGCCCCGAGACCAGCTCCTGCACCGAGATGTCGCCGAACTGAGGCGCAGACCTCGCCCGGCCGCGGGGAGCCGACTGGATCCAAATGGGCGGATCCCGGCGGATCCATTTGGGCGGCAGGGCGACCCGAAATCGTACGAACGGACGCATTCGTGTGTGGCACGAGACTGGCATAGGGCGCCCGCAACCCGACCTGTAGGTCGCTGTAGGAGCCCTGCCATGAAGCGAACGAACTTCCTCTCGCTCACCGCGCTGATCCTGGTTCTCGGAGCCGGTTGCTCGAGCTCCGACCCGGTCGTGGGCTCCGATGGTGAGGAGGGCGCCAGCGACGACGACGGTGGCGGCGCCGGCGATGAGGGTGGCGGGCCGACGACCAGCGGCGCAGGCGGGACCGATCCGGGCCCCGAGGTCTGCCCCGAGGCGACGGGGGTCTACCCTGTCGAGCCGGCCGCCTCGAACCTGCTGTTCCTCCTGGATCGCTCGGGGAGCATGCACCTGCGCGTCGGGAACGAGACGCGCTGGACGCTCACCACGGCGGGTCTCACCAACATCCTCTCTTCGCTGCCCGACCAGACGGTCGCGGGGCTCGCGATGTTTCCGTCTGGGGATCAGCCCGTCACCTGTTGCTCGGTGATGCCCGAGAACTACATCGACTGCGAGTGCGCAGCGGGCGAGCTCCCCGGCCCCAGCGAGCGCTGCGACGCCACGACCTACGAGTCCCTCGCCGTCCCCATGGGGCCGCTCGGCGTCACGCACGAGTCGGACATCGTCGGCGCGGTCGCCCAGTCGGACGAGGAGTTCTACTGGGGCACGCCCCTCGCGCCGGCGCTCGGCGGCACCCTCGAGTCGGCCCTTTCGATGAGCCTTCCGGGCGTGACCAGCGTGGTGCTCCTCACCGACGGTCTGCCGACCTCGTGTGACTCCTCCGCCGATCCGGGCGCGAACGACATCGCGCGCGCCCTGGACGCCGCCGCGGCGGGTCTCGCGGGGGGCGTCCGGACGTACGTGGTCGGCATCGACGCCGAGGCGGCCTCGAGCGATCCGGCGACGGACCTCGCCATCAACCTCTCCCAGCTCGCGTCGGCCGGTGGTACCCCGACGGCGGCGGGCTGCGACGCCACGAACGACTGCGCCTACCTGGTCAACGTCGACAACTTCGAGCAGGCCCTCGCCGTCGCGCTCGAGTCCATCGCCCTGGACGCCGCGAGCTGCACCTTCGAGCTGCCCGCCCCCGATGGCGGCACGCCCGACTACGACGCCGTGAACATCACCGTGACGAGCGACGGCGACACCCAGGCGATCCCGCGCGACACGACGCACACGAACGGCTGGGACTACCTCCCGGGCAACGACAAGGTGACGCTCTACGGCGACGCGTGCGAGCTCCTCAAGGGGGACGCGAGCGCGAAGGTCGAGGTCGTCGTCGGCTGCAACACGCTCGGGAACTGATCCGCTCGCTTGCTCGGGGCTGGTCCCCCGGTCGAGTCGCCTTCTCCTCGAGAGGGGCGGACGTGCTCTCAGAGGATGCGAGGTTGGGGAGCATGCGCGGTCGCCCGACCGCAAGGTGAGGACGACGACGACCAGGACGGCAACGGCTGGGGCGACGCAGCTCGCGGCGCACTTCGTCGGTGCTGCGTACGACTTGCTGCGCATGGCACGGGTGATCGCAACCTGACTCCCCCCATGTGGCGAGCGGGGTCATGAGCGGCCCCGAAGGGGCCGCGGCCACCCTACGAAGACGACAGGCGCGCCTTCAGCTTCGCGAGGAGCTGGAGCGCGTCGAGAGGCGTGAGGCGGTCCACGTCGGTCTGCCGTAGGGTCTCGAGCGCGGCGCGCTCCTCGGGCCTCTCCGCCTGTTGTGGCTCGAAGAGCCCGAGCTGGCTGCGCCGCCCGGCGGCCTCGCCGGAGACGCCGTCTCGCCCCGCCTCGAAGGTCGCGAGCAGCCCCTTCGCCCGCGAGAGCACGCCCTCCGGGAGCCCCGCGAGGCGCGCGACCGCGATCCCGTAGCTGCGGCTCGCGGGGCCGTGCACGAGGGTGTGGAGCAGCACGATGCCGCCGTCGTGCTCGCGCGCGCTGACCGAGACGTTCACGAGGTGGGCGGACGTCTCGGAGAGCTTGGTGAGCTCGTGGTAGTGGGTGGCGAAGAGCGCGCGGCACGCGATCACGTCGTGCAGGTGCTCGGCCACGGCCCACGCGATCGCGAGGCCGTCGTAGGTGCTGGTCCCGCGCCCGATCTCGTCGAGGATGACCAGGCTCCTCCGCGTGGCTCTCGCGAGGATCGCCGCGGTCTCGCGCATCTCCACCATGAAGGTGCTCTCGCCGCGTGCGAGGTTGTCGCTGGCGCCCACGCGCGATAGGAGCCGGTCCACGGTGCCGATCCGCGCGCGCTGGGCGGGCACGAAGCTCCCCATCTGCGCGAGGATCACCGTGAGCGCCACCTGGCGCATGAGGGTCGACTTGCCGGCCATGTTCGGCCCCGTCACGAGCCACAGCCGCCCGCCCTCGAGATCGAGGCAGGTGTCGTTCGGGACGAAGCGGCCCTTCGCGGCGTGCTGCTCGACGACGGCGTGGCGTCCCTCCACCACCTCGATCCGATCGCCGTCGTCGACCTCCGGCCGGACGTAGTCGTTCTGGTGGGCGACCTCCGCGAGCGCGGAGGCGACGTCCCACTCGGCGAGCCTCCGCGCGAGCGCCCGGATCCGCGCGACCTCACGCCGAGCCGCGTCGACGAGCTCCTCGAGCAGCGCCTTCTCCCGCTCCCGCGCGCGGTCCTCCGCCGACTCGATGTCGGCGGAGAGCTGATCGAGCTCGTCGTTCGTGTAGCGCTCTCCCCCGGCGACGGTCTGCTTCCGGCGCCACGACGCGGGGACCTTCGCCAGGTGGGACTTCGTGACCTCGATGTACCAGCCGAAGACGCGCGTGAACTTGACGCGCAGGCTCGCGGCGTTCGTCGCCGCCCGCAGCCTCCCCTCGAGCGCGAGGATGAGCTCCGTCCCGCCCTTCTGGGCGGAGCGCGCGGCGTCGAGCTCTGCGTCGAACCCCTCGCGGACGACGCCGCCGTCCTTGTCGGTCGGCGGCGGACGATCCACGAGCGCCCTGCGGAACAGGTCCGCGAGCTCCGGGATCACGTCCGTCTCCTCCCAGCCGAGCGCGGCGCGGTCCGCCTCCGGCAAGAGCTCCACCGCGGCGCGCGCGCGCGGTGCCGCGACGAGGCCGTCGCGGAGCGCGCCGAGGTCGCGCGGGGTGGCCTCCCCGAGGGCTACGCGCACCGCGAGCCGCTCGAGGTCGGCGGTGCCCTCGAGCGCCGCGCGGAGATCGGCGCGCGTACGCGCGTGCACGACGAACGCCTCTACCTGCGCCTGACGCGCGCGGATCGCGCCGACGTCCAGGAGCGGGGCGAGCAGGCGCTGGCGGAGGAGCCGCGCGCCGCACGCAGTGGCCGTCCGATCGATCGCGTCCAGCAGCGTCCCCCGCCTGCCCCCGTCGACCGCTCGGACGAGCTCGAGGTGCGCCTGCGCCGTCTCGTCGAGGAGCATGACCGAGTCGGTCTCGAGGCGCGCGATGCGCGTGACCGGGAGGCGGTGCTTCGGCGTGCAAGCGGCGGCGAACGCCGCGGCGCGGGCGACGGCGCGGCGCGCGACGCCCTCGAGCGTCCGCCGCGCGTCCGCCGCGAGCTCGGGCCCGAGGAGCTCCGCCAGCGTGACGTCCTCGGTCCGCGGGGGCTCGCCCTCCGACCGGACCACCGCCCCCGGGAGCACCAGCCTGACCGAGGCCTCCAGGCCGGCCGCCGACGGGCCGAGGAGGACCTCTCGAGGCGAGGCGGCGGAGAGCTCGGCGAGGAGCCGCGCCGCGTCGGGCAACGCGGCGGCGAACAGCTCCCCCGTCGACAGGTCGAGGAGCGCGACGCCCGACGCCCCCGCGTCCACCTCGATGGCGCAGAGGAAATGGTTCTCGCGCGCGTCGAGCTGCGCGTCGTCCGTGACGAGCCCGGGCGTGACGACGCGCACGACGGCGCGCGGGACGATGCCCTTGGTCTTGGCGGGGTCGGCGAGCTGCTCGCACAGCGCGACCTTGTAGCCGGCCGCGAGGAGCTTGCCGACGTACTGGTGGGCGGCGTGGTACGGCACGCCCGCCATGGGCTCCTCCTCTGGGTTGTCCCTGTTTCGGCTGGTGAGCGCGATGCCGAGGACGCGAGAGCCGATGACCGCGTCCTCGTAGAACATCTCGTAGAAGTCACCGAGCCGAAAGAACAGGACGGCGTCCGGATACGCCGCCTTCGCGTCCTGGAACTGACGCATGACGGGGGTGACGCGTGGAGCGCCGTCCTTGTTCTTGGGTTGTCGGCCGATGACCACGGGCGTCCCGGAGGCTAGTCCCGTCGAACCGGAGTTTCCACGGGACTAGAAGAGCTGTTGGAGGTTGCCGTTCAGATCTCCGGGCGCGATCAGCACGCCCTCGAGGCCGCCGTCGGTCACGATGATCTTGTCCGTCGCCTTGGAGTAGAGCAGCGCTTGAGGCAGGACCAGAGGCCTGTCCTCGTTGGTGAGCACGCCGCGCAGCGGGATGAAGGAGCCCTGCGTGGAGAACCGGAAGGTCATGTCGCGCTGCGGCTGCGGGCGCCCGGACGCTGGCGGCGGCACGGCGATCGCGAAGCGGAAGAGCGCGCCGTGGTAGGCCGTGGGCGCCGTGTCCGGGATGCTCGCGGTCGGGTCGTCGAGGACCGTGGAGGACACGCGGCCCCTCCGGAGCGCGGCGCGTGGATCACACGAGGTGCGGCAGACGCCGGTCGCCGGGTCGGCGATGGTCGCGTGCAAGAAGCCGGACGACGCGCCGACGACGAGCCACTCGTCGCCGGGCCGGATCTCGTAGGCGAGGAGCGTCGGGAAGCAGCACTCGAAGAGCTCGTCGGTGACGCCCGCCGGGGCCGCGAGGTCCAGGCGGTCCTCGCGGGCCTCGAGCACCCGCAGATCCCGGGCCGGCGCCGGCGCCTCGTCGTCGCCGAAGGTCGCCCGGCACTGCTCGAAGCTGCAAGCGGCGTTGTCCCAGTAGGTCGAGCTCTGGGCCGTCAGGTCTTGCGAGATGTGCACCCGGTCGGCGAGGCGCGCGGCCGCGGCGTCCAGCGCGGCCCCGGCGAGCCCCGTCGCGGCGAGCTCCTCCCGGACCGCGGCCTCGGGCCGGACGCCCCCGCGGCAGAACCCTGCGCTCACGTCGAGCAGCTCGCGGTCGAACGAGGAGAGGCGGAGGTCCCCGCGCTTGCCCGTGAACGCGGGCAAGGGGCCCTGGTACGTCACGAACCAATCCTGGTCGAGCTGGTGCACGCGCGGATCTTCCAGGTTCATGACGAGGGTGCTGCGCTCGGCGTCGTCGTCGATGAAGCGGCCTGCGTCGTCGAGCGTGAGCACGTCGCCGCCGACCACGAACGGCGGGAAGCCCCCCGCTTCCGATCGGGTCGCGCGCATCACCGGCCCGTCGGTGACGACGGTGCCGTCATCCTGGGAGAGGACCGGGAAGGCCTGCACGCCCGGCTGGTGACGACCCACGTCGTCGTTCGTCAGGAGGAACACGCCGGAGCGCGTCGTGTGCGGGACGGTCACGGCGCACGTGGCCTCGTCGGTCGTCACGCCCCCGGCGAACGTCGCGGGGCAGCCCGGGCCGCCCGCCTCGGAGGGGCCGCGGCAGGGCGCGTCGTAGTCCTCGATGTCGATCACGGCGATCTGCCCGGAGGCGAGCGCCACCATCGCGAACGTCCCTCGCATCTGGAACGGCCCGGCGCCGTCCTCGTAGTCGCTGGAGGTGCGGTACAGGGTGCCGAGATCGCACGTGGTGCTCCCGCTCGTGCACGCGACGGCCTCGGGGCGAGGATCACAGAGGATCCCGAAGGGCGAGAGGCCCTGCCCGGCGCTCTTCGGGGCGTCGCGGTTCACCACGACGACGTCCTCGGGAGCGGCCGCGAACCGGACGCGGTCCGGCGGCTGCAGCGGGTTGAGCTCCGGGTTCGCGCGACGAAGCGGGACGACGCTCCCCTCCCCCAGGGTGACGTCGAAGACCATCACGCTCCGGTCCTCCACGTCGATGGCGTAGAGGTAGCGCTCGAGGCTGGGGGAAATCTCGGGGCTCACCGAGAGGCGGCTGGTGACGACCACGCGCGACGGATCCTCGAACGAGATGGGGGCGAGCCCAGGCTGCTCGACCGGGCGGCACGGGTCCGTGACGTTCACGACGTGGATGAGCGGCTTGGTCAGATCCCCGATGAAGAGCCGATCCCCGGCGAGGGCGATCCCCGACGGGGTCGAGGGCGCGTCGCTGGTGGCGCGGATCTCCGGCAGCGCCGGCACGGCGCAGGCGGGGCCGTCCTCGATGTCGAAGAGCGTGGGGCTGACCTCGGGCGGCGGCTGATCGAGCGGGAGCTTCGCCTCGATCACGCACGCGTCGAACCTGCCGGGCGGCGCCTCGAGCAGCGTCTGCGCGTCCAGGACCGCGATGGCCCCCTCCTTCGGCAACGTGACGTAGAGCTTCTGGCGGCCGAGCCCCTCCCTGTCGATGTCGCCGAACTCCGGGCCCGACGGGTCCACGGCCGTATACGCCGTGTCGCTGCACGTCGCGCGCGTCCCCATCGAGCCGTCGGGCAGCGGCTTCGCAGGGTCCGCGATCATCGTGATGGCGCCGGGCACGCTGTCGAGGCGGCACGCGGGCCAGGTGGAGAGCGTCGGGGCCGGCGCGTCGCAGCGGGCGGGATCCACCTCACAAGGGCGGAGCAGCTCGCCCGGGATGGCGTAGATGCCGGGGTGCGCGAGATCTCCGGACGTGACGAACGCCGCGGTGCCCTTCGGGGTGACGGTGATGCCCGTCGGGAGCGCGCCGATGGGCAGCGACGTCTCGCCCGGGGTCGAGGGTTCTTGATCGAGGATGTTGCCGTCCTCGGTCGACAGATCGATGACGGCGAGCTCGCCGCGCGCCTCGAGCAGGACCAGGACGTAGAGGTGCGGCGCCGTGCCGTCCCCGCCGAAGTCGTTCGGCGCGTCGTGGATCGTGCTGGTGCAGTCGCCGAGCGGACGGAGCGCCGCGCTCGAGCCGGGCGCACCGAGGCAGACCAGCGCCGCCTGCCCCGTCCGCTCGAGGGAGCGGACCTGGGCGATGTTGGCGTCCGGCGTGCAGCTCGCCGCGACGGCCGCGCCGCTCGCGAGCGTGAGGAGCGCCAACGACGACGCGAGGGCCCTCACTGCTCCTCCCGGGGCGGCTCGGGCGGACCGACCGAGACGACCACCTCGCCGTAGGTCGGGCGGCGCGCGTCGAGGTCCACGATGCCGAGGTAGGAGTCGGTGAAGTGCGCCACGTAGAGGTGGCTCCGGAGCGCGCCCCCGGCGTCGACGCCGGTGTCGAACGCGATGCCGGCGGGGCCCCGGCCTGTGCGCACCTGCTTCTCCACGCGGCGGAGCACCGGATCGTAGATGGCGAGGGCGCGCGCGTCGAAGCTCACGACGAAGATGCGCACCTCGAGCTCACCCCCGAGGCCGATGACGTGCCCGACCGCCACGTTGCTCGCGCCGATCGACAGAGGGACGACGTCGTCGAGGCTGAGGCGCTCGTCGACGCTCGTCACGACGTCGCCGGAGAGCGCGATCTCCGTCTCGATGGTGCCGCCGAGCAGCGACGCCGGCGACCGGCTGGCGACGTAGAAGCGGACGGGGTTGTCACGGGCGCACCCCGCGAGGTTCACCACGTCGGTGGGCGCGAACAGGCCCTCGCACGCCTCTCGCGCCGAGGCGTCCACGGCCATGCCGCGGGAGTCCGCGACCTCCCCCTGGAGCGTCACGGTTGGCTGACCGGCCAGGATGAGGAACGGCCGAGGCGGGGCCGAGCCCCTGTCGTCCTCGAAGCGGACGACCGACAGCGCGGGGGCGGAGCGGTGGCTGAGGATGAAGCCGGGGCGGTACGCGATGTTGTCCGCCGCGGCCTCGACGACCGCGGGCGGCGGGATCGCGACCACGAAGAACGGGTCGTCCGCGAGGCTCTTCAAGGTAAACTCGAGCGTCGGCCACGGCAGGGCGGACGCGCCCGTCCACCGGTTGACCACGAGGCTCGCGCTCGCCTCCGTGGGGTGCGCGATCACGAGGGCGTCACCTCCCGGGAGGGGAGCCGCCGCGATGCCGGCCGGCTCGGTGGGCATGTTGATGCCGCGGATGCTCGCCACGGCGCTCTCCCCGATGCGGTGCCCGACGGAGCAGCGCTTCTCTTCGCCGCTCTGATCACAGTCCAGGCAGAAGGCCTCGCCGCACGGCGAGCTCGGCGCGACGGGATCCCGATCGTCGGTGACGTCGAAGAACGTCACGCTCGGGTCCCCCCGGACGGTGACGAAGAGGCGCATGCCGGCCGCGTCCGGGCGGGGCACGAGGGACATGCCGCTCGTGAACGCGCCGACCGTCGCGAAGCCCCGGACGTAACGCGCGTAGGCGAGCGGCTCGCAGGGACCGGGGTGGAGCAGCTCCTCCTGGTTCGGCTTGAGGCCGGCGGCGCCGCAGATGTCGTCGAGCGCCAGCCCGGAGGCGATCGCGCCCGCCACGGCCTCCGCCTGCGTCCGGAGGCCGGGCTGGCCCTCGTGATCGGCGAGGTTGACGACCTGGACCGTCCCGCCGTTGTACTGGAGGTCGAAGTCGCTGTTCGCGACGTAGAGGGCCGTGCGCCCGGGGGAGACGGCGATCGCCGTGGGGAAGTAGAGGCCCTTGGGCGGCGGGAAGAGCCCGTCGCTCCCGGTGAAGCAGGCGCCAGCCAGCGTGGCCCCGAGGAGGGCGAGAGGCAGGAGGCGGGCTCGGACCATGTGCCCGCACCCTAGTCTGGTGGAAAGGGAGTTTCCACCAGAACTCCACCCTCCGCAGGACGCCGACGGCGACCCGCGACAGCGCCTCGCCGCGGCGCTCGCCGCTTTCGCCGCGACCGCCCCGCGCAAGGCGCGGTACACTGCCGCCGCTCGTACCCTCCACCGGGAGCACGCCGTGGATCTCGCACCCTCCTTCGGACGCGGCCTCGCGCTGGCCGCGCTGCTCGTCACGGTCACGTCGTGCCAGGAGTGCGGCGGCCGCATCGCCGTCGACACGACCGCCGGAGGGGGCCAAGGGGGCGCGGAGCCGCCGCCCTACACCCTGCAGGCGCCCGTCGAGATCGTGCGCGACACGGAGGGCGTGGTGCACGTCTACGGGCAGAGCGACGCGGACGTCTTCTACGCCGATGGCTACATGCAGGCCACCGATCGCCTGTTCCAGATGGACCTGCAGCGCCGACGCTCGTACGGGCGCCTCGCCGAGGTGCTCGGCGAGGACAAGGTTGGCGACGACGCGCTCATCCGGACGCTCGGCATCCCGAAGTGGGGCGCGATCAACGCGGAGGCGGCGCGCTCGCAGGAGCCCGTTCGCTACCAGCTCGTGCGGGCGTGGACCGCCGGCGTGAACGCGCGCGTCGCGGAGGTGACGTCCGGGGCGGCGCCCACGCCCCTAGGCTTCACGACGCTCGGGTACGCACCCGAGCCCTGGGTCGAGGAGGACGCCTTCGTCATCGGCAAGGCCATCGTCTTCTCCAACGGCAACCAGCTCGAGTTCGATCTGCTCGCGACGCTCATCGCCACGTACACGCCGGACGTCTACGCGGGGGTGCCGGCGTACAAGCCCCTCGTGGACGCGTTCATCCTCGAGCCGCCCGCCCCGCTCTCGGCGGAGGCGCCGGACGTGGGGCCCGAGGAGGGCCCGTTCGATCGCCCGCGCGCGGCGGAGCCGGAGCCGGCGCCTCGGCGGCCCTCCCTCCCGCCCGACGCGCGGGAGAGGCTCGCGGCGTTCTTCGACCGGGTGCGCGACCTCCGCCCGGGCGCGAGCAACAACTGGGCGGTCGCGCCCGCGTACACCGACACGGGGCGCAGCCTGATCGCGGGGGATCCGCACCAGCCCCTCCGGAGCCCGTCGCTGATGTGGCTCCACCACATGAGCAGCGTCGACCACGGCGGCTCGCTCGACATCGCCGGCTGGAGCTTCGTCGGAACGCCCTCAATCAGCATCGGCCACAACCGGCACCTCGCGTGGACGGCGACGACGAACTACCCCGACGTGACCGACATCTTCGACCTGGAGACGGACGGAGAGGCGCTGGCTCGCGTCGGGGACGCGTGGGTGCCGATCGTCTCGCGGGAGGAGACGATCGACGTCAAGGACGGACCGCCCCAGGTCGTCGTCATCGACGAGGTGGAGGGCTACGGCGTGCTGCTTCCGAAGGACCTCTCCCCCCTCCCGCTCGTCGGCGCGGGCCACCGCCTGCTGTTCCAGTGGACGGGCTACCGCGTGACGCGAGAGGCAGCGTCCTTCTTCGCGTTCGGTCAGTCGAAGACCACCGCCGACTTCGAGGCCGCGGTCGACACGATGGAGCTCGGGAGCTTCAACTTCGTGGCCGCGTCCGCCGACGCGATCACCTACCGCTCGAGCCCGCTCGTCCCCGACCGCGGGGATCCGGCGGTCCACCCGCCCTCCTATCGGATGCTGAGCGCCTCGGACCCGGCCGCCCTCTGGACGGGGGCGTTCCTGCCCCCGGAGAAGATGCCGAGGGCGCTCGGGACCGAGCCCTTCATCGTCACCGCGAACAACGATCCGTTCGGCTTCACGGCAGACGGACGCCTGGACAACGATCCTTGGTACTTCGGCGCGTACTTCGACCCCGGGACACGCGCCGGTCGAGCTCGCGACAGGCTCGCGGAGCTCGTCGCGGCCGGCCCGGTGACCATCGCGGACATGCAGTCGCTCCAGTCGGACACGTACTCCCTGCTCGCGGACGAGGTCTTGCCTCAGCTCGCGGCGGCGTTCGCGAAGGTGCCGACCGACGACGCCCTCGCGGAGTTCCGGGACCGACCCGAGCTCGACGCGCTCATGGGCGTGCTCACGTCGTGGGACCGCCGGATGGAGCGGGCCGAGCCCGGAGCGGCGGCCTTCCAGGCGGTGCTCCACTTCTACATGCGCGGCGTCATCGAGGACGACCTCAGCCTGTTCTTCGATCCCGTCCTCGGGAACAGCCCGACGTACGTGATCAAGTTCGCCCTCCTCGCGGCGCGGGAGCCCGGAGCGCCGCTCCTCCAGGAAGGCAAGGACCTCCTGCTGCTCCGCGCGCTGTCGGACACGGCGGCGTTGCTCCAGGATCGCTTCGGCGCCGTCGACGTCGGCTACACGTGGGCCGACGCCCACGAGACACATTTCGCCAGCGAGTCGATCGCGGAGCTCGACGGCGGCGCCTTCGCGACCGACGGCGCCGAGGGGACCGTGAACGTGAGCGAGGGCCAGTTCTTCGACGGCCAGGAGGTCCGTCCGAAGCACGTGTCGCGCGGCGGCCCGATCTACCGGATGACCGCGACCTTCGACGAGGACGGCACGCCGCGCGCCTTCTTCAACATGCCCCGGGGCGCCTCGGGGGAGCCGGGCGCGCCCTTCTGGGACACCGGGACGACCGCGTGGGTCGAGGACGAGTACACGCTGCTCCGTTACCAACGAGCCGACGTCGACGCGGCCATCGCCGAGAGGATGGTCCTAGAGCCGTGAGCTCGGGCGCCGTGGGGCTGCGCCGCGCGACGTCCCTCCTCTCGCTGGCCTGCTGCGCGGCGTTTGCCGCCTGCGAGGACGCCCCGGCGGCACCCGCGGCGACCGCGAGCGCGCCGCCCCCCATGCGCCCCGTCCCGAGCTACATCGCGCCGCCGCTGCCCACCGCGCCGCCCAGCGTCGCGAGCGCGTCGCAGGGACCGCCTCGGTCGGCCCCCACGGGCGCGGCATGCGCGCCGTCCCTCGCCTACGCCGGGGCCATCGACGCGCGGACCAGCGCGGCCCTCGCGCGCTGCCAGCGCCTGCGCACGGGCCAAGGGAGGCTCTCGCTCCGCTGCGGCGAGGAGGGGCGCTCGCTCGCGGATCCGGCGCGTGTCGTCGCGGCGGTCCCGCAGCTCGGCCCGGGCGTGGTCGACCGGATCCGGGGTGTGGCGAGGCGCGGCAGAGAGCTCGGCCGGAACACGCGCGCGTTCGGGATCGTCGGCGACAGCATCTCGGTGGCGTACGAGTTTCTCACCCCCTTCTCGGGGAGGCGCAAGCTCGGCGCGCTCGGCGAGCTCGCCGAGCGCGAGCTCACGCTCCCCGACGGAGGCACGGTGATCGACTGGTTCCGTGGCGCCGCGGTCGACGAGAAGGGGGGCGCGCCCGTGGACGCGTTCGAGGCCTTCCGCGCCGCCGAGGTGGGCGCCCGCGCCGCGTACGCGGTCGACGACGGCAAGTTCGGTCCTCTGCGAGAGCTCGAGCGTCGCGTGAACCCCGCCATCGTCGTCGTGACCTTCGGCGCGAACGACGCCGCGTCGAGACCCGCGCCTCCCGAGGAGCTCGCCGACGAGATGGAGGCGTCCCTCCTGCGCATCATCGAGCACCTGGAGGCGCGGGGGATGGTGGTGATCCTCTCGAACGAGATGCGACACGGCGACCAGCCGGGTCGCAAGGAGTGCCCGAGCGACGATCCCACGGCGAGCGACTGGCGCGTCGCCGTCGCGCAGAACGCGACGAGCGCGCGCACCGCCGAGGTGGCGTGCCGCGAAGAGCTTCCGCTGATCGATCTGCGGCACGCCCTCGACGCATCCACCAACCACGGCCTCGGCCCCGACGCGGTGCACCTCTCGGCGCACCGCGGAGGGGCCGGCCTGCTGACGAACGACGGTCTGGACTGCGGCTACAACGTCCGCAACCTCGCGACCCTGCTTGCGCTCCGTCGCGTCCTGCCGATCGTCCGCGAGGTCTACGACTCGTCGAGCCAGTAGCGGCCGTCCTCGGCGCGGAGACGGAGCACCATGGGCTTGCCCTCGGAGACCACGAACAGCGCGAAGGCGCCGGCGCTGGGGATCTCGAGCGCGCCAGCGTCGCCCGTCGAGGTGAGGGTGGAGGCCGCCGCCTCGAGCGCCGCGGGCGCTCGAACCCTGTCCGCCAGCCGGAGCAGCGCGCGCGCCGAGGCGCTCGGCTCGTCGGCGCCGGTGAGGGCGCGCACCGGATCGAGCGGCGCGCGCCTCGCGTCGGCGAAGGCCAGGAGCTCGGCGTGGAGCGCCAGCGTGTCGGGGACGCGCGAGAGGAGACGCGCGGCGACCTCGCCCGCCGCGAAGGCTCCGCGGTCCTCGGTCGACGTCGCGCCGTGGGCGACGAGGATGGCGCGCACCGCGGCGCGATCACGCCGGCGCTCGACGTCCGGATCGCCGGAGCGGTCCCTGCTCTCCACGGCGAGCTCGACGACGAGATCCGCGAGCCAGGCCTCGCGTGTCTCCGGCCAAATGGCGCCGAGGAGGCCGGCGTGATCACGCTCCGCGAGGGCGCGCTGCGCCGCGAGGAGCGCGTCGTCGGGCGAGGTCGCGCCGGCGGGGCGGGCCGGCGGCTTCGCGGCGCCGAGCCCCCTCTCGCGGGGCTCGCCCGACGGCGAGGGCTGGGCCGCTCCGGGCGCGTCGCACCCATCCGTCGCGCACGCGAGGAGCAGCGCGGCGAGCCAAGGGAGGAGCTCTGCGGCTCGCCCGGCGGAGACGAGGTCTCCAGGGGAACGACCGCGGGGGCGCCGATCGGACCGGGCCCGCTCGGCCACGACGTCCTTGGGCGGGGTCACGGGCGGCCGGACCGCGCGCGCCGACGCCTCCGACCGGACGCGCGACGCTCTCGCCCAGCGCTCGGCTCAGAAAGCCCGCTTCGCATCGCTCGGGCAGTTCGGGTGCTTGAGGAGCGCGTTGCGGAGGTGCACCTGTCGCTTGACGATGTTCTGCTTGAGGAAGTGCGCGATGACCGAAGGCGGCGTCGCGGCGAACCTCGTGAAGCACTGGACGAGCATCAGCGAGACGAGAGGGCGCGCGCAGAGCAGGGCCGCGGTCTTGCTGTCGATGTTGAGCCCGGAGAGGGCGAGGAGCGCTCGACCCTCCGTCTTCCAGATGAGCTCGAGGCGGTCCTCCGGCTCGGTCACCGCGAACTTGTTCCGGAGGAAGCCGCGCGTGCTCTGGCGCGTACGCTCCGCGGCCTCTCGGTCGAGCGTCACCTTGTAGATTTCGATCAGCCGCTTCGAGAGGAGCAGCTTGCGGAGGAGGCTCTCGCTCACGAGCGGGTTCCGGATGATGCGGCGCTGCGTCTGGACGTCCCGCAGGAACTCGCTCCGCTGCGCGAGCAGCTCGAGGCCGAGCGCGGTGCGGTGGTGGAACGCCGCGAAGCGCGCGTGCTCCACCGTCAAGTTCACGTTCTGCCAGAGCGCCCGGATGACCTGGGGCTCCTTGTCGAAGCAGAGGGCGAGCAGGTCGTTGCCCGACGCGTTCGTCGCGATCTTCGCGCGCTCGTCGACGGAGAGCTTCGAGAGGACGCCCTCGAAGTGGGCGAGCAGCGACTTCGCGTTCTTCTCGTCGGCCGCCGCCGCAGCCTTGTCGTCGACGTCGTCCTGGTCGGTCGCGCCGGCGGCCTCGGCCTCTTCCGCCGCCCCCTCCTGAGGCGCCTCCGTCGGTGGATCGTCTCCGGCGGCGTCCTGGAGATCGTCGGCGCCCGTCGCCTTGGCGCGGCCGGAGTCCCCGCCGGGCGCGGTGCCAGAGTCGACGATGGTCGTCTCGGGATCGGCGGCCCCGAACAGATCTCCGGCCGACGTCCCGAGCGCCGGCGTCTGCCCGGACGGAGGCGGCTGCCCCTCGAGCTCCGCCAGGTACTCCGCCATGATCTCCTCTGTCTTCGACCGCGGAACGCGACCGGCGAGGTCGGCGGCCTGCGGATCGCCCGGGGAGGCGGCGTGCTGGATCGCCTCGAGCTCCAGCTCGAGGACCGTGCGGGCGTGGTCTCGACCGGGCGCCGACGGCGGGACCGGCTCGAGGGGCGCGACGGGAGGCGGAGGCGGAGGCGCGGGCGCGACGGGAGGCGGAGGCGGAGGCGGAGGCGGAACCGGCGGCGACGGGGCCGGCGGCGGCTGCGACCCGCCTTCATCCAGGATCCCTCGGGACTTGAGCGCGTCGACGATCTTCTTCACGCGCCACTCGCTGAGCCCGGTGTTCAGCGCCACGGCCTCGACGGGCGCGGCGGCGTCGTAGTGGATGAGCACGAGCGTCTCCTCGGAGGAGAGCGCGATCGGCTCGTCGGACGACTTCGCCGGCTCCGAGATCGGCGACGACATCGGCACGGTCGGCGGGATGGCCGAGACCGGCGGCGGGGCCGAGGACAGGCCCTTTTGGGCGGTGATGGGCACGCTCGGGGGGGCCCAGTCGGGCTTCTGCGTCACCCACGAGAACATCGACGCGACGCTGCTCGGCGGGGGCGCGGCCGGCTTCGGATCCGAGGGGGGCGGCGGCTCGACGGGAGCTGGCTGGGGAGGCACGGAGCGAGGCTTGGCCGCCACCACCGGAGGTGCAGGGTGCGGCGTGACGGACCGTGACTTGGCGGCGACGGGCGCCGCGCGCGGTGGCGGCGCGGACGGAGCCGCGACGCCCGACGCCGGAGCCTCCGAGGGCCGGAGCCACGCTGCGTTGGAGGCCTTGCGCGCGCGGGGCGAAGCGGGAGCGGCCGGCTCCGCGGCGGGTCGCTCCGGCTCGGGCGGGGGCGGCGGCGCGCTGCGAGGCTCGGGCGGGGGCGGCGGCGCGCTGCGAGGCTCGGGCGGGGGCGGCGGCGGCTTCGCGTGGGCCGGGAGCTGCAGCTCGAGCGTCGGCGCGCTCGACTGGTAGTCGTCGTCGTCGAGCACCGGGCGCGGCTTGGGCTTGATGGGCAGCGTGTCGCGCTGCCCTGGCCGCCTCATCGAGGGCATGGCAGGCGGCGGACCCGCCGCAGGCGCCGCGGCGGCGGGCTCGGGGGCGACGGCGGTCAGGTTGGGTGCGCTCGGGATCCGCTGCCGCTGGACCAGCGTCGAGGGCATGATCGGCGTCGGCGGATCGAGGGAGGCGTCTCTTCCGCGCTCCGCCGGCGGGAGCCTCGATCTCTCCGGGGGGCGCGCGGGGGGCGCGGCGAGGGGGGACGTCGGCTCGATGAGCTCGGTCTTGTTGCGGGCTCGTCGCTCTCTCGCCCGCGCCGCGTTGTCTCGAACCGCGCCCGTGTAGATCCGCCGGCCCTGGGTCCGGTCGCTGTCGACCGTCTCCGTCTCGCGGCGTTCCTCCTCCTCGTTCTGGCGAACGAGCTCGAGCAGGTCACGGGCTGAGAGGATCTTGGTCATGGGCTAGAAGCTCGCCCAGACCTGGGCGAGCTCTGCGTACCGGGCGCTTCTGGTGGAGAATACCGACTTTGCCGATTGTGACATTTTCAAAAATTCGGTTCTGGACGATTCCCTCGACCCACCCGAGCGAAATCGAGGCAAGGTCCCGATGGCCCGACGCGGCGGTCTGCCGGCTCCGTGGAGGGGTGCGCGCGCGCCGCGCGAGCGTAGCCCTCCGCGGCGACGAAATCAGCGGCCGAGAGCCTGCTTGAGCGCAGCGACGAGCTTCGCTTCGTCGGCGGGGGCAGCGTTCGTGGAGAGGCTCTCTCGTACCTTGTCGCACGACGCGAACTCCTGGACCGTGATGGCGCTCTCCGGCGGATCGCGGAACGGGACGGAGGTCTGTCGGAGCTGCACCTGCCCGACCCACGGCACGATCTCCGCGGGGGTGGCGCCGGGCCTGCTGATCGTGGCGACGATGGCGCAGCCCTTGTCCTTGCGGGAGACGACCGCGCCGACGCTGACGGCGCGGCACCCTTCCCCGCGAGGGCAGACGCGCTCGGGCTCGGGGCGGCGATCCACCTCCACGCCGAGCTCGCGCGCGAGCAGCCCGAGGCGCGCTTGTGCGAGCGTCGCGATCTCCTTCGTCTCGGGGTCGTCCGTCTTCGGGACGATGCGAGGCCAGAGCACCACCGCCCCGCCCTCGGCGCCGACGGACTTCGTGATCTCCGGAGCGTTCTCGGTCCCGGCGTGGTGCACGGGGCCGCGCGAGCCGTGGCGCACGGGCTCGCGCGTCGGCGCCTCTTTCCGGCGGAGCGTGGAGGTCGTGCAGGCGGCCGCGAGCAAGAGGACGACGGCAAGACCGGAGGCCGCCATTCGGCGCGGTCGCGAGGGGATCCAGGGCGCCTGTCGGTTCACGCCCCGCACCGTAACGCACCTGCCACCCGTGCTGCTACGCTCCGCGGTCGTGGAACCTTCACGGCGTCGAGCGCTCGCGCCGCCCCGCGGCGGGCGAGCGGTGTCTGCCCTCTCGGGCTACGGCGCCGCGCTCCCCGGCCGCGCTCGCACCGGACTCTCGGCGCTCTTCTGCGCGAGCGCGACGGCGCTCGTGGCCGCCGCCTGCGCCGACGACACGGACACGGGCACGGGCGGGTCGGGCGCGGCAGGCGGATCGTCCGGCCCGATCGTCACGGAGCTCTTCCCCACGGCGGCGCCGTTGCCCGGCGAGACCGAGTGCCGCGTCACCATCACCGAGAAGCTCCCCGACGAGGGCGCGACGCACCAGGAGGTCTGCACGCCGATCACCTACGGCACGAACCCGCCGTCGAGCGGGGACCACTGGAAGATCTGGGCCGAGTTCCGAGCGCACGACGCGCCCGTCCCGCGCGAGATGTACGTCCACAACCTCGAGCACGGCGCCGTGGTGATGTCGTACACGTGCCCCGCCGCGAGCCCGGAGGGGTGCGCCGCCGCGCTCACGGCGCTCCAGGCTACCGCGGACGCCTTCGGGGTCGATCCGCTCTGCGCCGGTGTGGTGGGCGCCGCGGACCGCTCGCGGATCCTGATCACGCCCGACCCGCTGCTCGCCGAGCCCATCGGGCTGAGCGCCTGGCACGCCACCTACGTAGCCACGTGCGTCGATCCGCCGAGCCTGCTCTCGTTCGTGGAGGCGCACTACGGCAAGGCGCCCGAGAACCTCTGCGTCGAGGGGCGCGATCCGTCGGATCCTCTGACGGGCGTCCCCGCCTGCGGGCTATAGCCTCCGCGCGCGGGCGAACGCGAGCAAGAGGGCCTGTCCGCGGGGGCCCAGGAGCGGCTCCCAGGCGACCTCGACCTCGAGCGGGGGCGCGGCTCGCTCGAGGTGCAGCGCGGCGGTGACCGCGCCCGCGTCGCCGAAATGGAGCGCCACCTCGCGAAAGCCCACGTACCGCGCGACCACCGGATCGATGGCCTTGTAGATCGCCTCCTTCACGGCGAACGTCACCCGGACGCGGCGGTCGCGGGCCGCGGCGTCGAGGTCGGCGAGCGTCAGCAGCTCCTCCGGTCGCAGGATCCGCCCCGAGATGTCGACGCGCAGAGGCGTGTCGTGCTCCACGTCGACGCCCACGTGGTCGAAGGGCGCCGCGCGCGTCGCGAGCGCCACGGCGACGTCGTCCTTGTGGCTGATCGATCCGGTCGTGCCCGGTGGGACCCGGGGAGCGCCTCGCGCCGACGGGAGGATCGCCGCGGCAGCGTCGTCACCGAGCGCGGCGAGCGCGCGGCGCAGCGCGACCCTTCCGCCCGCGAAGGGCGCGCGGCGCCGAGCGCCCAGGGTCGCCGCGTGCAGTCGCTCTCCGTCCGGGAGGAGGTCGGTGAGCGGCGCGGCCTCGTCGAAGCCCACGACCACCAGCCTCCCGAACGGGGTGTCGCGCTCCGCGAAGGACAGCGAGGGGTGCGGCTCCATCCCTGTCCCCCTTACGGAGTCTGCGGCGCGACGAGAAGGGGCGCCTGGCGCCACCTTTCGTCCTTCGCTGGCATTACCATGCGCCCGTGGCGCCGCCCGACCCCGAAGACGACGAGCCCCTGAGCAGCCGCCTCGATCTGCCGAACGAGCCTCCTCGGGGCGCGTCTCCGGGGACGCTCCTCATCGAGAGCGACGAGCGCCCCACCATCTTCTTGATGGACTTCAACGAGGGACACCTCCACGAGCGCGAGCTCGAGTCGATCGAGGACTGCAAGCCGTACCTCCACAAGGACTCGATCACGTGGATCGACGTTCGCGGCATCGGGCACGCCCCCACGTTCGAGAAGCTCGGGGAGATCCTCGAGATCCACCCGCTCGCGCTCGAGGACATGGTGAACGTCCCGCAGCGCCCCAAGACCGACATCTTCGCCGATCAGCAGCTCATCATCACGAGGATGGTGAGCGTGCTCGACGGGCGCCTCACGTCGGAGCAGATGTCGATCCTCTTCGGGAAGGGGTGGGTCGTCACGGTGCAGGAGGAGCCGGCGATCGACTGCCTCGACCCTCTGCGCGCGAGGATCCGATCGGGGCGGGGCCAGATCCGCAAGATCGGGACCGACTACGTCGCGTACGCGCTGCTCGACAGCGTGATCGACGGCTTCTTCCCGGTGCTCGAGCACTTCGGCGAGGTGCTCGACGAGCTCGAGCTCCAGGTCCTGTCGCACCGCGCGACGTCGTCCCGAGAGATCTTCGCCGTCAAGCGCGAGCTTCTCCAGCTCCGCCGGGCGATCTGGCCGCAGCGAGATCTGCTCGCCACGCTGCTCCGAGAGGACTCACCCCTGATCCAGCCCGAGACGCGCGTCTACCTCCGGGACACCTACGATCACGCGGTGCAGACGATGGACATGGTCGAGACCTTCCGCGAGATCGCCTCGAGCCTCATGGATCTCCTGATGACGAGCGCATCGAACCGACTGAACGAGACGATGAAGGTCCTCACGGTCATCTCCTCGATCTTCCTTCCGATGACGTTCGTGGTCGGGGTGTACGGGATGAACTTCAACCCCGAGAGCTCGCCGCTCAACATGCCGGAGCTCAACTGGTACTGGGGCTACCCGTTCTCCTTCGCGCTGATGGTCGTCTCGGCGGTCTCGCTGCTGCTCTTCTACCGGAGCCGAGGGCTCATCGGGTCGCGCAGCGACGCCTACGCGCGCCTGAAGAAGGCGCTCGCTCCTGGCCAGCGTGCCAAGCGCAGGCGCGCTCGGCCGGTCAGCCCTCCGGAGGGGTGACCTCGGGGGCGGCGGGTGGCCGCCGCGGGCGCGGCGTGATCAAGCCCGCCGCGATCACGCCGCCGAGGAAGCCGAAGGCGTGCCCCTCCCACGAGACGCCCGGCTGCCCCGGCAAGACGCCCCAGAGCGCGCCGCCATAGAGGAAGAGGACGACCAAGGATCCGAGGATCGGCCAGAGCCGCCGGGCGAAGATCCCCCCGAACAGCAGGTAGCCCAGGAAGCCGAAGACGAGGATGCTCGCTCCGATGTGGAGGGTGTTCGTGCCGCCCGCGAGCCAGGTGCCCAGGCCCCCGACGAGCGCCGAGATGGCGGAGACGTAGATCAGATCGCGCTTGCGCCGGACCATCACGAAGAAGCCGAGGACCAGCAGCGGGAGGGTGTTGGCCGAGAGGTGCCCGAAGCCGCCGTGGAGGAACGGCGCGAGCGGGATGCCGGAGAGGCCGTGGAGCTCCCGCGGGTGGATGCCCCAATAGTCCAGCGGCTCCACGAACACGAACTGGTCGAGCAGCTCGACCACCCACATGCTGCCGACCAGGAGCCCGAGGAGCAGCCCCTGCTTCTTCAGCTCGGCCACGAAGCCGCGCTTGCGCTGGGGGGAACCGTCGGGGCCCGTGGCCGCCATGGATCCGCAGTATGCTGGGTCGGCTCTCCACGCGCCACATCCATGGTCAGGGTCCTCTTCGTGTGCCTGGGCAACATCTGCCGCTCCCCGACCGCGGAGGGCGTGATGGCGAAGCTCCTCGCGGCCGAGGAGCTCTCGGACGCCGTCGAGATCGACAGCGCGGGGACCGGCGGCTACCACGCCGGCGAGCTCGCCGATCCCGGCGCGCGCCGCGCGGCCTCGCGGCGCGGGATCACGCTCACGCACCGCGCGCGACAGGTCGAGGCGCGCGACTTCTCCCGGTTCGACTACCTGATCGCGATGGATCGGCAGAACCTCGCCGGGCTGGAGCGCGCCGCCCCGCCGCGCGCGACGGCCAGGCTCGCGCTCTTTCGCTCCTTCGATCCGACGGCGCCGCCGGGCGCGGAGGTGCCCGATCCGTACGGCGGGGACGACGGCGACTTCGACGAGGTGCTCGACATTTGCGAGCGCGCGTGCCGCGGCCTGCTCGCGCACCTCGTCTCCACCCACGGCCTCGCCGGGCGGGCGTGCTCCCCGAAGCGTTGACGCGGGCCGTGGAGGCGGCGGTCGGCGCACGCGTGCGCGCGGCGCGGCGCGTCTCGGGCGGCGACGTGAGCGACGCTTGGGACGTCACCCTCGAGGGCGGGAGGCGCGCCTTCGTGAAGTCGCGGGACGGCCTGCCGGCCGAGGCGTTCCGGCGCGAGGCGGAGGGCCTCGCGTGGCTCGCCGAGGCCAGAGCGTTGGCGGTGCCCGAGGTGATCGCGGCTTCGAGCGAGGAGCCCGGCTTCCTGGCCCTCGGCTTCGTCGAGCGCGGCCAGCGCACCGCGCGATCGGACGAGCTCCTCGGCCGGGGGCTCGCCGCGCTCCACCGCTTCGGCGCCCCGACCTTCGGCCTCGGGGAGCACAACTTCCTGGCCACGCTGCCGCAGGACAACACGGCGGAGGCCGACTGGAGCACCTTCTACGGGCGCCGGCGCCTCCTGCCGCTGG
>CAZBJI010000015.1:0-35580 GCA_964492175.1 uncultured Polyangiaceae bacterium | reverse complement strand
GCTGACCCGCACTGCGAAGTTCCTTCCGTACCGGGCCCTCCTGCCGCTGGCCGCGGAGGCCGTCCGGCGAGGGCGCCTGCCCGCCGGCGCGGCGCGCCGCGTGGAGCGTCTGGCGGAGCGGCTCGGCGAGCTCGCGGGGCCCGCCGAGCCCCCCTCCCGGCTGCACGGAGATCTGTGGGGAGGCAACTGGCTCGTCGACCGGGGCGGCAGCCCGGTGCTGATCGACCCGGCCGTGTACGGAGGGCACCGCGAGATCGATCTCGCGATGATGCAGCTCTTCGGGGGGTTCGGCGCCCGCGTGATGGACGCGTACCAGGAGGCCTACCCGCTCGCGGCGGGGGCCGAGGAGCGCGTGGACCTCTACCAGCTCTACCCGCTGCTCGCGCACGCCGTCATGTTCGGAGGCGGTTACGCGGCCCAGGTGGACGCCGCGGCGCGGCGCTACGTGGCGTGATCGCGGCGCGTCGGCGTCAGAAGCCGACGCGGCGCATGACGAACCGCGGCAGCGCGCGGATGGTCGCCATGATGGGGCCCCACGCTGCAGGCGCGTAGACGACGGGGGAGCCACGATCGATCGCCGCGAGCACCCGGCGCGCGACGTCCTCCGGCTCTCCGGCGAACGGCGGGGGCTTCAGGCCCGCCGTCATCCCCGTGCGCACGAAGCCGGGCTTGACCGTCACCACGCGGAGGCCGTCCTTGCGGTGCTTGTGGTCCAGGCCCTCGAGGTACCGGGTGAGGCCGGCCTTCGCCGCGCCGTAGAGGATGACCGGCTTGCGACCGCGCTCGCCCGCGACGGACGAGAACACGCAGAGCGTCCCGCCGCCCCGCGCGAGCAGGCGCCGCTTGGCCTCCTCCGCGAACAGGACCGTGCCCGTGAAATCGACGTGGAGGACCCGCTCGAGGAGCGTCGAGTCGGACTCGAGCGCGTCCTGCGTGGCGAACAGCCCCGCCGTGACGACGACGACGTCGAGCCCGCCGAGCGCCTCCTCCGCCCGCGCCAAGGCGGCCGCGAACGTCTCGGGGCGCCCGAGGTCGCACGCGGCGACGCCCGCGGGCTCGGCCCCGTCGATCCCGAGGTCGGCGGCGGTCCGCGCGAGGTCGTCCTGGTCCCGGCCGAGGAGGAAGAGGACGTCGCCGCGCGCCGCCATCAGCCGCGCGAGCGCGCGCCCCATGCCCTTCGTCGCCCCGAGGAACACGATCTTCGCCATGCGCCGCGTGGTGTAGTCCTTCGGAAACCGGGGTTCCAGTCCCGCGAGCGCGGAGGCGTCCACGAAGAGCGGCGACCCGCCGAGACCGGCGTCGCAGAGGGCGAGCCCGCTACGCGGGGTCGCCGAGGAGCCGCACGCTCTGAGCGCTCCGGATCCGGCGCTGCGGATCCCACTTGGCGCGCGCCGCCTCGAAGGCCGGCAGTCTGCGCCGCTCCATGGCGCGAAAGTGCTCGGGGCGCGTGAAGGAGTCCTTCGCGAGGTAGATCCGACCGCCCTCCTCGATCACCTTCTCGTTCAGGGCGTCGACGAGCGCCTGGGTGTCGTCCCGCACGGCGATGTCGAGCGCGATCGATATGCCCTTCATGGGGAACGACAGGAGCCCGCGGTTCTCCGGCCCGCAGTCCTTGATGACGCAGAGGAACGAGGCGCCGCCGCGGCGGGTCAAGATCTCGAGCACGCGGCGCGCCGCGCCGCGGCCGGCGTCGTCGGGCAGCACGCACTGGAACTGGGTGAACCCGCGAGGCCCGTACATCCGGTTCCACTCTCGGATCATGTCCAGCGGGTAGAAGAACGTCTGCCAGTGCACGATGCCGGATCGCTCGCGCGGCAGGTGCTTCCAGTAGTAGGCGAAGTTGAACGCGCCGATCGTCGCGCGGTTGAGCGCGAAGCTCGGGAGCTCGAACGGCATCGTGATGCGCGGCAGCGGCTTCGGGAAGCGCGCGGGCGCGTCCGCCGGATCCGCGAACTCCCCCGCCATGAGGATGCCGCGCCCCATGTTCTTGCCGCGCGACAGGCAGTCGATCCACCCCATCGTGAAGGGGAACCTGCCGGCGGCGTCCTTCAGGGCGTCGATGTAGGCGTCGATGTCGTCCACGCGCCGCGTCTCCTGGCGGATCCACGGGGACCGGACGCGCTGCATGCGCACGTCGACCTCCAGGATGTGGCCCGTGAGGCCCATCCCGCCCACCGTCGCCCAGAACAGGTCCGCGTTCTCCCCGTCGGGCTCGGCGAGCACGACCCGACCGTCCGCGAGGCGCATGCGCATCCTGGTCACGTGCTCTCCGAAGCAGCCGTCCACGTGGTGGTTCTTCCCGTGCACGTCGGCCGCGACCGCCCCACCCATCGTCACGAACTGCGTCCCGGGGGTGACGGGGACGAAGTAGCCGCGCGACAAGAGCCGGTTGTTGAGCTGCTCGATGGACACGCCCGCCTCGGCCCGGAGGACGAGGGTCTGCTCCGAGAAGGCGAGGATGCGATCCGCGAGGACGGTCGTCGCCACCTCCGGGTGGCCGAGGGGAGGCAGCGCGCTGTCGCCGTAGGAGCGGCCGAGCCCGCGGCAGAGGACGGCGCCGTCGGTGAGGCTCTCGAGGTCCTCCGAGAGCTTCTGTGTGCCGGGCGCCGGGATGCGCCCCCATCCCGAGAGGGTCTCCATGGGTCCGTGGAACCTGGGGCAGCTCCGCGCGCGGGTCAAGAAGACGCCCGTGGAGAGCTCGTGGAGGCTCCGAGGAGCGCCGCGGTTGTGCCCCGGCGGCCCCGCGCCCAGGCTGCTCGGCATGGCCCCCAAGAACCGGCTCGCCGACGAGACGAGCCCCTACCTGCTCCAGCACGCCGAGAACCCCGTCGAGTGGTTCCCCTGGGGCGAGGAGGCGCTCGAGAAGGCGCGCGCCGAGGACAAGCCCATCTTCCTCAGCATCGGCTACGCCGCCTGCCACTGGTGCCACGTGATGGAGCGGGAGAGCTTCGAGGACCGAGAGGTCGCCGAGCTGCTCCGCCGCTCGTTCGTGGCGATCAAGGTCGACCGCGAGGAGCGCCCGGACATCGACGCCCTGTACATGGCCGCGACCGTGGCCCTCAGCGGGAGCGGGGGCTGGCCCATGACCGTCTTCATGACGCCCGATCAGAAGCCCTTCTTCGCGGGCACCTACTTCCCGAAGACCGCGCGCTACGGCCGCCCCGGGCTCGTGCAGCTGCTCGATCGCGTCGCCGAGATGTGGCGGACCAAGCGCGCCGAGCTCCTGGAGCAGGCAGAGGAGCTCACGGGGGCGGTGCGGCTCGAGGTCGCGAAGGACGCGCCGCGCGGCGTCGACGCGGAGGAGGAGGACCGCGCCGCGGCGAGCCTGCTCCGCTCCTTCGACGCCGACTGGGGCGGCTTCGGGGGCGCGCCCAAGTTCCCCGCCCCGTTCGCCCTCTCGCTGCTCCTGCGCCACCACGCGCGGACGGGGGATCCGGCCTCCATCGAGGCGGTGGCGCGGACGCTCGACCGCATGGCCCGCGGCGGGATCTACGACCACGTCGGCGGCGGGTTCGCGCGCTACTCCACCGACGCCAAATGGCACGTACCGCACTTCGAGAAGATGCTCTACGACAACGCGCAGCTCGCGCGCGTCTACGTCGAGGCCTTCCAGGTCACGGGCGATCCCGCTCTCCGCCGCGTCGCGGTCGGGACGCTCGACTACGTCCTGCGCGAGATGACGTCCACCTCCGGGGCGTACTTCAGCGCGACGGACGCCGACAGCGAGGGGGTCGAGGGGAAGTACTTCGTCTGGTCCGACGCCGAGATCCGCGCGCTGCTCGGCGACGAGGACGCGCGCCTCCTCTCGGCCGCCTACGACGTCTCGGCGGGCGGCAACTGGGAGGGTGCCAACGTCCTCTGGCAGCCTCGTCCGCTCGCGGAGGTCGCGCGCGAGCTCGGCGTCACCGAGGAGGCGCTGCGCGCGCGGTGCGACGCGTCGCTGTCTCGGCTCTACGAGGCCCGCAAGGGGCGCGTCCCGCCGCTCCTCGACGACAAGGTCCTCACGTCGTGGAACGGTCTGATGATCGGCGCGATGGCGTTCGCGGGGCGTGTGCTCGGCGAGCCCCGGTACGTCGAGAGCGCCGAGCGCGCGGCCGACGCCGTGCTCCGTGATCTCGCGCGTCCCGACGGCGGGCTCTTCCGGACCCACCGCGCGGGCAGATCGCACATCGAGGGGTTCCTCGAGGACTACGGGTTCCTTGCCGACGCGCTCGTCGACACCTTCGAGGCCAGCGGCGACCGGCGCCACCTCGCCGCGGCGCTGCGGCTCTGTGAGCGCGTGATCGTCGACTTCGAGGGAGGCGAGGGCGAGGGCTTCTACTCGACGTCGAAGACGGCCGAGCCCCTCGTCGCGCGCCTCCGGGAGGGCCAGGACGGCGCGACCCCGTCGGCGAACGCCGTGGCCGCGCGAGCCCTCGTCCGCCTCGCCGTCCATGCGGATCGGCAGGACCTCCGCGAGGCGGCGGAGCGCGCCGTCCGCGCGCACGGGCGCGGCGTCGCCCGGCACCCCCGCGCCTTCTCGACGACCCTCGACGTGGTGAGCCGGCTCGTCGCGCCGCCGATCGAGGTGGCCCTCGTCGGCGTGCGCGGCGACGAGGGGCTCGCGAACCTGGAGCGCGTCCTCGCCAAGCGCTTCATCCCGAACCTGGTCCTCGCGTGGCTGGATCCCAGCGCGCCGGCGCGCGCCCTCCCCCACCCGCTCCTCGAGGGCAAAGCGCTCGTCGACGGCGCCGCCGCCGCGTACGTGTGCCGGGCGTTCGCCTGCGCGTTGCCGGTCACCGACGCGGCGGGGCTGCGCACCGAGCTCGACCTCGCGACCGCGCGGGCCGGCCAGGATCGCGCGCGCGGCGTCACCGCCGAGGGCCTCGCCGGCCGCGCCACCGAGGCGGCCGCCCGCGCCTTGCTCGCGCGGGCCGGGATCTCGGACGCCTCGACGGCCACGCTCGGGGGCGTCCCGGTGCACCGCGCCGGCGTGTGGGTCACGAGCTACCGCGAGGTGGACGCCGCGGGCGTCGTTCAGGCCGCGGCGGAGCGTGGGCGGAACCTCGTCGCCTTCGACGCGGCGCGCGCCGCCGCAGGCGGGGACGCCCTCGCCGCGCGCGCGGGCGCGGGCGGCTCGCGAGCGGCCATCTTCCTCGGGGCGCTGCTCGCGCCGGACGCGGCCGACGCCGACGCCCTCCGGGCCACGCTCGCGCGGGCCCGGCTCGCCGCCGTCGACCTGGCGCTCGTGTCCGCCGACCCCGGCGATCTGCCGGCCGCGCGCGCGGCGGGCGCCGCGCTGGCTTCCTCGGAGCTCACGGCGAGCGTCGGCCTCGTCTTCGCCTCGCCGCTCCCGGCGCTCGTCGTGGAGGCGCTCGGCCGGGCCGACGCGACCCTCTCCGTCGTCGCCTGCCCGTTCAACCTCCTCGAGGGGGACGCCGAGGTGCTCGCCGCGGCGCGCGACCGCGGCTTCTCCCTCTTGTCGCTCCGCCCCCTCGACGCGCGCTCCGGCGGGCGCGTGATCCAGCTCGTCGATCCCGCGAAGCTGCCGCAGGCGCCGCAGGGGGGGCCTCTCTCCGCCGCGCTCGGCGTGCTCGGCGCGCTCGAGGAGGAGTACCGCACCACGATCGCGTCGCACCTCCGCGTCGAAGGCGGCGAGGTGGACCCGGGGGATCTGCTCGCGTGGTCCCGTGAGCTCGGCCGGGCCGAGCCCATGATCGACGACATCGAGGAGCTCTCGGCGTTCGTGGCGCAGAGCGTCGCGCCCGCGATCGGCGCCCAGATGGGGGCGCTGTCCAGCATCGAGGGCGCGCTCGCGCCGCGGGTCGCCGCGCTCCGCGAGCGCTACCTGCCCGCCCTCGACGAGGCGATCCGCGCCCTCGGCAGGCGGATCGCCGGCCGCCAGACGGCGCTGGCCTCCGCGGTCGCCCAGGCGGTGTCCCCGACGGACCCGTCGAAGCTCGCGGAGATCGCCCTCGGCGCCGCGCTCTCCGGGCCCGGGGTCGAGGCGGCGCTGGTCACCACCCGCCGAGCCGAGGAGCTCGCGTGGAGCGACACGTGGGCGGCGAGCGCCTCGGATGCGTCCGCCGCCGCACGCCGCGCCGTGAAGGCGTGACGACCAGCTCGTAAGCGATGCCAGCGGTCGCCGGAGAGCCAACGCGGCGCCGAGCTCCTCGCCCTCGCGCGATCGTGGCCGGGGCGCGCCGTGACCGAGACGCGTCTCGGACAGCGCAGGGCGTCGTGGCGCCGACCCGCGCCACCGCACCGCGGATCGTGCGTGGATCGACCGGGCGAGACGCCGGCAACGCCCGCACGGGCGGGAACGAGCCTTGCGATGTCGCCGGCCGTCCCAGGAGGCCGATCGATGACACCTTCCCTCGCACACCTCGCCCCCAAGCTCGCCGCCCTGCTGCTCGTCGCCGCCACCGGGGGCTGCGCGTCGAGCCTTGCGGTGATCAAGCAAGCGACGCCCAACCCGCTCGCCGGCAAGCGCACCTTCACGGTGGAGCCCGTGGCGTTCGAGACCTGGGAGAAAGGCAGCGCATGGAGCGCGACGGAGTCCGCCTGGCTCGCCAAGAGCGCCGACGACCCGGACGCGCAGGCAAAGAAGCAGTCGGACATCGCGCACACGAAGGAGGCGATCGGCAAGATGCTCTCCGAGGCCCTGCAGAGCCAGGGCAAGTCCTCGGGCTGGAAGATCGGCGAGGGCGGGGACTTCATCATCAAGCCTCGCATCACCGAGTTCGACCCTGGCTTCTACGCGGTCATGGCCCAGGGCCCCTGCTCCATCCGCATGCGCCTCATCATCGCGGACAAGCAGGGGGCGCCCGTCGACGAGGTCGAGGTCGTGGCCGGTCACTCCGACGCGGAGTTCAGGATGACGGGGCGGTGTCGCCTGGCCGCCGAGAAGGCCGCGTCCGAGGTTGCCGAGTATCTCGCCGAGCGCACGCGGTGAGCGCCACGGGCTCGCGCCCGGCCGCGCCGTGACGTGACGTGGACGAGGGTCCGCCGACCTCAGTCGAGCTTGCGTTTCCGGGGGCCGAGCGTCGCGTACGTGAGCACGTCCTTCTTCGGCGTGCGCGCGATCTGCTCGATTCGGCTCGTGATGAGCTGCCGGTCGTCCCCGCGCTCGGTGCGGTACGTGAAGAACATCGCGTCGCCGGGAGAGAGCGGATCGAGGCTCGGGACGACGGCGCCGTTGTCGTAGAAGCGGACGCCTCCCTCGACGCGCCGCGCGACGGCCAGGTGCCCCTCGCACCAGCGCTTGGTGCCGCGGTCACGTACGGCGACGCAGACGTCGCCCTTGAGGTGGTACTCGGTGTTGCGGGTCACCACGAGACGGTGCTGGCGGCGCTCGGTTCCTTCGTAGCTCATGCTTCTCTCCTCGCGCCGACACGGTACGACGAGGTGTTCGCGGACGGGCAACTTCACGGACGGACCGTCGCCGTCCTTGGCCGTGCGCCGTGACTGGTCCCTACGATCGCGATCGTGAACCACCGCGCCGGGCCAGGCCTCGCCAAGGTCCGCACGAACCTCCTCACGCTCCGCAGGGAGAAGGTCCTCGTGGTCGCCCGCGCGGGGCCGCTCCTCTCGTGGCTCGAGCACGCCGACATCGTCAGCGAGGGCGCGCTGCAAGAGGGCGCGGCCGCGCGGTGGTTCGGCTCCACGTCGATCCGGCTCTCGTGGGAGCACGCGACGCCCGGGTGCCGCGGGCCGCTCGCGCTCGACGCGCACGCGCTGCGCGGCGACCCGCACCTCCGGATCTGGGCGCTGCGGATCGCGCGGCGTGAGGCGGAGCTTCGCGCCTGTCAATCCCTAGGATCGGCGCGCGCCGAGATCGTGATCGAGGTGACCGATCGAGGGCTGTCTCTCCGCGTGGATCTCGAAGCTCCCCTGCTCCGCGCGCGGAGAGCTACGCTTGCCACTTGACGCACGGCCCGGCGTGTTTGAATCGGTCGTCCTTCATGGTGGCATGGACGAGTCGTCGTCGCGTGACAGAGGCGAGCGGCTCAGCGGGACACGGCGCGGGCGAATGAGCAGGCGGAAACAGTCCTCCGACGGCGGCGACAAGGTGATCCACGTGGCGTTCGGCCCCGGAGGGGGACGGATCGACACGCCGGGCGCCCTCTCGGAGCTGGACGGACCGCCCCTCTCCTCCGCGCGCGAGCCCGTGAGCGACGTGTTCACGTCTTCCGAGGTCGCGCGGCTGCTCGGCATGAGCGTCGGCCGCATCCGGTCTCTCCAGAAGGGCGGCGTCGTCACGCCCTCGGGCCGCCGCCGCGGCCACCGGGCGTACACGTTCCCCGACATCATCGCCCTCCGCGCCGCGCGCGATCTCCTCGCGCGGAAGGTTCGCCTCCGCGACGTCACGCGGGCGGTCGAGAGCATCCGCGCCGCGCTCCCGAAGGTCACCCGGCCCCTCGCCGAGCTCAGCATCTTCTCGGACGGGCGTAGCGTCGTCGTGCGCTCGTCGTCCGGGAACTACGAGCCGATCACGGGGCAGATGACGTTCGAGTTCGACGTCCGCGCGCTGCGCGAGGACGTGGTGCGCGTGCTGCGCCCGAACGCGGGCAAGGCGCGCGCCCGCACCGCCTACGACCTCTACGTCCGCGCCAGCCAGCTCGACGAGGACCCCGCCACGCTCGAGCAGGCCGAGAGCCTCTACCGCCGCGCGGTGGAGATCGATCCCTGGCTCGCGATCGCCTACACGAACCTCGGAAACATCTGCTTCCGCCGCGGGGAGGAGGACGCCGCCGTCGCGCTCTACGCCAAGGCGCTGCAGATCGATCAGGTCCAGCCCGAGGCTCAGTACAACCTCGGGTACGTGATGCTGGAGCGGGGGGATCCCGCCAAGGCGATCGAGTACTTCTGCGGCGCCATCAAGACCGACCCTCGCTTCGCCGACGCCTACTTCAACTTGGCGATGGCGTACGAGCAGACGGGCGCGCCCGATCTCGCGCGGCCCTGCTGGCGCAAGTACCTCGAGATCGAGCCGTCCGGTACCTGGGCGGAGATCGCCCGCAAGCACCTTTAGCGCGGAGCCGAGGAGCCGCCATGCGTCAGCCTGGTGATCGCGTCGGCAGGTACGTCCTCGGCGCGCTGCTCGGGCGCGGCGGGATGGGCGAGGTGTACGAGGCGGAGGACACGCTGCTCGGGCGGCGCGTCGCGTTGAAGCTCGTGCCGTCGGGCGAGGCGACCGACGACGCGCGCGACCGCATGCTCCGGGAGGCGCGGGCGGCCGCTGCCTTCGATCACCCGAACGCCGTCCTGGTGCTGGACGTCGGCGTCTCCGACGACGGGGAAGCCTCCGGCGCCACCTACCTCGCGATGGAGTTCGTCCCCGGACGGACCATGCGCGCCTACGTCGGGGCGGCAGAGCCGGATCGCGCTCGTCGCGTGCGCTGGCTGGTGGAGGCCGCGCGCGCGCTCGCCGCGGCCCACACGCGCGGCCTGATCCATCGCGACGTCAAGCCCGACAACCTCATGGTCCGCGAGGACGGCGTGCTCAAGGTGCTGGACTTCGGCATCGCGAAGCGGAGCGCCGCCACGGTGGACGCGAGCGCGCCCACGGAGGCGGGCCCCGCGCTCGCGACGCTCACCCAGGCCGGCGCGGTGGTCGGGACGCCCAGGTACGCCTCGCCGGAGCAGCTCAGGGGGGAGGCGCTCGACGGCCGCTCGGACCAGTTCTCCTGGGGCGTCACGGCGTACGAGCTGCTCAGCGGCAGACCGCCGTTCGACGCCACGGACACGGTCCCGCTCATCTCGCAGGTCCTCGGCAAAGACCCCACCCCCCTCGGAGAGCTCGCCCCCGGCCTCCCGCCGGAGGTCGCGTCCGCGGTGATGCGCGCGCTCTCGAAGCGACCGGAGGATCGGTTCGAGTCTCTGGAGGACGCCGCAAGCGCGCTCCAGCCCTTCGCCGAGGTCGCGCAGGCCCAGACGCGGAGGGAGGAGACGGCGGCCGCGGCCCGGCCCACGCGCCACGCCGGTGTGGCGGCGCGATCCGCCCGGTGGCTCGTCTACGCGGCCGCCGCCTTCGGCGCCGCCGTGGCCGCAGGGCTCGTCGTCGCGGCGGCCACGGGCCACCTGAAGCTGGACGTGGGCACGCCCGCGAAGCCGAGCGCGAGCGCGCCGCCCGCCTCCGCGCCGAGCCGTCTCGCGTGCTCGCCCGCGTCCGTCGAGGGCGCGCCGGCGGGCGTCGACCTGGCGGCCGCGGTGGGCGTCGGCACGTGCGCGCGCGTCGCGATCGAGCTCGGCGTACCGTGGGGACCGGCGGGCGGGGACGTCACCGCTGCCTCCCCCGTCGACGTCCAAGCCACGTTCGGCCCTCCGGCCCGCGTCGTAGTCGGCGTGGGTGGGCGACGCGCGACGGGCGAGGCGCCGCACCTCCTCGAGGCGATGCGGTCTGCCGCGCGGGCGCTGGCCGCGGACGCTCCGGCCCCGGAGGTAGACCCTGCCCGGCGCGCGGCGTGGGGGGCGCCCGACGCCGCCTCCGCGCGCCGGATCGAGGCGACCTGGCGGCGCCTCGTGATGGATGATCTCGACGACTCCCAGGCGGAGATCCGCGCGCTGGTCACGGACGTGCCGACGTCGCCGTGGAGCCACGCGATGCTAGCGGTCACGGAGCTCGCCGGATCGACGAGGCAGAAGGAGGCGATCTCCCAGGCCCTCACGCTCGCGCCGGCGCTTCCGCCCGCACGCTCCAAGGGCCTTCGTGGGCTCCTGCTCTTCTATCGCACCGACGACGATCGGCCCGAGGGGCTCAGGCTGATGCGCCAGGCGTACCAGGAGGATCCCGACGATCCCGACATGGCGGGGCTCTACGCGGCGCTCGCGATAGGGATGGACGCGCTCGACGAGGGCTTCGCCGTGGTCGACCGGGTCGTGGAGACGAGCCCCACCTTCTCCATCGTGCCGCTTCGCAACGCGATCGGCGGCCCACGCGTGCCGGACCCGGCGCGGAACGCGCGCTACCTCGCGCGCCTCGTGGCGGTCTTCCCCGAAGAGGCGGCGCGAGGCCCCGCGTTCAGGGAGGCGCTGCGGCAGATCGATTTCGGACGGGCGCAGGAGGTGCTCGACTTCCGCGCCGCGCTCCTCGGCCCCGAGGAGCCCGCGGACTTCTTCGCCGCCCGACTCGCGCTCCTGCGCGGAGACGTGGACGAGGCGCAAGAGATCGCCAAGAGGTCGCTCGCCTTTCCGGTCCCGACGGTTCGGAACCAGGCGGGCCTGCTCGTGGCGGCCGCCCACTTCCTCCGCGGGGATGTCGCGAGAGGCCACCGCTCGAGCCTCGCGGAGCTCGATCGCCTGCGCGACGAGGGCAACTCGCTCCCCACGCAGGCCCAGATCTTCGTGGAGCTGCGAACGCGCAGGCGCTCGGGCGAACCCGTCCCGAAGGAGGTGCTCGCGGCGGTGCGCGAGCCCATGGGGATCCTCGAGTTCGGCCTCCCGGTCCGCATCGGCTTCGCCGTCGAGGTCGAGCTCGCCCGACCGAAGGGCCCCTCACGAGCGGCCACGCTGGCGCTGCTGGAGAGGGCCGCGAGCGCCGCCCGGCGACACGAGGAGACCACCGCCGCGCTCTCGCTCCTCGCGCTCGTTCGGGAGGTGCGCGGCGACAAGGCCGCCGCCGAGCTCTGGGACCGCTGCCAGGCGACGGCCTCCGAGTCGGTCCGGAGCGCCCAGGCGTTCGACGCCGCGCTCGCGCTGGAGGCGGAGCGGCGCCCGACCGCGGAGGTCGTCGCCGCGTACAAGGCGGCGATGGACCCGTTCCGGGTCGAGACCCGGCCGCTCGACTATCTCTTCGCGGCGCTCCGGTTGGGCGCAGCGCACCCCTCGGTCGCCGACGCGGACGCGCGCGCCCGGGCGGTCGTGAAGCGCCGGCAGGCGCTGCCGCCTTCCCTGGTGGACCGCGCCCTGTCGCTTTGACGCGCCCCGTGGCCAGATCGAATTTTGCTCATTGATCCAACTGGCGAGCCATGTGAAGCCGCTCGGCCGTGGCGGTCCCCACTCTCGCGAGGCAGCTCGCCAAGACCATCGTGGACGCCCTCAAGCGGGCGGACCACATCGTCCTCGCCGGCGGTGAGGGGGACGCCGTCCTCCGCGAGATCGCCGCGCTGATCGATCCGGTCCTCGAGCGGATCCTCCCGCGGGTGTCGCGCAGCCCCGTGATGGGCGAGGTCACGAGCACCTTCGGCGACGAGCAGACCGACGAAGCGGTGGAGCAGCTCGTCGAGCAGATGCGCGAGGCGCTGCTCGACTCGGACGGGGTGGAGGACGTCTACGCGGACGACCGGACGATCGAGCGCCTCATCTTTCGTTGCCTGGCAGACGAGATGCAGAAGCTCGGGGAGAAGCTCGACGACATCGAGGAGACGGTCCCCCCGATCAGCGTGCGCCTGGATACGCTGGGGTACGTGGCCGCCCACGCGGCCAAGGGCGCGGACTCCGCCACGCTGGAGGATGCGCTCGATCGCGCGGCAGAGGTCGTCAAGAGCGAGCTCGAGCGCTACGACCCGCCCACGCGGACCGCGTTCTTCCGTCCCTCGGACCCCGACCCGGAGCAGCGGCTCGACATCGAGTCGGCCGTGGAGGAGGAGCTCGCGGAGCTGGTGGACCTCGGCGTGGTGGACCTTCCCACGGCGACCCGGCGCGTGGAGCTGCCCAGAGCCTTCGACCGCGCCGAGCAGAAGACGCTGTTCCGCGTGGTGGACGGCCTCGCGCAGAGGCACCTCTCCCACGCCGTGTGCCCCGGCTCCTGGGCCTGGGAGGGCCCCAGCACGATCCTGCTGACGTTCACGCCGCTCGCGGAGCCCGACGACGGCCTCATCGACTCCATGGCCGCCGCGTTCGCGGCGGACGCCGCCTCCATCACCCCGGACGCGGGGCTCGGCCGCTCGGCGCCTCGCCCGGCGCCGGGCGCGGAGGACGCAGGGGCGCTGGCCCTCGCCCGCGCGATCGCCAACCTCGGGCCGGCCATGTCGGCGCCGAAGGCAGCATCGGAGCGCGCACCGAAGGTGGCGCCACGCCGGACGTCGACCGCGGCGACGACCCCGAAGGCCCCGAAGAAGGCGGCGGCGGCGCCGAAGAGGCCCGCCGCAAAGCCCGCAGCCAAGCAGTCCGCCGCGGGAGCCAAGAAGAAGCCGCGCTGAACGGGCGCGCGCGTGTCAGTACCCGAGCCCGGGGCGACCGGGCCGGCTCGCGGCGGTCGGACGGGCGGACGCCGGCTTGGACCTGGACGTGGGAGCCGCGACGTGGCGGGTCGCGCTCGCCGACGACGACGGCGCGGGCCCGCCGGCCGAGCCTGGCTCGCCCGGCGGCGCGACCTCGAGCACGTGGCGCGCCGCCTCCCCCGCGGCGGCCTGGACCTCCGGCGCAGGGCGACCCGCGGCCGCGGTCGAGGCGAAGTCTGCGCTGGCGCCTCGGGGCGCCGCGGGGGGCTCCCGGGTGATCCACCGCTCCAACATCACGAGCCCGGAGACGGCGGCGGCGGCGGCGAGCGCGACGAGCGCGACGGTGCGCGGCCGGGCCCCATCGCGCGGCCTTCCGCGGCCCTCCACCGGGAGCGCGAGCCCGCTCGACGCGGCCCAGTTCAGCGTCCTCGCATCCGACATCGTGAGGGCGCCCGCGGCCGTCTGCGTCACCTCCCCGCCTGGCGCCCCCCCGAGGGCGGCGCCCGTGCGCTCCCCGGACGCGATGAGACCGTGGAGCGCGCGCCTGCGGCCCTCGAGGACATCGCCGAATAGGTCGCGCACGAGCGCTCCGACCGCCTCGTGGGACGGCGTGAGCCCGGCGACGCGCGCGGCCTCCTCGAGGTCGCGCGCGAACGCACCGGCGCTCCCGTAGCGCGCGCTGGGGTCCTTCGCGAGCGCGCGCGCGATGACCGGATCGAGGGCCGCGGGGACACCCCTGGCGATCTCGGACGGCGGTGCGGGCTCGTGGCTCACCACCAGCTTCATGCACTCGATCTCGTCTCCCGCGCGAAACAGCCGGCGGTTCGTGAGCGCCTCCCAGATCGTCACGCCCAGCGCGAACACGTCCCCGCGGCGATCGATCGCCCGCGTCGCGATGTACTCGGGGGCCATGTAGGCGAACTTGCCCTTCAGCCCTGCCGCCGTCGCGTGGGTCGCCTCGCTCCACTTGGCGATGCCGAAGTCGGCGATGCGGGAGGAGCCGTCGACCCCGACGAGGACGTTCTGTGGGGAGACGTCGCGGTGGACGATGTGGAGCGGCTGGCCGTCCGCCCTCCGGAGATGGTGCGCCGCCTCCAGCCCGGCGGCCACGTCCAGCGCGATGCGGACGACGACCGCCGCGTCCAGCGCGACGCCTCGTGTGTCGGCGGCGGCGGCGAGCTGCGCCAGCGACGCGCCCTCCACGTAGTCCATCACCAGCAAGAGCTCGTCGCGCGGCTCGTCGATGTCGAGGACACCGACCACGTTCGGGTGATGCAGCTGCGAGGCGAGCTTCGCCTCGGCGATCATCGCTCGGCGGAGCTCGGGATCCTCGGCGAGGTGGGCGTGCGCGCGCTTGATCGCGACCAGCCGGGAGAACCCGTGCAGACCTCGAGAGCGCCCCACGTACACCGTCGCCATGCCCCCCGAAGCGACCTTCACGAGGCACTCGTACCTCGCGTCCGCGGGGAGCTGATCGCGCGGGCTCGGGGTGCGGAGGGCTGTCATCGCTGGGCACCTGAAGCGTAGCGCGTCGAGCGCGCTCCGGGCCTCCTACTCGCCCCGACGCCACGCGAGGCGGCGGCCGGCGCTCGATTGGTCGAAGAGAGGGTGGTAGCCTCGTGCACATCACCCGCGCCGCCCGCCACGACGACTCCACCGCCACGGCGCTGCCGTCGGCTCGAGTCTCGCCGCCGATCGGCGTGGTGCTGCGGATCGAGGCGCCCGGCGCCGTGCCCGCCACGTACCGGCTGAGCTCGGGCGCGTGCACCCTCGGCTCCGGCGACGGATGCGAGGTGTCGGTGGGCAACCGCACGATCTCGCGGCGCCACCTGGAGCTCCGCCTCGTGCCGGAGGGCGTCGCCGTCAGGGACCTCGGGAGCCGCAACGGCACCTTCTACCTGGGACAGAGGATCGAGGGCATGGTCCTCGCCATAGGGGGCAGCCTCACGCTCGGCCAGGACGTCCGCCTGACCGCGTCGGTCGACGGCCAGGCGTTCGGCGAAGGCCCGAGCTACGAGGCGCCCGCCTACCGGGGCGTCCTCGGTCGCTCGCTCGTCATGCGCCAGCTGTTCGGGGTGCTGCAGCGCCTCGAGGGTTCCCTCGTCAACGTGCTCGTCGAGGGGGAGTCGGGCGTCGGCAAAGAGGTGATCGCGCGCGCCGTCCACGAGGGGTCCCGCGTCGCGTCCGGGCCCTTCGTCGCGCTGAACTGCGGCGCCGTCGCGCGCGAGCTCGTCGCGAGCGAGCTGTTCGGCCACCGGCGGGGCGCGTTCACGGGGGCGGTCGAGACGCGGCGCGGCGCGTTCGAGGCGGCGGATGGGGGCACGCTGTTCCTGGACGAGATCGGCGAGCTGCCCCTGGAGGTCCAGCCGATGCTGCTCCGAGCCCTGGAGATGGGGGAGATCCGGGGCGTGGGCGAGGACGTGACCAAGACGGTGAAGGTCCGCTTGATCGCCGCGACGAACCGCGAGCTCGACCAGCGCCTGCAAGAAGGGGCCTTCCGATCCGATCTCTTCTATCGGCTGGCGGTCGTTCGCCTCCGCGTCCCGCCGCTGCGCGATCGCCCGGAGGACATCGATCTCCTCGCCGAGCACTTCGCGCGCGCCGAGGGGACGACCCTGCCGCAGGACGCGCTGGCGAGCCTTCGGTCCGGCCGCTACCCGGGGAACGCGCGCGAGCTCCGGAACGCCGTGCAGGTCTACGCCGCGCTCGGTTCGCTCCCGGCGGTGGGCCCCCCCGCGGGCGGCACCATCCCGGGGCTCCGGGAGGTCGTCGACCTCTCTCGCCCCTACCTCGAGCAGCGGGACGCCCTCGTCGACGACTTCACCCGCGTCTACCTCGAGGCGCTCCTGATGCGCGCCGGCGGCAACCAGACCGTCGCCGCGCAGATCGCGGGCTTGGATCGCACCTACCTCGGACGCCTGATCGCCAAGGTGAAGAAGATCCGGTGACCGCGCGGCTCAGTACGTGAGGCGCAGCTTCGCTGCGGCGAGCCCGAACGACGCGGTGACCGCGACCGGCCGGGCCCCTCGAGCGGGCGCCGGGGCGTCGCCCAGCACCGTGAGGATCACCCCCGTGACGCCCACCACGCCGCCCAGCACGAGCAGCACGGTCGAGGCGTCGCCGAGCGCCCGCGCGTCGTCGGCGAGCGCCGCCGCCTCCGCGTCGCACCGCCTCTTCGTCGGGCAACGATCGGAGAGCTCGCCGACCCTCGCGAAGGAGAGCCCGCCCGTGACGGCGCCGGCGGTCGCGAGCGCCCCCGCCACGGAGACGCTGACGACCCCGGCGACGAGCATGGGGGTGAGGCCCCCTGGCCCGGTCCCGGCGCGGTCGACGGCCTCCTTGCGCTCGATCTCGATCACGACCTCGGCGCCCGCTCGCACGACGACGGTCTGGCGCCGCGCTCCGGCGCCCTCGCCTTGCGTGACGTCGTGGCTCCCCGGGTGCACGTACCAGCGCTCGCCCGAGACGCGATCGTGACCGACGAACACGGCGGCCGCGCCGGCGCCCGCGAACCGGAGCAATCCCAGCTTGGGTCGGAGGCCCTGAAGCTCTTCTCGTCCGAGGCGCTGGGCCTCGCGAAACGCGTCCGGCGCGTAGTTCGGGATGCCCTCCGTGACGAGCTCGTCGTAAGCGCGCGCCGCGGCCGGCAGATCTCCGAGCATCGCCCGGGCGCGCGCCAGGTAGAGCAGGTGGGTCGGCGCATGGAACTTCGCCTCCGCCCGCTCGAAGAGGTCGACCGCGGCGCGCGCGTCCCCCGCGTCGAGGCGCTCGAGGCCGCGCTCGGCGAGCCCCCGGGCTTCGTCTCTCGCGGCGGTCCCGGCAGGCGCCTCCTCGGCGGCCGCCGATCCGATCGGCGCGGCCACCATGGCGGCGACGACGAGCGGCAAGGAGAGCAGGGCGCGCATCAGGGGCAGGCCGCGGCGTCCTTCTTGACGCAGATCAACGTCGTCGTCCCCGGGTAGGTGCAGCAGAAGGGGTGCTCCTCGTCGCACTCTGGGCAGGGGCACTGGCTGCACGATCCGAGCGCGACGTAGCCGCGGCACTCTCCTTGCGCGCAGATCTGGTCCTTGTTGCAACGCTTCTCGCACGTCCCGCAGTGGAGCGGGTCGACGTCGAGGTCGACGCACGCGCCGTCGCAATCGGTCGTGGCGCCGCTGCACGTCGCGACGCACACGCCGCCCTGGCAGGCGGGCGTGGCGCCGGTGCAGGGGCCGACGCCTCCGCAGTTCCCCGGGTTGGTGAGGGGATCGACGCAAACGGGGCCGGACATCACGAGACCCGGGCGGCACGCGCACGCCCCCATGGTGCACCACTCGTCGTCGGAGCACTCGGCGTTGCACCCGCCGCACCGCTTCGGGTCGAGCGCGGTGTCGGTGCACCCGCCGCAGCACGCGTGGCCCTCGGCGCACGGGAGGCACGCCGTGCCGTCGCAGCCGTACGCTGGATCGTTCACCGACACGCACTCGTCACCGCAGCGCTTCCGCTGCGCGGGGCATGGCTCGGGCACGACGGTCGCGCTCGTCGTCGCCGTGACGACCCCCCCCGCCCCCCCTCCTCCTGGACCAAACTGGTACTCGTCGACGCCGGTGAGGGCGTTGCACCCCAAGGCGAGCACCGTGGAGATCCCGACTGGACGCGTCAGCACGAGGTAGGAGTCTAGCCCGTCGCGCCGACGCACGGTCAGGTCGAACCGCCTCTCCTCCGGCGCCGCGCCACCGCGGCGACGAGCACGAGGACCCCGAGGAGCCCTCGGCCGTCCCCTCGCGCCCCGTCGACCGCGCAGTCGCACCCGTCGGCGCCACCGGTCTCGGTCTCGTCGCCGGGGACGCCGCCCTGGTCCGGCGGAACGCCGTTCGTGATCTCGCCGCCACCGCCCACGCCTGCGGGCCCGACGCCGACGCCGACGCTCCCGCCGCCGCCGCCGCCCTGCCCGGAGGTCGCGGTCTCGTCGTCGTCGAACGCGCTCGAGCAGCCGGGATCGAGGGGGTAATCCACGAGCCCATCGGCGTCGTCGTCCACGCCGTTCGCACACGCGGCGAGGTCCTGCTCCGAGACGTCGTTGGCGTCGGTGCAGCCTGGGTCCGCGGGGAAGTCGGTGAGCCCGTCGCCGTCGTCGTCCACGCCGTCCGAGCATGCGGGCGGTCCCAGCTCCGTCGCGTCGAGGTACGAGGAGCAGCCGGGGTCGTTCGGGAAATCGACGAGCCCGTCGCCGTCGTTGTCGAGCCCGTCCGAGCACTCCGGCACGTCGGTCTCGTCGAGATCGGTCGGGCTGGTGCAGCCTGGGTCCGCGGGGAAGTCGGTGAGCCCGTCGCCGTCGTTGTCGAGCCCGTCGCTGCAGAAGGTGACGCCGACGCCGAGGACCTCCTCCGGCGGCGTGCTGAGCCCGCTCTCGACCTCTCCCGAAGCCTGCGCGGTCGCCGACACGTCCTGCCCCGCGTAGAGGCTCGGGACGGTGACGCACCAGGACCCCGCGGCCGAGGTGGTCGTGCCGACGGGCTGAAGGTCGACGTACACGGTGATGAGCGTGCCGTCCGCCTCGGTGGTCGTGCCACAGACCTGGATGTCGCCCGTCACGAGGCCCGGATCCACCGTGGGGACGTCGCTCGGCACGACGCCCACGTAGACCGGAGCGACCTGGAAGATCGCGTCCTCGACGTCTTGCCCGGGCCCTGGGTCGCGGAGCCACGTCTCGAGGGAGGAGCGGTAGACACCGTCCGGGGTCCCACCCGCGATCGCCGCGTCGAACGCGAGGGTGAGCGTCGCCCCCGGGGCGATGGACACGAGGCCAGCGGAGAACCGCAGGTTCGTCCCCACCGTCGGATCTCCCGCTGCCGCGCCGTTCACGGTGGTCGTCCCTGGCACGTAGCTGAACCCGGCGGGGAGCTGGACGATCGCGGCGCACCCCGGAGCCCCACACCCGGTGACGTTCGCGACGCCGGTGCCGGCGTTCTCGATCGTCGCCGTGTAGGTCACCGTCGACCCGGCCGTCGTCACCTGAGGAGCGGCGGCCATCGCCAGGTCGAGGTTGGCGATCGGCGAGATGGTCGTGAGCGTCTGCACCTGGAAGCCGGGCGCGGGGAGCTGGTCGGCGGTGTAGGTCGCGACGCTCGTCGTGGAGTCGCCGCCCCCGCTCACGTTCGTGACGATCGTGTGGACGACGACGTCGCCTGGCTGCAGGTCCATCGCCGGCCAGGTGAGGACGTCCCCGTTGATGTTCGGGTTGCCCGTGGCCGAGCTCAGGGACAGATCGTTCGTCGTCGACAGATCCTGCGCGACGACGACGTTCGTCCTGGGCTGCAGCGACAGATTCTGCGTCGTGAGCGTGTAGGTCACGATGTCGTTCGGGAGCGCCATCACCTTGTCGACGTCCAGCTCGAAGCGCAGATCGAGCTTCACGCACGACGGAGAGGGGACGAAATAGCGCCAGGTGTTGTCCTTGCCGCCCTGCGAGCCGGCCTGGTTGCGCGACGACGCGTCGCCACCGAAGACCTCGGTGCAGTTCACGTCGTCGCCCTGGACGGGGTCGAGCGGCGAGCCGAGCACCCGGAGCGAGACCTCGGCGAAGTACTCGTCCCCGACCACGAGCTCTCCGACCGCGAAGCGCACGGCGTTCGTCCCGCTCGGGAGGGGGGCGTCGGTGCTCAGCGTAGCGCCGGCGTTGGTGAGGACGCCGAGCCTGTCGGGCAGGCCCGCGGACGTCGCCGGGACGCCCGTGCCGATCTCTGCCCCCGGTGTGCGCACGCGCTGCCAGGGGCCCGCGAGGCCGGACGCCTGCGGCACGCCGCCGACCTCCGTCGCTTCGAACGCGTAGAACGTGTCCGGGCCCGCGACGGCGGATCCGTACCCGAAGGGCGTGTTGCCGGTGCCATTGCCGAGGGATCCGCCGCCGACACCGAACGCCCGCACCTGGATCCAGTCCCAGCTGTTGTGCGCGTAGTAGTTGTTGCCCACGATCCCGAGCAGCTGGTCGAACTGTCCCGCGCCGGTCGGCGACGGAGACATGAGGATCCCGTTGGTGAGGCTGATGAACGTGGCGGACGGGTTGCGCGCCGTCCTTGCGTCGGTGCTGAAGAAAACCCCCGTGTCGGCGTAGAGGCTCGAGATCCCCCCTTCTTGCAGCGGGAGCGAGTAGCCCTCCGCGCCGCGCGGGCCCCAGCCCACCGCGCCGAAGCCTCCGCGGTGCGGGTACACGGTGTTGCCGTACCGGTCCACGATGCGCGCGCCCACCACCTCCGTGTTCCCGGGGACGTACTCGGTGATGTAGCCGCCGAGACCCCGCGTCGCGCCGTTCGGCACGGGGGTGAACGCGATGCGGAACGTCAGCACGTCGCCGATGGCGTAGTTGATGTTCGTGGAGGCGCCGCCCATGCTCGTCCCCCCCTGCGGATCGATCAGGGCGATCGTCTCGGCCGTGAGGCGCTTGAAGATCTGGAGCTGGGCGACGGAGTCGGCGCGGGCGTCGCCCGCCGGCGAGAGCCCCGCCGCGAGGAGCGCCGAGAGCGCGGCGAACGACCTACCTGCGAGGAGACGGCGCGCGAAGAACGTCCTCATTGGGGCACCTCGGGGATGATGCGGGGGACGATGATGTAGACGGTCCTCACGTCGAGCACCGTGACCAGATCGCCGAGCACGTTGATGTCCGCGGCGAAGAGCTGGTCCACCTCGATCGAAGGCTGGAAGTCGTTGAAGCCGTCCACTCGGAAGGTCACCGTGCTGCCGGGGACGACCCCGCGGAACACCAGGCCATCGATGGTCGCGCCCGCGGGCGGCGGCGGCACGGGCGTGACCGCTTGGATGAAGTCGGCGGTGGTGAAGCCGGGCGTGATCACCTCGCCCTGGAGGCCCTGGAGCTGGCCGACGTTCTCCGTCGACACGTCGAGCACGCCCAGGGTCGCGAGCTGCACGACGGCGTCGACGATCAGCGTCCCGAGACCCGTGCCGTCCGGCAAGACGTCGAACACGACCGGACAGACGGGCGCGTTGTTCACCATGACGGGCGGGCGCGGGGCCCCACCCACCCCGGTGAGGCACATCCCCGTCCCCTGATCCGGCGGAATGATGGCCTTCGTGGCGATCGCGAGATCCTCGAGCTGCGCGCGCGGATCGTTCGAGCTGCCCTGGTTCTCCAGGCTATCGACCCCGATGACGCGGGCGCCGATCGCCGTCAGCGCCGCGACCGCCGCGTCGCGCCCGTGCGCGCCGGCCGTGAGCGCGGCGTAGTCGGCCGCCTCGTGGGATCGCGCGTCGGTGATCTGGATGATGATCGGCAGCGCGTCGTCCCGGAAGCCCACCCCGCCGAGCCCGGGTGGGGCGAACGGCGGCATCCCGAAGTCGGGGATCCCGACGCCGCTCGCCCACTGGTAGAGCGCCTCGTAGCCGGACTCCGGGACGTCGAGGCCGCAGTTCGCCGGCGGCAGGAGCCCGATGGCGGCCGCGACGGCGCTGACGTCCTCGGTGACCGCCTGGACGAGCTCGTAGGGCTTGTCGCCCGGGCACCCGAACGGATCGTGCGGCATGTCCTCGAAGCGGCCGACCCCGAACGCGGTGCTCGGGATCACGCTCGCGATGCCGGGGACGATCGAGTTGAGCGACGCCTGCAGCGCGTCGATCTCCTGGCCGAACGAGCCGGTCGTGTCCATCGAGATGAACACGTCCGCGCGCTGCAGCCCCGTGGTGAAGTCGAGGTCCCCGGAGGCGCCGGGGCCCTCGTACGGCAGAACGAAGTAGAAGTCGCCCGCCGGGATGTTCACGGTCGGATCGTTCGGATCGCTCCCCGCGATCACCTCCACCAGGTCCGGCGTCCCGTCACCGTCCGTATCGCTGGAGGTCGGCGAGGACTCCCCCGGATCCACGACGCCGTTGCCATTTTTGTCCTCCTGACCGTCCGGGATGAAGTCTCCGTCGGAGTCTGGATCGAGGAAGTCGGGGATGAAGTCGCTGTCGGTGTCGACGGGCGGCGTGTCGATCGAGGCGTCGCCGGCCTCGATCGCGTCGGGGATCCCGTCCTTGTCGCTGTCGAGGTCCCGCACGTTCGCGAGGCCGTCGCCGTCGCGGTCCTGGTTCGTCTCGTGGCGATCCGCGATCGAGTCGCCGTCCGAGTCGACGTCCAGGTGGTCGGGGGTGCCGTCTCCGTCGGTGTCGACCGGGGCGAACGAGGCGTCGAGCTCGTCCGTGTCCCCGATGCCGTCATCGTCCGAGTCCTCGTCGATGTAGTCGGGTCTCCCGTCCACGTCCGTGTCGACGGGAGGCGTCGCGAGGTCGGCGTCGCCGGCCTCGTAAGCGTCGGGGAGGCCATCCTGATCGCTGTCGAGATCGAGGTAGTCCGGATGCGCGTCGCCGTCGGAGTTCCGCGCCGAGAGCTTCCCCTCGTCGTCGTTCGAGATCCCGTCGAGATCGTCATCGACGCTCTCGCTGGGCCCAGGCGTCGACGTCGTGTCGTCACCGCACGCGGTCAACGCCAGAGCTACGGCCCAGGGGGCCCACAACCGAGACGCTCGCACGCTCATGAGTACCTCGCCGTCCTGACGAACGATCCGAGCGAATCGCGTTGCCGGTCGCGCTTCGCTCGCTCCCGGCTCGGGCCCGATCCCGAGTTCCAACTCGCCTGGAAGATTCCGGAGAGCAACCCGTGTGCCGCAGTCGGACGCGAGGGCTTGAGGGAAAGACCCGCTCCCGGGCGCTGTCGCTGCGGCCCGAGCCCCGCCCCGGCGGCGAGCTGTCGCGGCATCCCCATTGCTTGTCAGCCGCTTCGAGGGATCCATGAGACTCGCCACCATCCTCAGCGCCTTCGTCGTCGGGCTCGGCGCCGTCGGGCTCGGCGCCGCGTGCGGAGACGACTCGAGCTCCGGCGGCGGCGCGGGGGGGGCGACCGTCACGACCGGAGGCCCCTTCGGGAACTGCCAGCGAGACGGCAAGGCATGTGGCACGCTCTGTGATCTCCAGCTCGGGTGCGTCGACTGCCTGTCCGACGCCGACTGCGGGGCCGCTGCGCCCGCGTGCGTGCTCGGCTCTTGCCGCGAGTGTGGAGGCACGATCGGCTGCCCGGCCGGGCAGGTCTGCCACCCGCAGGCCGGCACCTGCGACCCGCCCTGCGCGGACGATGGGGACTGTCCTGGCGGGGCGCCGAACTGCGACGTCGCGACGGGCGTCTGCCTCGGTTGCGCTTCTGCCGCCGACTGCCCGGGGGGAGATCCGTTCTGCGAGCCGACGACGGCGCAGTGCTCGGAGTGCCTGGCGGACGGCGACTGCGGCGCCGGCAAGCCGCACTGCGACCTCCAGGACCTCAGCTGTGTGGAGTGCACCGTGGACGCGGACTGCCCCTCCGGGCAGCTCTGCGACGGCGACTCGTGCCACGCCACCTGCTCGCTCGACGTCGACTGCACCGACCCCAACAAGCCCAAGTGCTCGCCCACCGGGGACTGCGTGGAGTGCCTCTCCAACGCCGAGTGCGGCGGGGCGAAGCCGGTGTGCGCGGGCGATCACAAGTGCGTCGAGTGCAACGTCTCCGCCGACTGCCCTGCACTCTTGCCCGTGTGCGACAAGGACAAGTGCGTCGAGTGCAAGGAGGACGTCCACTGCGGCGGCGTCACCCCCATCTGCGACAACGATCAGTGCGTCCAATGCAAGGACGACGGCGACTGCCCGGCGGCCCTCCCGAAGTGCCAGGACGACGTCTGCGGCCCGCCCTGAGCGCGCTCGGACGCGGGGCGGCTCGAGCCCTGCCCGCTCACGTGCACTGGCTGTTGTCGTCGGGGGCGATGGCTCCGGGGCAGGTCGCGGCGCTGCAGGATCCCGCGTTCGCGCAGAACTCGCACGCCGCGACCAAGGGGCTTGCGCAATCGGGATCGAGCTCGCCGCAGCCGCAGTCGCAGCCGTCGTCGGTGCCGTAGTAGGCGTCGTTGCAGGTCCAACCAGGCGGCGGCCCGGTGCAGAACGACGGATCCTCGTCGTAGCCGTTTTGGCACTGGGGCGTCCCGTCGCAGAGGTGAGCGACCCCGACGCAGCCGCCGTCGCCGCAGGCGATCTCGGGGGCAACGCAGGCCGACCCGCTGGAGGACGAGGCGGCCACGGTCGCGGAGGCCGACGTGGAGACGGAGGCCGACGCCGTGCTGCCCTCCTTCCCACCGGTCGTCGTGGCGAGGCCCGCGGGCGATGCCCCTCCCCCGCCCCCGGCGCCGCTCCCCGGCGGCGCCGCCCCCGCACCCTCCGCCGCGCCAGCCCCGCCCTCGTCGAAGAGCGCGGCGTCGTAGACGTCGCAGCCGGCCAGCGGCCCCGCGGCCAAGAAGGCCAACCCCAGGATCGAGCGAACGCGCATGGTGCCCAGGTCCTACGGGGCGATCGCTCGGCGGTCCGCTTACTCGTCCTTACACCGCGCCCTCGGCTATCGCGAAGGCGGCCCGCGCCGGCGATAGACCATCACGACCGGGACCCCGTCGAGGCCCCGGACGATCTCGGGGGCGACCGACTCGAACGCGATCCACGCCTGGTACTCCTCGCCCTGCATGTGCATTTCGTGGTGGTAGAGGGCGAAGTCCGCCTCTCCGGCGCTCCCCACGCCGCGGAGGTCGGCGCGGAGCCGCCCGTCCGCGATCAACATCTGCCACGAGGGCCACGAGGTGTCGTGGATGTAGACCTTGCCGTTCTTCGGGACCTCGCGGTTCAGGTACTCCACGACCGCCCCGGTCGTGTAGCCCCAAAAGGACCGGTTGAGGCCGAGGCTGGCCGCGCCGGCCGCGCCCCCCACGAGCGGCGTGTACGCGGTGAGCGCGAAGGGGTGCGCGTGGATCGCCTGATAGGCCGGAGACGCGACGACGAGCGCGGCGAGGCTCGCCCACGCCAAGCGCCACCGCGGCGTGCCCCTCACCCCGCGGACGAGCAGGACCGCGCGCCGACCCGCCGCGACGAAACCGGCGGCGGCGAACAGAGCGAAGAACGGGTACGCAGTCATCCAGTGCTTGGTGCCGCCGAAGATCGGCGTGTCGGAGGAGAGCCACGCGCCGTAAGACGCGCCGATGGCGAGCGCCCAGAGGAGCGCGGAGGAGCGCGCCGCGCCTCCCGGTGCCCGCCGGAGGAGGGCGCCGGCGAGGCCCCGACCGGCAGCGACCACCCCCAGCACGCCGAGCGCCAAGGTCACGAGCGGGACCGTCGCGGCGGTCATGAGCGGCGCGTAGGAGCGCGGCATCGGCGGGCGGAAGTAGTTCCGGCCCAGGAGCTCCATGTTGTAGTAGTCGTGCTCGAGGTGGAACCGCGCGTACTCGAGGAAGCGCGCCGCCGGGTCGTGCCAGAGCCACGGCCACAGAGCGATCAAGAGGAGCGGGCCGATCGCCGCCATGGCGCCCAGGCAAGCCGCGCTCCGCCGAGCGGCGACGAGGAACGAGCCTCCGGTCCGGTGCGCGACGAGGCCGGCCAGGAGGGCGTGCGCGCCGAAGGTGATGGGGAGGAACCAAGAGTTGTGCTTCGTCGCGAGCGCCAGACCGAAGCAGAGCCCGGTGACGACCGGCCACGTGGCCCCGCGCGTCGCGAGCGCGCGCTCGTACGCGAGGCACGTGAAGAAGAACATCGCGACGATCGGCACGTCGAAGCACGCGAGGTGCGCGTGGTAGAAGAACCGCGGCATGAACAGCAGCGAGAGCGCCGCGACCGCGCCGGCCGCGTGACCGTGGCGGGAAGCCCGTCCGTAGACCCCCGCGACGAGCAAGGCGGCGACGACCATGGCGGGGAAGCGGAAGGCGGTGCCAGGCTCGTCGAAGAGACCCCACCGGCTCCCGAGGACGAGGTGGCTCGCGGCGAAGAGGAGCTTCATGAGCGGAGGATGCTCCGCGTTCACCTGGAAGTGAGCGTCGATGACCTCCTGCCGGAGCGCGCCGGCGCGGTCGTCGAACAGCGCGAGCAACCAGTCGCCGTACGTGCGAGACGCGTGGAAGTAGAAGCCCTCGTCGCGCGCGTACCCGAGGTCCGAGGTCGTCGCGAGCAGCAGCGCGACGGTCCCGAGGAAGAGCGCCACCGCGGCGGCTACTCGGGTGCGGCGCGCCGGCGTCACCGCGCCTCCGCCTGAAGGCACACGTGCCTGTGGGTGTAGTCGTCGGTGGTCACGACGAGCTCCACGGTCGCGGCCTCCGCGCCACGATGGCCCTCCGTCGAGAGCTCGAAGCGCTTCCACCCCTCCCCGTCTTCGTGCCTGACGCTCCCGATCGGCTCGCCGGCGACGCGCACGGTCAGCGTGACCGGCGCGCCGGCGCCGTCCCGCTCGATCATCCAGTACATCCCCAGGTGCCCCACGATCCGCTCCCCCAGCGACACACCCGCGTAGCGGATCACGCGCTCTCCGCTCTCCGGCGGGTGCGCCCAGATGCACCTCCGTGGCAGGAAGTCCTGATCGGCGATGATGGTCTCGGCCACGTGGAAGTAGGGCCCCTCGGGGCACTCGAACCGCGCCCTCGGGAACGCGGGGTGCCCGCCGAGCCCGCCGGTGCGGACGCGCCCGCGCTCCGTCCACTTGCACGCTCCGCCGTCCGCCGTCGGCACCGTGGCGTGCTCGGGGCCCAGCGCGGCGACGAAATCGAAGAGGACGCGCTCGGGCGCGGGGTTCGACAGCTCTCGGATCGTGAAGGGCCCCACGCGCGTGGCCGCGATCTCCCGGAACGCCTCGAGCTCCGGAGCGCGCGCCCCCAGCACCGACACTTCGATCGCGCGCCCGAAGGTCTCTGACCCGGACCGGGCGACCGCGACGAGCGGGAACGCGTCGTCGCCGAGCGCGCGCCGCGCGTGCGGCTCGGCCCAGCGGGGGGAGACGACCACGAGGTCCCCTGGGCGCCGGACGCGGTCGACGGCGGGGCCGAGCGCGGCCCAGTCACGCTCGGCGGGCGCGCGGTGGGCGAGCGCGAAGGCCGCGCAAGCCTCCGCCAGGCCGAGCGCCGGCAGGAGCAGCCCGAGCAACCCGGCCCGCGCAACGCGCCTCACGCCGACCGCCCCCTCCGCGACCACGCGTACAGACCGAGGCAGAGGAGCGTGAGCGTGAGGGCTGCGAGGCCCGCGCCCAGGCCCGGCGGTACGTACGTGAGCGTGACGCGCCGCGCACCGCCCGGGAGCCGCACCGCGACCCGGTGCGCGTTCGGAGCCGGGGTCACGTCCACGCTGCCGGAGTCCGTCACGACGCTCGCCCGCCAGCCCGAGTCGAAGTTCATGTTGTAGACGAGCTCCGCGCCTTCGCGCGCCTCCTTCACCTCGATCTCCGCCGAGCTGGGCGTCCAGCGGACCACGCGGGCCTCGCCGCCGTCCACGAAGGCCTCCCCTCGATACCGCCGATCCCGGTGCGAGAGGGCGCCGCGCTCGTCGAACGGCGGCGCGCCGTAGCAGTCGAGGACGCCCCGGTTGCCCAGCATCGCGAGGTACATCGGGCCCGCCCAGTCGCGCCGGACGTAGTGATAGGGAGGCTTCCGATCGAAGCGGAAGGTCTCGTCGGGCACGATCGGAGGCGCGACCATCCACATGGCGTCCTTCATCGGCTTGCGCGCGACCGACGCGACGTCGAGCGCGAGCCCCAGCGCCGCGAGGGCGATCACCGCGTCGGCGAAGAGGTGACGCCGGCCGGCGCGCGCTACGAAGCGGCCGACACCCACGGCGGCGACGAGCCCGAGGACCAGCACCGCCGGGTAGAGGAACCGGGAGGGGACGTGCTGCGAGCGGAACACCGGGACGTGCTCGTGGAGCCAAGGCCACGGCGCGCTCGGGTGGAAGGCGCCGAAGCCGAGGACCACCAGCGCGGCGCCGAGCAGCTTCAGGAGCGCCTCGCGCCGCCCCGAGACGAACACGAACGCCGCGCAGAGGATCACGGCGCCGGGGACACCGATGTACATGCCCCACTCGTGCCAACCGTACGGGAAGACGTCGGCGGGTCGATCGCCGAAGCCCTGTTCGCGGGACGTCAGCAGGGTGACGAACGCGCCGAGCGAGAGCGACTCGGTGGACTCGATGAGCCGCGGTGCCCTGGAGAACGTCGCGAGCATGGGGAAGAGCTTGGGCGCAGACAGACCCACGGACAGCGCACCGGCGACGGCGAGCACGAGGACGGGCCGCGGCGATCGATCGATCGAACAGGCCGCCAGCGACCAGAGCCCGAGGACCAGCACGGTGTGCGGGAGCGGGTAGATGCCTCCCCAGTACACGAGGAGGGCCAGCGTCACGGCGAGCGCGACCACGTCGCGGAGCCGGGCGCCCGGGGCGCGCGCCCGCTCGAATGCCCAGAGGGCCCACGGCAGGAGCGCGTAGGCGAGGTGCCACGTGTGGCCCGCGGCCGCCTGCAGCGCCCAGCGACCGTTCACAGCGAAGAGCGCGACGACGAGCGCGCGGGCCCCGCGGCTCTCGGTGAAGCGGGCCGCCGCGAGGTAGGTCCCGACGGCCCCGAGGAGCGCCATCCCCAAGACCTCGACCCGGAGCGCCACGCGAATGTCACCGAAGAGGTAGAGCGGGAGCCAGGGCGAGACGAGGATGGTACCGCTCTCGACGTACCCCCAGGCCGGGAAGCCGCCGCACGCGTACGGGTTCCACGCCGGCAGCTCCCCGTGCTCCAGCAGCGACCTCTTCGCGAGGAAGCGGTGCGACGTCTGGACGTCCCAGTCGTGGAAGCCATAGGTCGACGTATCGGCGAGCCAAGGCCCCACCACCACGAGCGGGGGGACGAGGATCGTGAGCGCGGCGATCACGGTCGCCGCGAGCTCCCACCGCGCGCGCGCGCTCCCCTCGAGACGCGCGATCAGCGCCGCCCACGCGGCGAGGAGGCGGAGCCGAGCCCTCACGCGGTCGCACGGTAGCAGAGGGAAGGAGGTCTCCCCGAAACTCCTGGTCCGAGACGAGTCGTGTATCTTGCCGCCGATGATCCCCAGGGCGTCGCTCGCAGCGCTGAGCCTGCTCTCCGCGGTCGTCTTGGGCAGCGCCGCCGCGGTGCTGCCTTGGCCGACCTTCACCGTGTTCGCCCTCCTCGCGGGCGCCACCGCGGCCATGCACGCGGCGACGGCCGTCCTGGCCATCGTCGGCGCCAGGTCGCGCGGGGCGGTCTGGCGGGCCACCTCGGTCCTGTCGCTCGGGTTCTTCGGCTACTTCACGTACGCCGCGCTGGGCGCCGGTCTCTACGTGAACCTGCTCTACGCCGGGGTCGGGACGGCGATCGCGGCGGCGGCGGTCGCAGCCTGGTGCGTGGGCGCGCTCTTCACGGTGCCGCTCGCCGTCTGGGGCATCGCCGCGACCGGGGGGCTCTTCCGGGGCCGCGCCGGCGCCGGCCGCGGCGTCCTCGGCGTCCTCGTCCTGGGGCTCTTCTGCTTCGGCGCCGCCTCGCACGGGAGCTCGGCGCGTGGCGTCGCGCCCGCGGGGCTCCCGCCCGACGGTGCTCTCGAGGTGGTGACCGGGGCCCTCGCCGGGGCCCGCCCGCGGGTGCACCCGCCCAGGCCGCCGCAGGTCTACACGCCCGCTCCTGCGGCCTGCGTGACGGCGCCCTCCGCGCACCGAGGTGTCACGATGTTCGCGACGTTCCTCGCGTCCGACGCTGGCGTCCAGGCGCCGACGAGGATCGTCTGCGTGCAGCGCGCCACCCTGGAGGAGACCGCCGCGGCGGTGCGGGCGGAGCTCGACGCACGCTGGAGCTCGGGCGTGGCCACCATCGATCTGGTCGTCCGGACGCGCGCGCTCCCCGACGTCGACGCCATCCTAGGCAGCGTCATCGTGCGACCCGGCTTCGAGGGCGTCTGCTCGCGCGAGCGGTGCCTCACGGCGTGGCAGCTCTTCGCGCTCGACGCCTTCACCGAGGCTGCGAACATCTCGGCGCTCCAGGCGGAGCTCGGCACGTCGGCCGCGGCGCTCCGCCGACACCTCGGCGTGGGCGGGGCGGGCTTCGCGGGGCTCGAGGCCATCACGACCGAGACGCTCTCCTTGCGCCCGGACGGCGAGATCGAGCCCGTCCGCCACCTCCGCGCCGGGCCTCGGCCCTCGTCGCGGGAGGAGCTCGAGACCGCGGTCTCGGAGGCGGTCGGCTACATCGTGCAGAACCAAGAAGGCGACGGCCGGTACCGCTACCAGGTGGACCCGTTCAGCGGTAGCACGACGATGGCGAACTTCTCGGTGCCGCGCCAGGCAGGCACCACGCTGGCCCTCTGCGAGGCCGCCTCGATCGGCGGCAAGCGGGCGCTCCAGTCCGCGGAGCGGTCGCTCGCGATGCTCGTGGACCTCGAGCAGACGAACGGGGATCGCGGCGGCATCGTCCACCCGAAGGGGGCGAAGAAGAACGCCGCGCTCGGCCCCACCGCGCTCACGACGATCGCGCTGCTCGGGTGCCGCGGGCTCACCGATCGCAGCTTCGACGAGCCGACCGGGCGGCTGCTCAACCTCCTGCTGGCGCTGCAGCGGCCGGACGGTGGCTTCTCGCCCGCGTGGAGCCCGGAGACGAACACCGTCCTCGCAGGCCGCGACCCGCTCTACGCCGCCGGCCAGGCGGTCTTCGCGCTCGTCCTCTGGGAGAGCTCGGACCTTCCGAAGCCGCCAAGGCTCGCTCAGGCCATCGACCGCGCGATGGATTACTACGCCGGACCGTACTGGGACACGCCGCTCCGCGACTTCTTCTACCTCGAGGAGAACTGGCACTGCCTCGCTGCGCGCGCGGCGCTCGGGCACCATCGGCACGACGGGTACGAGAGGTTCTGCATCGACTACATGTCGATGAAGCGCCGCTTCATCCAGACGGCGGAGAGCGGCGTCGACGAGGACCTCGTCGGCGCCTACGCGTTCGGTCACGTGTTCCCTCCGCACCACACCGCGACCGCTGGGTACGGCGAGGCGCTCGCCGCGGTGATCGACATCAAGCGGGCGCGCGGTCTCCCGACGGATGAGGACGAACGAACGATGGCGCTCGTCGTCTCCTACCTCCTGCGGCACCAGTGGCGCGAGGACAACTGCGCGATGTGCAGCCAGAAGGTGCGCGTGGTCGGGGCCTTCAGCGAGAACGTCGCCTCGCCCGCGATCCGGATCGACTTCGTGCAGCACGCCATGGCGGCCCTGTTCCACGGCGGCGTCGCGCTCGGTATCCTGGGCAGCGGGGAATGACGACGGCGACGCGGCGCGTACTCCGACGGATGTCACGAGGCCTCTCCGTGGCGCTCACCGCGCTGACCAGCCTCGCGGCTTGCGGCGACGGCGCTCCGACCGAGGGGGTGCCCCCGCCCAGCGCATCGGGCGCCGCCGCGACGCCCACCGGGTCGTCGAGCGCCGGAGCGGCGGCGTCCCCGGCTGCCCGCCCGCTCGAGGTGGCGCTCCAGGGCGGCGTCGTGGCCCGGCTGCCGGGCACGGAGACGGTCCTCGTCGCCGACGAGGACCACAAGACGGTGCACCTCGTCGCCGACGGCGCGCGCGCGGCCGCTCCGAGCGACGCGCGCCCCGTCGAGCTCCCCGGGGCGCCGGCGCAGGTCGTCGGCTGGGGCGACACCGTGCTCGTGACGATCCGCGACCCAGGGCTCCTCCTCCGCTTCAGGATCCGGGGCGGGGCGCTCGAGGAGGTGGGCCGCGCGAAGCTCCCCGCCGACGCCTGGGGGCTCGCGGTCGCGCGCGGAGGCAAGCGCGCGGTCGTGACGAGCGCCTGGACGAGCCGCGTCTCCGGCGTCGACGTGGAAGCGCTCGTAGGGGGCGCCGAGGTCGGCCCCGCGTGGTCCGTGGAGGTGCCGCGCGAGCCGAGGGGGGTCGTCGTCGATCCCAACGGGGACGTCGCGTGGGTCAGCCACCTCGTCGGCGCCCGCCTCACGAAGCTCTCTGGGATCGGCGGCAACGGCGCCACCGTGGAGAGGATCGACCTGCCCGCGGCGCCGCTCCGCGCCGCCTCAGGCAAGCGCCTCGAGGCGTCGCTCGGCTACGCCCTCGCCCTCTCCCCCGACGGCGCGCGGCTGTTTGCGCCGCGGCACGGGCTCGGCGCGCTGGGGCGGGAGGCCTGGTTCGGGGCGGCCACGGTCGACGTCCTCCGGACGAAATCGGGGGACGGCATCGCACCGATCCACCAGGGCAACGCGATGCTGTATCGATCCTCCGTCGCCCGCGAGATCGAGACGCCGGACACCAAGGCGAACCTGCCCGCCGAGCCGATCGCGCCGTTCACCCAGCCTCGCGACATCCGCTACCGCGCCCGCACCAAGACCCTGCTCGTCGCCGGGGAGGGCGACAACGTCCTCGCCGAGCTCGACGCGCTGGCGCTCGATCCGACGCTCGGGGTGCTGCAGACGTACGTCCTCGGCAAGGACACCGATCCGCACCTCGGCGGCGCCAAGACGTGCGGCGCGCCGTCGGGCCTGACGCTCTCCGAGGACGAGTCGACCGCCTACGTCTTCTGCCGCGCGACCTACGACTTCGCGCGCGTGCCGCTCGCCCTCGACCCCGTCTCCGGCGCTGCCCCCGGGGAGCCGACCTACGTCCGGCTGGGCTCGGATCCGGTCGGCATCGAGGTGGGCGTGGGGCGGCGGCTCTTCTACGACGCGACCGACAAGATCCTGAGCGGCGGCCTCGCGTGCGCCGGCTGCCACCCGGACGGACGCGACGACGGCTTCGTGTGGCGCGAGGTGAGCTTCGACACCGCCGATGGTGGCACGCGCACGAACTTCGTCGGGGCCTACGAGCAGGTGCCGGACCTCGCGAAGGCCAAGGGCGTCCCGCGCCGCACCCCCATGATCGCCGGGCGGGTGCGCGCCGACGGGCCCTACGGGTGGCGCGCGGAGAGCCGCACCCTGGCCGATCGCATCGGCGCGGGGATGACCCTCCACCGCTGGGGCGGGCTGCCGAAGCACGCTCCCGAGAACGTCGCCGCACGCGCCGGGTACCTCGCGTCCTTCCTGCGGAGCGCGCTCGTCCCTCCGCCGCGCGCCGAGCGCGACCTCCTGCCCGTGGAGGCGCGGGGCAAGGAGATCTTCCTGAGCAAGGAGGCAGCTTGCTCCATGTGCCATCGCCCCGACTCCGAGTACACCGATCGGACCGCCTACCCGCTCAAGCCGCTGCCGCTCCTGAAGGGGTTCGACGACGAGCCCAGGGCGGCGTTCAAGACGCCCTCGCTGAGCTTCCTGGCGGGGCGTGCCCCCTACCTGCACGACGGGAGCGCCGCGACCGTCGAGAAGATCCTCACGCAGAACCAAGACCGCATGGGCAAGACCTCCCACCTCTCGGAGCAGGATCTCGCGGCGCTCGCCGCCTTCCTGAAGACCCTATGAGACGTGCTCTCGCGGCGCTGACCTGCGCCCTCGTCGTGGGCGCGCCGCTGGCCGCCATCTCGCAGCAGGCCCCCGCGCCCGCCTCGACGTCGCCCGGTGCGCCGAGCGCGGCGCGATCCACCGCGGCTGCGCCCGCGCCCGCCTCGACGCTCCCGTCCTTCGACGAAGGGCTCCCCTCCGAGCCCTCGAAGGGCAAGCCGACCCCGGTCGAGTGGCGCGACGCCCCCGAGGTGCAGCCGACCCGCTTCGGGCCGCGCGCGCGTGGGTGCCGCGTCTCGCGCGTACGCGAGTGGATCCGCGTGAGCTGCCCCGATCTCGTCACCGCATCCATCGCCGTGCTCGGCGGCACGGCGACCGGCTACGCCTTCTGGATCGATCCGCAGAAGGAAGGCAAAGACGCGAAGCTGCCCGCGGGGGGCGAGATCCAGTTTCCCCTCCGCAAGGGCGACAGACGGGTCGTGCAGATGTTGACCTTCGGCCCAGGCTACGAGGGCCCGCTGACGCAGCTGCCCGCGATCACGGTGCAGGCCCATTGGCTCGACGACGAAGAACGCCCCACCCTCACCGTGCTCTGACCGACCCACGACGACCCATGACCAGACCGCCTCCCACCGCCGCCGCTTCTCTCCTCTGGCTGCTCACGTCCTGCGCCGGCGCCGGCGAGCCGGAGGTGGCGGCTCCCGAGGCCGCCGCCGTCGCCCCACGCGCCACGTCGCCCGAGCCCCAGCCCGTCGCCTCCGGCGCGGCGGCCGCCCCGGCCCCCGCGGCCTCCACCGCGGAGCCGGTCGCGCCCCCACCGCCCGCGGCCCCCTGCCCCGAAGGCATGGTGGAGGTGGCAGGCGGCTCGTTCAAGTTCGGCCTCCTGAAGAAGGACGTGACGGTGTCCGACCTCTGCGTCGACAAGACCGAGGTCACCGCGGAGGCGTACGAGGCGTGCGCCAAGGAGGGCAAATGCACCGAGTCCTTCCTCGACTGCGCCGAGGCCAAGACCTACAAGATCCCCGGCAAAGAGCGCCACCCGATCGTGTGCGTCGACTACCCGCAGTCGAAGGCCTACTGCGAGTTCGTCGGCAAGCGCCTTCCGACGGAGGACGAGTGGGAGTGGGTGGCGCGAGCCGGGGCCGAAGGTCGCAAGTACGCCTACGGCAACGATCCGCCCAAGGACGAGATCTGCTGGAGCGGCTCCCCCGAGGGAGCGCGCAAGGGCACCTGCGCCGTCGGCTCCTACCCCAAGGGAAACGGCCCGAGCGGCATCGTCGACCTCACCGGGAACGTGTTCGAGTGGACGCAGAGCTCCGCCGACGGCACCGCGAAGATGTACATCACGAAGGGCGGGTCTTGGCGCGACGGGGTCGCGGCCCAGATGGTCATCTCCCGCCCTGGCGGCTTCAAGCCGGAGTATCGGTGCGGCTTCGGCGGGATCCGCTGCGTCTCCAGCCCGAAGAAGTAGCGCGGCGGCGCCGCGGCGCCGCATGACCCGCGGGAGGCCGCGTGTGCGATGATGCGGCTCCGTGGCGGAGCCCACTGCCCCTGCGAAAGATCCCACGCGTACGGTGCTGGCGGCGACGTTCGCCGCCAGCTTGGTCGTGGGCACACAGGTCGCGAGCAAGGCGGCGCGCGACGCGCTCTTCCTGTCGGCGTTCGAGGCCACGCACCTCCCGAAGGTGATGCTCGCCGCGGCGGCGCTGTCGCTGACCGTCGCGCTCGGCGCGGCCCCGGTGATGCGGCGCCTCGGACCCTTCCGCGTCCTTCCCCCTGCGCTCGTGGCCTCGGGCGCGCTGTTCGTCGGCGAGCTCGTGCTCGCCTCGTGGTCCCCGGCGGCGGCCGCGTTCATGCTCTACCTCCACGTCGCGGCGCTCGGCGGGGTCCTGGTGAGCGCGTTCTGGTCGCTCGTGGGGGAGCGCTTCGATCCGCACCGCGCGCGCAAGGCGATGGGGCGGATCGGCACGGGCGCCACGCTCGGCGGAGTGCTGGGTGGGATCGCGGCCGATCTCGCGGTGTCTTACCCTGTAGTGCGCGACCCACGTACCGACTTCACGGTGTGGCCGGACCTGACGGCGCAGATCGGCGCGTATCGGTTCGATTTCAAGCATCACGGCCGGGCGGGCACCCGCGAGCACACGCGCAAGAGCTACCAGGCAATCTACGCTTACGACATCCACGGCAGCTACATCAACTCGGGCCGACAGGCGCCGGACGTCGCGGTCCGGGCG
>CAZBJI010000014.1:52930-76327 GCA_964492175.1 uncultured Polyangiaceae bacterium | reverse complement strand
CGTGCACGTGGGCGTCCGACGCTCGCCCCTGCACACGCCCGGCGAGCTGGTCGCGCTCGCCGAGCGCGCCCGCGACGCCGGCCTCGTCGTGCACGGCCTGCTCGGGTACGAGGCCCAGGTGGCGGGGCTCGGCGACGACAGCCCTTGGGATGGGAGCGTCGTCCGCCTCGCGAAGCGCGCGCTGCGCCGCATGTCGATGCGCGAGCTGTCCGATCGCCGCGTTGCGATGGCCGCCGCGCTCCGCGCTGGCGGCTTCGAGCTCGCGTTCGTCAACGGCGGCGGCACCGGATCGATCGAGCTGACCACCCCCGCGACCGGCGTCACCGAGGTCAGCGCGGGGTCGGGGCTCTTCAAGCCGCTCCTCTTCGACGCGTACTCGAGCCCGTTCGTCCGCAGCCTCGAGCCCTCCTGCGTCTTCGCGCTCGAGGCGGTCCGTCGTCCCGCGCCCGGCTTCGTCACCTGCCTGGGCGGCGGCTACGTCGCGTCCGGATCCGCCGGGCCCGACAAGCTCCCGCGGCCCTACCTCCCGGCCGGGCTGGAGCTCTCCGAGGTGGAGGGCGCGGGGGAGGTCCAGACGCCGCTGCAGGGGCGCGCCGCCGACCGCGTCCCCCTCGGCGCCCCGGTGCTCTTCCGCCACGCCAAGGCCGGCGAGGTGATGGAGCGCTTCCGCGAGGTCCTGCTCGTCGAGGACGAGCGCGTCGTGGAGAGGGTGCCGACGTACCGGGGCGAGGGGTGGTGCTTCACCTAGTACCAGCGGAAGTCGAGGAGGGAGCACAGCGAGGCGGCATCGGGAGGTTCCTCCCATCCCCCTCGTCGCGGGGGTGGGAGGAACCGATCGATCTCGGTGGGGCGAGGTACCAGCCAAGCGGCGCCGGGCGAGGCGGTCGCGCACGTCGCCGCGAGCCGCCTACGCGCTCGGGGCACGGAACCGCCACAGCGACGGCGCGACGCGGGCCACGAGCGCCACGACGATGAGGACCCCGCATCCCCCCGACACGACGCTGAAGGTCGGCGTCGTGAGCGCGGCGACGAAGCCCGCCTCCGCTACGGAGAGCTGGTTCGAGGCGCCGATGAAGATCATGTTCACGCTCGAGACGCGCCCGCGCAGCTCGTCCGGCGTCGCGAGCTGCACGAGCGTGTTTCTCCCGACGACGCTCACCTGGTCGGCGACGCCCACGAGCGCGTACACCGCCACGCTGAGGGGAAAGCTCCGAGAGAGGCCGAACGCGATCGTCGCCAAGCCATAGACGGCGACGCTGAGCAGGATGGCGCGACCGAGCCGCTCCATCGGGGGGAACAGGATGAGCGCGACGCTCGTCGCCAGCGCCCCGATCTCGAGCGACGACGAGAGCAGGCCGTACCCCGTCGCGCCGACGCGGAGGATGTCGGTCGCGTACACGGGCAGGAGCGCAGTAGCGCCGCCGAACACGACGGCGAAGAGGTCCACCGTCATCGCCGCAAGCACCACGGGCTGCCCCCGGACGAAGCGGAGGCCCTCGACCAGGCCGCTGAAGGAGACCGCGCGGCGTGTGGCGAGGGGCGGGCTCGCCACCCGGAGGACGAACGCGAGCGAGACCACGAAGAGCGCGGTCGCGACGGCATAGGCCAGGCCCGGGCCGCGGGCGGCGACGAGCACCCCACCGATCGCCGGCCCCGAGACGAGGGCGAGCGCCTGCCCGGTGGACATGACCGTCACCGCGCGAGACAGCTCCTCCTTGGGCACGAGCCCCGGCAGGAGAGCCTGGCGCGCCGGCGCCTCGAACGCGAAGGCGGCCGAGCTGACGACGACGATCGCGAGGACCGAGCCCACCGTCGCTCGTCCGCTCGCCGAGAGCGCCGCGAGGGCGAGCGCGCACGCGAGCCCCACCGACTGCGCGATCAACACGACGCGCCGCCGATCGTGCCCGTCCGCCACGACGCCGCCGAGCAGGCTCGCCACCGGCCCAGGCACGAACGAGATGAGCCCGACGAGCCCGAGCACCGCGGCCGAGCGCGAGAGGACGTAGACCTGCCAGAGGACGACCGCGCGCACCATGGTGGTCGCGGCCCCGGAGGCGACGCGAGCGATGACCCAGCGGCGCACGGCGGGCCGGCGGAGGACCGTGGCGGCGCGCGGAGGGTTCGGGATCGCTGGCATGGGGGTCGCGGGCGTCCGCCAGGTTAACGAAACTTCACGACAACCCTGGCGCCACCTTCACACGGCATGCGCACCCTGGCTCTCAGGAGGACGCGATGCTCGGTTTCTTGATCGGTACGGCGTGTCTCGTGGGGCTCGTCGCGATGGTTCGGCAGGGTCGGCGTCATCGCCGGTGGGGTCGAGGCTTCGGCCGCGGGCCACGGGGGTTCTTGAACGGGATCTTCTCGAAGCTCGACACGAGCCCGAGCCAGGAGAAGGTGATCGTCGCGGCGGTGGAGGAGGTGCGCGGCGCCCTCTCTTCGCTCCGCGGGGAGGCGCGTACGACGCGCTCGGACGTCGCGCGCATGCTCTCGAGCGAGAGCTTCGACGCCGAGCACCTCGGCGCCGTGTTCTCGCGACACGACGACGCGCTGCGCGAGGCGCGGCTCGCGTTCGGCGCGGCGATGGGCAAGGTCCACGCGGCGCTGGACCCGGCGCAGCGCGCGACGCTCGCCCGGATGCTCGAGTCGGGACCCCCGTGGATGCGGGGCCGCGGAGGTCCGTACCGCGACGGCGTGGCGATCTGAACACCACTGGGAGACATCATGATCAAGCGAAAGATCGTCATGGGGTTGCTGCTGCTCGGCACCGTAGGCGGGTTCGCGTCGGGCTTCGCCCGGCTCGGTTGCCACGGCAAGCAGCGGAGAGAGGCCTTCGAGGCGAAGGTCGCCGAGACGTGCGTGCGCGCCGCGCAGCGCGTGGAGCGGGAGGACGGACGAGACCGTGAGGACCGCCCCGGCAGAGCGCGGTGAGCGTCTCCTTCGGTCCTTTGGTAGGCTCGGGCGCCTCCATGAGCGCCCGAGTCCTCATCATCGACGACGACCTGCGCCTGCACGAGCTCCTGGCCACCTACCTCGGCCAGAACGGGTTCGCGGTCGAGCGAGCGCTCGACGGTCCGGCAGGCCTCACGAAGCTGGAGGGCGGCGCGTTCGACGCGGTCTTGCTCGACGTGATGATGCCCGGCATGGACGGGCTCGAGGTGTGCAAGCGCATCCGGCGGCGGTGGGACGTCCCGGTGCTGATGCTCACGGCGCGGGGCGACGAGACCGACCGGATCGTGGGCCTCGAGATCGGCGCCGACGACTACCTGCCGAAGCCGTTCAACCCTCGCGAGCTCCTCGCCCGGCTCAAGGCCGTCCTGCGGCGCGTTCGCCCCGAGGGCGAGGTCGACCGGTTGTCCGTCGGCGGCGTGGTCATCGAGGTGGCGACGCGGCGGGTGACGTCGCAAGGCGCGGAGATCGAGCTCACGGGGATCGAGTTCGACATCCTGCTCGCGCTCGCTCGACGGGCAGGCCAGGTGATCCCGCGCGACCGGCTCCTCGTCGCAGCAGGGCGCGGCGACGTCGTCGTGTCGGAGCGCACCATCGACGTGCACATCTCGCACCTGCGACAGAAGCTCGGCGACGGCCGGCTCATCAAGACGGTGCGCGGAGTCGGCTACGTCCTCGCGAAGGAGGCGGCGTCGGATCCGACGCCCTCGTAGCCGATGCGCCCTCGATCGCGTCGCCGCCCCGTTCCGCTCCGGCGCCGCATCTTCGTCTGGTTCGGGGTGGCGATCCTCCTCACCGCCGCGGTCTCGTGGGGGGTAGTCGCCCTGGTCGGCGGCAGCGGCTCGTGGCGCCGCGAGGTGCGAGGCATGAAGCAGTTCGGCGCGAACCGCTTCGCGGAGGTGTGGGACCGCCCGGCCGAGCGGCGCGCGCTCGCCGAGGAGCTCGCCGCCGGGCTCAGCGTGGGCGTGCGCACCTTGGACGCGACCGGCGCGCCGCTCGAGACCGTGGGCGCGACGTGTGAACGGCCCGCGATGACGCTCAGGCCGGCGCGCGCGGGGACGCCGCTCGGCAAGGTCGAGCTGTGCCGGGCCTTCGATCATCGCCACCCCGTCGCCGCGCTGCTCGCGCTCCTCGCCGCCGGCGCCGTCCTCTGGGCAGCCTCCCACAAGATCGCCCGGCGCATCGGGCGCCCGCTCGAGACGCTCATGCTCGCGACGGCCGAGATCGGCAAGGGGAAGTACGACGCCGAGATCCGAGTCCCTCCTCACGCCCCGGTCGAGATCGTCCGGCTCGCGGAGGGCTTCCGCGACATGGCCGCGAAGATCGAGAAGCAGCTCGCCGCCGAGCGCGAGCTGCTCGCGTCGGTGTCCCACGAGGTCCGCTCGCCGCTCGCGAGGATCCGCCTGCTCCTCGAGATGCTCCGCGACGCGCCGGGGGGGGCTGGAGGCGAGGGCAAGCTCCTCACGGAGCTCGAGCACGAGGTGGAGGAGATAGACGATCTGGTAGGGGGGCTCCTCGCGAGCTCCCGCGTGGAGTTCTCCGCCCTCAGCCTGCGCCCGCTCGACGTAGTCCTCTCCGTGCGACGCGCGCTCGAGCGCGCCGGGCTCTCCCTCGAGCCTCGCGTGGTAGGCGATCCCTTCGAAGTGCGATGCGACGCCACCCTCCTCGCTCGCGCGCTCTCGAACCTGCTCGACAACGCCGCCAAGCACGCCGGCGGCGCGACCGCCGTCACGGTCGAGTTCGCGGAGGACCGGGTCGCGTTCGAGGTCCGCGACGCGGGGCCCGGCTTCTCGGACGGCGAGGAGGACCGGGCCTTCGATCCGTTCTACGGCAACGCCAAGGGCTCGCACGACTCGCTCGGGCTCGGCCTGGCGCTCGTCGCGCGCATCGCCCACGCCCACGGCGGCGGCGTGTTCGCCAAGAACGGCGAAGACACGGGCGCGACGGTGGGGCTCTGGCTCCCCTCGGGCGCGGGGTCCGCGAAGCCAGGAGACTAGTCCGCGGGCACCGAGGCGACGACGCCGACGGTGCGGGTCTTCAGGTTCGGGTCCTCCGCCTGGGACTCGAAGTAGACGCGCGCTCCGTCGGCCGAGAACTGCACGTTGCGCTCGACGAACTCGTTCCTCGTGCGCCGCTTCTCCGTCAGGCCCTCCCAGGTGAGGACGAACACGTCGGCGCCGCGCGTGTACGCGACGCGCTTGCCGTCGCGGGACAGCGCGGGCGCGGCGCCGGCGACGCCGGCCTCGGTCCGCTTCCCGTCGGTCGTGTCGAACAGGACGAGGCGGCTCCCGGTGGTCGGCCCCGCGCACATCATCACGACGTGGCGCCCGTCCGCCGACGCGCTCGGGCCCGCGCAGCGATCCTCCCCGAGCGACACGAGGAGCGCGTCGGTCGCCGGCACGGAGCCGACGTCGACGACGCGCAGCTCCTCCGAGGCGCGCCCGTCGATCCCCTCCGCGCCCGGGGCGACGACGTACGCGACGCGCCGAGCGTCGAGCCACGCGTACCCGCCGTAGCCTTCGTCCTCGGAGCCGCTCGCTCGGCGGAACGCGGTGACGCCGTCCTTCAGCGACAGCACCGCGAGATCCCTCGAGCACCCGTAGCAGAGCCTCACGTACATCGCCGCGTGCGCTCCGCCCGGCGCGACCTCGGGGTTGTCGAACCGCGCGCTCTTGTGGACCAAGACGCGGCGCGGCTCCGCGCCCGCGTCGATGACCGTGAGCGTCTTGGCGCCGCCGAAGAGATCCTCGACGAGGAGCACGGGGGAGCCCTCGGGCGCGACCGCGGGGTAGCCGAGGACGTGGTAGCCCGACCAGAGGACCTCCTCGCCTCCGTCCGGCGCGCGCCACGAGACGGTCTCGAGGTCGTTCAGCCACTCGAGCCGGGCCCGCTTCGGGTGGTAGAAGGGCCTTCGCCCCTGCCGGTTCACGAGGGCGCCCTTCGCCCCCGTCCCGCCCAGGTAGTCCACGCCCGAGAACGTGCCGTGGTACGTGATGGGGGCCGGGTCCGCTGGGGCGGCCTGGCGATCCGCCAGCACCTTCGCGTCGGCGGCGGCCGCCTCCTCCACCTGCCGCTGCCGCGTCTCGACGAACCTCTTCGCCGCGTCCAGCCGCACGAGCGCGCCGACGTCGCCGCGCTCGAGCTTCTCTCGGATCACCGGGTGCCCGGTGAGCCGGGGGAGCGCCGCGTCGAACGCGCGGTTGGCGATCTGCTCCCGGAGGATCTTCATCGCGTCCTCCCGCGTGACGCCGGCTGCCCAGCTCGTGAAGGTCTGCTCCTCTGCGCGGTCCTCCGCCACGTGCTGCACCCGCAGCGTCACCTCCGCGCGGAGCTCGAAGTACCCCCCCTCGATCGGGTGCTCGATGACCTCGCGCTTCACGTCGGCGGACAGGACGAACCCGGCCCCGAGCGCGCGCGCCGCGTCCCGTGGGGTCGCGGCGGCGGCGAGGGCCGAGATGGCGGCGCGGTCGGTGGTCTTCACGACCTCGAACCCGATCTTGTCGAGCCCGTCGCCGACCTCCTCCGCGACCGCCTCCGCGGGCGCGGAGCCGTCCCACCACGGCCCCTCGAGGTCGACCGCCACGACGATCTTGAAGGGGTCGGGGCGCGTCGCGAGGTACCAGGCCAGACCTGCTCCCCCGAGCACCAGCGCCGCCACCACCGCGAGGAAGGGCAGCGGGGACCGCCGCCGGACGACGAGCGGCTCGCTCGCGGGCTCTTCCTCCTTCACCGGATCCCGTGCCTGGCCATGTGGCGGCGCAGCTCCTCGAAGCGCCCCTCCCAGCTCTCGTCCTTCATGGAGTCGCTGCGGGCGGCCGTGGGGCCCGGGTCCCGCAGCGCGAGCTCGATCTTGCGGAGGAAGTCCTCGTGATCGTCGGCGACGTGCACGATGTCCCCGAGCACCTCGACCTCGGGGATGCGCGACGACACCACGGGGAGCCCGGCGGCGAGGTACTCCCGCACCTTGAGCGGGTTCGCGTTGAGCGTGACCTCGTTGATGGGGAACGCGTTCAGCGCGACGTCGAAGGCCTTGCAGTACGCCGGGAGCTCCTCGAAGGGCTTTCGGCCGAGCAGCTTCACGTTCGGATGGCGCGTCACCTCCGACATGTCGGTGGTGACCTTGCCGAGCAGCACCAAGCTCGCCTCGGGAAAGCGCTGCGCGATCTTGCCGAGGAGCGGGATGTCGATCCAGTCGTCGGCCATGAGGCCGAAGTAGCCGATGATCGGCCTCGGCAGGCTGGCGACGTCGTCGGGGATGACCGTCTCGGGCGCGAGGGCCTTCCGGAACGTCGCCCACTGCACGCCGTGGCGCACGAGCTCGGTCTTCGGGTTGAGCCTCGACTTGCTCTTCCTGAGGCTCTCCGCGGACACCACCACGAGATCCGCGCGCCGCAGGAGTCGCTCCTCCAGCTCCACGAGCCCCCGCGTGCCGGCGTCGGAGTACGCGGTGAACTCGTCCACGCAGTAGTAGATGACCTTGTCCTCGCCCAGGCTGCCCGTCACCACGGAGCCGGTCGGGTTGAACACGAACGAGATGGGCCGCTGGAACCGGAGGCTCCGCATGGCCGCCAGGATCTGCAGCCGCAAGAGCTCGCGGTTGATGCGCTGGACGAGCGGCGAGTCGTAGACGGGGATCGCCAGCGGGCCGAGCACGAAGATGTTCGGCTCGACCTCCTTCACGCGCTCGGTGAACTTCTTCAGCTTGTCCGCGATGCGCTTCATGTCGCGCGCCGACGCCGTGGGCTTGCGGTAGCCGATCGAGTTGATCCAGAGCACGCGGTTCTTCCGCGCCGTGAGCCGCATGATGTGCGTCTTCGACAGCGGATCTCCGGTCCAGTCGTGGCCGAAGCAGAGCACGTCACGTCCCTCGAGCACGCCGGTCGTCCCGCTTTCCATCGGGGCCGAGGTAAACCGAAGAAGGTGCCCTGCGTAAAGGCCCCCCGCTCCGAGGCCGGCGCGCCCGGCGACCGCCGCTCGCCATCGCCGTTGCCCCGCGCGAGCCCTCGTGAGAAAAGGCGAGGGATGCGACGCGCGCTCGCGATGCTCGGGGAGGATCTCAAGCAGAAGGCCCAGCAGTACTACGGGTCGCGGGAGCGCGGCGCCGTGCTGAAGACGCTGACGACGGACGGCACCACGTCCATGGTCCTCTACCGGCTCATGCAAGGCTCGCGCGACGCCGGGCTCGCGCCGCTCGAGATGCTCTTCAACAAGCTGAACGCCTTCTCGGGCTGCGTCATCGGGCGCGGCGCCGACTTCGGGCCCGGGTTCGTCCTCTTCCACTCGCACGGCGTCGTCATCAACGGCAAGGTCCGCGGCGGGTCGAACGTGCACCTGCAGCACGAGGTGACGATCGGCGACAACGGCTACGGAGAGACGCCGGTGCTCGGGAGCAACATCCTGATCGGCGCGGGCGCGAAGGTGATCGGGCCGATCCAGATCGGAGACGGCGCGCGCATCGGAGCGAACGCGGTCGTGGTGAAGGACGTGGAGCCGGAGACGACCGTCGTCGGCATCCCGGCCAAGCCCGTGCCCCGCAAGCATCAGTAGGGCGCGGCGCGCTAGGCGCACATCTCGCACCTTTTGGTACAGTGCGATAGTTGCGACGGACCATTGCCATCGTACCGCACAAGGGAGGACGATCGCGCTTGCCGCGCCGCCTGCGGCTGCTGGAGGTCGTCCATGCTTCGTCGCGCTTCGCTCCTCTTCTTGGTTCCGCTCCTCGCTCCCCTCGCGTCGTGCAGCAGCGGCGGCGGCGCCAGCGGCGGCGGTGGCGGTGACGACGGCAGCGGCAACACCAGCTCCGCGACCGAGAGCACGGGCGCGCAGAACGGGACCGGGACGGCGAACGGCCCCACGACGGGCACGGGCATGGCCGAGTGCACGATCAACACCGAGTGCCCCATGGGCGAGATCTGCCAGGCGGGGGCGTGCGTCGCGGGCTGCGCGAGCGACCAGCCGTGCCCGGTCGGCAGCATGTGCTGTGAGGGCCAGTGCTTCGATCCGATGAACGACCCGCTGCACTGCGGGACGTGTGACAACGACTGCCCCGACGCCGCGAACGTCGCGACCACGTGCGTCGATGGGATCTGCGGCCTCGGGGCTTGCGACCCTGGCTTCGCCGACTGCGACGGCATGGCGGGCTGCGAGACCATGGGCATGTGCGTGTGCACGCCCGGGATGACCCAGCCTTGCTACCAAGGCCCCGTCGGGACCGAGAACGTGGGCACCTGCGTCGCCGGCACGCAGACCTGCAACGCGAACGGCAACGGGTACGGGCTCTGCATGAACCAGGTCCTCCCGACCTCCGAGGTCTGCGCCGACAACCTCGACAACGACTGCAACGGCGTCGCGGACGACATCTCCGACCTCGACGGAGACGGCTGGACCATCTGCGACGGCGACTGCTGCGACGAGATCGGGGTCGTGTGCGGCACGCCCGCGCTCGTGAACCCAGGCGCCTTCGAGTACGTCGGCAACATGGTCGACGACGACTGTGACTTCGGCACGCCGGACGCTTCGGCGCCCGCTGCGTGCAGCACGGTCTCCAAGTTCACCGGCGTCACGCCGATGGACGTCGCGAACGCGATCGACCTCTGCCAGACCACGGCCGCGAACCCGCCTCTGCCGCTCAAGAAGTGGGGCGTGATCACCGCCGAGTACCGCCTGGCGAACGGCGCGAGCCCGCCGGCGGCGCAGCTCACGAACATGCAGAACTTCCAGGCCGCGGTCATGACCCAGTACGGGACGAACGCCACCAACCTGCCGCAGCTCGGCCCCACGCTCGCCGGCATCTCGAGCGGGCGAATGCGCGACGCGAACGACACGGGCTACGTGGCGCCGAACTCCGGGACCGACTTCGCCTCCGACTCCACGCCCAACGCCAACTACCTGGCCCAGCACGGCGGCGCCCTCCCGAGCTCCGCGGGCTGCAGCGGCAACTGCCCGGCGGGGAGCGGCGCCAACGACTCGATCAACGTGCGGCTCGACATCCGCGTCCCGACGAACGCGCAGTCGTTCAGCTACAAGTTCCGCTTCTTCTCGTCCGAGTACTGGACCTGGTCCTGCACCGCGTACAACGACTTCTACCTCGCGCTCCTCACGAGCGCCGCGGTGGGGATCCCCGCGGACAAGAACATCTCCTTCGACTCCTCGAACAACCCGGTGAGCGTGAACAACGGCTTCTTCGACGTGTGCCAGGCGAAGGGCTGCTACACGTGCCCCTCGGGGACCGCCGCGCTCGCGGGCACGGGGATGGACAACGTCGCGGGCGGCGGCGTGACCGGCGGCGCGACCAACTGGCTCACGACGTCGGCGCCGATCGTGCCGGGCGAGACGATGACGATCGAGTTCCAGGTCTTCGACGTCAGCGACAACATCCTGGACTCCTTGTCGCTCCTCGACGCCTTCCAATGGTCGGTCACGCCCTCCGCGGTGGGCACCGTCGAGAACTGATCACTCCTGACACGGGTCGGAGCACGCCGGCCCGCCGCAGTTGAACACGTCCTCGAGAGGCGCGACGCCGTCGGGGTACGTGTCGTAGCAGGCCTGCTGGCAGGTGAGATCGAACTGCGCGCACATGCCGAAGCACGCCCAGAGGCCCGTGCACTCCGGGTTCGAGACGCACGCGTTCATCTCATCCTCACAGCTCGTGTAGAGGCACTCCTCACACGGCGAGATCGGGTTCATGGCCATCGGACAGCTCGCGCCACAAGGATCCGTGGCGCAGCCGGTCACGAGCACCGCGTCCGCGATGCCGTCCGGGTGGGAACCGAGGCAAGCCTGCGTGCAGGCGTCGTCCGCGCACCCCTGAAAGCACAGGAACAGCGCGCCACACTCGGAGTTCTCGCCGCAGGCGCACCACACCTCGGGGCAGGCCATGGAGACGCACGCGCCGCAGGGTGACTGCGAGGGGCAGATCATCGCGCCGGTCGCGGTGCTCCCGGTCGCCGTCACGCCCGAGCTGGTGGACGTGGAGCCGGCGGAGAGGGCCCCGGTGCCGCCGGTCGCGCCCGACCCGGACACCGGCCCCGCGCCGACCGGCGCGCCGCCCGCCGAGCCGCCGGCGCCCGTAGGGACGTCGACCTCGCTGCTGCACGCCGGGAGGAAGACGAAGAGCACACACGAGGAGGCCCACGCTCGAAGATGCGCCATGCGCCATTGTCGGCCCCTCCGGCTGGCTGGCGCAAGGGAGGGCCAATGCTAGCGTCGCGCCTCATGGATCGCGTCCGTGTCTCGACCGCGGAGGGCTACTCGCTGTGGGCGGCGTCGTACGACGCGTACCCGAACGGCCTCGTGTGGATCGAGGAGCCGATCGTGCGCGCCCTGGTGGGCGACGTCGCGGGCAAGCGCGTGCTCGACGCAGGCTGTGGGACCGGGCGCCATCTCGGCTGGCTCATCGCGCAGGGCGCCGCGGCGATCGGGGTCGACCCCAGCGAAGCGATGCTCCACGTCGCGCGCGAGAAGCACGCGGGGGCGGAGCTCCTCGTCGGGTCGCTCGCGTCCCTGCCGGTGCCCGAGGCGAGCTTCGACGTGGTGCTGAACGCGCTCGTGCTCGAGCACGTCGAGGCCCTCGATCGCGCGTTCGCCGAGCTGGCGCGGCCCCTCCGACGCGACGGCCGGCTCGTCGTGTCGGTCTATCACCCGTTCTTCCTCCTGAAGGGCGTCCCTCCGCACTTCGTACACGGTGAGCACGGCGTCGAGTACGAGCTCCCGTCGCACGTGCACCTCGTCTCGGACTACCTCCGCGCGCTGCGCGGCGCGGGGCTCGCGCTCGACCAGCTGGTCGAGCCGATCGTCGACGACGCCCTCATCGCCACGTACCCGAGGTTCGAGAAGCACCGCGGGCACCCGCTCGCGATCGTCCTCGCCGCGACGCGGGCCTAGTCACCGAGCGACGGGCGGTTGGCGCGCTCCACCGCGCGCGACGCGTGGTCCAACGACGCGCCCCAGCACCACACCTCGCCGCCGCGCCGGAGCGCGCAGCCGTGGGAGGCGCCGACGGCGACGGCGACCGCGTCGTCGATACCGTCGACCGCCGCGGGCTCGGCACGGAACGTGATCCTCCGGCCGTCTCCGAGCTGCCCCCGATCCCCTCGACCCCAACAAGAGACGCGCCCGTCCGCGGTGACGGCGCACGCGTGGCCGGCCACGCCATCGGGGGTCCCCGCGGACTCGGCGAAGTCGACGACCGGCGCGGTCAGCCGAACCTCGAGCGCGGGGATCGCCCCCGCGCCGGCCCGCGGATCGAAGCACGCGAGCGCCCCCGCCTCGTCGATGACGCAGGCGCGCTGCGCGGTGGCGCGGAGCATCTTCGCCCCTCCGATCGCCGCGACGACGACGGCCTCGGGCGAGGGGAAGCCGACGCGCGCGGCCGAGAGGTCCTCGATATCGGCGCAGGCGACGCGGCCGGTCGGGAAGAGAACGCACGCGTGCGATCCGACGGCGACCAGGCTCTCCGCTCCCGCGGTCGCGCGGAGCCACACCGGCCGCTTCGCCTCGGCACACGCCGCGGATGGAGGTCCGAAGGCGTCGCAGCGGAGGTGCGCGAGGGTGACGGGGGCCGCCGCGCGCAGCCCATCGCTCGCTGGCTCGTCGGATCCGACGCGCGAGGCTGGCGTGCCCCAACACGCCGCGCCTCGACGTGTCAGCGCGCAGCTGACGCCCGCGGCGACCGCTACGGACGTCGCGCCCGCGACGTGGGGGACGGGGCTCACCAGGCGCTCCATCGGCAGACTGGGGTTGGGCGGTGCCGACCCTTCGGAGGAACCCCAGCAGTCGACCACGATCTTCCCGGGAGGGACGCGCCGCGGCGGACGCGGCGGCGGGGGCGGGGGGGGCGGCGGCCCCTGGCCGAGCTCACCCGCACGGCCGTCGCCCCAGCAGCTGACGGTCCCGCGCTGCGTCAACCCGCAGCTATGGGCACGGCTCGTGGCGAGGGACGAGAGCCCGGTGAGCGACACCGCAGCGCCCCCGCTCGAGTCATGCGTCGGGTCCCACGCCCGTCCCCAGCACCGCGGCGGGCGCCCGCGTGGCAGCACGCAGGTTCGGTCCCCCGCGGCCGCGACCGCGACGACCTCGCCGAGGTCCCCGCCCCCGATGGGCCGCGGGGCCAGGGCCGGGTCGGCGGCGTCGTCCTGCGTGTGCTCGGCGGGAGCGAGGCGCAGCGCGGCCGGCTGCGGCTGCGGCAGCGGCAGCCCGCCCCCCGCGGGCGGAGGCTGGGCGCCTGCGCAGCCGAGCACGAGCGCGAGCGCCGACGTCCAGACTCGAGGCTGGCTCCGCATCCCCGCAGGGTAGCAGCGTGGGCCGAGAGCCGATCTCGAAACCCAAAGGGAGCGCGAAGCGTCGGGCCGGACCGAGCCCGCCCCGCGGAGTGAGCGCGCGCGGGAAGAACGCGAGCGCCGACGCGTAAGAAGCGCCTCATGAACCTCCGCCCCGCCCTCGCCTCGTTCGCCCTCGTCCCTGCCCTGTTCGTCGCCGGCTGCGACAACGCCCCAGCGCCGGGCGCGAGCTCCGCCTCGGCCGCGGCGAAATCGTCCGCGCCCGCGGCCAGCGCCAAGCCGAGCGCCGCCGCGAGCGCCAAGGCCGCTCCTACGGCCAGCGCAGCCGCCTCGGCCGCCGCCGGCGCCGAGCCCAAGGAGATCACGCCCGAGGATCTCGCGAAGCTGCTGAAGCTCCCGGATGGCGCCAAGAAGCAGAAGGTCCCCGGGCTCGAGGGGTTCGAGGTCAGCGCGCCGGACGGCGTGAAGATCGCAGTCGCGGGCGCCAACCGCGAGAAGAAGTGGGGGACGTTGACCTCGGGCGCGAACAAGGGGGCCATCCTCATCGCGAATCACGAGCAGGATGACGGAGAGAAGTGCATGAAGCTCGCCGACGCCAAGGCGAAGCTCGCCGGGGCGAAGATCGTCAAGGAGCTCGCGCACACGAGCCAGCCCAAGGAGGCCGGCGGCAAGAACACCGACTGGGGCGAGGCCATCGAGCTGGTCGTCTTCGAGCGCGATGGCAAGCAGGGCTTCTACGCCCACAAGGAGTTCAACCACGGCGACGACTCCACCCACGTCTGCTGCGCCGCCGGCGCCCCGGGGGACGTGGCCGAGCTGAAGGGCGTGGGCGAGCCGGCGCAGAACGACGCCCTGAGCTCGATCTGCCTCAGCATGACGTTCACGTTCTGACCGAGCCCTCCCCGCCCGCCGCGAGCGGAATATCCTGGGGCACGTGCGACGTATCACCCGCATGGCCCGCGGCATCCTGACCCTCACCGCGCTCCTCGGCGCGCTGTGGAGCGGCGCGGCGTGCCGGGCGGATCGCGCACCAGCCGGGGGCGCCCCCTCCGACGCGCCCTCCGCCGCGGCCCGCGAGCTCGGCGAGGAGCCCGGCGACCCGGACCTCGTCGCGTGCGAGGCCAGGTGGGCCGCTCTGGAGCGCGCGCCCGCCGAGCCCGGCACGCGCGAGCTCGGCGAGCGACGCGCGGCGTTCCTGGGACGAGCGCGCGGCGCCATGACCTACCTTGTCCGCCCCCCCCGCCCCGACGAGAGCGAAGCTTCCAAGCAGGGGCGCGAGCGCCTCGCGAAGGATCTCCCGGGCACTCGCATGACGCGCTTCGTGGCGCGGAACAAGCACGACCGCGCCGGGCTCCGCGGCGTCGTGATGCGCGAGGGCTACCTCTTCGCCGATCAGCCCGAGGACGCCTTCGAGCTCGAGCAGCGCGTCAAGCTCACGGACCTCTTCGACGAGGACCGACTGGTGCTCGACCGAGGTGAGGAGACCTTCACCCTCGAGCGCAAGGCAGGCAAGCACCCCGAGTACGTCTTCGCCGACGGGCCGCGCGCAGGGAAGACCGCGACCATCCTCTTCCTCGATAGGGTGCGCCCCGAGGGCGCCGCGGCCGGGCCGCCCGTGCACCGCGACGTCGTCGGCCTGGCGCGGCGGGTGGGCTTCGACCGCGTCGGCATCGAGCGCGCCACCGAGCGGGGCCTGCTCGCGCGGCTCCGCTTCGGCGAGACGACGGCCCGCGCCGTCCTCGAGAGCTCTGGCGCGAAGCTCGATCTCGCTTGTCTCGCCGAGCCGCGCGCCGTCCGCGATCGCGTGCGCGCACACCAGGAGGCGACCGCGTGGCGGCGCGCGGCCGAGGCCAGGCTCCGCGCGGCCGTGACGGCGCAGCTCGACGACGCGCTGCCCTTCGACCGCCCGAGAGACGAGAAGGGGCCCGACAAGGACGGCTCGCTGCGTCCCCATTGGATGAGCGCGTACCTCTCGGGGCGGCACGGCTTCGAGGTCGACGGGCAGCGCTACACCGTGTACCTGCCGGATGGGCGCCCTCACCCGCCCCAGGTCTGCGTCGACTTCGTCCTCGACTCCTACGAGCGCGCCGCCGGAGGGTGGTTCCGACCCCGCGGCGAGAAGCCGGCGAGGATCCGCGGCGCGCTCTCTTTCGCCGACTACGAGACGCAGAGCCGAGGCGTGATCGGGTTCGGTCAGTTCGCGGAGAAGCGCGCGGAGCTCTTCGACGTGCGGCGGTTCGAGGGCGCCGAGCGCATCCCCTTCGGGCGGCGCGACGACTTCTTCCGCTTCCTCTCGGAGCACGCGCACGAGTTCCGCGCGGGCGACGTCCTCGCGATCCAGGGGCTCAAGCGCGACGACCGCGTCCACCAGCACGCGATCCTGCTCGAGGAGGTGGACCCCCTGACCGGCTTCCCGGCGGCCATGGCCGATCAGATGAAGGTGCCTCGGCGCCGCACCTGGGAGGGCATCATGGGCGAGGCGCCCAAGCGAAGCCTCCTCTACCGCGCGCGGCCCCGCGACGTCATCGTCCAGAAGCTCGGCCCCGGCCTTTGAGCCGATACGCACCGTCCTTCTCCACCCAGACCCACGTGCGCGTGCCCCCCGGACCGGTGGGCAGGAGCCCTTCGTCCAAGGGGGCACAATACATCTGGAACCGCTGCTCCCGCTCCGAGTACTCGGCGCTGAAGCAGGTCACGCGGCCGGGAGGGAGGCTCTCGACGTCCACCTGGGCGACCTCGCCCTCCGCGTCCACGCCGAGGACGTGGAACCAAGCCGTCAAGACGCCCTGCTCGTCCGTGCCAGCCTCCAGCGCGACGAAGTGGATCCCGTCGCCACGAGGCACCTTGCCGACCAGCTCGCCTGCGAAGGGAACGACGGTGAGCACGTTGCCATCCCGACGCGTCGCGAGGGCGCGACCGCCTACGTAGACGGTCCCGATCTCGATCGGGCCGAGCTCGTGCTCCTTCCGGTAGAGCGCCTCCTGCGTGGCCGTGAGCGTGGCGCCCGTGCCGTCGTGCCTCACGACCTCGATCTCGCCCGGCGCGGCGGGCCTGTACGAGTGGACCGAGAGGGGCCGCGCCGAGGAGGCCAGCGCCAACGCCTGACCGAGGAGCCCGGGATCCGGCGCGAAGGAGAGCTCCTCGCGCCGCTCGAACCGCGCCCAGCGCCGCGGCGGCAGCGACGACATCGGGCTGCGCACGACGACCTCCACCGTCGGCTCCCCCTGGCTCGCGTCGATTCCTTGTGAGGGCTCGCGGAGCTCGGTGAGCGTGGCGGCGGCGAGCTCGAAGGACTGATACGCCGGCTCGACGGCGCGCGGCAGCGCGTCCAGAGGAAGCGCGACCTCGAACGCGACCGCGTCGCCCGTCCTCTTCGCGGCGTGGCGCGCCCCGGCCAGGGCGACCGGCGCGCGCCGGAGGTCCATGACGGTGACGCCGGCCTCGTCGATGCGCACGTAGTGCTCGAACGCGGCGCTCTTCTCCTCGACGAACCTGCGCGCCTCGTCGACCATGGCCTCGCACTGCGCGCGGTCGCCGTCGCTCAGCGGCTGCCCCGAGAGCGAGGTCTCGCACTGCGTGATCTCCATCACGCCGCCGCCGCGCTGGAGGAAGCCGATCGGGGGAAACTCCGGGCGATCGAGCGCGACACCGATCACGACGCCGTCCTTCGCCGCGGCGCGCAGGGTCCCTGCGATCGCGAGGCCGGCCTTGGTGATCGCGACGTCCACGGTCGTCGCCGCCGGCGAGGTCGGCGCGGAGGGGCGCTGCTTCTCCTTCGCGGCGCGCGCGCCGTCGGCGCAGCGCGACGGCACGCCGGGGACACGGTCGCCCGACGCCCACTCCTCCAGGGCGCCGTCGACCGCGAACCCTTCGGGCGCGCGCTCGCGCAGCCGGAGGTCGATCGTGTCGGGCGACCCCGACCAGGCAGGCGGGGCGGCGCTCGCGCTCGCGACGGTCACCTCGGTCGCGCGCGGCTCCGGCTTGGCCGAAGAGCACGCCGCCACCAAGGCGACGACCGCAGCGACCGCCCGAGGCGTCGGTGCGAGCGGGCGCGCCGCAGAGCGACCCCTCGTGTCGAGGAGTACGCGTGATGGTTCTCGTGGGTCCACGCTCTGCTTCATCTCGATGGCTCCTTGGGCTCTCGGCGCGGCGGCAGCTCTCCTCGCGCGATCACCGTCTCGTCCTTGCGCGGCTCGAGGCCGAACACCCGCGCCATGTCGTCGTCCATGCGCTGGTAGGCGACCAGCCACGAAACGCGATCGGCGCCGATGGCCTTCGGGAACCTCACGATCGCCTTGCGCTCCGCGCCCTCCCCGGGCGGCGGGACCCTGCGGTCGGCGATCTGCCTCCGCCCCGTGTGCGCGCCGCCCTCGTCCTCGGCGCTGAAGACCCGCCCGAGCGGGACGCTCTTGCCGACCTGCGTCACCTCGCCGCGCGCGTCGACGGCCGAGGCGCGCACCTCGAGCCGTCGAAACATGTCACCGGTCGGGAACGCGTGCCCCACGGCGGCCGGGACCAGCGTCACGACGACCTCGTCCTCCGTGGGGCCGGCCGCCGCGGACACCGCCACGGCGCGCCGGAGCATGTCTGGGTCCCCGATCACGTGAAAGTCATGGCGGGCGTGCGCCCGACCGTCCGCGCCAGCGACGCGCGGCATGTGGCAGCTCTGGCAGCTCTCGGCGCTCCGCGAGGACCGCGCGTGCTCCCGCACCGTGTCCTGCATGGGGGTCTTGCGGCCGGGGAAGTCGAACTGGTGGCACGACGCGCAAGCGGCAGGCGTGCGCATCCAAGGCGCCGCGCGGACGGCGTGTACGCCGCCATCGGCCGCGCGCGCGCGCGCACCGACGACGTGTCCGTCCACCACGTGGCAGGTCACGCACGCCGTCCCGACCGAAGCCACCCCCTCGGGCTCGTGGCAGTCCACGCAGAACCCGGCCGGCTCGACGGAGTAGGCCTTGCGGAAGATGGGGTCCTCGGAGGAAGCGCGGTGCAGGGAGCTTCGCCACTCCTCGGCGATCTCGGCGTGGCACCCCTCGCACCTCGCGTTCTCGAGGACGACCTCGAAGCCAGCCGGTCGCCCCTGCGGGCCGGGACCGGGCGCGCGCAGATGTGGGGCGCGCGCCGCTGGGGCGATCCCCGCGAAGAGCGCCGCCGCGCTCAGGACGACGGAGACGAGGAGCGCGCGGCGGGCCACTGGCACGCAACATAGACGATCTCGGCCGTGGTATAGGCGTGCGAACATGAAGCGCGCCAAGAGGCTCACGAAGAAGGAGCGCAAGGCCATCGCCGGCCCGCGCCCCGCGGGGGAGGCTCCCCAGCGCCACGCCCACATCCACTGCACGGCGTGCGGTCGGCACCTCGACGAGGAGGACTTCGACGAGCCCGCGAAGACGGCGACCTGGCTCACCTGTGATCACCGCAGCCAGTTCGCCTCGTGCGTGGCTTGCGCCGACAAGACGCGTGAGCTCCTCGCGGAGCACGATCGGACGGGCCAGCCCGTTCGCCAAGCCTCCGCCTGGCATTGACGCCCCGCGCGCTCCGGGAGCGGCTGGCCGTCGCGGCCGTCGTGCTCGTCACCGCGGTCGCCGCGGTGATCGTCACGGGCTTCGTGCGGCTCAACCCGGATCTCGCGGCGCTCCTGCCCTCCCAGGGCGATGGAGCGGTGCTCGCTCGCTACCTGCGGACGTTCGCCGGCGGGGGCGTCGGCGTGATCCTGATCGAGGGGCCGCGACCGGAGGAGAACGCCGAGGTCGCCACCGCCGTCGCCGTAGGGCTCCGAGGTCGTGAGACCGTCGCGTTCGCCAGCGAGCGCGTCGAGGCATCGGGCACCCACGCGCCGCTGCTCCTGTGGCGCACCGCGGACGCCCCAGCGCGAGAACGGCTGGCCGCCGCGCTCACCCCGGAGGGGATGCGGGAGCGGCTCGCCGGGACCAAGCAGCTGCTGCTCCTCCCCGGGACCGGATCGCTGTCGGCCTCTCTCTCTGCCGATCCGCTCCGTCTCTCGGAGCTCGTGAGACCGGACGGCAAGGGCGTGAGCGCAGGGGTGCCTGCGCGGAGCGACGGCTTCTTCGCGAACGAGGATGGGAGCGCGCACCTGGTCGTCCTGAAGTCGCGAGGCCAAGCCCTCCGCGGAGCCGAGGCCAAGGCGTTCGTGGCCGACGTCGACGCGTCGCTCGCGGCGATACGCCGCGAGCACCCGGAGGTTCGGATCGGCGTGACGGGGCCGCACTCCGTCGCCGCCGAGATGGAGGAGCTGCTGCGCGCGGACCTCACGCGGAGCGGGATCATCTCCACGGTCTTGGCGAGCCTCGCGTTCGCCCTGGTCTTCCGGCGCGCCCGGGCGCTCCTCGCGATCCTGCCGCCGCTCGCGCTCGGTACGCTCTGGACCGCCGCGCTCGCGTCGGCGTGGCCGGGTGGCATCAGCGCGATCGCCGTGGCCTTCACGTCGGTGGTCGTCGGCGTCGGCTTCGACACGGGCGTGCACGTCTACGCGGCCCTCCTCGAGGCCCGCAGGGAGGGCCTCTCCCCGAGCGACGCCGCCCACGCGGCGCGACGGCGGGCCGCCCGGCCCGTGCTGGTCGCCGCGACCATCGCGGGCGTCGCGTTCGCCAGCCTGTCGCTCTCCAGCGTCGACGCGCTCGCGCAGCTCGGCCTCCTCTGCGCCGCGGGGGAGATCCTCACCGCGATCGCCATCGTGGTGGTCACGCCGGCCATCGGGGCCTGGCTCGAGCGCGGAGCGGCGCCGCGCGAGCGCGCGAGCCCTCTCCTGCGCGCCCTCGGCGCCCTCACGGGTACGCGCACGCGCGCGGGCGTCGCGGTCGGGCTGCTGCTCGCCTGCGGCGCGTCGGTGCTCGTCACCGGCGTACACGTCTCCGACTCCCTCGTCGCCGTGCGCCCGAACAAGCTCCCGTCCCTCCAGGTCGAGCGCGCCGTCTTCGAGCTGTTCGGCGGGCGGCCCCAGCCCTTCATCGTGCTCGTCGAGGCCTCCACGCGAGAGGAGGCGATGCGGCGTGCCGACGTCCTCGCCGAGGGGCTCGCGTCGCAGACCGAGCTCGTCGCGCGCGTGGACGCCCTCGTCGCGGTCGCGCCCTCGGAGGCGACCCAGCGGGAGCGCCTGGCCGAGCGGGACGGCCTGGACTTGCCGTCCAAGGCGGCCGAGCTCGAGCGCGCGCTCGTCGAGGCCGGCTTCAAGATCGGCCGCTTCCAGGGCGCGCTCGCAGCGATGCGCGCCCCACCCGCCGACGTCATCCCCCCGGCGGAGCTCCTCTCGGGCGACCGCGAGGTGCTCGGCGCGCGCTACCTCGCCACCGACGGGGGCGCGCACCTCGCGGCGCTGCACGTGCACGTGCGCGATCCGCAGGGCGCCGCGGCGCGGCTGGAGAGCGCTGCGCGAGCGCTCGACGGCTCGGCCGCCGTCACCGGCTACGCGAGGCTCGAGGCGGATCTGCGCTCGGTCCTGGGGAAGGAGCTGCCACGCCTCGGGCTCGTCGCCGCGGCGCTGGTCGTGGGCCTCCTCGTCGTCAGCCTGCGGAGCGCGCGCGAGGTCGCCCTGGCCGTCGGCGTGCTGGCCGTCGGTCTGGGCGCCCTGCTGGGCGCTGCCAGCCTCGCGGCGGTCCCGCTCCACATCTACTCCGCCCTGGTGATCCCCGTGCTCCTCGGGATCTCGGTGGACGAGGCCATGTTCTTGCTCCACCAGGCGCGCGCGCCGGTCGCCGCGGGCGAGGACCCGATCGCGCGCGCGCTCGTCGTGCAAGGCAGGCCGGTCTTCGCGACGGCCCTCACGACCTCGGCGGGCTTCGTCGCGCTCGCCTTCGCCGACTACGAGGGGCTTCGGGATCTCGGCGTCGTCGGCGCGCTGGGCAACGCTTCCACCCTGGTGGTCGCGCTCGTCCTCGTCCCAGCCGGGCTCCGACTCCTCCGGCCACCGCGACCGGCCGCCTGACACGTCCGCGCTCCGCAGGAACGCGCTACGCTGGGCACAGAGGTCCGGATGCGCGCTCACCTCGTCTCGGCTGTCGCGTCACTCTGCGTTGCGATCGCGCCCGGCTGCGGCGACGAGGCCGGCACGGCTGGAGCCGGGGCGGGGCTAGGCAACGGCGGCAGCGTGGACGTGCCGAACCCGCTGCAGGACCCGGCGGACGGTCCGCCCGCGGGCAACCCGGACGGCGACTGTCCAGTGCCCGCGGCGGCTGGCCTCGCCGACAGCACGAGCCCGCGCACCGTGGTGGGGACCGGCGCCCCCGCGAGCTGCACGGCGGACGCGTTCATCTCGGCGGTGGCTCTGGGGGGCGTCGTCACGTTCGACTGCGGCCCCGACCCGGTCACGATCACGCTCGACCGGCCTGCTAAGATCTTCAACGACACCGGCCCCGAGATCGTGATCGACGGCGGCGGGCTCGTCACGTTGAACGGGGGTGGGACGACCCGCATCCTCTACATGAACACGTGCGACGAGGCGCAGCACTGGACCACCCCGAACTGCAACGACCAGGACCACCCGAGGTTGACGGTCCAGAACATCACCTTCCTCGGCGGCAACTCCAGGGGTGAGGCCGAGCACGACGGGGGCGGGGCCATCTGGGCTCGCGGCGGGCGCCTCAAGGTGGTCAACGCCCGCTTCTTCAACAACGTCTGCGCCGACGACGGCCCCGACGTAGGCGGCGCGGCCATCCGCACCTTCGATCAGTTCCAGGACGAGCCCGTCTACGTCGTGAACACCACCTTCGGCGGCGCCGACGGCTTCGGCAACACGTGCTCGAACGGCGGGGGAGTGAGCTCCATCGGCGTGTCGTGGTCGATCTACAACAGCTTGTTCTCCCACAACCACGCGATCGGGGTCGGCGGCAACCCCGCCCAGGCCGGGACGCCGGGCGGGGGGAGCGGCGGCGCCATCTACAACGACGGCAACACGATGACGCTCACCCTCTGTGGCGTGAAGATCCAGCACAACGTGGTGACCACGCACGGCAGCGCCATCTTCTTCGTGTCGAACGACCACTCCGGGGACATCCACATCGAGAAGAGCGTCATCACGGACAACGAAGGTGGCTCGTGGTACCCGACCTACCCTCAGATCTCGAACCACGACGACACGCCGATCACGGTGATCGACTCCACCATCGAGTGAGCGGGGCGCGCCGGATCACCCGCCCGCGCCGCCCGGGGTGAAGGAGATGAGCCGCTTCGAGGTGTCGGCGGCCTCCCCGACCCCCGGCACGTAGAGCTTCTCCTCCTCCTCGCAGGGATCTTCATCGTCGATGGGGTTCGAGTCCATGACGCGGATGACGTCGGGGTAGGAGGTGCCGCCGAACGTGTCGCTCAAGCCGACCGCCGCCACCCGCCCCATGTCGAGCGCGATGCCCGGCGCGTTCTCCTGGTAGTACCCGTCGCCCACGGCCGGGCTCGCCGGCATGATGATGCCTGGCTTCGCGCCGTCCACGCCCGCGCGCCAGGAGCCGTCGTGGTTCACCACGGCGCCGTTCTCGTAGAAGTCGACGTCCTCGCCGAAGTAGCAGACCGTCCCGTCCGACGCCTCCACGTAGAAGTTCCGCGCCACCTCGTAGAGGGCGCCGTCGATGAACTCGCGCGCCTCGAGGACGTGGGTCTCGACCCCATCCACGATCTCGGTGTCCGGGAGGACGACGCGCTCGACCCGGATGAGCTGGCCGTCCTCCGTGCCCTCGAGCACCGACGCGTTGCCCACGATGAGCGGGTAGTAGGGGTTCGTCGAGGTCAGCGAGAACGTCGCGGTTGCGGGGTCACACAGCCCGACGTCGAGCGTGGGCTCGAAGCAAGCCGCGACGCCACCGCCGCCCTCGCCGTCCGACTCTCCGTCGCACGCCGCGAGCGCGACCACGCCGATCAGCACCGCCATCCACCCGAGGGCCTTGGGTCTCATCATGCCCCAGGAGTATCAAGAGTCGTGCCGACCGGATGCCTACGACTCTGGCCACGTTCTCTCCGAGCGGCTTCGTCGGTGTCCGCTCGCTAGGACACAGGTGGCCGCAGAGGAGGCCAGCGCAGCCGGCGGACGTCAGTTCCAGCCGCCCTGGCCGCCGCTCGGGGCGCCGGGGCCTTGCTGCGGGTAGCCCTGCTGCTGCGGGTAGCCCTGCTGCTGCGGGTAGCCCTGCTGCTGCGGGTAGCCCTGCTGCTGCGGGTAGCCCTGCTGCTGCGG
>CAZBJI010000014.1:300-52830 GCA_964492175.1 uncultured Polyangiaceae bacterium | reverse complement strand
TAGCCCTGCTGCTGCGGGTAGCCCTGCTGCTGCGGGTAGCCCTGCTGCTGCGGGTAGCCCTGCTGCTGGGGGTAGCCCTGCTGCTGGGGGGCCGCCGGGGGCTGGGCCGGTCCGAGCTGCGCGGGCATGCCGCCGTGGCCTCCGAGGAGCTGGGGCTGCGGCCCGTACCCCCCGCCCCCCTGCCCGAGGAGCATCGGGCACTGTCGCACGTACGACTTGAACTCTTCGGCGAGCGCCTTCCACGGTCCGGCCTTGAGGATCAAGATGGGGATGAGACCCATCGCCATCAGGCGAGCCCACACCGACGGGGAGAAAGGGTTGAACAGGATCTCGGTCCGCGCCGGCGCGTGGTTGATCTTCAGCGCGATGCCGGTGAAGGCGCTCCGCTTGAGGACCAGATCGGCGCCGATGAGCGCGGTCTTGTAGACCTCGCAGCCGCGCGGTGCCCACGCTTGCTGCAGCTCGTGGAGGAGCGCCTCCACGGTGACGTGCGGGCTCGGCGGGAGGACGATGCAGCCGCGTGAGAAGAAGCCGGGGTCCGTGATGTGCATGGGGCGGCCGGGAGGGTGGACCGGCTGGCACGCGCCGTCGAGCGTCGCGTCGCCGGTGGTCTCTCGACGCGCTCCCGCGAGGCAAAGTGCGTATCCTCAGCCTGTGAGAGTCGTCGCCACCCTCGCGCTCGTCACCGCCTGCGCGCTCGGTGCCTCCGTCGGAGGCGCCCAGCCCGCTCTCCCGAAGCCCGCGCCCCCGGCAGGCCCGAAGACGCCCGAGACCAAGCCGAGCGTGAAGCCGGAGGCCTCCGCTGCGCAGCCCGTTCCCGCACGCAGCAAGCCTGCCGTCGCGACGGTGGCGGAGGCGCTCGCGGAGGCGCTGCCGAAGCTCGAGGGATCGGTGGTCGTCGCGGTCGCGCCCCTCGACGCCGACGTCAAGGCCCCTCGCGGCGAGGCCCTCGCGCTCCTCGTCGCAGCGCAGCTGTCCGGACGGAGGGGCTGGTCGAGCCCGACGAGGACCGAGCCGCTCGAGGGGGCCGTCGTGCGCGCCCGGAGGTCGACCGCGGTCGTGTTTCTCCGCGTGCGCGTCGAGCGCGGGCGCCTCCTCGCCACGGCCGACGTTCACCCCGTCCCGCCGACGGTCTGGGCTCGCGTGCGGAACCCGGCGCCGGGCCCCGTCGCCCACGCGTTCGCGGAGGCCCCGCTCGACGCGGAGGTCAGGAGCCATCTCGAGCCCGTGCCGCTCGTGTCCCCGGTGTCGATGTCGGTCGGGCGGGCCTTCGAGTCGCAGGTCCTGGCCCTCGCGTGCGGAGACCTGGATCGCGACGGCGCCCACGAGATCGTGAGCGTGAGCCCGGACCGCGTGACGCTCGTCCGCCTCCGCGAAGGCAAGGCCGCGCCGGTGGTCGCGCGCCCCTGGAGCGACCTCTCTCCGATGGATCCGACACCGCTGCGGGAGCCCGTCGCGGCGGCGCTCGTGAGCTCACCGTCGCTGGACGACACGGGCGCGACCCGGGAGGTCGTGGTGTCGATCACCGACCGATGGAAGAGCGCGCGCCTCGGGCCCAGCCTCGATCTCGTCGCGTCGCACGTCGGGTTCGCGGTGCCGGACGGCGGCTCGTTCTCGTGCGCGCGCTTCGAGGCGCCGACCGTGACCGGCCCCCTCGAGGCGTGCTCGGCCGCGACGCTCCCGCCCCGACGCGCGTCCGTGGGTGGGCGCTACGACGCCGTGGCGGGCGCCCAGCTCGTGACCGCCGACGGCAGGCCCTTCGAGGTGTGGGCCGGGCGTGAGGACGGCGGGATCGAGATCTTCGATGACTCGGGCGCGACGGCCAAGCTCCCCTCCGGCGGAGCGCAGCTCGCGCTCGGCGACCTGAACCAGGACGGCACCCCCGAGCTGCTGACCACGCTCGACGTGGAGCGGGGGACCCCGGACGCGATCGTCGTTTACTCTTGGGATCGCAGCCGGAAGGCTCCTGTGGAAAAGCTCCGCGTCCCGGTGGCCGCGGGCGTTCAGGCCCTCGGCGTCTGCCCGCCGGACGGGCCCGGTCGAGCGCCGTTCGTTTTCGCGACGCCAGCGGAGATCGTCGTCGCGCGATGAGCGGCCTCTCGCGCCGCGCGCTGCTGCTCGCCGCGGGCGCCGCCGCGCTCTGGCCGGGCTCGGCGCGCGGCCTCGGCAGGACGCCGCTCGGGGGGCGCCTCTCGTTCGCGGTGCCCTGGAGCCTCGGATCCGTCGATCCACACGATCTCACCGACGCGGGCGGCGCGCTCTTCGGCGGCGCGCTCTTCGACACGTTGTTCGTCCCGGATCCCAAGCTGGGCCTCCGCCCCGCCCTCGCAGAGTCGATGCCCACGCAGGAGCCCTACGGAACAGCGGTCCGCCTCCGCCCGGGTCTGCGGAGCGCCGCGGGCAAGGGGCTGGACGCGCGCGACGTCATCGCGAGCATCCAGCGCGCGCGGGCGCTAGGGGGCGCCGCCGCGCTCCACGCGCTCGGAGAGGTGAGCGGGCATCCCAAGGAGCCGCTCACGGTGGTCATGCGCGGCGCGGCGCTCTCGTCGGCCCGCGCGCTCTCGTCACCCGTCGCGGCCATCACGCCGCGCGGGTTCGATCCGGCCCGCCCGGACGGCACCGGCCCCTTCGCGGCGACGCGGTCGAGCGGGACGTTGACGCTCAGGAGGAACGCCCACGCGTCGACCGGCGCCTCCTTCCTCGACGAGATCGTGGTCGAGCAGGCCGCGGACCTGAAGCAGAGCCTCCGCGACTTCGAGGCTGGCCGCCACGATCTGGGCTGGCTCGGATCGGGGCTCTTCGGGAGCCGGAGCGGGTCGGTCAAATTCGACCTGGGCGCCGTCGGGCTCCTGGTGGTCGCCGCGACGAGAGAGTCCGGCACCATCGCGAAGGCTGGCGCGCTCCAGCGTCTGCTCGATCTGTTGCCGAAGGCGCGCCTCGGGCACCTCAACCTGGGCGCCTTGCCGGAGGGCTCCGACTCCGTCGCGTGGGACGACACGCCGATCGACGTCTACGCGGACGCGGCCTCGGCGCACCTGGTGGAGGTCGCGAAGGCCCTCTCTGACGTGCTCTCGAGGCCGGGCCACGAGGTGCGTGTTCGCCGCGCTTCGGCCTCGGAGATCCTCGCCAAGCGCCGCCGCGGGGAGCCGATGCTCTCGTGCCACGCGCTGCGTCCCGTCGCGCCCGGGGTCGCAGGAGAGGCGATCTCCCTCGCGACGCTCGACGACCCGAGCCGGGCGCCCGATGTCGCGGCCAAGCCGCCTGCGGGGGCGAGCGCGCGGGAGGTGGCGCGAAGCCTCCGCGTAGGCGTGCTGGGCGAGCTCCGCCTCAGCGGCGCGATCATGCCCACCTGGCACCTCGCGCGCGCGCGCGGGAGCGGGTGGGACCTCGGCGCGAGCTCTCGGAGGCGCGCGAAGCCCTGAGCCCGCGCGCGATCACCGCCGGACGAAGGTCCACGCGCCGCCGTCGTCGGCGCTCTCCCCGTGGCCCCAGGTGCCCTCCAGGGACCCGTCCGGCGTTCGGGTGAGGCGGGCGCGCCCGACCGCGTCCCCTTCGGCCCACGCGCACGCGAGCGTCGCCCCGGCCGCTCGGCACGCGAGGCTCCCTCGGTCGTAGGCGCCACGAACCTCGTCTCCCTGCTGGACGAGCCTGACGGGACCGTAGTTCGTGTCGTAGACACCGCCGAAGCCGTCGGGCGCTGGGCGGGACCCGCCCCGCGTGAAGATCCAGGCGCCCCCGTCGTCGGCGCTCGCTCCGTTGCCCCAAGAGCCCTCGAGGCGGTCGTCGGACGCACGAACGAAGCGGGCGCGGCCCGTCGCCGCACCTTCCTGCCAGGCGCAGTCGAGCGACCGCGCCCCCACCCGACAGCGCATGCTCCCGCGCCCGTAGCGGACCAGCAGATCGCTCCCTTCGACCTCGAACGTCGCGGCCCCCCAGGTGGAGTCGTAGCGGCCGACCAGCCGCTGCAGACAGACCGCGTCGCAGTCGGAGCGATCGGCGGCGTCCGACGCCGCGACCAGACTCCCGGGCGTGACGTCCACGGGCACCGGCTCGGCCACCGGCGCGGACACCCGACACGCCGCCTGAGGCGCGATCCACAGCGCGAAGACGGCGGCTCTCCCGATACGCACGCCGGGAGGTTACAGGGGCGTGCCGCCCAGGGCCAGGGCGCACCCGCGACCGCTCCGCGGCGAGGAGCGCCCCGCGAGCCGCAGGCGGTCCTCCTCAATAGACGTAGGGGATGAAGCGGTGAGGGACCGCCTCGCGGTACCGGTCCCAGTCTTCTCCGTACTTCCTCCGGCAGCGCGCCTCGTCTCGCGCGGCGCGGTGGAGGATCATCACCAGGAAGAACGCCGGGTAGAGGTAGGGGAGCACGCCCGACAGACCGCAGCAGAGCCCCCACGTGAGCGCCATCACGATGTCGGCCGTGTAGTGAGGCTTGCGCGCGTAGCGCCACCAGCCGTCGACGAGGAGCTCGCTGCCGGCGCGCGTCTGCATCGCCTTCGGCTCTCGCAAGGTGCCCCACGGCAGCTGTGGGAACGTCTTGCGCGGGACGTAGGTCCCGCGGCGCATCATGCGGAAGCGGTTGCGCTGGCTCTGCGACGTGTCCCAGACGTAGTACGCGGCGAACAGCGCGACGTAGAGCGCCACCAGCGCCGCGACGGGCAGATCCACCTCCGGCCGCCGGAGCAGGTAGAACGCGTTGAAGCTGTAGACGATGGGCACGCCCACCATGTTCCAGAACGCCAGCATCCAGCCCCACTTCTCGTGGAACACGTCCCAGGTGGTGGGGACGCACTCCTCGCCCTTCATCACGGCGTTCGTGTAGAGGCCGTGCGCGACGAGGAGGAAGATCATCGACCCCGAGAGCCGCCCGGTCTGCGCGTGCTGCTCGGCGGCGGCGGACGCCGTGAAGAGGAACAAGAGCATCCAGGAGGCGCGGATCTCGGTGAAGAACTTGAGATCCACCCGACCGACGCGTGGGTTGAGCACCGCGCCCATGAAGAAGTCGTAGACGACGTTGCCCGTCATCCGCGTCGTCTTGCCGCGCCGCACCGTGATCGCGTACGCCGCCACCGCGACCGCGTTCGTGAACACGACCGCCACGGTGACGATGGGCCCGAGGTGCTGGGCGAAGGTCTGCAGCGGCAGCGCGCCCGTCGTGTGCAACACGGCGCCGAGGCCCAGCGTCGCGTACCAGGACCACGCGCCGTTGCAGAGATACTCGTGCTGGACGCCGCCCTCGGTAGGCACCGGCAAGCCCTTGACCCTCACGCCGGGGAGGACGAACGCGAAGAGCAGCTGGACGCCGAGGAAGCCGAAGTAGAGGCCCGCCGCCGTCCACGTGGGCGCGGCGCCCTCGGCGACGTGGCGGGCCAAGGTCCGCAGGAACGGCGCTACGTCGCTGACGGCCGTCGGGCCGATCAGCGCCCCGCCGTAGTGGGTCTGCGCGACCCACAGGTAGTAGATCAGCGCGTGCGATCCGATCATGATCGCGAGCGCGCCAGGGGCGCCGCCGAACTCTCGCGCTTCGGCGCGGGAGTCCGTCGGGTTGACCCGAACGGTCTCGTTCGCCGTATCCACGACGCCTCCGTATGGATCCGCCGAGCGCTGGCTTCAACTCCGACCGCGGCTCCCGGTCGGCGCTCAGGCCGGAGCCGGGCCCCCCAGCCGTCGCATTTCGACGAGCAAGCACCGGTCCTGGACGACGTCGATCCCGGCGACGCACAGGCGCTCCGCGAACGTGGCGTGGCGGATCCCGAGCTGCAGCCAGACGGCCTTTGGCCGCGCCTGCAGGAGGTCCTCGAGGTGCGGCAGGAGATCGACGGGGCGCCGGAACACGTTCACGAGGTCCACACGCTCTTTCAAAGCGGCCACCGAGCGGTGGACGGGCTGGCCCAGGATCTCGGTGGCCTCGGGGTAGTAGACGGGCACGGGGAAGACGGTCATGCCCGCGCGCTGGGCGAACGCCGGCACGTAGAACGCCGGCTGCGTCGCCTGCGCGTCGGTCTTGATCCCCAGCACCGCGACGGTCTTCGTCCGGCGGAGCAGCCCCGCGATGTCCGCGTCGCTCTCGAGCAGACGGCCGGGCGAGCTCACGCAGCCTCACGGCGGGAGGTGGGCGCGGCCCTCACGGGAAGACGCCGTCGCACTTCGAGGTGCCGTCGGCGTGCGCGCAGTGAGGGTCGGCGGCGGTCGTCGCAACCGCCAGGTGCCACATCCTGCACTGGATCGAGTCGTCGTGGTCCTTGATGTCGCCCACCGACGGATCGAAGGCGGGGTTGTCCGGGACCATGCTGCAGAGCGACAAGCAGGACTCCAGATCGAGGTCCGCGACCGCGGAGCGCCCCGAGCACACCTCTACGATCAGGTCGCAGTAGGTGGTGCACCGGTCCCCGCAGACCTGCGTGCCCAGCGCGTCGAACCCGCTCGGGCCGGCGGCCGGACACAGGAGCGCCGGATCGTCGCCGCCCTCCACCTGCGAGGCGACGTCCAGCCGGCAGAGGACGGTGTTGCCCTGCTTCCTCTCCTCGGTCCCGGGTGGCAACAGACGACACGTGGCGAGACATGACTCCTCGTCCTGGTACTGCTGCCGCGCCTGCACGCAGCTCGTCTGGATCGTGTCGCAGTACTGCACGCACGGATCGAGCGTCCGCTCCTCGAAGCCGAGGACGCCATTGCACGCGAGGAGCGCCACCGGCACGCCGAGCAAGACAACCGCGATCGCCCACGCCGCGCGCATCAGAACCGCCCCCAGAGGCCGAGCGCGGCGCCACCTGGGCGGGGCGCGAGCCCGACCTGGACCGTGGAGTCGGGCGCCGAGGGCCCCGACGCGAAGTGGACCACGAGGAGCACCGCCCCGGTCCCCAGCAGCGCGAGGCTGCCGATGAGCGTCCCCGTCCCGACGTCGCCGAGCGCGCGGGCGTCGTCCGCCGCCTCCACCCCGCGCGGATCGCTGCACACGGTGCCGTCGCAGAACTGATCGCCGTCGCGGTAGGTGGAGGTGGCGACGCCGAGGAGCGCGCCCGTCACGGCCATGCCGATGACCCCGACCCCTCCGACCACGAGCCCTCCGATGAGGAGTCCCGAGCCGCGCTCCTCCGGCGGCGGCGGGGGGGGCGGCGGGGCCACCGAGGCAGACGCGGGAGGCGCCGCCGAAGCGCTCGGCGGCGCGACGGGCGTGAGATCGCGCTCGAGCTTCGGGACCGCCACCGTCTCCTGTCCGGGCGCGCCGGGCGTCTGGATCACCTTCTTGAAGGAGACGTATCCCTCGGCGGACGCCTCGATCGTGTGCTCGCCGCTGTCCACGGGGACCCCGACCCCCCAGGTTGCGTCCGAGAGGGGCTCTCCGTCGCGCTTGACGACGAGGCCTGGGACCCGCTCGACGACCGCGACGGTGAGGCGAAAGAGCTTCGGCTCGAGAGCGTCGGCTCGATCCCTCGCGATCTGCTCCCGCTTCGGGTCGTTCCCGACCTTCGCCAGCGCCGCGGCCTCGCGGAACGTGGCCCACGCGCTCGCGAAGCGGTCCGTCCGCTCGTAGCACTCGCCGAGGAACAGCAGCGTGCCGATCCCTGGGTCCAGCTTGAGGCTCGCCTCGAACTTGCCGCACGCCGCCGCGTAGCTCTTCGCCTCAATGAGCTTCTTGCCTTCGTCGAAGAGCGCCTCAGCGGCCGCCTTGTCGTTCGAGGAGGGCTGCCCGTACGCCGGAGACACCCACGCGTTGCCGCCACGCTCTAGCCCGAGCGCCACCGACGCCGCGAGCCCCGCGAGCGCGACGACGGACCCCAACCTCATGAGACGCGTGCTTGCCCGCTCGGATCGACCCCGCATAGCTTTCGCTACTTTCGATCGCCGAACCCCGACGTGTCTACTGGCTTCGCCGTGGGCCGCCCGGTCGGGCCTCCCATGGGACCTGGCCGAGGCCTCTCGGCCGGCGCGGCCGAGGCGGACGGATCCGGCGCGGGCGGTGCCGAGGAGGCCTCCACGGTCACCGTGGGCGCGACGGAAGGCGCGACGCTCGCGGTGGAGACGACGACCGTCTCCGACGCAGCGACGTCAACGGCCGAGGTGGCGGTCGGCGCCGCGCCCTGCGTGCCGGCTGCCCGAGGGGCGGAGCCGGATGAGGGGCCCGAGAGGAGCGCCCAGGCGGCCAGCGCGCCCACGCCCACCGCAGCCGCTGCGCCGGCGATCTTGCCGAGGTTGCTACCTCCGCCCCGCGGCGCGGCGGCGCGTGCGGGGTCGGCGACGCCTGACGGCGAGGTCGCGCTCTCTCGCGTCTCGCTCCCGATCGCCGATCCGACGGGACCCGCGCTCACCGCGAGCACCGGCGGGCCGGCCGAGCCCGCTGCCGCGGCCCCGTCGGCCGACGGCGGGTTCGCCATCGTCATCGAGACCGACCCGACGGCGACGGCCGGATCGCTCCGGGAGCCGGAGGCGTCGCGGGCCTGGCCGTCTGCGAGCAGCTCGGTGCCGCCCGCGGGCGTCTCCACCACGACGCGACGGCTACGAGGCCCCAGCTCCGGGAACTGCTCCAGGACCGACTCCTCGATGTCCATCGGCCCGTCGATCTTGGAGCGGAGCGCCTCGTACATCTCCCCGGCATCCTGGAAGCGGGCGGTCGGGGCGATCTGGAGCGCGCGCTGGACGAGCTCCGCGACGTCCATCGGCACCTCGGGGGTGTAGTCGCGCACGGACGGGGAGGAGACGGAGCAGATCGCCAGGATGAGCTCCCCGAGCGCGTCGATGCTCTCGTAGGGCGTCCGGCCCGTGAGCATGTTGAAGAGGACGACCCCGAGCGACCAGACGTCCGCGCGGTGGTCGAGGCCCTTCACGCCGCGCGCCTGCTCCGGGGACATGAACAGCGGAGAGCCGATCAGGCTCCCGGTTCGCGTGAGCGCCGCGCCTTCGAGGGAGGAGGCGAGCTCGTCCACGCGCAGCTTGGCGATGCCGAAGTCGACCACCTTCACGGTCACCTTGCCGTCCCTCCGCGCGAGGAAGATGTTCGCCGGCTTGACGTCGCGGTGGATGATCTTGGCGTCGTGCGCCTTCTTCAGGCCGAGCGACGCCTGGGCCGCGATCCGCAGCGCCAAGGAGACGGGCAGCTTGCCGGCGCGGGAGATGAGCGTCGCGAGATCCTCCCCGACCAGGTACTCCATCACCAGGTAGGGAGAGCCCGAGTCCGGATCGACCCCGGTGTCGAGCACCGTGGCGATGTGCGGGCTCTCGAGCGAGCCGGCGAGCCGCGCTTCGCGCTGGAGCCTGCTGAGCATCGAGCCCTCCTTCTCGACGAGGGCCTTGTGCAGCAGCTTGAGCGCAACGCGGCGCCCGACGCCCGTGTGCTCGGCCTCCCAGACGACCCCCATCCCGCCTACTCCCAGCTGGCGGACGAGCCGGTACCTTCTATCGATGACGGTGCTCACGAGCGCGTGATGAGGCACGGTATCACGCCTGGGCCGCGGCCGACTCAGTCGAGAAACTCGACGCCCGTCGCGACGATCTCGAGCTTCGCCAACGCGCCGTTGGCGTGACCTCCGCAGGAGTCCCCGCTCCCGCAAGCGTTGGTGGGCTCACCGCCCTTCACCGTGCCCTGGACGATGGCCCGGTGACCGCTCGCGCTCTTGGGGACGAGGAAGGCGTGCCCAGCCATCTTGATGTGCGCGCGCTTCTCGGCGTCGCCGATCTCCATCCAGCAGCCGGCCTTCTGACAGACGGCCTGGACGACGCCGGTGGTCTTCACGACCTGGTCGGTGAACTTCGCCGGCTCGGCCGCGATGCTGGCGAGCGCGACCTCGTTCTCCGCGGTGATCCTCTCTCCGAAGGACTTGCCCGCGAACGACTCGGTCAGGGCGCCTGCGGTCTGCCTGGGCGCCGCCGCGGTGGGCGCGGTCTCCGTGGGCGGCGTCGGCTCGGCCTGCACCCGTGGGGCCGCCTCGCAGGCGGTGAGCGAGGCCAACAGGAGGAGCCCGAGCGGTGCTGCGCGCGTCATGGCAGGAGCCTGCCTCAAGCCGAGCCGGGCGGCCAGCGCTTAGCGGGCCAGGGAGGGGGGCGACGTCTGGCGGCCCGATGAGGCCTCGCCCCCCAAGCCCTCCTCAGGCCACGCCCGGCGGTGGGACCGACTCCAGCCGGCCCTCCGCGTGCGCCTGCCGCATCGCACGGTACGCGTCCGCGAAGCGCCGCGCGAGCGACGGATCCACGGGCCCGCCAGCTCGCCCGTCGGTGCGCAGGCACGAGCCCACGATGACACCGTGCGCGCGCCGCAGCGACGGGAGCGCGGCCTCCGTGACGCCGCTGGCCACCAGCACCGGCGCGGTGACGGCGCGGAGGACCTCGTCGAGATCGCGGAGCGCGACCTCCCGGCCGGTGCCGCTGCCGGTCACCAGGACGGCGTCGGCGCCTCCTCGGTCCACGAGGTCATGCGCCTCCTCGCCGATCGGGCGGGGCGCGAGGGGCGCCGAGTGCTTCACGTCCACGTCGCACAAGAGGAGGACCGCGCCCGCCCCGAGCTCGCGCCGGAGCCGCAGTGTCTTGTGCGCCGCGCCCGAGATGACACCTTGGTCCGTCAGCCGCGCCCCCGTGTGGACGTTCACGCGGACGAAGGCGGCCCCCGCGGCGACCGCCACCGCGACCGCGGCCTCCGCGTCGTTGCGGAGGACGTTGACCCCGAGCGCGAGCAGGGGCGCCGACGATCGCGCAGCCAGCGCGCAGCGCGTCATCGCGGCCACCGTGACCGGCGCGACGGACCCCGGCTCGAAGGGGGCGTCGCCGTAGTTCTCCACCACGATGCCGTCGAACCCCGCCTCGGCGAGCGCGGCCGCATCCCTCCCGCAGGCCGCGGCGACCGCCGCCAGGTCTCCCCCGAACCGCGGGCTGCCCGGTAGGGGTCGCAGGTGGATGGTGCCGATGAGGGACGGGACGCTCATCACGCCGTGGCCGAAGCGCCCGGCTCCGCAGGCTTCCTCTTCTTCTTCTTGATCCGCTTGCCCCCGGAGTCCACGGCGCCGTCCGGCTCGAACAGCGAGGGCCCGCCCTCCGCGCCGTACTCCGCGAAGATCACGTCCGCGAGCGTCACGAGGCGATCCGCGATGTCCGCGTCGAAGGCGCCGTAGACGGTGACCGCCATCGCGTGCGGCTCCACGAGGAGCCAGGTCTGAGGCAGCTCCAAGAGCTCGTCCCGCACCTCGTCCGACAAGAACGCCCGCACGTCCGCGGCGGCGGTGCCTTGGGCCGCCTCCACCAGGAACTCCGCGGTGAACTCGGGATCATCCTTGAACTTGACCCCGGTGTTCGCGACCTTCTTCCCCTCGACGATCGGGAGCGGCCGCGCGACGAAGCGCGGCGCGGGCTCCTCGAGCGAGAGGAGGATCGTGCAGAAGTCGCTGACGTTGTAGGCGTCCGCTTCCACGACCGCGACGTAGGCGATGCCCTTCTTGAGCTGGAAGTACCCGACGGGCCTTCCCTCCCCTACCTGCGGGAGGAGCCGCGCGAGCTCGGGCGGGAGCGTGGAGACCTCGCGGAGGAGCTTCTGCACCATCAGCTGGCTCTTCACGTACGCCGCGCGGTAGGGCGGGCTGTCTCCCTCGGGCTCGAAGACCTCCACGCGCGTCGGGAAGAGGCGGAACTGCGCGAGCTCCCTCCGGGCGCGCTCGTTCGGTCCGCTCGTCGCGTAGGCCAGGATGGCGAAACCCAACAGGCCCGTGACCGCGAGCGACTCGATCCCGTTCTCGGGCGAGCACATGTAGACGGAGTAGACCGCGACGTAGAGGAGCGGCGGGAACAGCACGAGGATCGCTCTGCGGGGCCTGACCCCGAACCCGAACACGAGCCCCGCCGCCACCACCAGGGCTGCGCCGAGCGAGAGGAGGCCCGTGCCGAGCGCGAGCTCGATGCCCATCAAGCTGTCCAGCACCTGCCGCTCGGCGGAGAGGGACGCGATGGCGTCCTTGGAGCGCTCGCGGCCAATCTTCTCCGTCAGGTCCTTGACGACCTGCTCCTGGGCCTTGCCGAGGCTGCGAAGGAAGAGCCCGACGCCCGCCGCGACGACGCCGACGACGGCCGCGCGCGTCGCGAGCCCCTTCGTCTCGTCGGGGGGTGCGACGGGCTCGGCTGTGGGGGCGGCTTTCTCGTTCATCGGCGCGGCTCGGCTGTCGGACGTCGCCCGCGAGGGCTCGTCGGTCTTAGTCCGGGCGCTCTCGAGCCGCAAACCAAAGCTGGGCGTTGACCGCGGGGCGCGCGCACAACGAGCATGCGCCAGTATGTCGGGCGAGCCGAGCGCCGAGCGAGAAGACGCCTTCGTCGTCGAGCTGGTCCTTGCCCCCGGACGGAGCGCGCTGCGCAGCGGCCTCGCCGAGGCCATCCACGCGGCGGTGGAGGCGATCGCGGCCGCTCCGCACGCCAGCGCGGGGGTGCTCGTCTGGTCGGGCCCTGGTCGGGCGTGGCACGACGCACCCGAGAGCCGAGCCCACGCCGAGGCCCGCTGCCGCGCGGAGCAGACGGCCCTGCGACGCCTGGCAGGCTCGCCGAGGCCGGTCGTCGCGGCGCTGGATGGCCGCGTGGTCGGGCCCGCGGCGGAGGTCGCGCTCGCGTGCGCGGCCCGCGTGGCGTCCGACCGCCTGGAGCTCGGGCTCGTGGACTTCGCGCGTGGGCTGCCGCCGCACCTCGGGGGCCTGGCGCGCACGGTCGAGCTCGCTGGCGTCGACGTCGCGCTCGACCTCGGGGTGCGCGGCGCGCGGATCGGCGCGCCGCGCGCCCTGGAGCTCGGCTTGATCGACGCCGTCGCGCGGCCAGGGGAGGTCCCGGAGCGGGCCGCGGAGATGGCGCGCCAGCTCGCGGCGCGCCATCGCGCCGGAGCGCTCGCTCCAGCGCGACGCCCCGTCGGGAGAGGCACCCCGGATCGGCGGCTGTTGCCACGCGCGCGGCGTGAGCTCCTGGCCGCGACGCGAGGACACTACCCGGCGCCAGAGAGAGCCCTCGAGCTGCTCGAGCGCGTGGCGGCGCGAGGCGCCGACGGAGCCGACCTCCTCGAGGCGGAGGTGTACGGCGAGCTGGCGCTCTCGTCGGTGGCGCGCGAGCTCTCCTGGCTGAGCGCGGCTCGCGCGCGCGCGTGCGATGGGGGCGACCTCCCTGCGGCGCGGGGCGACGTCGCCAGCGCGCTCGCGGCGCTGGGCCTCGCGGATCTCGCGGCCGGGCTCGGATCGGATCGCGCCGCGGCGTACGTCGCGCGGCTGGAAGCTGCGTTGACGAGCGCGGTCGCGCGTCTGGTCGACGTCGGGGTCTCGCCTGCCGTGGTCGCGGACTCCCTCGCCGCGTGGGGGTTCGTCGGCGTCCCCGGCGAGGCTCCGGTCCCGAGCGCCGCGCGCCAGCCGCTCGCCCGAGAGGAGGTGCAGATGCGCTGCGCGCTCCCCGTCGTGGTCGCGGCGACGCGAGCCCTCTCCGAGGGGCTCGTCGCGAGCCCCGAAGCCGGAGACGTGGCCGCCGTGCGAGGCGCAGGCTTCCCGCCGTTCCGCGGCGGGCCATTCCGCTACGTGGACGCCGTGGGCGCAGGGGAGATCGTCGCCCGCCTCGATCACTACGCGCGCAAGCTGGGCGCCGCGTTCGAGGCGCCCGAGCTCCTGCGTCGTCTCTCCGCGCGGAGCGGCCGGTTCCATCCGTAGCCCGCGCGACGAACCCTCGTGCAATCTGGGCACAAGGGTGACATCTTGGTGCGCTCGCGCCCGAGAGGAGACTGATTGCAGCGTCGCGTCCGTGGGATCCTGTTCGTCGACTACGTCCGCATGGTCCGTGGCAAGAAGGACGTCGACTGGTCCGCGCACCTGGAGCCCGAGGACCTCGCGATCGTCCTGACGACCGTCGATCCGGACGGGTGGTACCCCATGGAGACGTTCGAGCGACTGGGCGTGGGCATCCTGAGAGAGGTCGCGCACGGCCAGCTGGAGGGCGTCCGGATGTGGGGGCGCTTCCAGGTCAATTCCGTCCGCGCCCGCTTCCCCGACCTCGTGGTGGAGGGGGAGCCCGTCGAGACGATGCGCCGGTTCAAGGTGCTCGGCACGAGCTTCTTCGACTACCCCGCGGTGACGGTCGCCGCGGCCGAGGAGGGGCGCGCCATCGTCGACATCGCCTACGAGATGGGAGACGTGGCCGAGGAGACCGCCTCGTTTCAGACGCTCGGCTTCTTCGAGAGCCTCGTCGAGCTCGCGGGCGGGCGCAACGCCGCGGGGCGCTTCGTGGAGCGGCGCTGGGCCGGCGCCCCTCGGACACAGCTCGAGATCGGCTGGGACTGAGCAGCTTCTCGTCGCCCGAGGGGCGGACGCGCCGTGCGGTCTCGACGAGAGCCGCGCTATCCTGCTCACAGCGCGCTGCGCGCCGACCACGGAGGTAGCGTTCATGCACACTCTGCGTCCCTTCTCCCTCGCGCTGGGCCTCGTCGCCGGGCTCGGGGGCTCCCTCGGCTGCAGCGACGACGCCTTGGACGGTTCGGCGGCATCCGGCGTGAGCGCGACCGGCGCTGGACAAGGCGGCAGCGCCCCGACGACGACCGGTGTGGGCGGGCAGGGCCAGGGCGGATCGGGCAACGGCGGCGGCGCGGGGAGCGGCTGCGGCGACGGCGGCTGGTGTTGGGAGAACCCGCTGCCGCAGGGCAACGACCTCAGCGCCGTCTGGGGCAGCTCGCCCGATGACGTGTGGGCGATGGGGGACAGCGGCGCCGTCTTGCGCTGGGACGGCGCGACGTGGCTCGACGTCGGCGGCGTGAGTGGCTTCAGCAACATGCGGGACATCTGGGGGAGCGCGGCCGACGACGTCTGGGCCGTGAGCTGGGGCGGCTCGAGCGGCATTTGGCACTGGGACGGCGCCTCTTGGGCCCCGGCGGACGGAGGCCCGTTCCATTGCAGCGGGATCTGGGGAAGCGCCAGCGACGACGTCTGGGTGGTCGGGGGACCCAACACGGGCGTCGCCTCCCATTGGGATGGCGTGGCGTGGTCCACCCCCGCGGACATCGCGGGGTACGCGCTCACGGCGGTCTGGGGGAGCGGCCCGGCCGACGTCTGGGCAGTGGGCGACACGGGGACGGTCGTGCGGTGGGACGGCGCCTCGTGGACGCCGTCGGACGTAGGCGCGGTGGAGGACCTGACCGACGTCTGGGGCTCTGGCCCCGACGACGTGTGGGTCGCCGGACAGGAGGGGGTGTTCCATTACGACGGCAACCAATGGTCCAGCTCGACCACGATGGGCAGCGTCGAGGCGCTCTGGGGGAGCGGCCCGGCCGACGTCTGGGCCGCGGCGGGCGACCTCACGTTGCATTGGGACGGGAACCAATGGTCGCCGATCGACCCAGACGCGCCCGCTCCCCTCCGTGCGCTGTGGGGGACGGGGCCGGGCGACGTGTGGGCCGTCGGTCGGACCGGCACGATGATGCGGTGGGGCGGCTCGAGCTGGGCACGCTCCGGCAGCGGGCCGATGGATCGCCTCGAGGGTGTGTGGGGCAGCGGGCCGTCCGACGTGTGGGCGGTCGGAGGGGACTTCCAGGGGGCCCTGCTGCGCTGGGATGGGGTCGCGTGGTCACCCGTGGTCAGCGGGGCCGCGAGCGTCTTGCACGCCATCGCCGGCGTCAGCGCCGGCGACATCTGGGCCGTGGGCGAAGGGGGCACCACCCTCCACTACGACGGCGCCGCCTGGTCGCCCGAGCCGAGCGGGATCTCGTCGACCCTCCGGGGCGTGTGGGTCGGCGCGGGCTTCGCGTGGGCGGTGGGCGACGCAGGGACCATCCTGCGATGGGACGGGGCGGCCTGGACGCCGTCGGCCAGCGGGACGGCGGAGACGCTCCACGGCGTCTGGGCGAGCGGGCCCGACGACGCTTGGGCGGTCGGCGACTTCGGGACCGCGCTGCGCTGGGACGGCGGCGTCTGGTCTCCCGTCGACGTCGGCACCGGTCTGGGCCTGTTCGCCGTGTGGGGATCGTCCGAGAGCGACGTGTGGGTCGTGGGCGTCCAGGGCACCATGGCGCACTTCGACGGGAGCACGTGGGCGGAGTCGAGCGGGACGATCGACGACGACCTCCTGGCCGTCTTCGGCAGCGGCCCCTCGGACGTCTGGGCGGTGGCCGACGACTTCGGCGAGGCCCAGCGCTTCGATGGTACGCGCTGGGTAGGCGCGGACGCCCCGACCTGGAACTCGCTGCGGGGCGTGTGGGTGGCCTCGTCGGGAGAGGTCTGGGCGGTCGGGCGCGGCGGCACCATCCTGAGCCGCGACTGACGCGCCCGCCTGGGCGTCGTCAGCGCCCCGGGGTCCACACGACCTGCTGCACGCGCTCGGCGCAGGGCTTCGCGTCCTCGTCCTTGGCGAGGCCGGCGATCTTCGTGGGATCGCGGTCGACCGCGCTGATGGCGGCGTACACCTTGTTCGAGACGAGCTGATGGAGGTCGCCGCTCTTGTAGCTCTGGTGCGCTCCGCCGCAGCTGGACCTCGGGTCGCCGCCGCCCACGGAGCTCTTGCCCGCTCCTCCGCGCAGCACGAACATCGTGGAGCCACCGGTGAGCTGGGCGACCTGCCGGAACACGGACTGACCGACTCCGTCCATCCCCGACGCCGCCACGGTGTGGACGACGATCCCCGCGTGGTTCGCGGCCAGCGCGGACACCTGGAATGGACGCCCGTCCTGGTAGTCGAGGTGGGGGGGAGCGTCGGCGATCACGAACGCCAGCCGCGCCACGCTCTCCTTCTCCCACGCCATCTCCTCGACCGCGACGCGGAGGCCCTCGTTCATGTCCTCGGGGAGATCCCCGCCGCCGCTCGCATGGACGCGCCGCAGGGTCTGGAGGAACGCGCCTACGTCCGTGGTGAAGGCCGTCTTCTGCGTGCGGTAGACGTCGCCCCGATCCTTGTACTCGACGAGGCCGAGCCGCGCGCTCACCCGCTCCTTCGCGAGCATCTCGGTCACCTTCTCGATGGTCGCGACGAGAGCCGCGATCTCCTCGGACATCGACCCCGTGGTGTCGAGCACGAACACGAGATCCACCGTCCGGTCATCGCCGAGCTCGCGCGGCGCGGCCGTGTGCAGCTCGACCATCCCGTCCTGGTGCTCGACGTCGAAGCTCGCGTCCGCGCCCCCGGCGCAGGCAGTCGCCGCGCGCACGCGCCGAGTCGGCCCACCCTCGGCGCCGGGGAAGAAGAGGGCCCGCCCCGAGGACGTGGTCACGAGCCGCGTGACTCGGTCGTCATGCCTGAGCTCGACAGCGCAGTTCGGGACCGGCCGACCGTCCACGTCGCGCACCACCACGAAGCGACGCTTCGACACGTCGACTTGGCCGCCCAGCGGGGCCGTGCGGAGGTAACCGAGGAAGTCGCGGTAGTTCGCGTTGTCGTCCCACTCGCCGCTCTTCACGCCCGAGAGGAGCACCTCCGCCGCGGCGCCGCCCGGCGCGGACTCGGCCACGCGGGCCGCGGCGGTCGCTGCGGGCGCGACCACGTCGAGCAACCTCCCACCGCCTCCAGAGCGCGCTTCATCCCGCGCGGAGAGGTGCGCCTCCGCCTCGGTGGGCGAGGTGCCCGCGCCGTCGTCCTTCAGCTCGGCCGTCGCCGGCGCTTCGTCCCGCGAGGCGGCCTCCCAACACCCGGCGGTCACGGTCACCATCGCCCACGCCCCGATCCAGCCCAGCTTCCCGCGCGTTCTCATGAGGCACCCAGACGGCCGGCGCCCGCGAAGGATCTGTCGCTCGGGACCGCAGCAAGGCTCCGTGCCGCGTCTCGGCTGCTATCTTGCCGTGGTGATTCAGATCTTTGGGACCTCGAAGTGCAAAGGCACGCGCGCCGCGCAGCGGTTCTTCTCCGACAGGCGGGTCCGGGTCCAGTCGGTCGACCTCTCCGTGAAGGGCCTCTCGAAGGGCGAGCTCGAGAGCGTGGCGAGGGCCGTCGGAGGGTTGAACGAGCTCTACGACGCGTCGAGCCCCCGCGTGAAGCAGAGAGGCCTCGCCCACGCCCTCCTCGACGACGATCGGCTGCTCCAGCTCTTCCTCGAGGACCCCCTGCTCCTCCGCACGCCGATCGTGCGGGACGGCAGCCGCGCGGTCGTCGGCGTGGCGGAGCCGGCGTGGAAGCTGTTCGCGGAAGGATCCCGCTGACCGCTTGGGACCCTCACGCCGGATGCGCGGCCAGGTACCGCCGCCGCAGCTCGGCCAGCTCCTCTGCGAGCGCCTTCCTCTCCTGGCGCAGCGCCTCGAGGCGAGCCTTCTCTCGCCACGCCCGGATGCTCCTCAGCTGGAGCCGGTGGAGGCGCGTCTCGATGGCGTAGCGGCGCGCGACCAGCGCAGCGGGCACGAGCGCAGCGCCGAAGACACCCGCGATCCATGGGGCGAAGGAGCGCGAGACCCACAGGACCTCTGCGGCGTACGCGGCGCCGAACACGGCCGCGCCTCCGAGGAGCTTGAAGAGCGCGATGCGGTCGGTGCTCAGCCGGAGCGGGCGCATCACGAGCCGGAGGAGCACGTACGGGGGCAGGCTCGTCAGGAGCCCGAACGCGGCGAGGGGCGCGCCGAGGACGAGGAACGCAGTCCGCGCAGCCCCGCGGAGCCTTCGCCCGCCCTCCCCGCGGTGCTGCAGCGCTGGGCGCTCCCCTCCGAGGCCCAGGTCCTCGCGCTCCTCCATGTAGGCGTCGAGGCGCGCGCGCAGCTCCGCCGTCTTGGGCGGATCGATCTCCGAAAGCCACCGGTACGCGTCGATCACGCGGCGGACGAGCGCGGTCCTCTCGGCGGGTGACTGCCCCCCCTCGTCGAGCCCCTCGTCGCTGCGGATGCCGACGACGATCGCCGTCACCTGCGCGATCAGCCGCTCGTCCTCGGTGTGCTCGATGTGGACGGCGAGCTCGCGCAGCGCCTCCCCGACGCGCGCCGTGAGCGACTTCACGCCCTCGGCCTCCCCCTGCGCCGAGACATCCCCGTCCACGTGGATCGGCTTGCCGAACGCCACGTGGACGTCGCTCCGGAACGCGTGCCTCACCAAGTACGTGATGCCGACCGGAACGATCTTGATCCCGAGGCCGGGGTGGGCGCTCTCGGCGCCGATGGCGATGCGCGCCGTCCCCGTCTTCAGGGGCTCGATGCGGAGGTGGCCGTGGGTCTTGCCCTCGGGGAAGATCGCCATCACGCCGCCACGCGCCAGGACGGCGTGACACGCGGTGAAGGCGTCGGCGTTGTCCACGGTGGAGGTCCCAGCGTCGGAGCGCCGGCGGATGGGCACTGCGCCGACGGCGCGCAGGAGGCCGCCGAACACGGGGACTTTGAACAGCCCATCGCGCGCGCAGAACGTGACCTGGCGCTCTTCGAACGTCCCGAGGAGCAGCGGATCCACGACGGAGTTGGGGTGGTTGCACGCGAGGATCGTGGGCGCGGCACGATCGAGGTGCTCGAGGCCCGTGACCTCGACGCTCCCGTAGAACACCCGGACGGCGGCGCGCACCGTCGCGCGGAGCGCCCGGTACAGCAGGGACGGCGGGCTAGGAGTCACGGGCCACGAGCCTTCGGAGGATCTCGAGCGGATCGAAGCCCAGCCTCCCCTGCGGCGTTTGCTCTAGCCCGAGCGCGTCGGCGACCTGCCCTGCCGTGGCGCGCACCGCCGCCAGCGCGGGGCTCAGCAGGCCGAGCCCCTGCGCGCGCTCGGCGAGGCCGAGAAGCGCCGAGAACGCCGCGCGGCCGGCGTCGACGCCGAGCGGGACCGTGAGCGCGAGCGGCACCGGCGACAGGATCACGTCGCGGATCGCGACCGCCTTGGCCCAGGCGCCCGGCGTCGGGTCCACCTCGAGCTCACGGAACGTCCGCATCTCCGCGTAGAGACCGAGGGCGAGCGGCCCGACCTTGCGCTCGAGCGCCCGGGCGAGGTGGCGGTAGTCCCTCCGCCAGTCCCCCGCGAGCAGGCCCATCTCGCGCCGAACCTCGTCGGGGCCGAGGATCCAGTCGAAGCCGCCTCCCTGTCCCCGCCGCAGGGCCACGCTGGTCCAGAGGTCCCCTCCGTCGAACAAGCCGAGCCCGATGGACTGGCCGCGCCCGCAGACCGCGTCGAGCGTCCCGTCCACCATGCCGACCGTGGGGACCGGGACGCCTGCGAGCCGGGCGGGCCACGAGACGATCCTGCCCGCCTGTATCTCCTCGCGCACGATCGACACGAGGAGCAGCGCCTGCGCGGTCAGGTCGTCGCCGCGGCGGAGCTTGGCCCCGAACCTCTCCATCACGCTCTCGAGGGCCCCGACCTCGATCGAGAGCGCGAAGCTCGCGTTGCTCCGCCTGGCGAGCTCCTCCACGCCCAGCGGCCAGTCCTCGATCGCGTCGTCGAGGCGCAGGCGCCCCACCTCGGTGTGAACGAGCTTGCGGAGCCGCCCCCCCCCTACGAGAGCGATCACACCGCCCCGCGGGCGGTCCGGATCACGCTCCTGCCCGCTCGGGCCGCGTGGCCGGAACAAGGACAGAAAGCGCGTCCAGTCCGTCTGGGTGAAGCCCTCGAAGCGCACGTCGGCGGAGAGCACGGACTCGCATCCTATCGCCGTGATGCACGGGGGATCCATCTCGGTCGTCCGGAGGGCGGCCGAGAGGGTAGGAACGGCGCTCGGATCTCCGTACCCTGGGGCGCATGGCGCTCAAGTTCTCGGTGCGGTCCGGCGCGCTGCCGGCCAACGCGACGGTGGCGGGCTTCCGAGGCAGCGAGGGGATCTCGCGCCCCTACGTGTTCGACGTCTACGTGAACGTGCTCGGGGACACGGACGTGGAGCCCGAGGACGCCGTGGGATCGAAGGCCACCCTCGTGCTCGAGGACGGCGGGCTGCCGGTCTCGAGCTTCGCGGGGATCCTCTCGTCGTTCGAGGTGCTCCGCGCCGTCGAGGGCAACACGCTCTACAAGGCGCGCATCGTCCCCCAGCTCTGGCAGCTCTCGCTCACGAAGCACAGCCGCATCTTCACGAAGAAGACGGCGCCCGAGGTCATCGAGGCCATCCTGGAGGACGAGGGCATCGCGGACTACGAGCTCCGGCTCAACGCCTCCTACGACACCGAGGAGCACATCTGCCAGTACAAGGAGAGCTCCCTCGACTTCATCCAGCGGTGGATGGAGCGCGAGGGGATGTACTACTTCTTCGAGCAGACCGAGGACGGCGAGAAGCTCGTCATCGCCGACCACCTGTCGGCCCACCAGGCCTCGCCGAAGGCGGCGATCCCCTACCACCCCACGACGGGCAAAGATCAGAGCGCCGGGGCGCACTTCGACCTCTTCACGGTGAAGACGACGAGCTTGCCGGCCAAGATCAAGCTCATGGATTACGACTACGCGAAGCCGGCGCTCGACGTCTCGGGGTCGGCGAACGTATCTCCGAACGGGTTCGGGGAGGTCCGGGACTACGGCGTGCGCTTCTTCTCTCCCGCGGACGGGGCGCGCATGGCCACGCTGCGCGCCGAGGAGCTCCGCGCCCAGGGGGCGACCTGCCACGCGGAGGGCGCCGCGGCGCGGCTCTCGTCCGGCTTCAGGTTCCTCCTCTCGGAGCACCCGCGCTCGGCGCTCAACAAGGAGTACCTCGCGACGGCCATCGAGCACTTCGGCTTCGTCGCGGAGGTCGCCGGGGCCTGGGGCAACGTGGTGCCTCACACGCACGACGACGTCTATCGGGTGGAGGTCTCGGGCATCTCCGCGGATCTCCAGTACCGCCACCCGTGCCGCACGCCGTGGCCGCGGGTGGACGGCTACGAGAACGGCGTGGTCGACGGCCCGGCGACCAGCGAGTACGCGCAGATCGACGACTTGGGACGGTACAACGTGAAGTTCAAGTTCGACGAGGGGACGCTCAAGGACGGCAAGGCGTCCACCTTCGTCCGGATGATGCAGCCCCACGCGGGCGCCGTGGAAGGCTGGCACTTCCCCCTCCGCAAGGGCACGGAGGTGGTCTTCCTCTACCTCGGCGGGGATCCGGACCGGCCGGTGATCGCAGGCGCGATCCCGAACGCGGTCACGCCCAGCCCCGTCACCAGCGGCAACCACACGAAGAACGTGATCCAGACCGGCGGCCGCAACCGCTTCGAGCTGGAGGACCTCTCCGGGCAGCAGCGCGTCACGCTGTCCACGCCGTACTCGAACACCTACATCCGGATGGGCGCCCCCAACGACGACCACGAGATGATCCTGAAGACCGACGATCGCGGCCTCTGGTTCTCGGGCCGGAACACCGACTTCCGCATCCACGGCTTCTGGGACGCGGAGGTGGGGGAGCACTGGGACACGCTGGTCTGCGGCTACAAGAAGGAGACCATCCAGAAGTACGTCGAGGAGCGCTTCGAGAGCACCAAGAAGGAGGACGTCCTCGACCAGGTCACCGAGACGTACAAGGCGCAGAAGACCACGGTGCAGAACCTCCACGAGGAGGTCGACAAGGAGCACAAGGTCACCATCTCCGACAACGAGACGGTGAGCATCGGCCAGAAGCAGTCGACGAAGGTCGGGACCGACTACAAGCTGGAGGTCGGCGGGAACCAGCAGATCGACGTGACGGGCAACCGCACGCTGAACGTCACGGGGAACCGCAACGACGTGGTCGTCGGCAACGTCACCGTGAACGTCTCGCAGAACTACACGCAGATCGTCCAGGCCAACATCACGCAGAACGTGACCTCCAACGTCACCGTGAACGTGTCGGGGCAGGTGCAGCAATCGAACGGTGGCGAGAGCAGCCTCAAGCACTGGGACACCGGGTACTGCATCGGCCTCAAGTTCGAGGGGGTCATGGGCGCGCACATCGAGCTGAACCAGGTGTTCAAGCTGGAGAGCTTCATCGGCGTGAAGATCGGCCTCCACGCCTCGGTCCAGCTCGACATCGGCGCCATCTACGCGGACCAATACCCGCTCAAGGCCCAGTCGGTGCAAGCGAAGCTCGAGACGGGCGTCCTGTGGATGGCCGGCAAGGCCGTGAACATCCTCCAGGGCATGAAGATCATCTGACGGCCCAAGGCTCGCCTTGAAGCTCTTCAAGCCCCAGCAGCTCTCGATCCTCACGCGCACCTTCGAGAACGAAGGGCGCGTGCACCTCGTGATCTCGGCCTTCGTCTTCGTGGACCTGCTGCGACCCCGGCGCGTCTACCACGAGGCCGTCCTCTGGAAGGAGGCCGTCGAGGAGCTCGAGGGCGCGCCGCTCGACGAGGCGATGATCAAGAAGCAGGGCGAGGTCCTCGTGGGAGGCAGCGCCTACGCCAAGGCCGGTCAGCCGGCGGCGGCCGTGACCGTCCGCGTGCGCGTCGGCGCGGCGCCAGCCTACCTCGTCGACAAGGAGCTCACGGTCATCGGGGACCGGCGTTGGGAGCTCGCCGGGATGACGCCGCCAGCGCCGTTCGAGCGCATGCCGCTCACCTGGGAGCGCGCCTTCGGCGGGGAGGGCTTCGACGCGAACCCCGTGGGACGAGGCGTGAAGCCGGTCGACGTGGACGGGAAGAAGGTCCACCCGCTCCCGAACGTGGAGGATCCGAAGCGCATGGTGAAGTCGGCGTCGGACAAGCCCTCGCCTGCCGGCTTCGCGCCCCTCTCCATCGAGTCCCCCGTGCGCATGAAGAAGAGCGGTACGTACGACGACGCGTGGCTGAAGACCCGCTTCCCCGACGTCGCGGCCGACTTCGACTGGTCGTTTCACAACGTGGCGCCCGAGGACCAGTGGATCAAGGGCCACTTCCGCGGTGACGAGCGGTTCGAGCTCACGGGAATGCACCCCGAGCACCGCGTGATCGAGGGCGAGCTGCCGGGCGTCTCCGCGCGCGTCCTGGTGGTCAAGAAGGCGGAGGACGGCGCCGAGGTGGTCCAGGAGGTCGCCACGCGGCTCGACACGCTGTTCTTCCTCCCGGGCATCCTGCGGGGCGTCCTCGTCTACCGCGGGACCTGCGAGATCGCCGACGACGACATGAAGGACGTGGCGGCCATCATCGGCGCCCTCGAAGACGCAGGCACGCAGCGGACGCAGGCCGAGTACCTCGCGGTCCGGGCGTCGCGCGAAGATCCGAAGCTCGGCGTCGTGAGGAGCCTCGACGACGCCGCGCTGTTGCCGGCCTCGCTCGAGCCGCAGAGCGCGGTGCAGGCCTCCGACATGGTGGACCTCGTGAAGAGCGACGACATCCTCACGAAGCGGATGGAGGCCGCCACGGATCATCAGATCGAGCAGGCTCGCGAGCACGTCCGGTCCTTCGGACACACCGAGGCCGAGGTGAAGCGCCTCGTGCCCGATCGCAAGGCGAGCCCCAAGCCCCCCGAGACACCCCAGGAGATCCTCGAGGCGGTCGAGCTCGCCGAGGCGACCCGCGCGGACGCCGAGGCCATGGCGGAGAAGGAGCGAGAAGCGACGATCGCCCGCCTGAAGGCGGACTTCGCCCGCTCGGGTGTCGCGTTCGATCCCGAGGCCCTCGCCGGCAAGGACAAGGGCGGGCCGCCGGAGTTCTCCGCCGACAAGCAGCTCGAGTGGATCAGGAGCCTCGTGGAGCTCCGGAGGAACGCCGGCTTCCTGACCGCGGACGAGGAGGCGCGCTCGCTCGATCCCGGGTTCGAGGCGTCGCTCCGCGCGGTGGAGAAGCAGCTGTTCGACGCCTACCGCCGGTACACCCACTATTTCCCCGCGGCGAAGCCCCGGGGGGCGGACGTAGCGCAGGAGGCGCGCGCGCGCGTCGAGGCGGCCCTCGGGGACCGGACCTCGCTGGCGAAGGCCGACCTCACCTGGGTCGACCTCTCGGGCCTCGACCTCTCGGGCGTCGATCTCCGGGAGGCCATGCTCGAGCACGCGTTGCTCGGCGGCGTCTCGCTGCGCGGCGCGGACCTCTCGGGCGCCACGCTCTCGCGGGCGGATCTGGAGCGAGCCGACCTCGGCGGCGCGAAGCTCGTCGGGGTGAACTTCGGCGCCGCCCGCGTCCTCGGGACCAGGTTCGGCGTCGGGGCGGACCTCTCGGGAGCGGTGTTCGAGCGCGCCGATCTCTCGGGCGCCTCCCTGGAGGAGGCGAAGCTCGTCCAAGCGCAGTTCCACGAGACCCGCGGCGTGGGTGCGTCCTTCCGCGGCGCGAACCTGGACAAAGCGATCTTCTTGGACGCGGATTTCAGCGAGGCCAGCTTCGAGGGCTGCTCCCTCGTCGAGGCGGTGTTCCTCCGGTGCAAGCTGCCGAAGGCGCGCTTCGGGGGCGCCGTCCTGAAGGAGACGACGTTCGTCGAGACCAACGTCGTGGGGGGCAGCTTCGCGGGCGCCAAGCTCGAGAACGCGCGGGCGGTCATGGGGAGCGCGTTCGACGACGCCGACTTCAAGGGCAGCCGCTGGCTGCGGACGTGCTTCCGCACCTCCAGCATGAAGGGCGCCGACTTCACAGGGGCCGAGATGCCCGAGGTGGATCTCTCCGAGTGCGATCTGTCCGGCGCGAACCTCTACCGCGCCAACCTCCAGGGGAGCATCCTCATCCGGACCGACTTCCGCGGCGCCAAGCTCACGAGCGCGAACCTCATGTCTACGATCCTCCAGAAGGCTCTCCTCCACGGCGCGGACCTACGCGGCGCGAACCTCTTCCGCGCCGACATGGCGAAGTTCAAGGGCGACAAGGCCACCAAGCTGGACGACGCCTACCGCGTCCAGGTCCGCGTCGTGCCGGATCGGAGGCCCACGTGACCCGCGACGAGGTCATCGCGCAGGTCGCCCGCGGCGAGCCCTTCGACAAGGTCTACCTCGCGGGCGCGGACCTCTCCGGCGCGGACTTGTCCGGCGGGATCTTCGACGGGGGGAGCTTCGCGAACGTGAACCTCCGCGGGGCGGACCTGCGGGAGGCGATCTTCACCGACGTCGATTTCGGCGGCGCCGTCCTCAGCGGGGCGAACCTGCGGCACGCCCTCTTCCACGCTTGCCAGATGCCGAACGCGAACCTCGACGGCGCGTGCCTCGACATCACCAAGCTGCACCAGTCCAACCTGTCCGAGGCGTCCCTGCGGGGGACCAAGCTCGCGGCGACGATGATCGTCGACTGCATCCTCGACTTCGCCTGCTTGGAGAACGGGATCCTCGACCGCACGAACGTCGTCGGGTGCTCCACGACCGGGATCGATCTCACGGGCGCGCGCCTGGACCGCGCGAACGTCTTGGACGCCGACCTCACGAAGGCGAAGCTCGCGGGCGCGACGATGTACATGGCCGTCGTCCTGAAGTGCAAGCTCGGGGGCCAGAAGCTCGCGGGGCTCTCGCTGGAGCGGACCCAGCTCATGGACTGCGATCTCAAGGGCGCGGACCTGAGCCGCTGCAAGCTCGCGAACGCCAACTTCAAGGGCGCCTCCCTGGAGGGCGCCGACCTCTCCGGGGCGACGCTCAAGCAGGTCTTGTTCACCGAGGCCAAGCTCGCCGGCGCGAACCTCAAGGGCGCCGACATCTCCCAGGCCCTCTTCGTCGACGCGGACGTGTGCGAGGCCGTGTTCACGGGGTGCAAGGCGGAGATGAGCGTCTGGCACCGCGCGAAGGCGGTGGCCGCGCGCTTCGACGGCGCCGACCTGACCTACGCCGACTTCTCGTACGCCGACATCAGCGCGGCGGACTTCAGCGGGGCCAAGCTCACCCGCACGCGGTTTCACAAGACGGTCGAGAAGGGCACCCTGTTCACGAACCGCCTGTTCGCCCTGGGCGACGACGAAGAGCTCGCGAAGGCGGAGAGCTTCCGCTCGCCTCACTAGCACCTGGAGACACGCCATGCACACCGCTGCCAAGCACCGCATCACCTACACGGCGACCGAGGTCGCGGGCCACGTCGTCGGGCTGCGCCCGTCCGAGCTGATCGTGCGCGCCGGGGACCACGAGTACGCGGCCAAGCGCGCGATGAGCTGCCTCGTGGCGCCGTGCCTGGGTGACCGGGTGCTCCTCGCGGTCATCGACGACGGCTCGGCGTACGTGCTGGCGGTCCTCGAGCGCGAGGGCGAGGAGCCGGCGGTGCTGGACGCCGGCCGCAGCACGCAGCTGCGCGTGGCCCGCGGGCGGCTGGACCTCGTGGCCGAGGAGGGCGTGGGCCTGGCTTCTCCCGGCGAGGTGTCGCTGGTGAGCCCCAAGCTGGAGGTCCGCGCGCTGGAGGGCAAGATCGGGGTCGATCGCCTGCTCGCCGTGGGGACGGAGCTCGTCGCCGAGGCGGTGCGCCTGCGCTCGGTGGCGGGCGCAGTGGAGACGGTGGCGGACCGCGTGACGCAGCGGGTGAAGCGCGTGTTCCGCTTCGTGGAGGAGCTCGACCAGCTGCGCGCCCGCCGCGTGGACTACACCGCCAAGAAGGCGCTGCACTTGCACGGGGAGAACTCCCTCCTGACGGCCGAGAAGCTCGTCAAGATGGACGGCGAGAACATCCACATGGGCTGAGCGGAGGAGGACCAATGTTCGCCAACACGCAGATGATGGGGATGGATCTCGGCTTCCCGGACGTGTGCCTGACGCCCACGCCCGTGCCCGTGCCCATCCCGTACCCCAACATCCAGATGGGGCCGATGACCGTCCCCGCCGCCTACCACTGCCTCATGATGTGCGCGCCGGCTCACAACATGTTCTCGACCGGCGTGATGAGCCTCGGGGACTGCCCGGGCGTGGCGCTCGGCGTCGCCTCAGGCATGGTCATGGGCCCGCGGCGCCACGTCACCGCTGCGTTCACGGTCCTCGTGGGCGGCGCGCCGCAGACCCGGATGACCAGCATGGCGATCCAGAACAACACCAACTGCCCGGGGATGCGCATCGTGCCCAGCCAGGTTCAGGTCATCGTCCTGTCGCCTTGACGCCGGAGTTCCGCAGCCGACGCGCCGCGCTGGTTCGACCGAACCGGCTCCTGCTCGGCCTGGCGACGGCCACGGCGCTCTTGGCCGTCGTGGTCGGGCTGACCGGCGTGTTGAGCGCGCTCTGGACGGTGCTCGGCATGTTGTCCTTCGCGCTGTTCACGCTCGCCCTGCGTCGCCGATGGCCCGGCTTCGAGTACGGTCTGTACGAGGCGACCGCAGAGGCGCTCACCCGCAACGGCCGAGTCGTCGTCCGCCGAGCGGACGTGACGCACGGCCTCTCCTCACGCGTCGGGGACGCGTGCGTCGTGCGCCTCAACCGTCGCTGGCCACGACGCCCGGTCGATCTGGCGGTGTGGGACGAGCACGAGGGCCGGAAGCTCCTCGTCGCGCTCGGGCTCGACGTCACGCAGACGACGGCGGATCTGCCTGGCGCTTCCGGGTTTCACGTCGTCCCGCCCGGGATCCGGCGCGTCATCGTGGCGGCCGCGCTGGGCACTTGGTTCCTCGTCGGGGGGATCGACCCGACGGGCGGGGCGCGCCTGCTCGCCCTGTTCCTCGGGTTCGCGGCGTACTTCGCGGCCAGCGCGATCCCGAGCCGGATCCGCGTGGGCGTCGACGGGGTCCACTTTCGTTGGCTGTGGATGTCGCAGTTCACCCACTTCTCCGAGGTCGCGGCGGTGCGCCTCGCGGCCGACGGAAAGACCCAGTTCGCCGACCTCGTCCTCCGAGCCGGGGGCACGAGGAGCATCCCCGTGAGCGACGGGGCCGTCGACGACACCAGCCTCACGTTCAGTCGCATCGTCCAGGCCTACGACGAGTACGACGCCGGGACCGGCTCGAACGCGACGGAGGCGCTCGCCCGCGGCGAGCGCACGGCGGAGGAGTGGCTGATCGCTCTGCGCAGGCTCGCGGCCGGCGCGGACGCCGGCCTGCGGACGGCGCACGTCCCGCTCGAGCGCCTATGGCGGATCGCTTCGGACCCCTCGGCGCCGGCGGCGGCCCGCGCGGGCGCAGCGGTGTCGCTCTCCTCCCGCGCCGACGCCGCCGACCGCGACCGGCTTCGCGTGATCGCGGCGTCCGTCGCGGAGCCTCGGCTTCGGGTCGCGATCCAGAGGGCCGCCGCAGAGGCGGCCACGGACGAGGAGCTGCGCGAAGCGCTCGCCGAGGTCGACGCCGACCCGGCGAAGCAGGTCGCGCACCTCCCGCCGCGACCGTGACGGCTCAGCGTGCGCCGCGCCGGGGCAGCTCCGCGACGCACGCGTAGATCTGCTCCACCGCGTCCACGACGAGCTGCTCCACGACGTCGGCGTTCAGCTCGCCGGGCGCGTACCGCGCGAGGTCCATCGGCGGCGGCGACGCCTCGAGGAGGGCGAGCACGTGCCGCGTGCCGGCGCGCTCGTCCCGCGCCACGGTGAAGACCACGCGGTGGCCCGCCGGCGCTCGCGGGGTGAGGAAGAGGCGGAGCGTGATGCTCGCGGGCGTGCTGCCTTGCCCCTCCTCCGTGACGATCTCGTAGCGAGCGCCAGCCGTCCGCGCGAGCTCGTCGCCGACCTCGCGCATGCAAGGGGCGATGACGCCGTCGCGCGCGCGGAGGAACGCGTCTCGGAACGCCGGCTCCGAGAGCTCCACGTCGGCGTCCGCGGCTGCGATCTTCGATCCGAACCGGCTGGCGACGGTGGAGAGGCGCGCGCGGGACGGATCCTTCATGGTGCCTCGGGCGGACCCGAGCGTACCATCGGCGGCGACGCCGCGCGTGGACTCCCGCGCGGCGGGGCGCTAGGCGGTGGCCATGCCGAGCCACCACCACACCATCGACTTCATCGAGCTCCCGGCGTCCGACATGTCCGCGGCGAAGGCCTTCTACACGGCCGCGTTCGGGTGGACCTACGAGGACTACGGGCCGGAGTACGCCGACATCCAGGGCGCGAAGGTCTCCGGCGGGCTGCGCCTCGATCCCCAGAAGCCCCCCCGCGGGGGATCCCTCGTCATCCTGTACTCGGAAGACCTCGAGGCGAGCGAGCGGGCGGTGGTCGCGGCGGGCGGGACCATCACGGCGCGACACGACTTCCCCGGCGGCCGGCGCTTCCAGTTCTTGGACCCGTCGGGGAACGAGCTCGGCGTCTGGACGAAGGCCTGACCCCGCACCTCAGAGGACGGCGTGGTTCAGGCGGTAGGCGCGGAGGCCCACGTCGTCGGTGCCCACCCGGGCGATCGCCGAAGCGAGGTCTTCCGTCGCGTTCAGGCCGATCCCGAGGACGCCCTCCGGATCGCTCGTGTAGAGCGTCACGTGCGGCGGAGGCGGCGCGCCGAGGCCCGCGAAGAGCGGCCCGTCGCTGATCCCGCGGGCCAAGAGGAGAGCCTGGGCCGCCGCGAAGAACCCGGCGAGGTCAGCCTCGGCCGTGACGATCACCGTGTCGAGGCGGCCCTTGTCGTTTACCTGCACGAGGTGGAAGACCCGGTCTCCGAGGCGCATGGTGAAATCGAACGTGCGGATGAGCTCGTTCAGGTCCTCCGCGAGGGACGCGTCCGCCATGACCGCCTTCTTCACGTGCTTTCCGATGGAGTAGCCGAGCACCGTGAGGTGGTGCTCGCGCTTGCGCGTGAGGGACAGCCGCCCGAGCGCGAGCGTCGGGGACTCGGCCACGAAGCCGAGCTCGGAGAGCTGCACCGGCACGATGAGCGTGCCGCGGTCGCTGAGCGAGAGCGCGCCGGTCACCGCGCCGGCAGCGCCTTGGCGCCGCCCTCACCGTTCGACTCACTCTTCGCCTTCACGCGCTCCATCAAGGCCTGGAGCGGCGTGCCGGCGAACACGCGGTCGATGACGTCCGTCAGCGTCTTGCCGCCCACGAAGCTCTGCACGCTCATGGCGTCGGCGACCTTGACGAGCACGTCGTGGTTCGAGAGCGCGAGGAGCGCCTCGCTGAACCCGGGCTGCGCGGCCTCGAAGCGCTTGACGACCGCGTCGACCTCCGCGCGCAGCGCCTCGAGCTGGAGCGACTGCGCGTCGCGCGCGATGGCGCCCTTGACGGCGGCCGCGGCGCGCTCCCGCTCCAGCTGCGCGTTGTGATCGATCCCGGCCGCCTGGGCGCGCGCGGCGGCCGACTTCTGCGCCTCCTCGTACTTGCGGACCTCGGCGCCGATCGTCGCGAGCACGACGGACAGCTTGTGGGCCGCCTCCTCCACCTCCACCTCGCAGCGGACCTTCGTGGTGAGCGCCTTCGCCTGCGTCTCTTCGCGCGCGATCTCCTCTTGGCGCTTGAGGGTCTCGAGGCTGCGCTGCGCGCGCAGCAGCGTGATGTTGCCCTCCACCGCCTCGTGCTGGGCCTGCATGAGCAGCGCCGCGATGCGCGGGTCGTCGATCGTGACGCCGAGGATCTCCACGTCGGTCACGTGCATCCCGTTCTCCGAGAACCGCATCCCGGGGCGCGCCGCCTCGCCCTCGGCCCTGCCGAGGATGAAGTCGCGCATGAGGTCGACGGCGCCCCCGTAGAAGCTCTCGATGGTGTGGTGCTTGACGGCGCCCTTCAGCTTGGATCGGACGTGGTCGCAGAGGAGCTTGACGTAGTTCTCCACCTCGAACCACTTCATCGGGTCCCCGGCGAAGTTCACGCGCATGGAGTACGTCAGCGTCACGCGCACGTGGTCGCTCGTCTCGACCTCGCAGATGTCGCTGACGATGTTGTTCAGGACGCGCAGGTACACCGTCCGGATGACCCGGTCGCTGGACTTCGGCTTGCCGGTGGAGAGCTCGAGCACCTCGAGCGTCTCGTCGTAGGCCATCTGGATGTTCGCAGGCCCCTGCTCCACGCGCCGCTTCCCGCTCTTGTCGACCACCATGACCGAGTAGCCGACGTACACGCTGATCGTCGGGACGCCCTCGTACTTGGTGTGGAACACGAGGGTGCGAGGCTGGGTGAACGACGAGCCGCGCTCGAGCACGTCGCCCACCATCGCGGGGGTGTCGCGGCTGACGGAGCTGGCGTCCATCGCGACCGCGGCGGCGGCCGCCGGGGCGCGGGTCTTCTGTCCGCGGCTGCGCTCGTAGTCGCCCTCCGACACCACGCCCGAGCGGGTCGTGGGCGTGTTGAGCGCGACCTGGCGGAGGCCTCGGTTGTACGTGAGCGCCTCCTCGTTGCCCGGGTACCAGGTGATGCACTCCTTGTCGGTGAGGACGCGGCGCACGATGACCTCGTCCACGGGGTTCGGCAGGAGCATCGCGGGGCCACGCGCCATCGTGATCTCGCCCGACTTCCGGTTCATCACGTACCGGGCCTCGCCCGCGGGGACCGCCACAGCGAAGTGCTTGTCCTTGCCGTCGTAGCGGACCAGGGAGTGCTCCTCCCGCGGGAAGTAGATCGCCGTCTCCTTGCCGGTGATGAAGATCTCGTCGCCCTCCTTGTAGGCGCGACCGTTCTCCTCGTAGGGCGCGATGACCTTGAGGTGGAGCCCCTGGATCTCGTTGAGCTCCAGCGCCCGGAACTTCCGCTGCTCGTTCTTCTGGATGAACGCCTCGGTGGGCTGCGGGAAGACCACCTGGGGTCCACGCTCGTACCGCTTGTTGCCGTTCTGGCCGACCAGGATGCAATACTCCAGCCGCTCCAGGGTGAGGGCGTCGCGGACGTAGCGACCCGCCTCGTCCGGGACCACACCCACCCCCGTGGGCGGGATGTAGAACGACACGTCGGTGCCCTTGATGATGAGGAGCTTGCCGACGGTGAGGTCGTCCGGCGCCTTGCGGATCGGCTGCGCGCCAGGCTCGGGGCTCTGGGCGTCCGACGCGGGCTTGATCACGGCCTGCCCCCAGTTCTTGCGCGCCTCCTCCTCGTTGTAGACGCGCACGAGCAGATACTGGTTCGAGCGGAGGTGGTGGCCCTTGATGATCTTCGCCATCTGGCCGGGCCAGAGCGCGAAGTCGCAGGGACCGTTGATGTTGATCTTGCGCCCGATCTCCAGGTCCGGCGACGGGTAGACGCCGCCAGGCGCGGGGTGATCTCCGCGCAAGGACGGGTTCTTCAGGATGACGTAGTAGCCCTCGGGAGCGATCGCCCCCACCTGCACCGCCTGCTCCAGGCCGCACGGCTCGAAGCGCTTCGACTCGACGTTGAAGGCGATCGGGCGCTCCTGCGCGGTGGGGTTGATCACCGTCGGGCCCGTGTAGGTCTTCACGATGCCCTTCGTCACGTCCTGCATGTACGCGTACTCGCCGGGGGCGAGCACGAGGTCGCGCTTGTTGCCTCGCTCATCCATGGTCGTCTCCAATGTGCTTCAGGGCTCTCGGGCCGCCGAGGGTCGCCGGTTGTCGACGGTTCCACAAGCGATGCGCCCGTGCAGTGTAGAGGGCGCACGCGGTGCGCGCCGCGCGCAGCCCCCGAGGCGTTGACGTCGCCCCTGCGGAGGGACCACGATGCTCCCGCCATGAGAGCCGTCGTCATCCGCGAGCCCGGCGCCGAAGACGTCCTCGACGTCGCGGAGCGGCCCGACCTGACGCCCCCGCCCCGCCACGTCCGCGTCGCCGTGCAATACGCGGGGGTGAACCGCGCCGACCGCCTCCAGCGGATGGGCCTCTACCCCGCTCCCGAAGGCGCCCCCTCGGACAGCCCGGGGCTGGAGTACGCGGGCGGCGTCGACCCGGGAGGGGAGGGCGTGGCTGGGACGCGCCTGGGCGAGCGCGTCTACGGCATCGTCCCCGGCGGCGCCTACGCGGAGCAGGTGGTGGTCCACGAGCGGGAGCTCGCCCGGATCCCCGAGGGCGTGCCCACACGCGACGCCGCCGCGATCCCAGAGGCGTTCGTGACCGCGTACGACGCGCTCGTCCTGCGGGGGGGCCTCGCCCCGGGCGAGCGCGTCCTCATCCATGCCGTAGGCAGTGGGGTCGGCACCGCGGGGGTGCAAGTGGCGCGCGCGCTCGGCTGCACCGTCGTCGGGACGTCGAGGACGGCGTCGAAGCTCGACCGGGCGAGAGAGCTCGGCCTCGATCACGGGGTCCACGCCGCCACCCCGGCGGAGGTCGCGGATCGGATCCGCGCGGCGCACCCGGGGGAGATCGACGTGGTCCTCGACCTCGTCGGCGGCGCGTACCTGGCCGAGACGCTGCCCCTGCTCGCGACGGGTGGTCGGTGCGTGGTGGTCGGGCTCACCGCCGGGACGCACACGGAGCTCAACCTCGCCCTGCTCCTCCGGAGGCGGCTCACCGTGGTCGGCACGGTGCTCCGCGCGCGACCCATCGAGGAGAAGATCCAGGCGGCGCGCGTGCTGGACCGGACGCTCTCCGTGTGGCTGGCCCGCGGCGTGATCAAGCCGGTCGTGGAGCTCGTGCTGCCGCTCGAGCGCGCCGCGGAGGCGCACCGGCTGATCGCGAGCAACGCGACCTTCGGCAAGGTGCTCCTGCACGTGGGACCCGACGACCCGCCCCGCTCATGACCCCGCCCACGGCGCGCGCCCTCGCCCCGCTCTGCGGGTGGCTCCTCGGGTGCCCGGCCGCGGCGGGCCCGACGCCGGGGCCGCTCGACGCGCGCGACCTGGTCGTCGTCGCCGAAGGGCCGTGCGCGCGCCTGTCGATGCAGGACGCGGGAGGCCGACGCTTCCTGGTGTTCGGAGACACCGGCTACGACCTCGAGCTCTGGGTGGCAGGCGAGCGCCTCGCCGAGGCGCAGTCCCTGGTGGAGCTGAAGGAGGGCACGGCGTTCCACGCGGAGGAGCTGCTCGCGGGTCTCCCGCGCGACGCGCGCGGCTACGTGCCCGGGCGGATCGATCTCGGAGGAGACTTCACGCGGCGCGCCTGGCTCCGCGTGACGACGACGCGGTACGCGCCCCACGGCACCGGCAAGCTGTTCGAGCGCGAGAGCGCGGCCTTCGGCTTCTCGGGCCACTGGGAGCCCCTCGCGGACTCTATCGGGGCCGAGCTCCCGGAGGGGCTCGGCTCGCTGCCCGCCTTGCCGCTCGACCGGACGTGCCCCGAGGAGCGCACCTTCCTGCCGCTCGCCCATGACGTCGCCCCCGACGGCGGCGTCTTCGTCGCGGGGCGATGCCAGGGCTCGGGCATCACGCCCCACCCGGACACGACGCTGTGGGTGCTCCACGGCGGCCCCGGCGAGACGTCGTGGACGCCGCGCCGCGCGTCCTCGCGGCCCGCCCTGGAAGGACACATGAACGTGGACCTCTTCGCGCGCTCCTCGAGCGAGGTGTACCTGGCCGCGTACGAGCCGTTCCAGCCCGTCGAAGGACGCACCGAGCACGTCGTCCGCTGGGACGGGGCGTCGTGGAGCGAGCTCCCTCTGGGGCTCGACGCCGGCGTGATGTCGGTCGCGGGAACCCCCGACGGGGCGCTGTGGCTCGCGACCGGCAGCGGGGTCCACAGGCGGAGCCCGTCGGGCGCGATGACCACGCTGTCGCTGCCGGCCCCCCGCTTCGTCGCGCCCGGCGCGCGCCTACACGTCCACACCGTGCGCGCCGCCGGCTCGGAGGTGTGGGTCGAGAGCAGCCTCAAGGTCAGGCGCCCGGCGCAAGAGGGGGCCGCGACGGAGGAGGTCTGGGCGAGCGCGCTCTTCGGGCCGCGTGGCTATGGGGCGCTCCACTGCGACGCGCGAGAGCCCGCGGACGCCGCGGTGACGGAGCTGGACTGACCGGGCTCCGCCCGTGATAGATTGAGTGGATGAGGGCTTGTCTTTGGGGCGCGGTGGTGCTGGTTCCCACTACGGGGTGCTTACAGGACTACGACCAGTTCGACTTCGGCGGAGGCGCGGGCCAGGGCGGGAACCCCTCGACCACCCTGACGGCGGCGACCGGCGCGACCGCGGCGACGGGCACATCGTCGACCGCGACGATGACCACGTCCACCGGACCGACGACGACGACCGCGGTCACGACGACGACCACGACGGTCGCCTCGACCACGACGGGCAGCGGGACGCAGACGGTCCCCTGCGGCGCCGAGACCTGTGATCTGACCGCCGGGCAGGTCTGCTGCTTCAACGAGAACAACGGCAACGCGCAGTGCGACACCGGCTGCGGCGGAGGCGAAGAGCCGCTCGCGTGCAGCGGACCGGAGGACTGCCCGGGCGAGGTGTGCTGCATGGATTTCAGCAACGGCTTCCAGGGCACGGGCTGCGAGAGCGGCAGCTGCTCCAACGGCCCGCAGATCTGTGATCCGGCCGATCCCTCGAGCTGCCCGATGGGCGAGACGTGCGAAGACTCGACGCTGCTCCCGGACGGCTATTTCCGCTGCAATTGAGCGCGCGGCGCCTCCTGCCGGTGGCCATCGCGATCGGAGGCTGCCTCCTCACCACCGACGCGGCCGCGATCAACGGCGAGCGGTACCTCGTCTGCCACGAGGACGAGGTCAGCCCGCGCGCAGCCAGCGCGCCCTCATCGCCGGAGGCACCGCGCCGCGTCGAGAAGCGGCGCGCCCCGGCGCCGCTCCAGCCAGCGCCGACGCCGGTCATCGACGTGCCCGTCGCCGAGCCGATCCCCGGTCGCGCGGCGAGGGCGCCGCTCCCGGTCCCGGATCCGCCGGCCGCGCGAGATCGCAGCGCCAACGACTACCGCTGCCTCGGGCTCGAGCGAGGCGCGGCCGGAATCTTGCGCGTCCTCGCGGCGCCGCCCGGAGCGAAGTTCGCGCGACACCCCGGCGCGTCCTACCTCGAGCAGAACGTGTTGGCGGCGGGCGACGCGCAGCTCGCCGCGGCGCGACCCTACTTGCGACGCGAGCTCTCGCGCCCCATCGCGAACCCGCTGGACGGCCCGGAGGAGATCGCGCGGCTCCACCTCAAGAAGGCGGTCATCCAGGCGCTCGCCGACCTGGGTGACACCGCGTCCGCGCCCGCCGTCCGCGCGTTCCTCGAGTCACGGGAGGGAGAGCCGTATCCTCTCGTCTGGGAGGACGCGCTCGCTTCGCTCGGCCGTCTCGATCCGAGGGAGGCCGAGGCCTACGCGATCGCAGTCCTCGATCGCGTCGGCAGATCGAAGGGGCACGACGTCGGGGAGGCAAACCGAACGAGGAAGGCGCTCTCGCTCGTCGTGACCCGCAGCCCGGCCACGGTCGAGATCCTCGCGCGGCTCTCGCCCGACCTGGGCGATGACCCTGCCCACCCCCGCGACACCGAGACCTGTCGCGTCCTCGCGGCCCGCATCCGCGCGGGCGACGACGCGCTCCGCGACGCGGTGCGGGGAGAGCTCAGCGGCGACATCCGGACGCAGCGCGGGGCGCACTGCTACAGCCAGCTCGTCGCGGCGGCGTTCCCCGGGCAGGACGCGGCCGAGATGGACACCCTCCTGCTGCGCCACCGGTACGACGAGCTCGTCCGCTGGGTGGCGTCTCTCCGCGCGCGGGAGAAGGCCGGCGCGCTCGCGCGCGACGACGCAGAGGCGCGCCGCAAGCTCTCGGCCTGGCTCGCGGCGCGGTCGAAGGACCGCGACCTCGCGGGAGCACGCGACGGGGGCAGCCCCGCGAAGCAGAAGCTCGCGCTCCACCTGGCCCTCTCCGCGGGGCTCGGAGACGCTGGCGCGGAGAAGGCGCTCTACGCGCTGGTGGACGACGCGGACGACACGGGCGTCGCGCCTTGGGTCGGGGCGCGAGCGGCCCTCGACCTGGAGCTCTCCGGGGCCGCGGACCACGCCGCCAAGCGGCTCCTCTTCGCGAGGAAGGTCCACACGGACAACCTAGCGCACGGTGACTGGACGGACCGCGGCAACGTCGTCGTCACCGAGCACGTGGACCTCGTCGACAGGCTGGCTGCGCGCGGGGACCCGCGCTTCGCCCTCGGCCTGCTCGATCGCCAGGTGTTCGCGCGCCAAGCCGCCTACGAGCACCTGGCCCGCGGCAAGCCGTCAGCCGCGTGTGAGGTGGTGGTCGGCGCGGCGGGCGACGCCGAAAGGAAGAGCATAGAGGACGCGTTCTGGGCCCTCTCGGTCCTGGGTGACGCCTGCACCTCGGCCATGCGACGCGCGGCGCGAGACGTTCGGTTGCCGAGCGAGGTCCGCGGCATGGCGCTCGAGCACCTGGCGATGGTGCGTGACGCGAGCATCGCGACCGAGCTGACCCCGCGACCAGGCAAGGACGAGCTGCGCCAGGCGCGCGGGCGAGCGCGCCTCATCCACGCGTCCCGGGAGTGACGGGGCGGCCCTCGCATCGACGCAGGCAGAGCCGGTCTCACCCGGCTGTCGCGCGAAGGTGTGGCGCTCACCCGGCGCGCATCGCCGGCACGTCGGGCAGCGACCCCGTGTCGAGCCCGAGCGCCTGCGCGAGGCCCGCGAAGCTCTCCTGCTCGCTGGTCAGGCGCGTCGCATCGGGCGCGCCCGTCTGGAGGTCGAACCCGTAGGTGAGCCCCGTGTCGGGGTCGACTCCGCCCAGCACCGTGTTGCCGTTCACGAAGGGCGAGATCGTGAGGTGGCCGTTGTTGAGGTGGTGGCCCGTGCCCCAGGACCCGGCGCCGTCGGGGCGGGACTTGTCCCGCCCGAAATCGGTCGCGAAGTGCATCATGCTCCGGTCCCAGAACGACTCGCCCGTCTCCTGGTCATAGGTGTTCTCGGACAGGAACTGGATGATGCCGTCCGCGACGGTGAGCACCCGGAACCACATGAGCGCCTGGGCCCCGCGGTGGTCTTGGTGTGACCCGTCGAACGCAAGGACGGTCGTCTTGATGCCGAACGGACCCCCGAGGATGGGCGCGAAGCCCGGCGCGATGGTCACGGTGACGCTCACCCCGTGCTTGATGAGCAAGCACGCGAGCGCCGCCTGCTCCTCGAGCGGGTCGGAGAGCGGAGCGGCGAGCGAGGGGAAGAGCTCGAGGAGGCGCGCGTACTCCGGAGCGGTCGCCAGCCCGTAGGCGCTGAGCGGGACCTGCTCGCTGCTCGCGACGAAGATGAGCTTGTCGATGAGCTGCGCCGCCTCGATGCTGCTCGCCTTCGCGCGCTGCTCCTTCCAGCGCTTGATGCGATCGCTCTGCCGGAACGCCTGGTAGAAGGCCGACTGGGGGTCCAGCTGGTCGTCTCGCAGGCTCCGCATGGCGTCGATGGCGGCTTGGTTCGGCGCCCCCGGGATCCCTTTGGTCGCGCTGAAGGTGAGCGGCTTCAGGATCGGCGCAGGGATCGGCTCGGCGTACACGCTCGAGGGGAGCGTCGTGTCGAAGCCGCGCTCCAGGAACCCGACGCTGCCCATGTTGACGTTGGGCAGCGGGTAGCCCTCCCCGTAGGCGAGCGCCACGCACTCTTGCAGCGTCCGGCCCGAGAGCGCGCTGCCGCCTCCCGTGAGCGCGCGGTGCTGCGCGACGGCGTGGTTGACGCTGGAGCCCTCGAGCGTCGTGACCATCATCTGGTCGCGGTACTTCTGCGCGAACGGCGAGAGCGGGACCACCGTCCCGGGCGGCACGAACGGCGACGCCGGCACGACCGCGTCGACCGCGCGGATGGGCGATCCGGGGAAGCTCACGATCTCGGCGTCGCTGAAGGTGTCGAGCGTCGTCGGGGTCGCGGAGTCGGCGGCGCGGATCGGCAAGAAGCTGTCGATGATGGCTGCGCCGCCGAGCGCGCCGAACGCGATCAGGAAGCGCGGCCTGCCGTCGCCGGCGGCGTGCGCGCGGCGGCGCCCGGACGTCGCGCCAGCGGCGGCGCCCGCGCCCGCCGCGAGGAAGGCCTGAAGAACCCTGCGTCGATTCACGATGTGGGAACGGTCCATGGCCTGGGTCCTGTCTAGTAGAAGACGTTCTCGAGGGAGGTGAGGACGGCGACGCAGCTGGCGACGGCCCACGCGGACGCGGGCTGTCCGGGCTCGGCGGTCGCGACCGCCGGGTAGAGGCCGACGAGCGCTGTCACCTCACCTTCGGTCGCCTCCCGGGTGAGGCCGCGTCGGTAGAGCGTCCGAATGGCCTCGCTCACCGCGGGATCTGCCGGATCGGCGAGGGCACCGCCGCTGAGGGGGAGGTTGCGGAAGATCAGGCCGTCCGGTCCGCCAAAGTCCAAGCCCACGCGGGCGACGCACGCCGCCATCGCCACCCGCTCGTAGGCCAGCGGGGAGGTCGCGGAGGTGGCCGGCAGCGGCTCGTAGAGCTGGTTGAGGTAGGGATCGGCGGATCCCATGACCACCTGGTGCAGCCCCGCGCAATCGTAGCGGCCGAGCTCCTTGCAGACGTCCTCGTCCGGCAGGTCGAGCGTGAGCGCCAGGTCGGCGCGAAACCGCTGGGCGTTCTTCAGCTTCACGAGCGCCTTCGGCGACGCCGGCGGCGCGTCCGGCACACCACCGCCTTGGGCCGACGATCCGCCGACGGAGGCGCCATCGTCGGCGGGTTCGTCGTCACAACCTACGGCTGCGACGATCAAGACGGGAGCCAAGAGCAGGACGAGGTGGATTCGTTCAGGGAGCACCGTACGCCTCCGTGTCGACGAGCGTGTGGAGCATGGCGTTCACCGAGTGGCCGGGGTCCGCCGCGAGCGACTGCCACGTCGCCTCGTAGTCCGCGAACAGCTCGGCTTGGTCGGGGGCGGGCGGCGCCCCCACGAGCGTGATCCAGTAGTCTTCGGTCACGGCGCGGAAGAACTCTCCGCTGTTCGCCGCGACCTCCGCCCACTCGAGGAGACCGTCCACCTCCTGACCGAGGAGCTGGCCCTTCGTCGGGACGCTGGCGAGCAGGGGCTTGTCGAGGGCGACGGCGAGCTCATCCATGCGCCCCGGGTCGAACGTGAAGAGCGGCGCCTGGATCCCGTTGTAGCGGGTGAACGGGTAGGTCAGCGGCTCGAGCGTCGCGTGACAACCCGCGCACGCGGGCGCGCTGATGCCGCTCCCGTCGTAGTCGACCGGCGCGGGCGCGCCCGGGACCAGGCCCTCGAGCTGGGCGATGTCCAGGTTCAGGTAGGAGCGGTAGGCCTGCGCCGCGGCGGTCCTGGGGACCGCGGTGAACATCGTGTTGAAGAGCAGCACCCACGACGTCGTCAGCATGCCCGCTCGAAACTGGGGCTGCATCGGCTGGCCGAAGAGGTCGTTCGTCTGGGCGTACACCGTCCTCCCGTCCGGGCCCTCTTCCACCGTGACGAGGTACTGCGCGACGAGGAGGTCGCGCACGTCGTGCCCGTCGATGTGCGCCCAGGCGAACTGCGCGTAGTCGACGTCGTAGTCGGCATCGAGGATCCCGTTCAGCGCCGCGACGGGGCGGATCTTCCGGTGGGCGAGCTGCCAGACGGCGCCGTCCCGACCTCGCCAGAACTCGGACGAGAGACACGCGTCGAGCGCCTCGTGGATCGCCTGGCGACGCGTCGTCTCGTCGAGCGACTCGAAGGTCGACAGCTCCTCGAAGGAAGGGCGGTGACCGCAAAAGTCGATCCACGTACGCACGTACGCGAACCGCGTGTCGTACTGACAGATCTGGTAGCTGAGCCCCTCGACGGAGTCGGGGCACACGGGCGCGAGCGGCAGGCTCGCGGCGTCGCCTGGGTAGCTCCCGCTCGTGATCTCGTCGGCGTTGGTGAAGCCGTCGGCGTCCGAGTCCTGGGTCTCCAGCGCGACGAGCACCGTGGCCAGGTGGGCGTCGAACGCCGCGTCATCGAGGGTGGCCGTCTGCTCCAAGAGGGAGGCGCGGACCGCGCCCCCGTAGGCGTTGAGGTTCGGCGCCTGACCGTGGCACGTCGCGCACGGGGCCTCGGCGGTGGCCAGGCACATGGGCGCGTCGGTGTACGAGTCACAGAAGATCGCAGGGGCGACGGGTCGTGCGTCCGCGCGTCCCGGTAGGAGCGTGAGCGCTGGGAGGCCCAGCCAGAGGAGTCGTCGCATGGTGTGGGCACGATGCACCCACCGTGCCGCGCGAGGTGCGGCGACCTCACCCCGAAACGCCGCGATCTTCGTCGGGGCAGGCCCGGATCGTCACGTGACACCAGGGGGTTGTCACGTGACATCTCCGGTCGCGGCCGCGCGAGCGCGAGCTCTCAGTGTCTCGCGCGGAACTCCTCCTCGAAGCGCGCCTTCGCGACGCACGGGCAGCCGGCGGCCCCATCCCAGCGCCGAACCCGGCGAAAGCACTCCTGCCCCCCTGCCTCCCGCACGTCGAGCGCGAGCCCGAGGCCGAGCGAGCAGATCACGCCGAGCATCGCGAGGAGCTGCGAGACCGCGCGACCGCGACGCGCGGCCGCGAGCGCCCCCCGCGCCACGGCGGGGTCGCCGCGAAGCACGACGTCCGTGCGCGGCGCGGTCCTGTACGTGCGGACCTCGGCGCCGCGGGCCCACCGGGCGTCGCCGAGCCCGACGTCCACGACGCGCGCCGGCACCACCGCGTGAAGGCCCGCGATCTCGACGCCGACGTCGACCGCGTCGAGCTCGGCGGAGCCTCTCGCGTCGGAGCGCGCCATCCCGAGGAGCGCGACGAGACAGAGGACCCCGACGCCGAGGGCGAGGGCGAGGTGCTGCGGCACGGAGAGCGGCCGCGTCGCGCACCCGGAGAGGAGCGCGGGGACCTGCGCCAGGGTGGCGAGGGACGCGGCGGCGAGCGACGTGCTCCACACGGAGCGCCGATCCGCGGCGGCGACGATCGACCCGGACCGCGCCCGAGCGGCCCGGCGGGCCGCGTCGACGATCGCGCAGCACGCAGGGAGGAACAGGAGGCCCGCCGCCGCTCCGCCTGCCACGAAGCCCGGAAAGTCCATCCTCGCCCCGGACGCTTGGCCCACGCCCGCCCCGACGAGCGCGCCGGCCGACAGCGCGACGAGGCCCACCCGAAGAAGCGTCGCCTCTCGCGACCCCGGGTCACGCCGCGCCTCCCACGCCCCGAGCACGATCCCGGCGAGGCCTCCCGCCGATGCGCCCCACAGCGCCGCGAGCGCGAGGCTCGCGCGGGCGGCCCCGGGCGAGTAGGACCCGAAGCCCGCGAGGGAGAACACCGCCGCGGCCGCCCCGACGAGGGCCACAGGCGCTACGAGGCTGGGTACACGGGCACGCTCCGCTGCCTCCACCTCCGGATCGCCTTCACCTTCCCGCGCCGCCGAGGCGCGTCCGGTCGACAGACAACGGCCGAAAGCCGCTGTTCCGTCCTGCGGATCCGAGGTAGACGATCGACGTGACCCAGCGCGACTCCGACATCACCGCGATGATCGCCAGCCTCGAGGCGGATCTGCCGGGGGCGGGGGCGGACACGCGCGCAGCCATCGAGGCGCAGATCGACTCGCTCCGTCGGGCGCTGTCGTTGGCGTCCACGGCGCGGGTGAAGTTCAAGGATCGACCGCCGATCAGCGGCGCCGCGCTCGAGTTCTTCATGCCCGAGCCGGCGGTGGAGGTCCCGACGTGGATCTCCGACAACGCGCTCCGGCCCCACCTCACGGAGGCGGACCTACGCGGCGCGGCCGGGACCCGCGTCTACTCCACGCCCCACCTGGTCGCGTGCGCCATCCCCCCTACCCTCAGCCAAGTTCCGATCTGGCACGGGCTCAGCCTCGGCTTCTTCTCGTCCGGCGGCCTTCAGTCGCAGCGCTTCTACGACCAGGGCCGCCTGCGCTGGGCGATCGAGTACCACCCGACGGGCAGGCGAGCGAGCGTCGGCTTCTTCGCCGACAAGGAGCCGAAGGTCCACCGCGAGCACGGCCTCCACACCGCCTACTCCCCCGGCGGTGTCGTCTGCGCTCAGATCATGTGGGCGGGCGGGGTCCGGCACGGATGGACCAAGCTCTGGGAGGACGACGGCTACCCGGTCGGCGCGACCCTCTACGATCAGGGGCGCGCGGTCGAGCAGGTCACGCGCGACGGCACGCGGCACTTCGATCAACGTGGGTGACCGCTCCGTCAGCTCGCGCGGACGCGCCGCTTGAGGGCCCCGGCCAGGCCCACGAGCGCCAGGAGCACCAGGCTCGAGTCGGCTGCGCCCCCCGCCGAGCTGCAGGAGCTGGAGTCGCCGTCCTCGTCCTTGCCGTCCTGCTTCCCGGGGTACCACTCGTAGTCGTCGTCGGGATCGACCGTGTCCACGCCAGCGCCGGCGCCGTCCCCGCCGGAGCCGCCCTCCCCGGGGCCACCGCCCACGCCGACGGCGGAGGTCGCGTTGCTCGTGGTCGGACCCGAGGAGGTGGTCGACGGGTTCGTCCCGACGATGGGAGCGATGAAGCTCGCGTAGACGAACTCGACGCGGCCGTACGCGCCGTACTGCGTGCAGTTCGCGTCGCCGAAGGACGTCACGCCGACCACGGTCCCGTTGTAGAGGACCGGGCCGCCCGAGTCGCCGCTGCACGAGCCCGTCCCGTCGTTCTGGTAGGCGACGATCGCGTTGGAGTAGAGCTCCGCCACGTTCTCCGTGACGTGACGCCGCAGGCTGTTGTTCTGATCCCCGGCGAACGTCGCCCCGAAGCCGGACACCTCGACGGCGGTTCCGACCGACAGGCCGTCGTTCGAGGACGCGGGGATCACCGGCGCGCCGGCGGCGTTGCTGATCTGGAGGATGCGGAAGTCGTAGCCGTTGCCCGGATCGCCGTTCCAGCTCGGGTGGGGCGTGTCGTTGGTCACCGTCCAGACGCCGAGACAGCCCGGGTTGCCCTGGTTGAAACAGTCGGTGAAGTCGTTGGCCTGGACGACGACCGTCATGCCCTCACAGTGCGCCGCCGTGAGCACGTAGCCCGTGCTCCCGCTCGTTCCGATGATCGTGCCGCTACACGAGGAGCCGCCGTTTTCGTTGTACACCCAGACGACGGCCTGGTTTCCCGTGTCCGAGGTCCCTCCGATGATGGCATCTGCGCCCCGCGCGACGTCCTCGACGCCTCCCCCGACGTCCTCCACGGCGCAACCTGGGCTGACGAACGGAAGGGCAGAGATGAAGCCGAGGAGAAGCAACGTGCGGCGCATGAAGACCTCCGGGAGGCGACGAGCGGCCATTCTACGCGAACGGGACGCCCGTTTGGGGCACGGCCTCGCCGGGCGACGAGAATGACGCGGCGCGGTTACGCTCCGGCCGTCAGCGTACCGCCGTGCGGGAAGTCCTGCCCTTGATGTCGAAGTGGAAGTGCGACTGGTGGGCGGCGTCGAAGCTCGGCGTGAGCATGGTGTGGAAGAGGCCGGCCCGGCCGATCGCGCACACCAGGTTCCGGACTTGGACGGACTCCGGCGTCGGGGAGGCCATCACCGCCTCGGGCCCGCAGGGTACGTCCCCGATCGAGGCCCCCCACGCTGCGCTCGAGAGGACACGACCTCCCGCGATCTCGAACGCGGTGACGTCCAGCGCGAGACCGTGCGCGTGCTGGCTGCTCTTCTTGCGCCCGGGGAGCTTGGCGCTGGGTCGGTAGATGTTGTCGATCGACACGCGGACGACGCCCGCGCCCGCGAGCAGCTTGGTCAAATCGTCGACGACGAGCGCCATGCGGCAGTCGAGCACGCCGAACTTCGTCGAGGCCGGTGGGGTGACGACGCGCACGCCGTTCATCGGTCCGGTGATCCGCACCCCGGCGGCGACGCCTCGCTGCGCGGACTTCACGGGCGCCACCGCGAGGTCCCGACGCTTCACCTCCGCCCGGCAGTCGGCGGAGCTCAGCGCGGCGTACTCCATCGCGGGCGCGGTCTTGCTCAAGGACGTCGGCATCGCCTCGCGGAAGGTCGCCGGCGGGAGCTCGGCGGCGGCGACTCCCTCGCGCGGCCCGGACCCGTCGGCCGACCGCTCCGAGACCTCGACCGCGACGGCGTCGTCGAGGCGCGCGCCCGCGGACGCGACGCGGGGGCCGCGGCCCGCCTCCGTCGCGCACGCGGAGAGCAGGGCGGAAGCGCACGCGAGAGCGACGCATCGGCCGAGCGTTCGGTCGAAGAGCACGCCGACCGGGTACCGCGGATACCGCCGCGCGGCCACTTTTGGGCGTCGCCCCCACCTTGTCGTCGTCGAGACGTCCTGGTACCGACGCGAATGTCCACCGACCGGCGGATCGCAGGCCCGCTCCTCTCCGTCCTCCTCGCGACCTGCGGCCTCTCCGCGTGTGGGGACGCGCAGCGCGGCGGTCCGGCCGAGAGCGCCTCGCCGGCCGGGATCCCGCCGAGCGCGGCCGCCAGCGCCTCGGCAGCGCCGGCGCCGGGCGCGCCGTCCAAGGGCCTGACGCGCGCGTCCCGCAGGTTGGTCTGCGAGGGGATGACCCACGATCTCCACCTCGACGCGTACGTCACGAAGGGGCTGCCGGCGATGGACGCCTTCGCGGACGCCCTCGGGGCGCTGCTGGCCGAGTACGAGAATGCGACGTTCGAGGGCCCTTCGGGCAAGGTCGAGAAGAGCCGCGCCAAGGTGCGCATGGTGCACCCGAAGACGGAGGAGGAGCGACGCGCGGCGAAGGGCCTCGGCCTCACCGAGACGGCGCTCGGGAGTGGCGACGCCGCTTCGGCGCTGCAAGTCGGCTTCTCCGGGATGGTGCTCTCCTACGGGTCCGCGCGCGAGGTCATCCCGCTGTGGTCGCCCAACGACACGGCGGGGCTCGAGTTCTTCATCACGACGAAGATCCGTACGCTCCGGGCCCAGGTCGAGGGGCGTCCAACGCGCATCGGCGTCGTGACGAACAAGGAGGAGCTCTCGCTCTCGGATCCGAACCTCGTCGCCGAGGGGAAGGGCCTCAGCCTGGGCTCCGTGTTCACCGAGTACTTCCCGTCCTACAAGCTCGTGGAGGTCGACCTGCAGGCCGGCGCTGCCGCCGTCGACGGCGACCTCAAGGCGCTGATCGTCACGCAGCCCGGGGAGGACTACACGGACAAGGAGCTCCGGAGGATCGACGACTTCTTGATGCTCGGGGACAAGTCGGTCGTGTTCTACGTGAGCGCCGTCAACGTCCCCGCCTACGACGCGGCGATGAAGGCGACGCTCGATCTCCACGGGCTCGGCCCGCTCCTCGCCGGCTACGGCGTCGAGATGCGGAAGGACGCGATCCTCGATCCGGCCCTCGGCTCCCGGACGCCCGCGCTCTCCGCCGCCGGGACGAGCCTCGTGCTGCAGACACCGGGGGTGGTGGTGCTCGCCAGCCCCGCCGCGAACGACGGATCCCTGCTCGACGACTCGTTCCCGCCCTTCTTCCGGCTGCCCACGGCGCCGTTCCCCTTTCCTTCGAGCCTGGAGGCCCGACCCGCGCGCCAGCCGGGTGCCACCGTGCGCGTCGTCGCGCGCACTTCGGAGAAGGCCGTCTCGGTGGAGAAGCCTTCGGTCGCGATGAAGCCGAAGGCCGAGTGGCCCACCGAGGGCGACGCCGCATCGCGCGCGATCGCGATCGCGGTGGAGGGCACGATCGAGAGCGCGTTTCCGCCCGCCGAAGGTGGCGCCGCGGTGAGGTCGAAGTCCCCGAGCCGGGTGCTCGTGGTCTCCTCCTCGCAGTTCCTCACGAACCCGTTCGCGCGCGCGGGCAACCACGCGCCGCTGCCGCCCCAGCTCCAGATGACCGCTCCGTTCCCAGGCGACCCGGAGCTCACGGCGCTCGCAGGAGCCTACGCGAAGAGCTACCTCACGCTGGTGCTCCTCAGCTTCAAGAACACGCTGGACTGGATGAGCGGAGACGCCGACATGACCGAGCTCTCCGCCTCCCTGGCCAAGAAGCGGTAGGGCCCGCTACGCCTTCTGGAGGTACGACTTGCCCTTGTAGAACGAGGCGAGGACGGTGAAGACCACCGCCGCGCCCACCATGAGGGCCGTGAACACCCAGAAGAAGGTAGAGAGCGTCATGATCTTCTGCATCGGCGCGAGGAACGCGACGAGGACGTTGCCGAACGTCACGCCGAGGAGCCAAAAGCCCATGATCGTGGACTTCATTCGCCGGGGCGCCTGGGTGTAGGCGAACTCGAGGCCCGTCACGGAGACGAGCACCTCCGAGGTCGTCATGATGAGGTACTGCGCGACCTGCCAGAGCACGTGCACCTTGTCTCCGGCGGCCGCGGCGGCCTCGATCCGCGCCTGCAGCACGGCCGCGATGGCGAACGCGGCCGCGGCCAAGAACATGCCGACGGCCATCTTGCGGAGCGGCTTGATCGCCTTGCCGCGGTTCTCGAGCGGCTTGTAGACGAGGATGTTCAGCGCCGGGATGATGATCATGACCATCAACGGGTTGAGCGCCTGGATCTGGGAGGCCTTGAGCTCCACCGTGGTGGTGCCGCTGCCCATGACGTCGAGCGCGACGGCGCCGAGCCCCAGCGCGGCGAGGACGCCGAACACGACCCTGGGCACGATCCGGGGGATGCCGATGTTCGACACCCAGAGCATCAGCCAGGTGCCGCCGTAGAGCGCGCCGGCGATGGTACCAGCGACGACGAACCGCCCGATCCAGGTCGGCACCGTGAGGACGCGGTTCATCTCCTTCGCTTGCTGGACCCAGGTCGAGGCGTGCTGATCGAAGAGCGCCCAGAAGAACATCACCATCGAGAAGACGAGCACGATGCGGAGCACCGCCGGCGGCCCCTCGGCCGCCTCGTCCCCGAACTTCGCCCGCGCGACGTCGAAGAACCCCTCGCCCTCCTTGCGCTCCCGCCGATGCCGCAAGCAGTGCACCACGACCGCCAGGAACCCGTCGTCCTGCTGCTTCTTCTGGCGCACGGAGAAGAGCCCGAAGCCCACGGCGACCAGGACGGCCGAGATCGCGAAGTAGTGCCAGGAGGTCGCGGCGAGGTGGCCCAGGAAGCCGGTGAGGTACTCCGAGTAGAACGCGGCCTTGCTCATGCCCTCGGGGTTGGGCGCGGCGTAGTGATCGCCCTGCACGAACACCGCCACGATGATGGCGATCACCGGAGAGAAGAAGAGAAGCGCCGAGAAGAAGTCGAGCGCCCCGATGGCGCCGCCGGGCTTCGGCGGGACGCGCACGAACCGCCCCCGGCCCATCCAGAAGATCACCGTCGCGATGGCCATGAAGATGCCGGGGACGCCGAAGGCCACCTCCGGACCGTAGGCCGCGTAGAGCGCGGGCGTGATCATCGTGGAGAAGAAGGAGCCGAAGTTGATGATGAAGTAGAATGCCTGAAAGACCTTCGTCACCAGGTGCGAGGTGGAGGCCGTGAACTGGTCGCCGACGTTGGCGCTGACGCACGGCTTGATGCCCCCGGAGCCGACCGCGATGAGCCCGAGCCCCACGTACATGCCGATCTCGGCGCCGCCGTAGTTGCCCATCTCCGCCAGCCGGCCCGCGACCGCCAGCACCCCGTGGCCTGCGCAGTAGATCGTGGAGACCCAGAGGATGACGGGGTACTTGCCGAGGAGCCGGTCGGCCAGGATGGCGCCGATCATGGGGAAGGCGTAGACGCCCGCCATGAAGAGGTGCGCGACCGCGGTCGCCTTCGCCTTGGCCGCGTCGCCCTCCGCCTTGCTCAGGGCCGACTCGTGAACGAACTGGACGTAGAGCGCGGCGAGGTACGTGTAGAGGATCGCGCGCATCCCGTAGTAGCTGAAGCGCTCGGCCCCCTCGTTGCCGACGATGAACGGGATCCCGCGCGGGAAGCCCGCGCCCTCGCCCGCCTTGGGCTCCGCTGTGTCGGCTGCGCTCATGGGGGCGCATCCTACCCTCATGTCCCGGGCTCCACGGCGCGGAAAGCTCCGGGCGGTGCCTGCTAGAGTGGGGCATGGCCACGACGACGACCTTCTGCCGCATCTGCGAGGCGCTCTGCGGGCTCGAGGTGGACGTGGAGGGCGGGCGGGTGACCGACGTGCGCCCCGACGCGGAGCACGTGGCGACGCGCGGCTTCGGCTGCATGAAGGGGCTGAAGCAGCACAAGATGTACGCCTCTCCCGATCGGCTCCTCTACCCTGAGCGGCGCGACGGCGCGGCGTGGCAGAGGGTGACGTGGTCCAGCGCGCTCGAGGGCATCGGCAGGCGCGTCCGCGACATCAAGCGGCGGCACGGCGCCGACGCGATCGCGATGTACGTGGGGACGGCCGCGGGCTTCTCCACGCTGCACCCGATCTTCGCGCAGGGGTTCATGACCGGCCTGGGCTCGCGGAGCATGTACTCCTCGGCCACGCAGGACTGCGCGAACAAGTTCGCGGTCTCGCGCGAGATGTACGGGTTCCCGTTCACGCTGCCGTTCCCCGACGTGCGGCGCACGCAGTGCCTCGTCGTCGTCGGCGCCAACCCGGTGGTCTCCAAGTGGAGCTTCCTCCAGGTGCCGAACCCGCCGGCCCACCTGAAGGAGATCGAGCGGCGGGGCGGCAAGGTGTGGGTCGTGGACCCGCGGCGGACCGAGACCGCGAAGATCGCCGGCGAGCACGTCTTCATCCGCCCCGACACCGACGTCTTCTTCTACCTGTCCTTCCTGGAGGATCTCGTGCGGCGGGACCACGTCCACCGCGCGCGGGTAGCTGCGAACATGAGCGGGCTCGAAGAGGTCGCGGCGCTGGCGCGGGCGTGGCCAGCGGAGCGCACCCACGAGGTGACGCGCGTCCCGCCCGAGACGCTGCGGCGCATCGTGGACGACTACGTGTCGGCGGACGGCGCCGCCCTCTACTCGTCGACCGGCGTGAACATGGGCTCGAACGGCTCCCTCTGCTACTGGCTCCAGGAGGTCATCAACGCCATCTCGGGGAACCTGGACCGAGCGGGCGGGACGCTCGTCGGGCGCGGAGTCGTGGACTTCCCGGCGTTCGGGAAGCGGACGGGCGCGCTCCTCCGCCGCGATCGGTCCCGCGTGGGCGGCCTGCCCTCGGTGAACGACGGCTTCCCCGGAGGGGTGCTCGCGGACGAGATCCTCACCGAGGGGCCTGGGCAGGTCCGCGCGCTCTTCGTCACCGGCGGAAACCCCCTGCTCACGATGCCGAACTCAGCGCGGCTCTCCAAGGCGCTCTCACGGCTCGAGCTCCTGGTGACGGTCGACATCTACAAGAACGAGACGGGATCGCTCGCCGACTACGTCCTGCCGGCCACGTCCCCGTTCGAGCGCGCCGATCTCCCGTTCCTCTTCCCGCTCTTCCTCGGGCTCCAAGCCAAGCCCTACCTCCAGGCGACGCGGCCCGTCGCGCGCGCGGAGGGGGAGCAGCGCGACGAGGCCACGATCTACCTCGACCTCTGCAAGGCGTGCGACGCTCCGCTCTTCGGGTCGCGCGCTGCGCAGATCGCGCTCGAGGCGGCGCGCGCGCTCCACGGCCGACGCCTGCCGCCCGGCGCGCAGCCGAGCGTCCCGCAGGAGCTGCTGTTGTCGCTGCTGCTCCGCGCCGCCGGGGCGGGGAGCTTCGACGCCCTCCTCCGCGGGAGCCCCCACGGCCTGCTCCGCGCCGACCACGCGCCGCAGGACTTCCTCGGCCAGCGCGTCCTCACCGCCGACGGCAAGGTCCACCTCGCGCCCCCGACGCTGCTCGAGCAGGCGCGGTCGAGGCTGGAGCCCGACTTTGCTCGGGAGCGCGCCGCGCGGACGCGCCTCAAGCTCATCACGAAGCGCGCCGTCGCGACGCACAACTCGTGGACGCACAACTTGCCCGAGTTCGTCGCCGGGGATCGCGACACGAACTACGTGTACGTGCACCCCCGAGACGGTGAGCGCCTCGGCGTCGCGGACGGCGCGCTCGCGGACGTCGCGACCGAGACGGCGACCATCCGCCTTCCGGTGCGGTGGATGAAGGAGCTGATGGAGGGGACCGTGGCGATCCCGCACGGGTGGGGACACCAGCGCGCGGCCGGCCTGAGCGTCGCCTCCAAGACGTCTGGCGTGAACGTGAACCTGCTCGCCGCCGACGGCCCCGACAGGCTCGAGAAGGTCTCGGGCATGGCGCACCTCACCGGGTTCACGGTCGACCTCAGGCCAGCGGCGGGCCCGCGGGACACGACCAGCTGGTCCGGGATCGCGGAAGACTGACGGCGCCGCCGCGCAGAGCCGACGCCGCGACGGGTCATCGCGCACCGCTCTTTTTTCGCAGAGCAGTTCTGACGAGAGGCTCCTCCGCTGTAGGATGACCGCGGAGCCGGTTCGGGCCATGCACTACCTCTTCGGCGACTCCACCCCGTCGCAGCTCACGACGAACTTCCTCGAGTTTCTTCGTGAGGCGGTCGCGTTCAGCGTGTTCGCGCTGCGCACCGACGAGTCCATCCAGGCGGGCCGCGCCCGCAGCGCGTCGCTCAAGCTGGAGGCCGACGGCGAGCTCTTGCGGCTCGCGGACTTCATCCGCGAGGTGTCGGGAGCGATCGGGGCCGCGGAGAAGGGCGCGGAGGACTCCCCGACGCAGAACTGCGCCTCCCGCCTGCTCGCGCTCGTCGCAGACACGCACCGGAGCGCCGCTACGGGGATCCGCCAGCGCCTGGCGGACGATCTCCAGAAGATCGAGGCGGCGGAGGCGGCGGCGCGCGTGGCGTGCACGAAGGCCCTCGAGGAGGTGCTCCTCCGCCACGACTCCCCCGACGCGTCGTGGATCACCCGGGTCTCGCTCGGAAGCGCCGGCAAGTACGTGGCCAGCCAATCGGGGAAGGCAGCCTTCGGGCTCGAGTGGGTCGTCAGCTTGTCCATCCCGGAGGACAGCCTCTTCGCGCAGCCGATCCTCGTCAGCCGGCTCGCGCCCCAGCTCGAGATCCGCGCGCCGCTCGTCACGGGGTGGATCTCGAAGGAGGTGAAGATCAAGCCGCAGCGCCTCGAGCGCCACACCGTGACCGACGTCTCCGACGCCCGCGGGCTCGTGAGCCTCAAGCTCCGCGCGGAGGTCGGAGCGCCGAGCGGGTTCGACTTCGAGGTCGAGCTCGGAGGCACGCCGAAGGTCCACAAGGCCGCGCGCGTCGGGCCCGCGGACGACGCTGCGGTCGGCGTCTTCGAGGCCGCCCCGGAGGACGTCGCGCACCTCGTCGACCTCGCCACCAAGCTGCGCGCCGCCGCCACGGAGCTGCCCCGGAGCTCGCTGTCGGCCGCGACCT
>CAZBJI010000014.1:0-290 GCA_964492175.1 uncultured Polyangiaceae bacterium | reverse complement strand
GGTCGCTGCCGGAGCACCGATCGAGGCCATCCAGACCTCCGGGGGCATCGAGGTCGGGGCCTTGCCCTCCTACGTGAACCTGGTCGAGCGGTGGATCGCCATGATGGCGCCGATCGTCCAGGAGCTCTCCGAGCGCTCCCTGACGCCGAACGAGCTCATCATGCGCCGCCCGCTCGGCAACGACCGGCGCGAGGAGATCTTCCTGAAGAAGGCGACGCTGCGCGAGTGCTACGGCACCTTGAGCGAGCCGCTCCGCGCCTACTTCGCGCCGCTCGGCCTCGACGACGGCG
>CAZBJI010000013.1:47510-80889 GCA_964492175.1 uncultured Polyangiaceae bacterium | reverse complement strand
GGGGGAGCTGCGAGCTGCCGGGGAGGAAGCGCGCGCCGCCCAGGAAGCGCACGCGGCCGTCGGCGCCGACGGCCACGAGGCTGGCGGCCCCAGGCTCGGGGCAGCCGTCCTCGTCGTCGCGTCCGTCGAGCGTCTCGGCCTGGTCCGGGCAGCGGTCCGCGGCGTCCAGCACGCCGTCGCCGTCGTTGTCAGGGTCGGGGCAGCCGTCCTCGTCGCGGAACCCGTCCTTGTCCTCCGGGTCGCGGGGGCACGCGTCCTTGTCGTCGGGGATGCCGTCGGCGTCGTCGTCGAGGTCCGGGCAGCCGTCCTCGTCGCGGAACCCGTCCTTGTCTTCGGCGCCGGCGGGGCACGCGTCCTTGTCGTCGAGGACGCCGTCGCCGTCGTTGTCGGGGTCGGGGCAGCCGTCCTCGTCGCGGAACCCGTCCTTGTCCTCCGGATCGTTCCTGCACGCGTCGACCTCGTCGGGGACGCCGTCGGCGTCGTCGTCGAGGTCCGGGCAGCCGTCCTCGTCGCGGAACCCATCCATGGTCTCGGCCGCGTCGCGGCAGCGGTCCCGTTCGTCGGGGATGCGGTCGCCGTCGTTGTCCGGCTCGGGGCAGCCGTCGGCGTCCTCGAACGCGTCCTTGTCCTCCGGCTCGTTCACGCACGCGTCGTCGCGATCGAGCACGCCGTCTCGGTCGGAGTCGAGGCCCCTCGGCGCGTAGGCGACGGAGGCGACGAAGCGGAACCGCGGCGCCGTGGCGTCGGCCTCGGTCAGCGGGATGGGGCCCCCACCGCCGACCGCGAGCGCGACGTCCCCGGCGAGCGCGGGCGCGACGCGGACGGTGGCGAGCCACTCCGTCGGCGCGTGCACCGCCGCGTCCGCGGCGCGCGGCGCGAGGCCGATCAGGGAGAACGCCTCGGCCCCGACGCTGAGCCCCACGGGTCGGTAGAGCTCCACGTTCGCGCCGAGCGAGGCGCTGAGCTGCGTCCCCCAGTCGACCGCGCCGAGCACCTCTTCGCCGCGGACGCGCGCGCCCACCTCTGCCGCCGCGGTGAGCCGGTCGTACCGCAGCTCCGCCGTGACCGCGGGCACGGCCGCCGCCGTGCGACCTCCGCCGAACGCGTCGCCCTCGCCGAAGGGCGCCGTGAACTCGAAGCGCCCGATCACGGCGAACCCCTCCGCGTCGGCCACGCGCTCGCGCTCGAGGAGCGAGAGGGCGAAGCCGAACCGAGCGTCTCGGACGACGCTGCGAGGCAACGCGGCCTGGGTACCGAGCGCGACCGTGGTGCCCGCTCCGTCTTGGTAGAGCGTGAACGGCGCCGCGGCGACGAGCTCGAGCCGCTCCGTGACGCCGAGCGCGAGCGCGAACGTGACGTCGAACATGTTGTCGACCACGTAGACGTCGCGCCCCTCGGGATCCGGGCCACGCAGCGACATGCGCAGCGGGCGTGAGAGGTAGCTCGTGGCCGCGCCGAAGGACACCTGCCCCGGGGGCGTCGTGAGCCCTGGCCCGACGGACCAGAACGGCCCGCTCCCAGGGCGGACCCACAGGTTGTCGACGTCGACGCAGGTCGACAGGCCCCCGCGAGGGACGCAGTCGTCGCCGCGGGCGCTCTCCGTCCACGCGGCTGCTCCGAGCAGCGCGAGGGCGGGGACGACCCGAGAGGCGATTCGCATGGGGACCCTCGGTCTACCAAAGGGCGCGCCGGTGAGCTATCTGCAATTCACCTGGCAAGCCATGTGAATCAGCGAAGAAATTCACCGGGGCGAGCCGCGTGGATCGGAGCGCGGGTCGCCGCGGGCGCGGCTCCTTCCCGGATCGCGACGCTCGGCCGCCGCGCGCGCGCGAGGAGCCGCTCGGACGTCGCGCTCGACTCGGCCCGGGCGAGTCGAGCGAAGCGCCGTGCGGCTCGTTCACGCGTCGTGCCCGCGTGGGTGCGCGCGCTCGACGAGGGCGGGGCGACGGGCTCGAGCGCGCGGCGTTGCTTGATCCACGTGGCAAACCGTGTGAATCCGCTCGCCCCGTCCGTGGATCAGGGAGACCCTGCCATGTACCGCGCGATCAGCCCCGCGCTTCCCTTGCTCCTCGCGTCCGCGTCACCGCGGCGAAGCGAGCTCCTCCGCGCGGCGGTCGTCCCGATCGTCGTCGCGCCCGTCGACGTCGACGAGAGCGCGCGTCCTTCCGAGGAGCCGGACGCCTACCTCGAGCGGATCGTGGGTGCGAAGCTCGGCGCCGCGCGCGCGGCGCCCGCGCCCCCCCACGCGGCCGTCCTGGTGGCGGACACCATCGTCGTCGTCGACGGCAGGATGCTCGCCAAGCCGGTGGATGATGACGAAGCGCTGGAGATGGTGCTCGCGCTCTCGGGGCGTGCCCACCGCGTCTCCACGCGCTACGCGGTAGCGCCGGCGGGCGGCGCGGATCACCGCGAGGAGACGGTCACCACGCGGGTCTTCGTGCGCGGCGTGGGCGAGGCGTGGGGCCGGCGCTACGTCGCGACCGGGGAGGGTCGCGACAAGGCGGGGGCGTACGCCATCCAGGGGATCTTCTCGGCCGCGGTCACGCGGATCGAGGGGTCCTACAGCAACGTCGTGGGACTCCCCGTCGCGGAGGTGATCGTGGCGCTGGAGGAGCTCGGCTTGCTTCCGGATCATCCCCGGCTCCCAGGCGCCGGCCCATGACCCGGGGCGGCGCGGGGTGGCTCGTGAAGGACACGTGGCTGGTCGCGCTGGTCGGGCTCCTCCTCCGATCGATCGTCGTCGCGTGGGCTTGGGATCGGATCCCGCCGACCGCGGACGGAACCTACTACGACATCCTCGCGCGGCGCCTCGCGGAGGGCGCGGGCTACACCTGGCTCTGGCCTGACGGCACGGTGACGGCGGTGGCGCACTACCCGGTCGGCTACCCGGCCCTCGTCGCGCTCGCGTACGCGGCGTTCGGTCCTCACCCGGGCCTCGCCATGGTGGAGGCAGCCGTCCTCGGCGCCGTCGCGAGCGCCGCGGTCCATCGGACCGTCGCCATCGGCGGGCGACGCGCGCCGGCCCTCCTGGCGGGGCTCACGTTCGCGGTGCACCCGGCGCTCGTGCTCTACACCCCCGCGCTCATGACGGAAGGCGTCGCCGCCTCGCTCCTCGCGGTGGCCACGTTCGCGGCGAGCCGGCTCGTGGGCGACCGCCCAGTCCGGTGGGCCGCGGCGCTCGGCGTGGTCCTCGGCGCGGCGATCTTCGTGCGCCCTCAGTGCGCGCTCTTCGCGCCGCTCTTGCCCGTGGTCGTGGTGCTCGTGACGCGGGGCGCGAACCGCGCGGCGCTCCGGCGGGCCGGCTGGGCCGCGCTCCTGACGACGGCGTGCGCGCTGGCGCTCGTCGCGCCGTGGACGGCGCGCAACTGCGCGAGCATGGGGCGCTGCGCGCTCGTCAGCACCAACGGGGGTTGGAACCTCGCGATCGGCGCGGACCCGGACGCCAACGGGACGTGGGCGGAGCTCAAGGTGCCGGCTCCGTGCCGCGCCGTCTTCGACGAGGCGGAGAAGGACGCGTGCTTCGGGCGCGAGGCCGCGCGCCACATCGCGCGCGATCCCGTCTCGTGGGCTGCGCTCGCGCCGAAGAAGCTGATGGCGACGTTCGAGTACCAGGGCGCGGGGGCCTGGTACCTCCACGCCGCGAACCCAGGGGCGTTTCCGGCCTCGGCGAAGGTCGCCTTCGGAGCGACGGAGGTGCTCGTCCACCGGCTGCTGCTCGCGGTGGGGCTCCTCTGCCTCTGGCGGCGCGCCTGCGTCCTGTGGCCTCGGCTGGGGGCGACGTGGCCCCTCCGAGCCCTCGGCTGGTTGGGGCCCTTCGCGCTCGCGCTCTCCGGGCTCGTGGCGACGCTGGCCCTCGGTGCGCTCGCTGCGGTCGTTTGCGTCGCGGCGGCGCGGCGGGGCGGCGCTCCCGAAGGTCGGCTCGCGCCGATCGCCGCGGCGGCCGCGCTCGTGCTCGCGACGGCGGCGACGCACGCCGTCTTCTTCGGGGCCGGGCGGTATGGACTGCTCGTCATTCCCGCGCTCTGCGTCGTCCTGGTCGGGTGGGAGCCCCGGCGGGTCCCGGCGGCGCCGAAGGCTCCGGCCCCCGCCCGGGCCTCCTCGGCTCTCCACGGCCCGGCCTGACGGGCCTCCTCGGGCGCGGTCCCGTCGGAGGGGGCGCTCCGGCGCGCCCCCTCCGACGCGCGGGCGCCAGGATTCACGGACTAGCTTTTGACACGGAGGCCCTTCGCCGGGCATCCTTCGCTCATGGCCCTCATCGAGACCGAGGAAGCTGCCCGCAGGCTGGCCCGTGCGATCGCGAGCGATCTTTCCCTCTACAACGAGGAGAAGATCGTCAAGGGCGTGCAAGAGGACGATCTGTTCACCAGCCTCTCGGAGGAGATCGAGGAGGGCCGCGCCCTCTACAAGAGCCGCGTGTCGGCGGACCTCTACGGCAAGAACTTCTACGACCGCGCCCTCGTCGACATCCTCGTGAAGTCCAAGGGCCACGTGAAGTCGAAGGTCTGGTAGCGCGTCACTGCGCGCGCAGGGCGCGGAGAGCGCGCTCCAGATCGGCGGGCAGCTCGCTCTCGAAGCGCAGCGGCTCGCCGGTCTCAGGATGGGAGAAGCCCAGGCGGCGCGCGTGCAGGGCCTGCCGTCCGAGCTGGGTCGCGAGCTCGGCGAGCAGGGGGATCTTGGGTCGGCCCCCGTAGGTGGGATCACCGAGGACGGGCGTGCCGAGCTGCTCGGCGAGGTGGACGCGGATCTGGTGCGTCCGGCCGGTCTCGAGGGCGCACGCGACGAGCGTGGCGTGCGGCAGCGCCTCCAGCACGCGCACGTGCGTGACCGCGCGCCGCGCGCCGCGCGGCCGCCCCCGCGACGTGAACCGCAAGGGATCCTTCGGGTGCCGGCCGTAGGTGGTGTCGATGGTCCGCGCCGTCGCGGATCCGCAGACCAGCGCCACGTACTCTCGCTCGATGTCGTGCGCCTGGAACCTGCGCTTCAAGGCCTCCCTCGCGCGCTCGCTCTTCGCGACGACCAAGAGACCGCTCGTGCCCTTGTCCAGGCGGTGGACGATCCCGGGGCGCAGGCCTGCGTCTGCGTCGGCGCCGGCCGTCGCCACGCGGAAGGACGGCAAGGCGAGCAGCCCGTGGACCAGCGTCTTGTCCCAGTTGCCGCGGGCGGGGTGGACGACGAGCCCCGCCGGCTTGTCGACCACCAGGAGGTGGTCGTCCTCGTAGACGATCCTCAGCACCACGGACGCGTCGGGGGCGAGCGAGGTCGTCGGCGGGGGCGCGGGCGAGACCTCGACCTCCACGCCGTCCCGCGGCACCGCCGCGGAGGCGAGCTCGGGCTGGCCCCCCACGAGCACCCGCCCCTCCGCGATCCACCGCTGCACCGCGGCTCGAGAGACCCTCTGGCCCTCACGCCCGCAGGCGAGCACCACGAGCTTGTCCAGACGGTCGGCGCGGAGCTCTGCGCCTACGACGAAGCGGAAGCGCGGGTCAGTAGTCGGCGTCGCCGTCGTCGGCGTCGTCGCCGCTCGAGAGCTCGGGGTTGAGCGCAACGTGGGACTCGAGGTCTTCGAGCCGCTGGGACTCGGTGAGATCGATCATGCCAGCCTGCTCCGCCAAGTACAGATCGAACGCGGTGTACCGAGGCCAGAACCGGACGAGCGTGTCCTCGTGGTCGACCCCGAGGATCAGGAGCTCCCCGTCCCGCCGGGCCTCTCCGAGGTAGAGGACGTTCCAGGGCTGCCGCGGCCGGTTCGGGAGGCGAACGAGCTTCGTCCGGATGCGGGAGTCGGTCCAGCCGAGCTCCGTCCTGGCCTCCGCCAGCTTGCGAACGCTGCTCAGGCGTGGCCGCGGCGCCAGGTGGCTCGCGCCGAACCGCGCGCGGCCGTGCCAGGGCTTACCGAGGAGCGCGAAGGTGAAGTCAACCGCCAGGTAGGCGCGGAGCGTCGGAGGCAGCTCCACCATGAGCTTCGACTCGAGCGCGTCGAGCGCGGCTCGCCCCGCTCCGGCGACGGGCGGCTGCCCCGACCGCTTCGCGGCTCGCCCTTTGAGGACGGAGATGACGTGTTGGACGAGCGGGAGTCCGCGTTCGATCGTCGGCATGACCGTTTTCGAGAAGCTCTGCAGCGGGGCTAGCACGCTCTTCGCGGCGCGATCAAGGGTTATCTCCGCGCGCCCCATCTCCGGGCGGGAACCTCGGTCACCTTCCGGCAGCGCCGCGGGCTCTCCTTCGCCACGAAGATCGGCACCCGTCCGCGGATCCGCCCGTCGGCGCGTCGCCTCAGCTGCGAGGGGCTCGATCGTGTCGCGAGCTCCCGAACGCGGCGGGGTGGAGGGCCCTGAGCGCCCCGAGGGCACCGAAGCCGACGAGGACCGCGAACCAGAGCGTGGCGAGCCGTGCGAGGAGCATCGCCGCGGTGGCGACGGCCCCTTGGACGCCTCCGAGCGCCACCATGGACTCCTCGAGGACCTTCTCGGTGACCCCGAGGCCTCCTGGGAGGGGTACGAGCGCCCCCGCCAGCGTGGCCGTCGCGTAGAAGAACGTGGCCCGCGCGAGGTCGAGCGAGGCGCCGAACCCACGGAGTATCAACCACATGCCCACGCCCTCGAGCGCCCACCCCGCGATCGAGAGCAGGGAAGGGAGCCAGAGGACGCGCGGATGGGTGAGCGCGCGCACGTCGAGCAGCCCCTGCTCTACCTTCGGCACCGCCCGCCGGGCGGCCGCGCCAACGGGGCCCCCCGCTCTCTTCCAAGGAGCGAGCAGCGCGCTGGAGAGGCTCGGGAGCGACACGAAGGCGAGCAGCGAGAGGACGAACGCCGTCCCGATACCGGCCCACACGAGCCCACCCGGAAAGACGACGCTGCCGATCGTGATGAGCGCGATGATGCCGACGAGGTCCGTGAGCCTCTCCGCGACGACGATGGGCGCGGTGCGCGCGACCGGGACCCCGCAGAGATCGCGCAGCACCACGGACTTGAACACCTCGCCGACCTTCCCCGGCGTGATCGTGAGCACGAAGCCCGAGAGGAACACGAGGAGGCTGTCCATGATCCGGAGCGGGCGGTCGACGCCTCGCGTCGGAGGCCGCGCTCCGAGGACCTTCAGGTAGTACTCCCACTTCAGGAACCGGATGAGGTAGTTGGCGAGCGAGAGCGCGCACGCCGCCGCGAACGTCCACCAGGCGAAGCCGGAGAGCTCTCGCTGGATGCTCGCGGTGCCTCGCACCACCACGAGGGCGCCGTAGAGGACGACCCCCGCGATGACCACGTACAGCAGCCGCCGCCCGGACGAGCGTGGCCGGCCGGTCGCCGCGGGGTCTCGGCTCGGCTCGTCGTTCCCGTGCGGGGCCGAGCTGTCGGGGTCTGCCACGGCCGCTACACGCGGCCGGGAGGCCGTGAGGAAGGGGGGCCGGGTCGGGCGGACCCGCGCGACGAGATCGGCCCGCGGTCGATCTCGTCGCGCCGGAGACGGCGCCGGACGAGCAAGAAGGCCGCGATGAGGGTGAAGAGCACCGCCGCGGCGGCGATCACCCCGATCACCCAGGGCGCCGTCGGGTATTTCCCCTTGCCGAGCTCGGACTCGGGCCGCTCGTAGACGGGCTGTAGCGAGACCACCGAGCCGACCCTTACCGAACCCCCATGGGAGCCACAAGCGCGCTGCTGGAGGAACTTTGAGCCGACCGCGACCGGTTTCCACCGCCGGGCGGACGCCGCGGTCGTACACTCCCACGCCGATGACCCCGCCGTCCCCGCGCCGCGCCGCGATAGCCGGCCTGCTCACGTCGCTCGCCGTCCTCGCGTGCGGCCGCGCCGGGCTCGACCCGTTCCCCGATGACGGCGCGGGCGGTCTCGGCGGCGAGGGCGCCACGGGGCCCTCGGGGCCGACGACCGCCACCGCGACGGGCACGAACACCGGCACCACGACCACGTCGGGGCCGGGCGGCGGAGGCGGGGAGGGCGGGGGCGGGCCGTGCACGGTGGCCCAAGAGTGCGAGGACTTCGATCCTTGCACCACCAACCGATGTGACGGCGGCCAGTGCTTCTTCCCGCTGCGCGACGACGACCAGGACGGCGTGGTGGCGATCCAGTGTGGCGGTGGGGACTGCAACGACCAGAACCCGCAGGTGTTCCCGGGCCACCCGGAGGACTGCTTCGACGGGTCCGACAACGACTGCAACGGCGTCTCGGATTGCTTCGATCCCGCGTGCACGAACGTCCCGAACTGCGGCTGCCAGCCCGTGCCCGAGCAGTGCCAGAACGGCGTGGACGACGACTGCGACACGTTCGCCGACTGCTTCGATACGAGCTGCATCGGGACGCCTGCGTGCGGCTGCCTGCCCTCCGAGGCGGGGCTCTGCCAGAACGGCTTCGACGACGACTGCGACGGGGCGTTCGACTGTGACGACGGGGACTGCGCGGGAACGCCCGCGTGCCAGTGCCAGGCGCAGCAGGAGAGCTGCACGAACGGGGCGGACGACGACTGCGACCTCCTGATCGACTGCGGGGATCCGGACTGCCAGGGGATGTTCCCGTGCGCTTGCGTGCCGCCTGGGTCCCCCGAGGTGTGCACCGATCTGCTCGACAACGACTGCGACGGCCTCCCCGACTGCGCCGATCCGAGCTGCCTCGTTTCCCCTGCGTGTCAGATGTGCACGGCCGAGATCTGCAACGACGGCGTGGACAACGACTGCGATCTGGCCATCGACTGCGCCGACTCCGCGTGCTTCCTGTCTCCGTCGTGCCCCGTCCAGCCCGAGATCTGCAACAACGCCCTCGACGACGACTTCGACGGGCTCACCGACTGCCTCGATCCGGACTGCGCCCAGAACCCGCTGTGCCAGCAGCAACAGGCCAACTGCCTGTCACCCCTCCTGATCACGTCCAGCGGGTCGTACTTCGGTGACACGACCGGCCACGTGAGCGAGACCAAGGGGTCGTGCGGCGGCGACGCCGGGGAGGCGGTGTTCTACATCGTCCTCAGCGCGCCCTCGTTCGTGCACCTCGACTCGGTCGGGACCAGCTTCGACTCCACGCTGTACGTCCGCACCGGCGCCTGCAACACGGGTGTCGAGATCGGCTGTGACGACGACAGCGGCGGCAACCTCGCCTCCGATCTCACCTTCACCATCCTCTACCCGGGCACCTACTTCATCTTCCTGGACGGCTTCACGGTCGACCCGCAGTTCGGCGCGAACGAGGGCCCGTTCCAGCTCAACGTGCAGATCGTCCCGAATCCGCCTGAGATCTGCGACGACGGCATCGACAACGACGGTGATGTCTACGTCGACTGCGCCGATCCGCAGTGCACGTCGGTGGGCGCGTGCCTCAACTGCAACGCGGGCCAGCCGCCGACGGCAGAGTTCGAGCCGTCACGGTGCACCGACGGCCAGGACAACGACTGCGACGGGCTCGTCGACGGGTCGGACGACGACTGCCACGCGAGCCCCGTCTACGTGACCGAGTTCTGCAACGGCATCGACGAGACGGGCAACAACGTCATCGACGACTTCAGCTGCCGCTGCGCCAACGACACCGAGTGCGACGAGATCGGGCAGATCTGCTACACGCACACCGTGCGCACGTGCGGGATCCCGTGCCAGAACTTCTTCGGAGACGTCTGCCCGTTCATCGCGTCCGGGTCGGCGTGCAACTCGGTCACCCAACAGTGCGAGTTCCCTTGAGCGTCGTCGCCCGCGCGGCGTCCTCCACGGCGCGGGCGTAGGCTGGCCCGTCCAGCCGCGCCAAGAGCTCCGGCGAGACGGCGAGCACCATGCGGCTGGGCTTCCAGGCGACGGCGCGCCCCGTCTCACGGTCGACCACGCGGCCGGCGGCGATCGCCAGCGACGCCTCTGCGAGGGAGCTGCCGGCCGTCGCCCGCGACAGCGAGAGGAAGAAGGACTCCGCGGCGGGATCCAGGAAGCGGAGGAGCCTCCGCGCCTGCGCCGCGACGTGGAAGTGAGCGGGCACCAGGCTCAGGCCGTCGAAGCCCAGCCGCTCGCAGGCCATCACGAGCATGCCGACGACGATCCGCAGGCACCCGAGGCTCGGGTGCTTCTGTCCAGGCAGCAAGGGCTCGTCGGCCGTAGGCTTGCGCCTCGGGTCCTGCAGCAGGAGCCACTCGATGGAGAGCATGCGGAGCGCCTCGACGCGGACCTCGTCGACCACCAGCTCGATGAGCGTCTCGGTCCTCGATCGGTCGGCGTACACGCGGACCCCTTGGCCGCCGCCGCCGGGTCGCGGGGGCTCCGTCACGATCTCCGGGGCGTCGTAGCCTCGAGCACGAAGGTGCTCGAGCAGCCCGTAGCGCTCGAACGCGACCTCGAGCCCGTACGCCGAGTAGTAGCCGAGCAAGCGCGGGTCGGGCGCCTTGGTGACGAGATCGGCGAAGATGTCGGCCTCGGTGATGCCGAAGCCGTCCTCGGAGTCGACGCCCGGCGGCCCCCGCAGGTCTTCCGCCGCGAGCGAGCGGCGTATCTGCCGAAACCCGGAGAGCGCGCGCTCGTCGCTCGAGCGGATCGGCCGGTCCTGACCGGAGAGGAGCCACACCAGGGTCCTGGCGGTGTGCCGCCAGGCGTCGGGGCCGTAGCCGCCTGCGAGCACCATCACGGTCGGCAAGGACGCGCAGCGCGCGAAGACGCGCTGGTCGCGCTCCGCGATGGCCCCCGGGGTGAGCCGAAACCCGCCGAGGGGGTCCCCGTCCGCGACGTCCACGCCCGCCACGTAGAACACGAGCGCGGGCCGGGCGCGGGCGAACGCCTCGGGCAGGTGCTCGTCGAGCGCCTTCAGGTAGGTGACATCCCCGACGGCGGGCCCCAGGTCGACGTCGATCGCGCGCAGGGCGGGGCTCGAGTCCCACGCCTCGCCGTGCATGGAGAACGTCGTCACGCGCTCGTCGTCGGAAAAGATCGAGCGCGTTCCGTCGCCATGGTGAGCGTCGAGGTCCACGACCAGCACCCGGCCCGTGAAGCCTTCCGCGCGCGCGCGGTCGAGGGCGACGGCGACGTCGTTGAACGCACAGAACCCGGCGCCCCGGTCGCGGCGCGCGTGGTGAAAGCCCCCCCCCAGGTTGACGACTGGGCCCTTGATCCAAGGGTGCTTCAGCGCCCGGAGCGTCGCGTGCACGGTGCCCGCGGTGGCCCACCGCTGCGCGGCGAGCGCTCGCGCGGCCTGGTCCGGCGAGCGCGGGCGGCCGCCGAACAGGCGCTCGAGCTCGGCGGGGTCGTCGAGCCGGCTCAGGTAGTCGGCGGTGTGGACGCGGAGCAGGTCCGCGACGCGCAGCGGCGGGGGCCGGAGGATGCTCGCGGGGTCCAGCCACCGGGCCGCCGCGAGGTAGGCGAGGACGCGCTCGCCGCGCCTGCCGTCGACGAGCGAGTCCTCGGGGAGGCGGTAGCCCGCGTGATAGACGAGCCGAGCGCGGGGGACGCCATAGCGATTCTGCACGCGCGTGAGCTCGCGGCGGGCCGCGTCGAGCGCCCTGCGCGCGAAGGAGGCGACGCTCACGGGTCCTCCCGCGCCCGCGCGATCCGCGCGCCGAGATCACGCAGCCCCTCCGGCAAGAGCGAGAGGGCGCGCGTCGCGACGCCGAGCGCGCGCGGGAGCACGATCTCCCGGGGCGCGCGGCGCAGCCTCGCCACGACGACGCGCGCGCACGCCTCGGGCGAGAGCAGCTGAGGCATGGGGTGCGTGGACGCCGCGACCATCGCCGTTCGAACGAACCCGAGGCGCACGTGGGTCACCGCGACCCCGGTCCCGGTCAGATCGAGCGCCATGCACTCGAGCAGCATCGCGAGACCCGCCTTCGGCGCGCAGTAGGCGGCGGCCCCGGGCAGCGCGCCGTAGGACGCGAGCGAGCCGATGCCCACGAGGTGCCCGCGCCGGCGGTCGACCATGCCAGGGAGGGCGCCCGCGAGCGTGGCGGCGGCGCCGCAGAGGTTCGTGTGCAGCGGGCCACGCAAGGTCTCCCACGCCAGCGGCGCCGCTCCGGGCGCCGCGCCGACGCCCGCGTTGGCGACGACCAGATCCAGCCGGTGCTCCTGGTCGAGCGCGCGCACCCGCTCCGCGGTGCGATCGGAGTCGGCGACATCCATGGGGGCGACGACCGGCTCGGCGCCGAGCCCGCGGAGCTCCGCCGCGAGCTCCCGGAGGAGAGGCTCCCGTCGGGCCGCGAGGACGAGGCGCCTCGTCCCGCCCCGCGCGAGCTCGAGCGCGAGCGCGCGCCCGATCCCGCTCGAGGCCCCGGTCACGAGCGCCGCGTGCCAGGCCGGCCGCGTCATGGCGGCGGAGGGGCCTCGACCTTCTTGCACACCAAGAGGGTCCTCGGCTTGTTGGCGGACGGGGGCGCGCCGTCGAAGCCGCCGAACACGGCCTCGACCGAGAAGCCGACCGTCTGCAGGATCATGCGGATCTCCGTGTAGGCCCAGAGCCGCACCGAGAACATGACCTCGCGAGCCTTGCCGCCGCGGACGTAGGTCCGCTTGTCGACGAACCGGCTCGTCTCGAGATCGAAGTGGTGCCGGTCCACCATCATGTCGCCGTTCTCCTTGTCGAGGACGGCGGTCGCGGGGACGCGGACCATCCACTCCCGCGTGCGGAGATCGAGCAAGAGGAGCCCGTCCTCCTTCAGCGCCCGGTGGACGTTCTCCAGCGTCCGGATCTGGTGCATGTCGTCGAAGAAGCCGAACGCGTCGAAGAGGCACACCACGCGGTCGAACTGGGGCTCGGCTTGGAAGGCCCCCATGTCGCCGCGGACGTAGTCGACCTTCAGGCCCGCGGCCTCGGCGTCCTTGCGCGCGACCTCGAGGAAGCCCTCCACGAGGTCGATGCCGAGCACCTCGTACCCTCGCCGCGCCAGCTCGTTCGCGTGGCGCCCGTGGCCGCAGCCGAGGTCCAGGAACTTCATGGGCGGGCGCGCGCCGAGCGCAGCCTCCAGGAACGTGACCTGCGCGGGTGTGTCCTCGGCGCGGAGCGACTCCTCCATGAAGTAGAGGTACTCCTCCGCGTCGAAGAGCTTCTCGTAGTCGAAGAAGGCCGGTTCGGGCATGGCGCGAGGGTAGCACCGCTGTGCCGCGCCCCGCGCCGGCGAGGGCGGCTACTGGCAGACGCCCATGGTGCAGGTCCCGGCCAGGCAGTCGGCGGCGGTGTTGCATCCGCACTGGCCGGGCGAGCCGACGCACGCGGTGCCGCGGGGGCTCGCGCCGCAATCCGCTCCGCTGTTGCAGCCGCACGTGTCCGCCGCGGTATGGCAAACGGGCCCGAACTGGTTGCCGGCGCAGTCCCCCGCGTTGTTGCAGTCGCAGGTGTCGGTCATCTGCGAACAGGTGTCCCCGAACGTGGTCTCGTCACACTCCGCGTTGCCGTTGCAGCCGCAGGTCTTGTCGGGGAGACAGGCGTGCCCTTCGGGGGCGGTCGCGCAGTCCTCGGCGGTGAGGCACTCCACGCACGCGCCGCTCCCTTCGTCGCAGAACGGGTCGCCCCCCGAGCAAGAGCCGCAGTCCTGCGTGCCGCCGCAGCCGTCGGGCACCGTCCCGCACTCTCTCCCCATGCACGCGTCGCTCTGGCTCATGGGCGCGCAGCACGCGTTCGTGGACGCGACGCAGACCGACCCGCCCGCGCAGCCGGCCGCGTCGATGCAGTCGACGCACGCGCCCGTCGCGCACTGTCCGTTGGCGGAGGCCGCGCCGTCGTCGCAGGTCGTTCCGTCGGGCTGCTGTCCGGAGACGTTTGGCGTCGGGCTAGCGCCGGTGCAGGTCTGGAGCCCGCAGCTGCTCTGCCCCACGACCGTCCCCTCGGCCACGAAGCTCCATCCGCAGGAGGCCGGCTCGCCGTCGCACGTTCGCGTACCGCACAGGGTGTCGGCGCCGCAGTCGCTGGGCGCGGCGCAGGGGCCACCGCCCCCCGTCCCCCCGGCCAGCGTGTGGTCCTCGAACCCCAGGATCACCTGGCAGGCGGTCGCGCAAAGCAGCGTGAAGCAAAGGAGCAATCGTCGCATCGGCTCCCCGATCCTATCCTCGACGCCGGTTCGGACGCCAATCGATCGTCGCTCATCCCGGCAAGAGCTCGAGCCGATGCACGGTCGTTTGGACCGTGTCCTCGTCCGTCCACGCGATGGGGAGGCCGCGACCGGCCCACGCTCCGTGCTGATCGTCGTGATGAGGAGAGTAGGGGTTCCCCGATTGTCCGGCCAGCAGCGCGAAGCGGCTGTTTTCGAACGCTCCGACGTCGATGACCACCCGCAGGTTCGGGACGCCCACGGGACCCTCGAGAGGGGCGACGAGGTTCACCGTTCCTTGGGCGAGCGTCGTCGCGTCTCCTCCGAAGGGGCGCGGGCCGAGGCCGAGCGCGAGGTCCACGGCGGGCGAGGACTTCCCGAAGGCGTGGTGCATCCGGAGCGGACGGACCTCGCCCCAAGCCCAGGCACGAGTGTCCTTGCCCGCAGTCCGCTCGAGCTGCCTGACGGCCTCGCCGAGGGAGCTCGAGATCGCCGCGGGCCAGCCCTCGGGGAGCCAGCCTTCGGGCCGATCGCGGAGGAGGCGCGAGAGGTGCGTCATGCGCCGCGCGACCATCGTGGTGTGAGGCAGCGCGTCGTGGAAGCCGGCGCCGAGCGCGCGCCCTGCCGTCCGCGGCGCCTTCGCGCGGAGGACGCGCTTCATCATCGCGCTCACGAAGAGCGCCCACACGCTGGCGGCGCTCGACGTCGCGTCCATCCCTCCGTCCCACGCCGTGAGCAGCTCCTTCCCGAGCGCTGCGTCGTCGTCGGCGGCGCGCGTCGAGAGGACCACGTCCTTCACCTCGTCCCACATCGGCGTGCTGCGGTCCTTCTGCAGCGCTTGGAACAGCGCCAGCGTCCAGTCGGAGCGCCCCGACAGGGCCGAGACGAGGCGCTGGTGGCGGTAGCCGTCCAGCCAGTCGACCCCGAAGAAGGGGCCGGACGAGCTCGCGGCCACCGGCGCATTGTTCGCGCTGGCGACGAAGCCCTCGGGCGGGTCGTCGACGAACGGCATCGACTCGAACGGGACGGGCTCGGCGTGCCACCCCGCGTCCGGGGCCCAGCCCGGGCGCGGGAGGGTGCCGTGCCCGCTTCGGCGCCGCGGGACCTCCACGGCGAGTCGCCAGGACAGCGCGCCCGACGTGTCGGCGTAGACGACGTTCACGCTCGACGCGGACGCGTCGCGGAAGAGCGAGTGGAACTCTTCTCGGCTCCGCGCGGCGTGCGCGCGGTAGAGGCCCGTGTAGGGGCGGGCGGCGAGCCACGTGGCCGACAGGGAGAGCCCAGCGCGCTGTCCGAGCACCTGGCCGACGAGCGGGCCGCGGGGCGTCACCAGGACGTCCTCGACCACCGAGGGGGCGCCCTTCACGTCGATGCGCTCGGCGCGCCTCTCGCAAGGACGGAAGGTGGCGCCCTCGAGGACGCTCGCCCCATCCGCGCCGACCTCCTCCACGAACAGATCGGTGTTGTCCGCGTGCGCGGCGGTGACCGCCCAGGCGCAGTGCTCGTTGTGTCCGATCGCGAAGCCCGGGGTGCCCACGAAGCTCGCGCCGGTGACTCGGAGCCCCGGCGCCACGACGTGGGCGAGATACCAGTGGACGGGGACGTCGGGGGGGAGGTGTGGATCGGCGGCGAGGATCGGCCGGCCCGTAGCGCTGCGCGATGGCGCGACGGCCCACGCGTTCGAGGCGCCGCCGAGGGGGGCGAGCGAGCGGAGCGCGCCGAGATCCTCGAGGAGCCGCTCCGTGGCCTCCCCGGCGCGGCTGAACGGCGCGCTCGAGACCGGCATGTCGTCCGGGTACGGCGCGTCGATGGCGCGGAGCGCCTCCTCTCCGTCGAGCTGCAGCGTCTCCAGCCGCAGCAGCTCCACGTCCCAGTTCGACGCGAGCGCGAAGCAGAGGAGCACGGACACGGCCTGCGGATCCGCCGCGTCCCACTGCGTGGGCTCGCAGCGGAGCAGCGCCAGCTCGTGCGCCACCCGGTCTGCGCCGAGGCGCGTCCCGGCGTTGACGCCGCGGGCGTAGGCGGCGAGCTGGCGGCGCACCTCGGGGCGGGCGACCTCGACCTGCCGCGCGGCGGCGCGCTTGAAGCCGATGCGCCGGGCGAGACGATCCACCGACAGCGCCTCTGCGCCTGCGACCTCGGCCAGCGTCCCGCGGACCGTGCGCACGAGGAGCTCGAGCTGACCCGCGCGGTCCTGCCCGTGGCAGAAGCCGAGCCCGAAGAAGGCGTCCTCCTCGCTCGCGGCCCGGATCGACGGGACGCCGTGGGCGTCGCGTCGGATCTCGACGCTGGCGTGGATCCCCGGGGCGCGCGCCGTCCCGTCGAGCTTCGGCAGGCGCGCGCCGAGCGCCGCGCGCAGCACGAGCTTGGCCACGGATCGAAGGCGCCGCTCCCGCGCTCGGTTCATGCCTGCTTCATACCGGCGTCCGGCCGCCACGTCACCGGAGGCCGGCGTGCGCCGCGCTTGGGGGTGGACTCGGCGCGCGATCTGCGGTGTCGTGGGAGACCATGTCGAGCTCGCTCACGAAGGTCTCGCTGGCGGCGTGCGTCGCGCTGCTGTTCAGCTGCGGGGACGACTCGGGCCCCGGCGGCGGGGGCGGCGCCGGGGCCGGCGGCACGGGCGGCGAGGGGGCCGGACCCACGCCCTGCGTCACGCTCGACGACTGCCCCATGGTGCCGGGTCAGTGTCTCCTCCGCTCCTGTGACGGGGGCTTCTGCGGGACGACCCCGGTCCCTGCCGGGACACCCGCGATGACGCAGGTGCTCGACGACTGCAAGCGCATCGAGTGCGACGGAGCAGGATCGAGCCAGGAGGTGCCCGAGGACGGCGACGTGAAGGACGACGGCGAGCCGTGCACGCAGGACTCTTGCAGCATGGGCATGCGCGTCCACGCGCCCTTGCCCATCGGCACCGTGTGCGACGAGACGGGCACGTGTGACGCGACCGGCGCGTGTGTCGAGTGCCTCGGCGCCACCGACTGCGGCCTCGCGACCGAGTGCTCGGCGCCTTCGTGTACGGGGGGTCGCTGCGGGACCACCTTCACGGCCGCGGGGACCGCGGTCGCGCTGCAGACGCCCGGCGACTGTCTGACCGTCGTGTGCGACGGCGCCGGGGCCACCTCCACCGCGAACGACGACGCCGACATCCTGGACGATCAGAACCCTTGCACGCTCGACGGCTGCTCCATGGGCATGGGGACCGTGACGCCCCAGCCTGGAATCCCGTGCGGTGTGTCCGGCACCTGCGACGATCAGGGCCAGTGCATCGGCTGTACGGTCCCCTCCGACTGCCCGGGGATGGATACCTTCTGTCAGCAACGGACGTGCGTGGCGAACGTCTGCGGCTTCTCCTACACCGCCGCTGACACGCCGCTGCCGAGCGGGCAGCAGACCTCCTCTGACTGCCAGACGCTCGTGTGCGGCCTCACCGGTCAGATCCTCCCGGTCGAGGAGCCGACGGACGTCTTCGTCGACGGGCTCGAGTGCACGCTGGACCAGTGCGTCGGGGGCGCCGTGATGAACCCGCCGCTCTCCATTGGATCTCCGTGCTCTTCGGGCGGGACCGTCTGTGACGGGATGGGCGCGTGCGTCGGGTGCAACACGCCGGCGGACTGCCCCGACCCCCCCGCCTACCCCTGCAGCGTCGCCGCGTGCACCATGGGGACGTGCGGGGGCGCCGACGCCGCGCCGGGCACGGTGTGCGCGGCGCCGTCGTGCGCGGGCGGCGTGGCGCAGCTGACGGACGTCTGCAGCGGCGGTGCCTGCGTCGACGGCGGGTCTCAGGCGTGCGCCCCGTACGTGTGTGGACCGTCGGCCTGCACGACCTCGTGCGCGGGCAACGCCGGGTGCAGCGGCGGGTTCGTCTGTGACACCGGCCTCGGCGAGTGCACGAGCGGCCCGACGTGCACCGACTACTGCGCCGCCGTGATGAGCGCGTGCACCGGCGGCAACGCCCAATACTTCTCCCAGCAGGCGTGCCTCGAGTCGTGCTCGTCGCTACCCGATGGCCTGGCCTCCGACACCGGGGGCAACACGGTCGGGTGCCGGACGTATCACGCTGGCGTCGCGATGGGCGCGCCGGCCGCGCACTGCCCTCACGCGGGCCCCGGCGGCGCCGGCGTCTGCGGGGCCGACTGCGAGGGCTTCTGTGCCATCGCGCTCGGCGCCTGCACGGGCGGGAACCAGGTCTACGCGAGCCTCGCCGCCTGCCTCTCGGAGTGCGGGAACTTTCCGACGAGCCCGCCGTACAACGCGTCCGTCACGAGCGGCGACAGCTTCGCTTGTCGCATGTACCACCTGACCGCGGCGTCGGTGGATCCGGCGGGTCACTGCTCCCACATCCCGGAGGCGTCGCCGACGTGCCAATAGCTGCTTGACGCTTGACCGAGCCGCTTGCGCGAGCTTTGCTGTCTCCATCATGCGCGCTCTTCACCTTCTCGTTCCGCTCCTCGCACTGCCGCTCTTCGCCGCCTCCGCTTGTGACGAAGACCGAGAGCTCGGCCGGCCCGACCCCGGCGCGCTGATCGACGTCACGTTCAAGTCGCAGGTGGGCGTCCTGCTCGACGAGCTCCCCGCGGCGGCGCGCGAGCGCGTCGCGGCGGACCTCCTCGCGAGGCCGCCCGAGTTCTGGAAGGCGCGAGCCGAGCGGCAGATCCAGATGATGCAGCGCAAGCTGCTCGCGCGGGGCACGACGGCCCTGCCGGACTTCGCCACGGAGGATGATCCCGAGGGCGAGCCCGGCGCTTCGAAGGAGAAGCGCGCGCAGCTCCCCCTCCCGCCCAAGGAGGTCTGGGTCATCACCCTCGGCGCACCTCAGCGCGCCGTGGTGGATGGGCACGACGTGGTCACGGTGTCCTTCGACTTCGCGTCCACGCTCCTCACCCGTGAGTCGCAGCCCGACAAGGCCGATCCGGTGCTCGCACACGAGGGCGGAGAGATCACGGAGTCGATCACGCTGCCCATCGATCCGGATCTGCTCGTCGAGCGGACCGGCTACGCCTGCATCAACGAGCGCGGCCTCGCGCCGAACAACGTGGACTCCCGCGGCGCGCACGCGTTCTTCGACGACACCTGTACGCCAGGCCTCTCGAACGACGGGTGCCACGTCACCGATCCGGCCCCCTCGGTCTCCTGCATCGAGGCGCTCGCCGGCGCCGTGGGCACCTCACACGTGGACATCACGTTCACGCGCGCCGGTTGGAGCGAGGCCCGGGCCAACGAGGTCCGTGTGGGTGAGGTGGTGGACGGCGGAGCGCAGCTCGCGGCCAAGGTCACCGCGCTCGAGGACAACCGCGTGGTCCATCGCTACTTCGCGGCGGACAGCTGCGCCGTGACGAGCGGGTGCGTCGGCGGACCCGGGTGGCGCCGCCTGCTGATGTTCTCCACGGCGGTCCACAACGTCGGCTCGGAGGACGCGTTCGTCGGTGACGTGACCCCGACGGGGGAGTCGTTCAAGAACCGCCTCGTCTCGGACGCGACCTGCGCGGGGGAGGTGCAGTTCAACCACTGGGCGAAGTTCACCTTCGGCGCCTCGGGGGAGATCCTGGGCTCGCGGGTCAACACGTGCATCGACAGCACCGTGCGGCACCTCAACACCGAGAAGACGGCCATCACGCACCCCTACACCTGTGAGTTCCAGGGGACGGCCGCGGGGTGGGGGACCGACGACTTCGCGGGCCTCGACTGCCAGTGGGTCGACATCACCCCGCTCAACACCGACCCGCTCGGCTTGACCGCGCAGCTCACCTTCACCGTCAACCCCGACCAGCTCCTCTGCGAGGGAGAGCTCGTGACCGACCCCGACGGCGGTCCCCAGTACGAGGGGACCAACTTCACGAACGCCGCGGGTGAGAACGAGAGCGCGCTCGAGTGCAGGACCCGGGACGACGCGGCGAACGACAACCGGGTCACGCAGGCCGTCAGCGTGCCGGCGCGCGGCGGCTCGGTCACGACCCCCTGCGCAGACCTTCAAGTGGGGGAGAAGCGCGACTGCGATTTTGCGAACCTGGGGATCCCGCGGGCGTGCGTGCCCGGCGAGCAGGTCGCGATGACTTGCACCGGCGCCACGGCCGACAACCCAGCGGTCGTGCGGGTGTGCGAGTCCAGCACGCTGCTCGGCGCGCTGTCGTGCAAGTACCGGGACGCGCTCGGCACCGGGGTGGTCGCGGGGACCGCCCCCACGATCACGTACACCTGCCCCGCGGCGCGTGACGCGACCGAGGTCGGCGGGCTCGCGAACCTGTTGATCGCTCCCGTGGTGCCCGGTGACGACGTGAGCGGCGTGATCTGCAGCGTCTTCTGAGCCGCGCCGGCTCGCTCGGCAGCGCCTCCACGACGCGGGGCCGGGCGGCCGCGTCCGCGCAGCCGCTAGGCCGGCAGCGCCATCGTGACCAGGCTGTCGCCGCGGCTCGTGAGACAGACCGACCACCGGCCGACCACCTGCCCGTGCCGGATGATGAAGATCACACGGGACTGAACCCCGGTCGTCGCCCGCTCCACGTGGACGCCGTCCATCGCGCCTCCGAACGGCTCGAGCGTCCTCCGCACACACTCCGCCTCGCACGCCTCCAGCCCGTCCTGGATGTGCTCCGCGATGCGCCTGACGGCTTCATGGAACATGCCGGCCACATGTACCTAACGGCTCGAGGACGGCGCGCTTAAGCCCGAAATCGAGCTGGCCACCTCGCCGCCAACCTCCGCGGGGCCGGGTCAGCCCGCGCCGCCGCGTGTCGGGCCGACGGCCCGGCGGGTAGCGTGGACCACCTGCTCGAGCCCCGACGAGAGGAACGCGAACAGATCCGCTCCGCCGCCGGTCGCGGCCGTGAGGTTGACGCGGTCGAAGGATCCGCGGAACGCCGCGGCCATCTGGGGCAGGGTCTCGGTCAACATCAGCTCCTCGAGCTGGCTCGCGGAGAGCTCGCCCCGGGACGCGCGCCCGAGCCGAGCGAGCTCCGCCTCCATCTCGCCCTGCTCTCGGCGGAGCGCGATCCGCTCCCGCTCGGCCGCCAGCTCCACCTCGAGACGACGTCGCTGCTCGTCCAGGTGCGCGGCGAGACGCTCGCTGGCGAGCGCGGCCGACGCCTCCGCGGCGCGGCGCTCGAGCAGGAGCCTCCCCTCGAGCGCGCGGCGCTCACGGGCGTCCTCGGCCTCCAGTCGACGCTCCTCCTCGAGCATCATCTCGCGCCGCGCCTGCTCCTCGGCTCGCTTGCGCGCGACGGCGATCCGCGCCTGCTCCTCCGCGACGCCCTCACGCGCCCGGAGCGCCTCGAGCGCCAGCGCCTCCCGGTAGGGAGCTTGGAGGCGCTGAAACACCTCCTCCGAGAGGACGCGGACGTTCTGGATCTCGATCGTGTCGAGCACGACACCCCAGCCCTGCGTGGTGGCGTCCGACAGCTCCCCGTTTCCTGCGAGGACGGGCGCGATCTCCTCTACGAGCGCGCGCGCCACGCGGTCCTTTCGATGCGCGATGCACTCCTCGAGCGAGAGCGTCGCGACGATGCGGCGCGTGGCGCCGACGAACATCTCGCGCAGGATCTCGGTGAGCCGACCCAGATCGCCGTCGATCATGCGATAGGCGAGGAGCGGATCTGCGACGCGGTAGACCGCAAGACCGGACACCTCCACGCCCACCTTCTCGCGCGTGACCTGGTCGGCCATGAAGGTCAGCTTCACGATCGAGGTCGGCACGAGCGCGACGCTGTCGCCCGGCCACTTGAAGCACGTCTGACCATGGCCGGCCCGCCGCACCTTGCCTCGGCGCAGGTGGATCAGGAACTGGTGTGGCGCCGCCGTCACGCGGCCCCAGGTCGGAATGGACATCGCTCGCGGTCGATGCAAGCGCCCTGCCGCTGCGCGCGCGGGCGCTCCGGCCGGGCGAGCGTCGGCTCGTGCGTCAGGCTGGTGCAGCGGTGCCTCGGCGCGGTGCACCCCGGGCGGGCGCCGCAGCTGGTCCGGCCCCGGAGGGCGGCGGAAAAGCGGCGGGAGCCGGCGCCGGAAGCGACTAAGATCCGCGCGTGCAGGGACCCGAGCTGGGGATCGGCGCCGTCTTCGGAGGCGAGTTCCGGATCTCCCACCGCATCGGCGCGGGCGGGATGGGCACCGTGTACGCCGCGCAGCAGCTCACGACGTCGAAGGCCCGCGCGCTGAAGCTGATGCACCCGCAGCTCTGCTCCGACGAGGGGCTGCGCGCGCGGTTCGAACAAGAGGCCCGCGTGGGGTCGCTCATCGAGAGCGACCACGTCGTGGAGGTGATCGGGGCCGGGGTGGACGCGGACACCGGCATCCCCTGGATCGCGATGGAGCTCTGCGACGGGGAGGACCTCGAGGAGTACCTGGAGCGGCGCGGGCCGCTCTCCGCCGCCGAGGCCCTCGAGGTCCTCCGGCAGGTCTGCCACGCCCTGGAGGCGGCGCACCACGTCGGCGTGATTCATCGCGATCTCAAGCCGGAGAACGTGTTCGTGTGCGTCCCGCAGAGCGCGAGCGGGTCGTCGGTCGTGAAGGTGCTCGACTTCGGGATCGCCAAGGTGGTCGCAGAGGCGCACCAGTCCACCGCCGCCCTCGGGACCCCGCTCTGGATGTCGCCCGAGCACTCCGACCCGAAGGTGAAGGTCACGCCCGCCGCGGACGTCTGGTCGCTCGGCCTGCTCGCGTTCTGGCTCCTCACGGGGGAGGTGTTCTGGACCGCCGCGCGGACCCCGGGCGCCGCGATGCAGGCCGTCTTGCGCGAGCTCCTGTTCGATCCGATCCCGCCGGCGTCCGAGCGGGCGGCGGAGCTTGGTCGAGCCTCCCGCCTCCCCGCCGACTTCGACGCGTGGTTCGCGCGCGCGGTGGTCCGGGATCCGAGCGCGCGCTTCGCCGACGCCGGCGCCGCCTTCCGCGCGCTGGGCGTCGCGCTCTCGGGGGCCGAGCGTGACGCTCCGCTCCCTCCCGCGCGAAGCAGCGGCGCGCACGGGCGCGTGCGCGCGACCCTCGCGAGCGTCGCTCCGGGCGGATCGATCAGCGCCGCTCCGCAGCGGTCGGCCAACGCCGCCTCCCAGCCCTCCGTGGAGGCGACCTCCGGCCGTGACGGACGTAGCCTCGCCGCCGCGCGGGTCGGGCTCGTCGCGCTCTCGACCGCGCTCCTCGCGAGCGCCGCCGCCGCGTACGCCCTCGGCTACCTCCGGCTCGGTGACGCGCCCGCGGCCGACGTGGCCCGAGCCACGTCGCCCGCGCCACCTTCGCCCGTGGAGCGCGACCCGCCGAGCCCGACCGCGGAGCCGTCCGCGCCCGAGGTCGCGCCTTCCGCGGAAGCGCCCCCTTCCCCGGACGAAACGATCCGCGCGCCGACCAGCGCCCCGAGACCCTCCGGCGGGAAGCCCGCCCGCGGCAAGCCCTTCGACGCCGCCGAAGCCCACGCCTCCCTCGGGCGCGCCGCTGGCGGCGCCCGGCAGGGGTGCTCGAGGCTCGAGGGACCGCGGGGTGTGACGGTCAGGGTGACGTTCAGACAGAACGGCTTCGTCATGCGAGCCCTGGCCGCCGATCCCAACGTCGCGGGCAAGCCCTCGGTGATGTGCATCACCTCGCGCCTCCACAGCGCGCGCGTCCCCGCCTTCGACGGGGACGAGGTCACCGTGATCACCAGCGTCACCCTGGACTGAGCCCCGGACCGGACCGTGGAGCGGGGCGGTCCGCAATCGACATGACTCCGCCGCGCGACCTGTCTAAGCTCCTCGTCAGATCGGAGAGCGCGGAGCCGTCCGGCACGGTAGGTGCTCCCCGCGAAGGACGGACATCGATCGAAGCACCCACGCCCACACAGACTTGCCCTCGTAGCTCAGTGGATAGAGCAGCGGTTTCCTAAACCGAAGGTCGTGCGTTCAAATCGCGCCGGGGGCGCCAGAAGTTCGCGAAATCACGTGGTCCTGAGGTATCCGCTACTGCTCATAGGATCCGGTATGTGATGGGCGAATTCCCAGACGTTACCCAGACGGCGTACCGCAGGCGACGCGAGCGCGACGAGCAGTCGGCGGAGATCAAGCGGACGCGCCGCGCCAGCAAGGTCGAGGACGCGCGCCGCGCCGAGGCGCAGGCCCGGGCGCAGGACCAGGCGGTCACCGAGGATGACATCATCATCGCGATCGATGCGCGGCGCGGCTCGGTCAACGTGCGCGAGCTCGCCGCGCTCGAGTTCCGCCGTCGCACAGGGATGGACGTGGCCGCGTTCGCTCCGCGTGTCCGCGTGAGCCAACGGGAGCAACGCGCGCGTCGCGTGCATGCGGCGCTCGCCGATGCGCTGCTAGAGCTGACGGAGATCGCCTCAGGGGACGACGACGACGGGGAGGCGCTCAGCCTCATCCGGTCGAGGCATGGGCGCGCGCAACTTGAGCGCATGCTCGGGTGCGAGGTGCTCGCGATCGCCCCATCCTATCTGACGAAGCAGGGCGTCCTCGTGAACCGGCCACGTTACTCCCCGACGTGGGCGGACGAGAACGCGCGCGCGAGGTTCGTCCGCGCGGCAACGGCCAAGCTGCTCTTGGGGTCCGCCGACGACCCTGACAGGAAGCGGCGCCCAACGCTACGCCTCCTGGCGCTCGCGTGGCTGTACGTCCACGGCGACGAGAAGGTAGCCGCCGTCGCCAAGGAGCCGGCGCGCAAGAGCCGAGCGAAGCCACGGTGCCCTCCGAAGGTCACCGAGGCCGACCGGTGGAAGGCCATCGTGGACGCCACCATGCGCGCTCTACGCCCGGCGTTCAACGCGGCGCTAGCCGACTAGGAAAACGGGGCTTCGCTCATTTTCCCACGGCTGAGGGCCGGTCGCGCCCGTGCTCAGCATGAGCACTCATGCACAGGCACCCGTAGCTGACGCGAGTCTCCTCACGCTCCCCGAGGTCGCGGCGATCGTCCGGACACCGCTGGCCTCCGTCCGCGTGTGGGTCCGGGATGGTCGTCTCCGCGCATCGCGCCCCGGTCGCCGCGTGCTCGTCGCGCGTCGCGACCTCGACGACCTGATCGAGCGCAGTCGAGTCGCCGGATGAACGAGCCTCGCCGAGTGTGGGGTGCGACGGCCGTGTGGGCCGCGCGGATGGCCGGGCGGCTGCCCGCGTCGCTCACGCCGGCGGAGCTGGTCGTCCTCACGGTGTACGCGCAGCACGGCGGCCCAACCGGCCGTGCGTGGCCGGCCCTGTCCACGGTCGCTCGCCTAGGCGGCATGTCGGTGTCCTCGGCGCGGCGTGCCGTCGCGGCGCTGGTCGGCCATGGCCTCCTCGTCGTCGCGGAGCCAGCGACCGCCCGCCGCCCCGCGACCTACGCGGTCCACGTCCCCGAGCCCTCTCACGGTGAGACCTCTCACGGTGAGACCTCTCACGGTGAGACCCCTGGGGTATCACGCAGCCACCCCAGGGGTCTCAGCCTGACACCCGATCAGATCATGATCAGATCTGACAACAGAGAAGAGACCGCTCACGCGGTCGTCGCACCAGGATCGGATCCCCGAGGAGACGAGCAGGCACCTCTCGCGCTCGCCGTCGACGAGCCCCCGCGCGCCGACGACGTCGCCCGGGTGTGGGCCGCCTATCTCGACGGCTGGCGCCGGGCTCGGGGGCGCGGCGTCGAGCCGCGGCTCACGGACGCGCGTCGGCGACGCACTCGCCAGCGGATCGCCGAGCACGGCGTGGAGGCGGTCGTCCGCGCGGCCACGGGGATCTGGTGCTCGCGGTGGCACCTCGACCAGGGCCAGGTCGGGTTCGACCTCGTCGTCCGCGACGCTGGCCATGTAGAGCAGTTCGCCGCCCTCGCACCGGCCCGCCCGCGACCACGCCCGGCGCTCGTCCGCCCCGCGGAGACCGACCCGCCGCGCCCGACGCTGGCCCCACCTGAGACGGCTGCGGCCGCCGCGAGCATCCGAGCACTCCTCGCCGGGGCCGCCTCATGAGCGGTCGCCCGCCCCCCATTGCCCTCGAGCGCTGGTGGCTCGGCAATGGCCCCGCGCCGACACCAGAACGCCCGTGGTGGTGTGCGCATTGCGGGGTCCCCCCCATGACCGCGAGCGACCGGGAAGGGGGGCTGTGTGGGCGGTGTGCAACGCGCCCGCCCACGCCGCCCGGAGCGAACGTCCCACCAAATCGCGCGCGCGCGCGCGCGACCTCTTGAAGCGCGCCGGGCGCAACTAAGAACGATATCAAGTCACGGGGTTACGAGGATTGCGCCGGGCCTCCCCTGGCACGAGCTAGAACGCTGGATATCTTGCGGTCATGGCAACGAGAACGAGCTCACCATGAGGCCGCGCCGTCGCTCACCCGGCAAGGCGCCGAGACACGAGCGAGGGGACGCGGCGTTCTTCGGCGTGAGCCGGATCGATCCGGGGCTGGCGCTTCGCCTCGCGCTCTCGAAGCCGGGCGAGGTGGTGTCGAGGGCCTCCGCCGCCAGGGTAGCGCTGCTCGCCGGGCTCGAGGCGCTCGAAGCGAAGGGATAAGGACCATGGCACGCGCGAACCGCACCGGCGTACCGGGACTGAGTCTGATCCAGAGCGGCCCGCGCGCGGGCCGCTACCAGCTGGACTTCCACTACACGTGCCCGGTGGACCGCACGGAGAAGCGCGTGGGCAAACTCTACCCCGCGACCCTCAAGACCGCGGCGATCAAGGCGGACGCCCGCGGCCTCGTGAACGATGCCTTGACCGGGGCGCTCGCCAGACGAGAGACCGCGGCGAAGGCGAGCGCGGCGAAGGTTACGATCGCGGACATCGCGGCCGAGGTCGTGCGGATCCGAGAGCAAGACGATCGCAGCGTCGCCACGCTCGCGGAGTTTCGGTCCGTCGTCATCGGCGACCCCGCGAGCAAGAGCCCACGCAAGGGAGGCCACATCGTGCGGCACCTCGGCACCTACGCGCCGCATGAGCTTGACTCAGAGCGGCTCGCCGCGTTCGTTGACGCGCTCCGCGATGGCGGGGCCGGACCGCGGACCATCCGGAACATCTTCAAGGTGCTTTCCCAGTTCATCCGCATCGTGCGCGTCAGGAAGCTTGACCCGCTCCTGAAGACGAACCCGGTACGCGACGCGGCAGAGGTCGGCCTCCGCCTCCCGAGCAAGCGTCGCGAGGCGCCCAAGCGTGTCGCGTGGCCGGTCGCGTGCGTGCTCATGCGCGACGACAGGATCCCCGCGGTCCGCCGCACGCGCTACGTCGTGGCGTTCCTCTCCGGGCTCCGCGACGGGGAGATCTCCGGGCTCACGTGGGCCGACGTGGACGACACGGAGGGCGAGGGGACACTACGCGTGGCGAAGGCCTACGCGCTCCGCGGCCGCATGCAGGCCGTGAAGACCACGGCAGCGGCGCGTGACGTGCCGGCGCACCCTGAGCTCGCGCGAGCCCTTCGCCTGTGGCGCGCCCACGGATGGCCCGCGCACGTGGGCCGCGAGCCGACGCCCCACGATCCGGTGTTCCCCGCTGCGCCCGTCCTGCGGGGCGCTACGGCCAGCGCGAGGCACTCGCGGCCCGCGTCAGCCACGCTGCTCCGCCGCGACCTCGCCGCCATCGGCGCGACGGTCGACGCGGGGATCGACTTCCACGCAGCGCGCCGGACGTTCGCATCCGCGTTGGAGGCCGCTCGCGTTCCGCACGAGTTGATAGAGCGGCTCATGGGTCACGAGCCATCAAGCGTGCTCGGTCAACACTACGCCGCGCCCGACCTCGGCGTGCTCCGCGAGGCCATCGGACGCCTTTCCCTGACGGCCTCCGTACGGCTTCGGGCGGTCTCGTAAGTACGGGAAAGTGCACCGTGTTTTCGCTGGCCGCGCCGCTTCCTAAACCGAAGGTCGTGCGTTCAAATCGCGCCGGGGGCGCCAACCGACGTCGTTCGCGCCCACGCGGGCGCCGCCCTCGTCGGCACCTTCTCGGCCCCGGCCGAGCCGTGCGATGCTCACCGAGCGACATGGGGGAGCGAGACCGGCATTGCCCACGCGACCACGCGGTCCTGGCGAAGAGGGTCGTCGAGGGCGCCACGCTCGACATCTGCGGAGCGTGCGGGGGCCAGTTCTTCGACTCGGGGGAGATGTTCCGCTCGTTCGGCGTGAGGGCTGACCCCTCCTACTGGGACCGGCTCGAGACCAGGGGCGCGCCTCGAACCGCCAGCGAGATCGCGTGCTCGCGGTGCGGCACGGAGATGGTCGTGCAGGACGTCACGTTCGAGGGCGACCACGTCCGCATCGACCGGTGCGCGGCGTGCGGCGCTCTCTGGCTCGACGCCGGGGAGATCGACGCGATCCTCGCGATCGGCGAGAAGCTCCAGCCTGTCGTCGACGCCGAGACGGCGCGGGCGAAGGAGGACGTCGACACGCACTTGATGAACGTGCAGTTCGCGCCGGGCCTCATTTCCAGGTTCCTCACGAGGTTCAGGGTCCCGCCTGCGGAGCCCCGCGGCGAGTAGCTCGCTGCGCCACGAAGCGCGTCCCCACGCCGATCGCGGGGACGATGGACCTCTCCGCCGACCCATTGTAACGAGCTGGCATGAAACACGCCGTTCGCTTGCTTGGGTCGCTCGGAGCGCTCTCTCTCGGCCTCGGCGCCGTCGCCTGCGGCGACGACGCGGGATCGGGCGGGGCAGGGGGCTCGAGCACCGGGAGCCAGAGCACCACGTCCGCCACCGCCACGTCGTCCACGAAGGCCGGGGCGACCTCGTCGACGACGACCGGGGCGACGTCGAGCACGACGTCGAGCACGACGGGCGTCGGCGGGGGCTCGCCCGCCGACCACCTCGTCATCAACGAGGTCGCGGTGGCGCCCGACACCGGGGAGTTCGTCGAGATCTGGAACCCCACGGCCCAGGCGGTGGATCTCTCGGACTACTACCTCTCCGACAACTCCACGTACTTCGACCTCGCGAGCGGCGGGGCCTGGGCGCCGATCACGAACAACCCCGGCACCGATTTCCTGGCGCGCTTCCCCGCGGGGACCAGCCTCGCGGCGGGCGCCGGCCTGGTGATCGCGTTCGATCCTGGCTACGAGGCGACGTACATGTCCTGCCCGGATCTCTACCTGGGCACGGCCGATCTCCCCTGCGGCAACGGCACCGTCCCCGCGATGCTCGAGACGGAGCCCGGCAGCATCGAGGACTCGTCCAACATCTCGAACGCGCGCGAGATGCTCGTGCTCTTCACGTGGACGGGCGACACGGCGGAGCCCTTGCAAGACGTGGACTACGTGACGTGGGGCGCCATGTTCGAGAACGGCACCCGCGTCGACAAGACCGGCGTGCCCGGCTACCAGCCGGACACCGCGGTGGACATGCAGAGCCCCGCCGCGGCGCCGGCGGTGACGACGAGCATCGAGCGCTGCGGCGCGGAGGTCGGAGAGACCGCGAGCGGCGGCAATGGGATCACGGGTCACGACGAGACCAGCGAGGACATGTCCGTCTCCTTCGTCGTCCAGCCTGCTCCGACGCCGGGCCTGACCAACGGCTGCCCCTGACCGACGGCGCCCGTTCTGGCCGGGTGGGGACCTCGGGCGAGAGGCGCCTCGGCCGACCGCGTGACCGGCGGCGCGCGGGTCGAAGAGTTGGCCCTGCCACGGGCGCCGTGGTCTTGGGTGCAGCATGGCCCGGAGGAAGCCCTTCACGCGCGGCGTGCTCGTCGTCACTCCGCAAGACGACGAGGCAGAGACGCTCATCGGCAGAGCCCGCCGCCTGCGAGGCCGTGGGGAGGAGCGAAGGGCGCTCGCGCTGCTCCGGCAGGCGTGCATGCTCGACGAGTGGCGCTCGAGACCCTTCGCCCTGCTCGGGGCGTGGCTGATCCGAGCCGGTCAGCACCGCGAGGCGGGCGAGCGGCTCCGCCACGCGCAGTGGCTGCTCGTGCGCAAGGGTGAGCCCAAGAGGGCCCGCGCCCTCGACGCGCTGCGCGCCTCGGCGGAGTCGAGGGCGGCGTGAGCGACCGGGCGAGCCGGTGACCGCCCGGTCGATCTATCATCCGCCGATGCGTCCGCCCACCCCGGTCCTCGTCCTCCTCCTCTCCGGCGCGCTCGGCGCGTGCAACGCCGACGTGGTCTGCACGGGGAACGCGGAGTCGTTCGACTCCACGAGCAACACGTGCAGCATCGACTGGACGGAGTGCGACGACGAGCACGAGTACGCCGTCCTCTGCGTAGGGACCGCCTGCAGCTGCTTGCTCGACGGGGTGGAGGTGGACTCCTTCGCGCACACGGACTCGTGCGTGCTCGCCGAGCTCACCGAGACCACGGTCAACGAGCAGTGCGGCTGGAGCCTGGCCGCGGGCGGGGACGGCTGAGCCCTCCCGCGGTCGCGGCGGGCGAGGCTACTTCTTCGGCTCCGCCGGCGTCCGCGCCATCTTCGGATCGCTCGGCTCCGGCTCGGCGGCGAGCCGCTTGCTCACGAAGTAGCCGAACGCGCCCGCCGTGAAGAACATGATCAGGCTGTAGATCGCCGGTGGGATCGCCATGGCGCTGTTGCCCAGCACGGTGGTGGCGAGGGCGATCGCGAGGGTGCCGTTGTGGATCCCGATCTCCATGCCGATCGCGACGGCCTGCCGCTGCGTCACGCCGAGGAGGCGCGGGATGAAGTAGCCGACGGCCATGCTCACCAGGTTGAACACGAGGGCGGCGACGCCCACCTGGCGGAAGTACTCCCCGAGGTTGGCGCGCTCCTTCAGCACCGCGCCGATGATGACCAACACCAGGAACACCGCGGAGAGGATGCGCACCGGCTTGTCGAGCCGCGTCGCGAGGTCGGGCTTCTTGAACCGAACGAGCATCCCGATCCCCACCGGGACCAGGATGATGGCGAACACCTGGAGCACCTTGCCGAGCTGCAGCGGAATCTGCTGGTCCGCCGCCATGAAGGCCCGGATGCTGAGCTCGACCAGGAACGGCATCGTGACGATGCTGAGCAGGCTGTTCGTGGCGGTCAGGGTGATGTTCAGCGCCACGTCGCCCTTGGCGAGGTGACTGAAGAGGTTCGCGGTGGCCCCTCCGGGGGACGCGGCCAGGAGCATCAGCCCGACGGCGAGCTCGGGCGGCAAGGCGAAGGCCTTGGCGATGCCGTAGCACGCCGCCGGAAGCACGAGCATCTGGCAGACGAGGCCTATCGCGACCGCGCGTGGGTAGGCGACGACCCGCTTGAAGTCGGCCAACGTCAGGCTCAGGCCGAGGCCGAGCATGATCACGCCGAGCGCGATCGGAAGAAGCGTGTTCGTGAGTACGCCGCCCATGCTGTCCCTCGGCGGCGAGCCTACCTGGCTCGGGTCACCGGGTCTGCTTTTCTATGTCCTCCGCCCACCGTAACGCCGCGAGCACGCTCTCCGGCTCCGCCGCCGCGCCCACGTCGGCGGGCTCCAGATCGTACAGAGACGCGGCGGCGCGGGCGGCGCTCTCGAGCTCCCCCTCGCAGGTCGCGCAGGTGTCCCCCGGGCACGGCGGGGCCACCGGGGCGACCCTGCCGACGAGCGGCATGCCACGCTCGGCCAGGGCCGCCGCCCAGCGGCGGCAGGTCTTGCAGGCCTGGGAGCGGATGGCGTACCCGACGCCGACCGGGCCGCTCGCCGGAGCCTGGTCGGGGGTGAGGCCTCGGAGGGCGGCCACGGTGAGGGACACGGCGTGCCGGCCTTGCTCTTGTCGGGAGACCGACGGGAGCTGGAGCATCACGACCCCCTGTCGGGTCACGACGATGCAGTCGAAGGCGTCCGCGCGGTGCGGTCGTGGTCTGACGAGCTCGGACGCGATCGCGCGGAGGGCCGGGCGCGCCTCGCCCCCGAGCTCGTCGCCGAGCGTGAGGAGCACCGTGGCCGCGTCGTCGCGGGACCGAAAGTCGAGCGTGGGATCTGCGGCCTCCGCGTCGGATCGCAGGAGGGCTACGGCGTCCGGCGCGTCCCGGTGCCCCTGCAGCAGCGCCTCCGAGAAGCGCATCACGAGCGGCAGGAAGGGCGTCGCGCCGGGATCGCCCGTCAGCGTCGGCCAGCGAGGAGAGCCCATCTGGGTGAGGTTACCCTCCGGGCCCACCGGGCGCTACGATCGGGGGCCATGGACCGGCGCCTCATCCACTCGGTGGTCCTGGAGAACGTCCTCTCCTTCGGCGGGAGCGTGAAGATCGACCTCGGGGCGCTCAACGTCCTGGTCGGACCGAACGGATCGGGGAAGACGAACTTCGTCGACGCGATCGGGCTCCTGCGCGCCTGCCCTGCCGACGTGGAGCGGTACATGCGCGCGAACGGTGGCGTGCACGCCTGGGTGTGGAAGGACTACGCCCCCGAGCAGCTCGGGATCTCCGTGACGCTCGCCCCTGCCGGGACCAGCCCGATAACACACAGGATGGAGATCGGGATCGACGGAGTCAGGACGCTCGTCGACTTCGAGCGGATCGTCCCCGCCTACGGGCATGGCCCCGAGGACTTCTTCTTCATGAACACGACCCACGGCCCGATCGTGAGGAGCCGCGGGACGGAGGACCAGATCGGCCGCCGCAAGCTCGATCCGCACCAGTCGGTCCTCAGCCAGATCCGCGATCCGCACCGCTATCCGGAGCTCACCGCGGTCGGCGACGCCTACCGAGCCATCCGCCTCTACCGTGGCTGGACCTTCGGGCGCGACTGCGTCCTGCGCGGCCCGCAGCGCGCCGACCTCGCCTCGAACGAGATCCAAGAGGACTTCGCGAACCTGGCGCTCGTGCTCAACAGGCTTCGCCACCAGCCCAAGCTGAAAAGGCACCTGGTCGAGCAGTTCCGCGCGCTCTCCGACACGTTCGAGGACTTCGAGACCCGCATCGAGGCGGGCATGCTCGAGATCGTGCTGCACGAGCGGGTCGAGGCCACGGACGAGGAGAGGTCGTGGAGCGTCTCGGCCGCGCGCCTCTCGGACGGGACCCTGCGGTACCTCGCGCTCCTCGCGATCCTGCTCGACCCGGCTCCCCCGCCGCTCGTGTGCATCGAGGAGCCCGAGCTCGGGCTCGACGCCAGCATCATCCCGGTCGTCGCGGATCTCCTGCGCCAGGCCTCGCGGCGGATGCAGCTCGTCGTCACCACCCACTCGGGCCTCCTGGTGGAGGCGCTCCGTGAGCCAGACGCGCTGCTGCATTTCGAGCGCATCGCGGGCGCCACGCGCGTCGTACGCGGCGAGCCCACGCTGATCAAGCCGAAGGGGCGCTCCCGGAAATCACGCCCCTGAGAGAGCACGCTAACCCTCTCGTGTTCCGGCGGTTCGTGTACCCTCCCGGACAGATGGCAGCCGCGAGTCGAAGTGCAAAGCCCAAGCGGATCGGATCGAAGCGCACCGCCGCGGCGAAGAAGACCGCCGTGAAGAAGCCGGCAGCGTCGAGGAAGTCCGCCGCGGCGAGGAAGACCGCCGTGAAGAAGCCGGCAGCGTCGAAGAAGCCCGCCGCCGCGAAGAAGCCCGCCGCCGCGAAGAAGCCCGCCGCCGCGAAGAAGC
>CAZBJI010000013.1:0-47410 GCA_964492175.1 uncultured Polyangiaceae bacterium | reverse complement strand
CCGCCGTCGCGAAGAAGCCCGCCGTCGCGAAGAAGCCCGCCGTCGCGAAGAAGCCCGCCGTCGCGAAGAAGCCGGCGGCCACGAAGAAGCCGGCAGCCGCTGCTCCCACGGCCAAGAAGGTGACGAGCGCGGCGAAGCGCAGAGCGCCGACGGCCGCGGCTCCGCCGCCCTCCTCGGGGCGGGGACGCGCCGCGTCGGATCCCCGGACCGAGGACGTCCGCGACAAGTCACGCGCGCTCACGGTCGCGCTCGAGTCCGGGGACGCCCAGGACCTCTTGGAGGCCGCCTCCTCGGCGCAGCTCGCGCTGGCGTTTCGCGACTCGGACAAGATGATCGGGCTCTCGCCCGTCGCGTCCCCGCTCCTGGATGAGCTCGAGGCGCTCGTGATCCGCGCGCTCGAGGCGGCGCGGGACCGTGGCGGGTCGACGTTCGCGCTCGCCGGGGCCCAGCTGCTCTGGCGCGAGCGCCGCCTCTCTACGGCAGACGCGTGCGCGCGCTTGGTCGACTCCGCGATCGCCGATGATCCGCGTGGGGAGGCCGCGTACCTGAGGGCGCTCCTCTCCTTCTGGGGCCACGGCGTGCCGCAGAGCCACTCGGACGCGATCCACTGGCACAACCGCGCCGCGGAGCGGGGCCACCCCGACGCCGCGTTCGAGCTCTACGCGATGCACGGTCAGGGGATCGGGACGGCGATCGACGCACACGAGTCGCAGATGTGGCTGCTCCGGGCGGCCGACCGCGGCAACGCCCGCGCGCTCGCCAACCTGGGCGGCATGTACTTCACGGGCAACGCCGTGGACCGGGACGTGGCGCGCGGGCTCGACTACTACCAGCGCGCGGCCGAGGCCGGGCACGGGCGCGCGGCCGCGGTGCTCGGCGTGGTGTACGCCCGTGGCGACGAGGTGTCGGCGGATGACGAGAAGGCGCGCTCGTTCTTCTCGCTCGCGGAGGAGCTAGGCTTCGACTGGGAGACCCTCGCCGAGTCCCAGGGCATCGAGCCGGATCGCTACCTCACGAGCTGACGCGCTCGGCGCGGGGGCGACGTCACGGAGCGTCCATCGGGAGCAGCTTGAGCTCGGCGATGTTCACGTCGTTGAAGCGACCGCCGGTGCCGCCGGTGCCGCCGTAGAGCGAGAAGTGATCGAGATCCGACATGTTGCCGCTGTACGCGTCCTCGCGGATGACCACCGTGTAGGGTGTGCCCGCCTGGAGGTCGACCGAGACGAACGTGGAGTCGGCCCAGCTGCTCCAGCTCCCGAGGTGCGGCATCGAGAGCTGGCCGCTCCCCACCAGGACGTTTCCGTCCCAGACCTCGATCGCCTTGACGCCACACGTGACGCCCGTCGTGAAGCCGCCGGCGCCGTTGCCCGCGAGGACCTGGAGCAGGTGCCTCCCGGACTGGAGAGGCACCACGTTGGCCACCGTCAGCGTGTCGTCCGAGTCTCCCCAACCCTCGTAGTGCCAGCGGCCATGGTTGAAGACGAGGCTGCCTCCGACCGCGGTGAACCCCTGCGCGCCGTAGCTCTGCACGCGGACCGACGCCGGGCCGAAATAACAGACCGGCTTGGCCCGCTGGGACGCGTTGCCCGTCGGGAAGACCGACTCGACCGTGTAGCAGTAGCTGACGGAGGCGTGGCCGCTGCTGCCGGGATCGAGGTAGGACGTGGTCGAGCCGGCGAGCGCCTCGGCCACGAGCTGGCCGTCACGGTAGACGTTGAAGGTGACGTCGGCGGCCGCTTCCCCGCCGCCGGTCCACGTCACCTCGAGGCGGTCCGCGACGAGGCCGAGGCCCGTGATGCTCGGCGTGCGAGGCCCGAACACGTTCTTGTAGTCGCTTGCGGCCGCCTCGTCGACGAGCGTCAGCGTCGCACCCGCGGGCGATCCGCCGGACAGCGTGATGTCGAACAGGTTGTCGTCGGTGAGGGCGGCCTCCTCCACGTGCCCGGCGCCCACCTCCTGGCCGTTCAGCTTCACCGACGCCACGTCGAGGAAGCCGCTGCCGTCCTCGGACGGCGGAAGGCGGAGGACGACGGAGATCCGCTTGCCCTTGTGGCGCAGGTTGGAGAGCGTGACCGAGTCCGCGCCGCCGAACAGGCTCCGCCGCATCCAGCGCGTGACCCGCGGCTGGAAGCGGAGCGACGTCTGCGTCGCGTCGAGGCCGAAGACGACGTCGTTCACGAGCGAGAGGTAGCCGGCCACGCTCCAGAGCTGCCGCTGCGAGTTCACGACCGGACCGGAGGTCGGGCCCTCGTCGAGCCAGTTCGCGCCGGTGACGGCCTCGAAGTTCTCCATGTTCGACAGGTTCAGGGCGGCGCCGCGGATCATCGAGCGCGTCGCGTGGTCCACGGCCTCCGCGTGGCCGGCCTTGGCCGCGGCCTTGAGCCAGAAGGCCGTCACGAAAGGCCAGATCGCGCGGTTGTGGTAGATGGGCGTGTCCTGCTGGGCCGGCCAGATCACCGGCGCGCCCTTGGGCAGGTGCGGGTAGCGCGAGACGACCTCGACCGCTTGATCGGCCGTCGCGACGTCCGAGAGGATCGCCAAGGCGGAGCCGAGCAGATCGAACCTGTTCGCGGGACCCTGGTCGAGCTCCGTGGTCAGGTAGGTGGAGTAGAGACCGCGCTCTGGCAGCCACAGCTCGCTCCGAATGGACGTCCGGAGCGCGTCGGCCCACGCCGCCGCCTGCTGGCTCAGGGCGTCGTCGCCCTTCTCCGCGGCGAGCGCCGACGTCACCTCCAGCGCGCGGAGGTGGAGCACGTTGGTGCCGAGGGCCTTGCTCATGCCGATCTGCGCCGTGTCGGTGGCGGTCCAGCCGGGGTAGCTCTGCTCTCGCCAGTCCAGGAAGGACTGCTCCCCTCGGTAGAGGCCGGTGCGGGGGTCGAAGGCCACCGCGCGGTCGCGCGCGACGGTGTTCGAGAGCGCCTCGTACGCGAGGTCGCGGAAGGCGTCGCGCTCGGGCCCACCCAAGTGCTTCAGCAGCTCCCAGGCCCCGAGCGCCCACACCACGCGGTCCGTCGAGATGGGCCAGCTCCCGCCGGTGCCGGTGTCCTGCACCACCTCGAGCCGGGTGCCGTCTCTCCAGGGGCTCGTCTTGAACTCGAGCGAGTTTCGCGCGCGCGTGGGGTCGAGCAGACCGAGCCCGAGCGCCACCGAATACGAGGTGTCGCGGGTCCACACGTACGTCCACAGCCGCCCGGTCTCGAAGCACCCGCCCGGCGGGCAGGGCAAGGGCTGCCCGCCGTTGAACGCACCGTCGACGATCGCGTCGACGGACGCCTCGCGCGTCTCCTCGATCGCCAGCGCGTAGAGCGCGTCGAACAGGTCGTGCTTCGTGCGAACGATGGGCTGGCCCTCGAGCTCCGAGAAGCTGCGCGGGTTCTCCGGCACGCCGTCGCGGAGAGGTCCGGTCGTGGAGAGCACGTAGTCTCGCGTGCAGCCCGTCCCCGTCACCACGACCGTCGCGGTGTCGGCGTCGTCCTGCCAGACGTCCGTGCCCTGGGCGCCCGGGCCCTCCGCGTCCACGCAAGGTCCGATCACGAAGACGCCTCCGCTCCCTCCCTCGCCCCCCGTGCCGGCGCCGCCCGAGGCGGTCCCGCTCGCCGGTGAGGAGGTGCCGCCGGCGCCGCCCGCCCCTGCCGCGGCGTCGTCGCCGCACCCGGTGAGGCCGAGGAGGAGCGCGAGGCCGAGGGGGAGCTTGAGGCAGAGGGAGCGCGCGGGGCCCGTGCGGAGCGTGACGCTCTCGGGGAGCGTGACGCCCTCGGGGAGCGTGACGCCCTCGGGGAGCGTGACGCTCTCGGGGAGCGTGCGCTCCGGGCTCCGGCGAGCGCGCCTCATGGGCGAAGCACCACCGCGCCGCTCGCCGGCACGTTGACGGTGACGGTGCCGCCCGCGCTCACGACGGCGCTCGGGCCGCCGAGCTCGTCGGTGAGCGTCGTGCCCGGCGCCCAGCCGAGCGCCGCGGTCACCTCTGCCGTGGCTTGCGCGGCGCTCGAGAGCCGCGTGAGCCCGACGAGCGCGGCGTCACCCTGGGCGATCTTGCGGCCGAACACCAGGGTGTCGTCGGTCGCCGTGAGCGTCACGTACGAGCCGCGTCGGAGCGCCGGCACGTCGCGCCGAGCCTGGCCGAGCGCCCGCACGAAGCCGAGCGTGGCGGTCTCGTCCGGCGTGAGCTGCCCCGGGCCGCGCCACATGAGCCTGTTGTTCGGATCCGCGCCGCCCCACTGTCCGTACTCGTCGCCGTAGTAGAGCAGCGGCGCGCCCGGCAGGTTGAGCAGCCACGCCATCCCGATGCGCGTCCGGCGGTACGGCTCCCCGTCGCTCGGCGCGACGGCGATGTTGCTCCACTGGTTGCCGGGGATGCCTCGGTCGTGCGCGGGGTCTTGTCCGCGGTAGTCGGCGAGGGACGTGAACCGCGCGGTGTCGTGGCTCCCGATGTACGGGGTCATGATCGCGCCCTCCGGCCACTTGGCGAGCCCGTGCTTGAGCCAGTAGTCCGCGTGGAGGAGGCCGTTGTCCGAGTACGCGAACGTCCGGTAGGACACGCCGTGGTAGAGGACGAAGTCGAACTGACCGTCGAGGCCCTGCGGCCCCACGTACTTGGAGATGGTGCCGTAGTTCTCGTCGTTGCACGGGTCGGCGCAGTCGTTCCACCCCATCGCGGTCTCGCCCATGAGGAAGTAGTGGACCAGGCCCGAGGCCTCGAAGGTCTCGCGCACCTCGGCGGCGAGGTTCCGAGTGGCCACCTCCTCCACGTGCTTGACCGCGTCCACGCGCAGGCCGTCCAGGTCCAGCTCGTCGAGCCACCACACCGCGTCGGCGTTGAACTGGGCGTTTGCGGCAGGGACCGTGTGGTTGATGTCCGGCAGGTAGCCCGCGAACATGCAGTCGAGCGCGTGGCTCGTCCAGTCGCAGTCCTGCGTGCCGCAGACGCAGCCGGTACGGAACCAGTCGGGGTTCGAGGCGACGTACTCGTGGCCCTCGTGGACGTGGTTGACGACGAAGTCCTGGAGGATGCGGATGCCGTGGTCGTGCGCCTCCTCGACGAGCGCGCGGAGCGCGGCCTCCCCACCGATGCGCGGATCCACCTCGCGCGCCTTCACGGGCCAATAGCCGTGGTAGCCGGTGACCTGATGGACCCCGTCGCTCGCGTAGTACGGCCCGTCGGGGTTGGTCTGGAACGGGGTGAGCCAGATGGCCCGGATGCCGAGCTGGTCCAAGGTTCCGTCGGCGATCGAGAGGCGGAGCCCCTCCAGATCTCCACCCTGCCAGTCCCCGCGGGGATCGGCCCCTGCCGTCGCGCCGGGGTCGTTGGACGCGTCCCCGTTCCGGAACCGATCCGTCACGACCATGTAGATGAGGGCGTCCTCCCAGGAGAAGGGCTCGGCCTCGATCCAGAACACGAGGCGGACCGGCTCCCCCACCGCGCCGTTCGCCGACCGGGGCCGGAGGACCACGCGGTACTTGCCGTCCGCGAGCCCGGTGAGGTCGATCGACGTGGTCCCGTCGTCGCCGACGATCAGCTGACCGGGCGAGAGGGGCGTCGTGGTGCTCCCCTTGAGCAGGTCGCCCGTGAAGCCGGCGGCGTCCGCCGGGCTGCCGCCCACGGGCGGCACGTAGGAGAGCGTCGCGGTGAAGTGGCCCGTCCCAGGCGCTGTGCGCGTCGCGCCGCTCGCCGTCACGTCGAGCGTGGGCAGGCTGCAGTCACGGACCTTGATGGCCGAGTTCTCGACGGCGTCCACGTACTTCCGCCGTCCCTCCGACGGGTTGAGCACCCACGCCACCCCGCCTTGACCGTCGTCGTGCACGATCTTGTAGGCGTGGAGACCGGGGGGCAGCTCGACCGTCGCGGAGTAGACCCCGCCCGCCGTGGGGCCCTGCATCACGGGCGCGGAGGCGAGATCGAACCCCTGCCACTCGCCCGCGAGGCGCACGTTGGAGACCACGCCCGGCGGCTCGAACGTGATGGTGGTCGGGCACGACACGGGCCCGGAGCCCCCGCTCCCTCCTCCGCCCGACGCCATCCCGCCCGTCCCGACGCCCGTCCCGGGGCCGACCCCGACGGTGGGCCCGGAGCCCGGGCCGGAGCCGGTCGGCACGCTCGAGTCGTCTCCGCACGCCCCCGCCGCGGCGCCCACGACGCAGAGCCCCAAGAACGCGACGAAGAAAGGGGAAGACTGCATGCTGCCTCGACGCGACCTGGACCTTGGCAGAGCCCCGCCGGCGCGTCGAGGGGCAGACGGAAAAAAGTGACTCAGTCGAGAGTCACGCTCTCCCGCCGGTCCGCCGGCCGCTCAGGGCTTGAGGATGATGACCTTGAACTGCGACGGCACGATGGTCATGCCGGGGGAGTTCAGGAGGTTCTGGATGTTGATCGTGGTCATCCGCGTGGCGGGCAGCCCCATGAGCAGCATCGTGAACGCGCCGATGATGTGACGCGTGGGCGCCATGACCGTCTGCGAGATGAGGCCCATGAAGATGCCGGGGGTGTCCCCGATGCTGAACATCGGCATGGTCAGGATGTTGTGCGAGGGCGTGCACATCCAGAAGATCTTGAACGCCGGCGGGAACCCCGTCGGGCCGAAGGAGAAGTTTGGGTACGGGATCGGGATCATCGGCGGAGTCTTGCAGATGTCGGGGAACCCGATATTGACGCCGCCCATTTGCGAGTTGCCGAACATCGACAGCCTCCTCTCAACCGAAATGGATCTGTTCGCCGTCCACCTTCACGAGCTCCTTCGCGGTAGCGACCATGTTCTCGCTCCGCAGGCTCATCGTCTCTTCCGTCAGGTAGTCGAGCTGCCTCGCCTTCAGCTGGTCGATCTCCTCGACACGCCGGAAGCTCCGCTTCACCCGCTCGCTCACGCGCTCGAACACCTTGTCGAGCACCGTGCCCTTCAGCCGGGTCTCCGTGAGCTCCGCCACGACGCGTGAGCCGAGCGCCACCACGTCCTGGAGGAACAGCTTGGTCGTCTGGGCATGCACCGCGAGGTCCTGGCTCACGAGCTGCAGGCCCTTCGGCGTCACGACGTCCACGCCCTCCGTGGCGGAGACCCTCACCTTGCCCGAGCGCGCCTCCAGGTTCAGGTCGCCGTCCGACACCAGCGTCGCGTGAGGGCTCTCCCGCTCGAGGACGGAGAGGACGTACGCCTCCTTCCGCTGGCACGCGACGAGCACGAAGTCGTGCAGCTCGGGCGCGACGAGGCAGCTCACCGCGCGGCGCGCGCGCACCTCACCCCGGTGGGTGCGAACGGCGAACACGTCGCCCTCCACCCGGACGATCGGTCCCATGCCCTGAAAGACGTCTTCTTCTTCCAGCTTGGTTGCGAGGTTGTTCATGATGCGCTCCTTCACTCCCTCATCTTGCCTCGGCGCACCGGGCGCCGCGACCTTCAAACACTGGGCTGCCACTTCTCAGCCTCTTCGAGATCCTTGTCGGTGCCGATGGCGACCAGCTTGCCAGGGCCGAACACCGTGCCCGAGTCGTTGACCGCGTGCAGCTTCGTCCGCATGAGCTTCGCCCCGGAGAAGTCCGCGTCGGAGAGGTCGGCGTGCGACATCTCCGCGTACGTGAAATCCGCGTCCCGGAAGAGAGACTTCTGGCACGAGGCCCGAAGCCAGACCGTCATCTGCGCGTCGACGCCCGTGAAGTCGGCTTCGCACGCCTTCGCCTCCACGAAGAGCGACTCTCGCAAGAAGGCCTTCTTGAAGGACGTGTTCTTGAGCTCGGCCGCGGCGAAGAGGGCCTTGCCGGCGCGGACGCCGTCCAGGCGCGCGCCCTCCAGGTTGGCCGACTTGAAGTTGCCCTGCGTGATGTTCGCGCCGGCCAGGTTCACGCCCCGCATGTCGGCGTCCTGGAACTGGCAGAGCTCGAGGTGCATCTCCGAGAGGTCCATCCCCGCGAGGTTCGCCTTCAGGAGGACCACGGTGTCGAGCCTCGTTCCGCGGATCTTGGTCTGCCGCATGTCGGCCTCGTAGAGCACCGTGTGCCGCAGCGTGGAGCCGACGAACGAGGTGCCCGCCAGGTCGACCTCCAGGAACTGCGTCCGGTCCAGGTTCGCGCCCTCGAACGACGCCATGGCGAGCGTCCCCTTCAAGAAGGCCGTGGCGATGAAGTTCGCGCCCTCGAGCTTGGCCGCGGAGAGATCACACTCGGTGAACCGCGCGATGGGCGCCTGCGCCCCGGCCAGGTCGGCGGCACGGAAGACGCACTTGTGCGCGGTGAGGTGGTTCAGCTCCGCGCCGGCGAGGCTCGCGCCGGCGAGATCACACTCGTTCAGGAAGGACTCCTTGAAGGACGCGCCCGCCAGGTTCGCGCCGCGGAGGAGCACGCCCTCGAAGACGGCGCCGCCGAGCCGCGCCCCGGAGAGGTCGAGCCCCGAGAGGTCGACGCCGGCGAGCACCTCACCGGAGGCGACCATGGCCTCGAGCGCGGCCTTATCCATGGAACACCCCCGCCACCAGCGCGCGCTTGACGTTCGAGCCGCTGAAGCTGGTCTTCTTGTCGCCCTGCGCGCCGGTGAGGTCCGCGCAGAAGAGGTTCGCGTTCGAGACGTCCGCGCCGCGCAGGTTCGCCCGGTGCATGATCGCGAGCATCAGGTTCGCCCCCGAGAGGTTCGCCCCCTCCAGGTTCGTGTCCATCACGATGCACTCGACGGCGACGCAGCGGCTCAGATCCACGCCGCGCATGTCTGCGGTGCTCAGGTCGCTGCGACGCAGGATGGCGCCGTGCATCTTGGCGCCCGCCAGCTTGGCCCCGCGCAGGTTCGACCCCGTCATGCGCGCCATGCGGAAGTCCGCGTTCTCCAGGGAGGAGAGCACGAGGCGCAGGTTCTCGGCGTTCGCGTCCAGGAAGTTCGCCCCGTCCGCCCTCGTCATCACGAAGGCCGTCTGCGAGAAGTCGGCCGCGCCGCAGTCGATCCCCTCGGCCTCGCACTCCAGCAAGACGCTCGACGTCACCTGCGCGCCGCGGAACAGGGCGCGCTTGAGGTTCGCCTTGTAGAGCACGAGCTGCTTGGCCGTCACCCGGGAGAAATCGGCGCCTTCTGCGATGAGGCCGAGCGTGTTGGCGTCGCTCAGATCCACGCCGACGAGCTTCGCCTCCGAGAGATCCGTCCCGTCGAGGACGGCGCCCTTCAAGCTCGCGCCGCTGAGATCGGCGCCGCGCGCCTTCGCCTTGCCCAGGTTGGCGCGCTCCAGGTTCGCGGTCTTCAGGTTCGCGCCGGAGAGGTCGGCGTACGCGAAGACGGCGTCCTTGAGGCGGGCCCCCTCCAGGTTCGTGCCCACGAGCTTGGCGCGCTCGAGGAAGGCGCCCTCGAGGTCCACGCCGTGGAGGTCCATGCCGGAGAGGTCGACCCCCGTGAAGTCGCGGCGCTCCCGCGGCGCGCCCGTGACCACCGCGAGCAGGTGCTCTCTCGCCCGCGCCGTGTCCTCCGCGTCCGCCGGATCTGCCGGGTCCTGGTGGTGAGCAGCCATCCGATAGCCCGCGAAGAGCTGCTGCTGCGCCTGAAGGAGCTGAGCGCGGAAGTTCGGATCCGCCAGCTTCTCCTCCACGCCGGGGACGGGCACGCCCGTCTTCCGCCCCACCTCCGCCAGATCTTCGAGCTTCTGGATCTCGGCGTCGGCAGAGAACTTCGGGGGCCCCATGCCGTCCCGGCGCCGCTGCTCCCGCAGCGCGTCCAGATCCAGCCCGTGCTCCTCACAGATCGCCTTGAGCTGGCCCTCCGCCTCCTCACGGGCCTTGGCGATCTTGTCGTCCGCCGCGCCCCGCTCCGCCTGCAGCGAGTCGACGAGCTCCGGCAGGTCCTCCAGGTTCTTGCTGGCGGGAACGGGGGCGGGCGGCGGGGGCGGGATCATCGCCGGATCGATCCCGGACGCGATCAGCTCGTCCTTGCGGATCGCGTACTCGGCGAGGCTGCGCGCGTACATGTTCTTGGCGAGCAGGCCCTCGACCTCGAGCGCGTCCTCGAGCGGGTCCCCGACCTTGATGCCGGCCTCGTTGCTCGCCTCGATCGACGGCGGCATGAGGTCTCGGTCGCGGAGCGCGTGCAGGGGCCCGCGCTCCTTGTCGAGCCGCAACCGGACCACGTCGGCGTAGTGCGACGCCGTCCGCCGATCCGTCGGGCTCTCCTCCAGCGCCGCGACGGCGATCTCCACGTCCGTCGCGTCGGCGGTGTTGATCTGCACCATCCCGCGGAAGGTGACGATGCAGCGCTCCCGATGCGGGAAGACGTGGATCGTGTCGATCTTCATCGGCACGTCGACCGCCCCGGCGTCCAGCTCCCGGACGCTCTCCTGCCAGCCGCCGTCGATCGACGGACCGTTCGGCGGCGCCCCCTCCTTGCGGAGCTGCAGGAAGCAGCGCGCCGCGTACCCGGGCAGCTTGAACTCGAGCTGCCGCCGATCGGGGTGCATGTTCTCCACCACGAGCTCCTCGTCGCCCTCGAAATACTCGGGGACGCGCTGATCGGGCGGCGCGACGTTGAACAGGGAGAAGTCGATGTCGTCTGCGAGGGAGAAGCCACGCTTGTCGACGTGATCGAAGTCGTACGTGCCCATCTTCTTCTTGAAGTGATAGGGCCACGTCAGGTCCCAGGCGGCGAAGCTCGCCGGCGTGGGTCGATCCCCCTTCGCCTTGATGAGGTTCTTGGGATCCTCCACGTTCGGCAGCGGGTGGACCTCCGCGCCGGACTCCTCCAGGACCGGCGCGATGCCGCGCCCGATCGGGTTCTGCTCGAAGGACTCGCCCCCGAAGGCGTGGGGATAGTCCACCGGCATCCGCGAGAACATCGAAGGCTCGGAGGGGCCCACGAGGGTCCACTTGCGATCCCCGATGACGACGAGCTTCTTGTCGACCACGCGCTTCTCGCGCGGACCCACCGCCAGGCGGACGACCTCGGTCCCCTTCTCACGCTCTCCCGTGAAGCACGACCCCGTGACGAGCACCTCGGCCTGTGGCTTGAACATCCAGAAGTCCAAGACGCCGAAGCGACCGAGGTCGCTCGCTGCCATGCGCCACATTTCGGTCTCGGTCACGGGGGCTCGGGGTTTCTCCAGGGGGATGCAGTAGGCGATCGTCGCGACGAAATAGTGTTTCTTCCGGTGGTCGAAGACGCGGTGGATGAAGCTCAGTCGGAGTGGTTTGATGACCCGCACGTCGTACCCTGGTTGGCCTCTCTCGGCCCAAGAGACACGCCCCGGTCGGCTCCGTCAACCGCCGACCGAGGCGCCGCGTGCTTCAGATGTGGAGCTCGATCGCCTGGATGTAGATGCGGGGCGCGCCGATGTTGATGGTCACCGGCGTGATCTTGATGTTGACCGGCTTGGTCTTCACCTCGGGCGAGGGGCTGAACTCGAGCTCGGGGCCCATGTGGCCGCTGAGCTTGGCGCCGATCGTGATGTCCATCATCGCGCCCACCGTGATCGCCGCCTTCGCGGCGAGGGTGAACTCGGTGAAGAGCCCGATGTTGTAGCTCTGCTTCATCCCCACGGTGATCTCGTTGAAGTACCCGAGGGAGAGCGAGAACTTCGCGCCGATGTGCTTGTCCGTCTTGAGGCCGATGAACGTCTCGTTCGTCGGGCCGTGGACGGTCTTGTTCTCGGTCGCCTTCACGGTCGTGTTCCAGTTGGCGTCCACGGTCAGGTCGTATTGGCCGTGGATGTTCTCGGTCTGGTTCGACGTGACGTCGATCGTCTGGTTGCCCTTCACGGTGAGGTCGCGTCCGGCGTCGACCTTGTGCGTCTCGTGCGTCTTGACGTGGAGATCGAGGTTGCCCTTGACCGTCGCCGTCACGTTCGCGTCGAGCTTGGCGGTGACGTTCCCCGTGACCGTGAGATCGACGGTGTTGTCGAACTTGATGGTCGCCGCGGCCTTGATGTAGTGGTTCAGCGTCGCCATCCACTTGATGTCGACGGCGGCCGTCACCTCCCACGTGAAGGTGTTGTCGAACTTCCAGGTCACGGCCAGGTCGTTCACCCAGTTGTGGGTGTTGTGGTAGTGCCAGTCGACGTAGTTGACGACGTCCACGGTCCACCACTGGTCGACGTCGACGTTCAGGTTCAGCGTGGTCTGGATCTGCCCGCAGCCCTGCGTGGTCAGGTTGAAGTTCCACTCCCCGAAGCCGAGGAACAGCGTGGAGGAGAAGATCGGGCACCAGACGTCGATGAACATCGCGCCTGCCTGGTCCTCCATGACCACGTGGTTGAGGCTGCCCGTGCGGATGATGTTCTGCGTGTAGTTGTTCTGCGTGACGACGCTCTGGTTCAGCATGTTGTGAACCACGCCGTTTACGACGGGCCGGTCCGGGTCGCCTCCGAGGAACGAGCAGATGACCTCGACCCCCTTCCGCAGCGGGAAGTGGTGGCCCTCCTGCGGACCGCCGTGGGGCTGCATCATCCGAACCCAGGTGGTCGCCTTGCCGTCCTTGAGCGTCCCTTCGTCGAACTTGAACTTGACGTTGTACCGACCCTGGTCGTCGATCTGCGCGTACTGGCTGGTGGACGCGCCGTCGACCACGCCGTTCTCGTAGCCGTCGATGCGCGGCCAAGGCGTGAGCTGGCCGTTGCGATACTGGATGTCCGCGGGCATCCCCTGGAGCTCCACCCGGTAGACGTCCGTGTACTTCGGCTTGACGAGCGAGCCCCACGCCGAGGCGAACTGGGCGTCGTAGCCGTGGTGGTCGATCGTCGTGATGAGGTACTCGACGTTGTACTGGAAGAGGGGGTGCTCCTCGAGCGTGAACTTGTAGCCGGCCGAGAGGTGGGTCGCCGCGCCGGTCGCCTCGAACACGTCCTTCTTCGCGAGGTGGTCCTCGGCGCGGATCGTCGCGATGCGCTGCGCGTCGGCCGGCGTGAAGAGACGGCCCCCATACTCCGCGATCTCCCCGATGGCGTTCGCCTCCACGGACACGGAGGCGGACACGTCGAGCAGGGGCTTCGCGTAGTCGTAGTCGATGAGCTTCACGCTCGCTGGCAGCGCGTTGTGCGTGGCGGCGAAGTTGTCGAACGCCTGCTGGGAGAGGACGTCGTCGTAGTTGTTCTGGGGCCAGTAGCGCACCGGCTTGGTGCGGAGCGACTCGTGCGTCGCCTTGTTGTCCGCGATGACCAGGACGTCCCCGTCGTCCCCTTGCTCGAAGTAGTAGTACATGCCCTCGCGATCCATCCACCGGGTGATGAAGGCGAGGTTCGACTCCTTGTACTGCGTGATGTGCTCCTCGACCGGGTACGAGGCCTGTGCCCTCACGTCGTACTCGATGCCTGCCTCGTCGAGCACCTCCTTGATGACGTCGAGGCTGCTCTTCTTCGTCCAGATGCGGCTGTGCTTGGTGAGCGTCAGCTGCCAGAGCTGCGGCACGAGCCGCGCGTGGAACAGCGACGTCGTCTCCGCGGCGCGGACGAGCCGGACGGCGGAGAGGATGCCGTGGAAGTGTTGCTCGGGCGTGTCGCCGAGCTTGATCGAGAGCTTCGCCTTCGCGAACACCGCGTCCGCCAGATCGAACTGGAGCGGCATGCCGGGGATCGAGTCGACGGTGAAGTAGACGTCGAACGCGTAGGGCGTCGAGATTCGCTCCGTTCCGCGGAAGCCCGCGACCTTGGCGTTGAAAGGGATGGCGCTCGAGGTGAGGTTGAAGATCATGCTCGGCTCTCCTCTGGGCACGATCTGCCCAACGTCTCTACGCTACCCGTGTTCATCGAGCGCGCGAGACGCGTGTGCGCCCACGTCGTCATTTTGGTCGCAGGGTAGGCGTCCGCGGTTGGATCACCCGTGACCGGGGTGCTCGCGCGACGCGCCGCGTGTGGGTCCGGGTGCCGCCTTGGAGGATGGTCGAGGCCGCGGCGCCGAGGCCGAGAACTCCACGGGAATTCACCCGGCTTGCCGAATCTTCAGATCACGTAGTCCTCGACGAACACCGTCGCGTCCCGGAGGGCGAGGCGGACCTCGTCCCCGGCGCCGATCCCGAGCGCGTCAAAGCGCTCCTTCGGGAGCTCGGCGACGAGCGCCTGGCCGCCGGCCATGAGGAGCTCGAGCCGCACGAGCCAGCCGATGCGCGCGGCGCGCTGCACGACCGCGACCGTCGCGCCCGGGTCGGCGCCGGGCTCGGCGCGGCCGAGGATCTCGACCCCGTGGTGGCGGACGAACGCCTTCACGTCCGCGCCCTCCCGCGTCTCGGCGAGGAGCGGGACGGCGAGCTCGCCGAGCGACGCGTGGCCCTTGCCCGCGACGCCGGAGAGGACGTTGCTCGATCCCATGAAGCTCGCGACGAAGGCCGTCGCCGGGCGGTCGTAGACCTCGTCGGGCTTGCCGATCTGCTCCACCTTGCCGCGGTGGATGATGACGACGCGATCCGCCAGCTCCATCGCCTCCTCTTGGTCGTGCGTGACGAACAGGCAGGTGATGCCGGCGTCCTGCTGGAGCTTGCGCAGCCAACGTCGCAGCTCGAGCCGGACCTTCGCGTCGAGCGCCCCGATGGGCTCGTCGAGCAAGTGGTGGGCCGGCCGGCGGCCGAGCGCGCGCGCGATCGCCACCCGCTGGCGCTGTCCGCCCGAGAGGTGCCCCGGCAGCCGGTCCCCCATGCTCTGGAGCTGCACCAGATCGAGGAGCTCGTCGACGCGGGGGCCGATCTCTCGTCGCGGCACCTTGCGCACCTCGAGGCCGAACGCGACGTTCTGCCGCACGGTCATGTGCTTGAAGAGGGCGTAGTGCTGGAACACGAACCCGACCTCCCGCTCTTGGGTGGGCCGCGACGTCATGTCCGTCCCGCGGATGTGCACGCTCCCGCCGTCGGGCGCCTCGAGCCCCGCCACGATCCGGAGCACCGTGCTCTTGCCCCCACCGCTCGGCCCGAGGAGCGCGACGAACTCCCCCTGGGTCACGTCGAAGGAGACGCGGTCGACCGCGGCTTGATCGCCGAAGCGCTTGCTGAGCTCCTCCACGCGGATGGTCACGCGGGCCCCGTCCCCTCATCCTGGGCGACCGGGAGCGCGTCGGCCTGGCCCCTGGCCTCGACCGCGCGCTTCGCGACGAGCGAGATCACGGCGAACCCGAGCAGGAGCGTCGCCACCGCGAACGCCGCGGTGAAGCGCTGGTCCTCGTAGAGCGCCTCCACGTGGAGCGGCACGGTGTTGGTCTCCCCGCGGATGTGCCCGCTCACCACCGAGACGGCGCCGAACTCCCCGAGGGCTCTCGCGGTCGAGAGCACCAGCCCGTGGAGGAGCCCCCACTTCGCCTTGGGGAGGGTGACGCGGAAGAACGTGGTCCAGCCGCTCGCGCCGAGCACGAGGGCGGCGAGCTCCTCGTCCGTACCTTGCGACGCGAAGAGGGGGATCAGCTCGCGCGCCACGTAGGGGAACGTCACGAACGTCGTCGCGATGACGATCGCGGCCGGGCTGAAGAGGATCCGCACGTCGTGCTCGAAGAGCCAGGGACCGAGCCACCCGTGCGCGCCGAAGAGCAGGACGAAGAGCATCCCGGCGATGACCGGCGAGACCGCGATCGGCATGTCGATCAGCGCCGCGAGCAGGCCCCGGCCGGGGAAGTCGAAGCGCGTCACGGCGTAGGCCGCGGCGACGCCGAACACCGCGTTCAGGGGGACCGCGACGGCGGTGGCGAGCAGCGTGAGCTCCACGGCGTGGAGCGTGTACGAGTCGAAGAGCGCCGCGAAGAAGGGGCCGGTGCCGTCCCGCAGCGCAGTGGCGACGACCGCCGCCACGGGCAGGCCGAGGAGCGCGCCCAGGAAGAGCACGGTGACGCCGATCAAGGCGGCGCGCGCGGCGGCCGGCTCGCGGCTCAAGGCGCGTGCCCTCCGAACGCGCGCCTCGACGTCCACGCCTCGAGGCGGCCCAGCGCGATCAGCGCGACGAACGACAGGAGGAGCATCACCACCGCGATCGCCGTCGCGCCGTCGTAGTCGAACTGTTCGAGCTTGGCCATGATGAGGAACGGGACGACCTCGGTCTTGCGCGGGAGGTTGCCCGAGATGAAGACGACCGAGCCGTACTCGCCCAGCGCGCGCGCGAACGCGAGCGAGAAGCCGCTGATGGCCGCCGGCAGCACCGCCGGCAAGAGGACGCGGCGGACCGTCGCGAGCCGGGTCGCCCCGAGCGTGAACGCTGCCTCTTCCTGCTCTCGATCGAAGTCGGCGAGCACGGGCCCGACCGAGCGGATGACGAACGGGAGGCCGACGAAGGTGAGGGCGATGACGACCCCCACGCGGCTGAAGGCGGTCTCGACGCCGAGCTCCGCGAAGAAGCCACCCAGCCAGCCAGACCGGGCGTAGATCGCGGTGAGGGCGATCCCCGCGACCGCCGGGGGGAGGGCGAAGGGCAGATCCACCGCCGCGTCGAGCAGCGACTTGCCCGGGAACTCGTAGCGGACGAGCACCCACGCGACGATGACGCCGAACACCGTGTTCACGGAGGCCGCCACGAGCGACGCGCCGAAGGAGAGCCCGAGGGCCGCGAGGCTCCTCTGCGAGGCCAGGATCTCGAAGAAGCGCGTCGGGGAGATCTCCGAGGCGCGCAGGAGCAGCGCGGCGAAGGGGATGAGGACGACGAGCGACAGGTAGAGCACGGCGATCCCCGTCGACAGCCGCTTGCCCGGCAGGATCGATCGTGACCGCGCCATGGGGATCAGCCTCGGCCCTCGAACGCTCGGTCGAAGAGGCCTCCGTCCGCGAAATGCTCGCGGTGCGCCTCCTCCCAGCTCCCGGCCACCTCGCGGAGATCGAACCGCTCGAGCTCGGGCAGCGTGGTCGCTACGCCCGGCGACCGGGGCCGGAGGAAGTGTGCGGCCGCGATGCGCTGAGCCTCGTCCTCGAACAGATACTGCGTGAAGGCCTCTGCGGCCGGCCGGGACCCGCGCCTGTCCACCACGCGATCGACCACGACGACGGGCGGCTCCGCCAGGATGCTCGACCGCGGGGTCACCACCTCCAGCGCAGCGGACCTCGCCGCGACCCGGGCCTCGCTTTCCCAGGCCAGGAGGACGTCGCCGATGCCGCGCTCCCCGAACGTGGTGAGCGCCGTGCGCGCGCCCGAGGGCAGCACCGGGACGCGACCGTAGAACGCGCCGAGGAGCTCCTCGGCCTTCGCGGCGCCGTGCGCGCGTCGTAGGACGTGGAAGAGCGCGAGGTGGCCCCAGCGCGCGCCCCCCGAGGTCTTCGGGTTCGGGGTGATCGCGATCACGTCGGGCCGGACGAGGTCGTGGAGGTCCGAGATCCCGAGCGGGTTGCCTCGCCGGACGAGGAGCACCACCGTGGACGTGAACGGGCTGGCGGCGTGCGGCAGCCGCCCGGCCCACCCCGGGGCCACGTGTCCGGCGCGCACGAGGGCCTCGACGTCGAACGCGAGGGCCAGGGACGCCACGTCCGCGGCGAGGCCCTCGACCACGCTCCGCGCCTGCTTGGCCGACCCTCCGTGGGAGGCGCGGAGCGTCAGCTCGGCGCCGAACCGGCCGGCCATCCGCGCGACGAAGGCGTCGGTGATCTCGGCGTAGAGCTCACGCGTCGCGTCGTAGGAGACGTGGAGCAGCTCGCTCGGATCCCGCCGCGTGCACGCGACAGAGAGCGCGAAGGGCAGGCCGAGGAGTTGGCGGCGTCGCAGCACAGGTCCAGAGCCCGTTGGGCCCCTCTGTCAACTTAACGGACATGTTGGTCCATATAACGGATGGCCGCAACGACAAATCTGCTATCGCGACGCCTGGCCCCGCTCCCCGAGCTAGCGGTACTCGGGGTGGGGCTCCCCTTCGTGGAGGACCACGAGGTAGTTGGCGCGCACCGCCGAGTACGTGGTGACGGTCCCGCCCGCGTCGGGCCAGCGCACCTCGACCTGGTCGACCTCGCAGGCAGCGCCGAGGCCGAACGTCAACACGAGGTCGTTCTGGACGTTGGAGAGGCCCTGGCCGCCCTTCACCTCCTGGGTCTGCGTGCGGTCGCCCGCGGTCACGCGGACGCGCGCGCCGATCCCGGCGCCGTTCGAGTAGCCCGCGCCCTTTCCGACGAGCTTGATGCGGACGGAGTTCTGCTGCGCGCCGACCTGGTTCTCGAACGCGTGCAGCGCCCTGTCCTCCGCCTGGTAGTCCGCCGTGAAGAGGTCGAGGTCGCCGTCCCGATCCATGTCGACGAAGGTCGCGCCGAGCTGATCGCGGTTGGTCGTCGGGCCGAGGCCCGCTCGCTCCGCGACCTCCACGAAGGTGCCGTCTGGCTGCTGGTGCCAGAGCCACGGGCGACTCTGCGGGTACACGATCGCGGCGACGTAGAGGTCCTTGCGGCCGTCGAGGTCGACGTCCGCGAACGTCACCATGTGGTCGCCGTGGTTCCAGCCGAGGCCGGTCATGTCCGGTCGAAGCAGGCCCGTGACTTCGTTGCCGGGGCGCGTGAACTTCCCTCCGTCGCCGGGGTTCAGGATGAGCTCGGTGGGGTCCGACGACGAGCCGACGTCGCCGTGGACGATCGTGGCGAAGACGACGTCCATGTCGTCGTCGTCATCGACGTCGTGGCACGTGACGCCCATGTTGTTGCCGCCCAGCATGTACGGCTGATCCGTCACGCCCGGGTACCAGCCGCGCAGGTAGGGGACGCCGAACTGCGTGCAGGTGACCTGCGGCGCCGGCGGCGCCGGATCACACGCCTGCGTGGCCGCGCAGTAGCAGCGGTAGGACTCGTCGTCGGAGTAGTCCTCCCGATCGTCGTGGTCGAGACCCAGCGCGTGGCCGACCTCCACGAACGTGCCGCCCTCGTTGCGCCAGGCGTGGTTCTCCTCCCGGCCGTAGCTCGCGGTGAGCACGTCCTGATCGCCGTCGCCGTCCAGGTCGCAGTGGGTGACCCCCATGCTCCGGCGGTAGCTCGTGCCCGCCGCGGACGAGCCGTCCTTGGTGGGGAACCCCACCGCGGCGGAGACGTCGTCGAACGTGCCGTCCCCGCGGCCCTTGAAGAGCTTGTGCCCGAAGTTCCAGGTCTTGCCCGGGCCGGAGTAGGGCCAGTTGCCCATGCCGCCTACGAAGAAGTCGAGGATCCCGTCGCGGTCGTAGTCGAACAGCGCCGCGCTGTGCGCAGGCAGCCCGCTCGCGTCGAGCGCGCTCTCCGGCGCGAGGGTGAACCTCGCTGTGCCGTCGTTGAGGAACGCGGAGCAGGGGTCCGCGAACTCGCTCTTGGAGGTGAAGTCTGCCGGACAGAGGATGACGTCGACGTCGCCGTCGTTGTCGAGGTCTCCGAGGAAGGCGTTGCTCATGCCGCGATCGGTCGTGCCGTCGCGAGACTGCAGGAGCCCGCCGAGGTCGGGCACGTCCTCGAACCTCCGGCCTGAGCCGCCGTCCTCGGCCGGGCGGTTGAGCAAGAGGAACCGGGCGCGCTTGTCTCCGATGAGGCCGCGGTCGGACTCGCCGCGGAGCGCGATGAGATCCGCGTAGTCGTCTCCGTCGAGGTCGGCGCTCACGATGCAGTTGCCGACCGGCTCCGCGGCGGAGGAGGCGGCGAGCCCGACCCGGGAGGTCGCGTCGACGAACCAGGGCTCCGGGGGAGCGCCGTCGGGCGTCTTGCAGACGACCGGGGGCAGCGCCGGGGCCTCCCCTCCGCCTCCGGACGGGCCCCCGCCCGGCGGCGAGGCGGCGTCATCGGGACACCCCGCGGCGAACGCCGACAGGGCGAAGGAGAAGGCGAGGAAGGCAGCGAACCGCGGGGCCATCGCGCCAAGGTATCCCGCGGGGCGCGGCCGTCGAGCGCCGCCCCGGAGGTTTCATTTTCTTTCCGCCGCCCGCGCGGCGGGACGCCGCTCTCTGCGGGGACGGGCGGCGGAACGCGCCCGTCTTCGGCACACTGCCGCGGAGATGTGGGCGTCGGGCTACCCGGCCGCCCTGCGCAGCGGGGGCTCGGTCTCGATCGCGACGTCCTCGTCGGCTCCCGCCCATTCCCGGATCGAGATCTGGGAGACGCGCTCGCCCTGCCAGGCGCAGGCGTCGCAGTTCGGATCCGCACCCCGCTCGGCGCCCAGGGAGAACCGGCCGCAGTCCTGACAGACGTGCAGGCCGCCCAGGTAGTCGTCCCTCGAGGTCAGGCAGTCGGCCGCGAGGAGCGAGAGGACGCGGTCGCCGAGCGAGAGGCCCGGCTGGCTGAACGGCGCCCAGCGGACCGACGTCCCCTCCCGGTAGTCCAGGACGAGGTCGTGGACGAAGGCGTGCACCACGACCTGCGCGCCGATATCGGGGTTGTTCTCGGAGCGAAGCACGCGGAGGACCTCGGCGTGGGCGCGCAGGATCATGTCGCGCACCGACGACTCGCCCAGCGGCCCCGAGCGGAACGAGGCGGGGGTGTCTCGATCGGCGTCGGTCCACACGACGCGCCCGTACTCGAGCAACCAGCTCGCGAGGTCCAGCTTGGTCCAGCACGGGGCTCCGGTGAGAAACTCCAGCGCGAGCGAGCGGCACCGGTGGGCCGTGCGGTCCTTGGAGATCCGCCGACGAGTACCGGATTGAGGCTGGTGAATCCCCGAATGGCTCATGGATGAGGTCGGTTGCAAGCGGTGTGCCCATCTGGAGCTCGGGCGGTTTGCAAGCTCATGTAAGGGCGAGTCCGTGGTCACCGCTGGCTCTGCGAGGGAGGCTCGGTGCGCTCCCGAGGGCAGAAGAGGAGACCCCATGGTGTCGAGCGCGGCGAGAGCGGTTCGGGCGGTGTGTGTGCTGGTCCTCTCCGGGTGCGCCGCCGGCGCGGCCTCCGAGGAGGAGGTCCCGGTCGGGACGTCCTCGGGCACCGGGACGTCCGAAGGGTCCGGCGCGGCCGGGACGGGCGCGGGCTTCGCCAGCGGCGGCGGCAACGCCGGCGGTGGCGACGGGTGCCCGAACTCGTGCTCCAGCGACCTTCACGACGTGCTCGACTGCGAGGGAAACGTCGTGAGCTCCTGTCCTCCGGACCAGGGGTGCTCCTCGGCCGGGTGCGTCCCCGCCTGCGAGAGCGCGGCCGAGAACCAGAGCACCATCGGCTGCGACTACTTCGTGGTCGCGCCCGACGTCATCCCCGAGGGCTGGGGCGGCTGCTTCGCGACGTTCATCACGAACACGTGGACGGCGCCCGTGACCGTCACCGTCGAGCGGGACGGTCAGACCTTCGACGCCTCGAGCTTCGCCCGGATCCCGAGCGGCAGCGGCCAGCTCCTCACCTACGCGCCGCTGCCGAACGGTGAGCTGCCGCCGGGCGAGGTCGCGATCCTCTTCCTCTCCCGGTTCGGCGACGCCTCGAACGACTGCCCGCCCGGGATCACCCCGGCGCTCGTGACGGAGGACCCCGCGGTGCACGGGACCGGGATGGGCAGCGCGTTCCGAGTGAAGACGAGCGCGCCGGTCGTCGCCTACGACATCTATCCTTACGGCGGAGGCGTGAGCGCCGCGACGAGCGCGAGCTTGCTCTTGCCGACCTCCGCGTGGGGTGACAACTACGTGGGCGTCGCGGCCTTCCGCAAGAGCGTGGCCGTGTCCCCCGCGAACCCGACGCTGACGATCGTCGCCGCCGAGGACGCGACGGCGGTGACGATCTCCCCGACCGCGAGCATCACGCCGGGCGTCGGGGTCCAGGGGACGGGCGCCGGGGTGCCGATCACCTACCTGCTGAACGCCGGCCAGACCCTCCAGTTCTCGCAGCCCGCCGAGCTGAGCGGGAGCCCCATCCAGGCCGACAAGCCCATCGGGGTGTTCGGCGGCGCGACGTGCCTCAACATCGACGTAGCGATGGTCGCCTGCGACGCGGCGCACCAGCAGATCCCGCCCGTCAGCGCGCTCGGCCACGAGTACGCGGCCGTCCGCTACCGCAACCGCTTCGACGGCGTGGAAGAGTCGCCGCCCTGGCGCATCATCGGCGCGGTCGACGGGACCACGCTCACGTACGAGCCGGCGACGCCCCCCGGCGCGCCGACCTCCATCGGCGGCGGTCAGGTCTTCGAGTTCCGCGCCCCCGGACCGTTCGTGGTGCGGTCGCAGGACGCCGAGCACCCCTTCTACGTGTCCGCCCACATGACCGGGTGCCAGGAGGTGAACCCCTCCTTCAGCGACTGCCGCGGGGATCCCGAGTTCGTGAACGTCATCCCGACCGCCCAGTTCCTCGACTCCTACGTGTTCTTCACGGACCCCACGTACCCGGAGACGAACCTCGTCGTCACGCGGCGCAAGCACGACGGCGCCTTCGCCGAGGTCGAGCTCGACTGCTACGGGCCGCTCGACGGGTGGGCGCCGCTCGGCTCCTCGGGGGAGCTCGAGTTCACGCGCGTCGATCTCGTCCGCGGCAACTTCGAGAAGCAGGGGGAGTGCGACAACGGGCGCCACGAGATCCTGAGCACGGCGCCGTTCGGCCTGACCGTGTGGGGGTGGGGGAGCGTCGCCACCGGCGGCGACTTCACGGGGACGCTGCCCGGCCTCTACTCCCAGGCCGTGAGCTACGCCTACCCCTCGGGGGCGAGCGTGAAGCCGATCAACACGGTGAAGGTGCCCGCCGAGCCGCGGTGACCGGCGCGCGCGCGGGGTGCGGATCGGCTGGCCCCGCCGCGCGCTCGACCCAAGGCGCGGCACGCCGCGTGCGTCTCAGGTCGAGCGCATGGAGGAGGCTTGCGAGAGAACCGACGCGCGACCGAACGGCGCGCCCCCTCGCGCGCGACGCCGGACCGAGCGCCCTCGCGGGACGATCCCCTGGCTCCTCTTGTCCTCGGCCTGCGCGGGCGCCCCCCCGGCGTCCGCCGTTTCTCGGGCCGAGGTCCTCCTCGCCGCGGCGCCCGCGGCGCCCGCGCGAGCGCCGCCAGCTCCGTTCCAGGAGCGCGACGGGCGCTGCGTCCTCCGCGCAGACGCGATCCCCCGGCCCCTCGAGCTGCTCCTCGAGCGCGACGGCCGACCCTTCGCGGAGGTGACGCGAGCGCGGAGCGTGACGATGCACCTCGGCACCGACGGCGCGTTGACGGTCGAGATCGACGCTGGCGGCGTCCTCTTGACGGGGCTGCTCGGCGCGGACGAGGCCCCGATCTTCGCCTCCGCGCCGGTCGTGCTCGGCGGCGCGGTCATCCCGATGGGCTGGGTCGGGCTTCGGTACGTCGGCCTGGAGTCGGAGGGCGCGCGCGTCGCCCTCGCGCCGAGCGCCGTTCCGGCCGCGATCTCGGGCTTCGAGGCGCCCCTCAGCGGCGTGGCGCGCTGCGACGCGCTCTCGGTGCTGGAGCAGCCGCTCTCGCTGGCCGACGTCGCCCCCAAGCGCGGCAAGACCGCCACGCTCGTCGGGGAGGCGGTGCTCCTCTCCGTCGAACGAGGAGCCGAGCCGGCGTTGACGCTCTGGCCGACCGAGGACGCGCCCGCCGTCGTGCACGTCCTCGAGCGGGCGGGAGGCGCGGCGCGCGTCGCCTGGAGCGTCGAGGACGTCGTGGTGGTCGGCTGGGTCGACGAGGCGGAGCTCGGCCCTCCTCGCGCCGCGCCGGACGTCTCGCCCAGGCGAGCGTCCGCCATGACGACGCGCACGGTCCGAGCGCCGTCCAGGTTCGTGTGCCCTCACGCCGTGCCCGTCGTCGCCGAGGTCGGCGGCGCCTCGCGCTTCTCCGGCCGCGTCGAGCCGGGGAGCGTCCTCGGCGTCGAGCTCGACGGCGACGTGGGCTTCCTGCTCAGCGTCGAGGGAGCCGGCTTTCAGCCCTACAGCTACTCGGAGCTCCGCGTGCGACCGTCGGACCTCGTCGGGTGCAGGCCGAGGTGAGGGCTCGACGCCGCAGGGTCACGAGGCAGGCGTCGCGCGGGCGTCCCGGGCGGTGGCGGCCCCGCCGGTCCACAGCATGACGGCGGGCAGGACCAGCATGGCGGCGAGGATCGTGCAGAGCTCCCCGATGACGGCCGCGACCCCGAGGCTCCGCACGGCGAAGTTCATCGATCCCACGAGCGCGAGGTACCCGAGCGTCGTGGTGAGGCTGCAGAGCACGACGGCGCCGCCGGTCTCGCGGACGGCGACGAGCGCGCCGTTCGGGCCCTCGCGAACGGCGCGGTGGACCACGTTCACGGCGTACTCGACGCCGATGCCGAACGTGATCGGGAGCGCGACGAAGTTCAGGAAGTTCAGCTTCGCCTCCAGCAGCACCAGACAGATGGCCATCCACCCGATGCCGACGAGCAGGGCGCCGATGACGAGGAGGGCGGGTCTTCCGGCCCGGAACGCGGCCAAGACGACGAGCATGACCGCGGCGAAGGCGGCGATGACCGCCACCGGGACGGCGTCGAGCACGGCCTGCCACATGTCGGCGTACACGACGGCCCGCCCGGATCCGATCACCGTGGAGCCATCCGGCAGCTTCGTCTCGCGGTAGCTGTCGGCCCAACGCAGGAGGTAGCGAGCGTCCTCGGTGAGGGCAGGTGAGGTCGGCACGATGTAGACGATGCGACCGCGCGTGCCGTCCTTCTCGGTGAAGGGACGAGCGACGCCCTCCGGCAGATCCGCCATCGTGAACGGCGTCAGATCCGCTGGCGGGAGGTAGCGCTCGATCTTCGCCCAGTCCTCGTCGCTGATGGCCTTGCGCTTGCGGCCCTTCTCGATCTGCTTCCGGATCTCGACGAGGAGCGGCACCTTGCTCGCCTGATCCGGCGGGACGAAGTCCTCGAGGGCCACCAGGCTGGCGAAGGGCTTCTCGTCCGCGGGCGCCGCGTCGCGCCGGGCGTAGAGCACCTCGCGGAGCGGCGCGACCTGCGACGGATCGTCCACCAGGATGGCCATCCCGTCGGCCCCGACGTAGCCGGTGATCGCGTCGCTGATGCGACGGACGCGCTCCTCTTCGGCGCGCGTCTTCGGATCGTTCCGGATCTTGTTCATGTCGAACTCGAACGGATCTCCGAGCGCGTAGAGGGCGACGGCTCCGAAGCCCGCGACCCCGAGCGCGATGCCCGCCACCGAGATGAGGCGCGGGGCGCGGCGCGCGAGGTACTCGAACGGGCGGCCGAACGACGCCTCCCAGGCCTGGCGGAACCGCGCGAGGACGCCGGTGCCCTCGGCGGTCAGCGAGATGCGACGCTCGACCACGGCGAGCATCGCCGGGAGCGCGAGCACCGTGGACACCCAGATGACGAGCACGCCGACGCCGCCGACGAGGCCGAGCTCTCGAAAGCCGCGGAACGCGGTGAGCTGCAGCGACAAGTACGCGGCGGCCGACGCCGCGGCGGCCGAGAGCGTGGCGGGCCAGGTCTCTCGGTGCGCGTGCGCGATGGCGCGCTCCACGTCCTCCCCGGTCTTTCGGGTCTCGAGGTACCTCGCCATGAAGATGATGCTGGTGTTGATCCCGTTCCCCGCGAGGATCGTGAAGATGAACGCCGTGGCGGTGTTCAGGTGCTCGACCAGATAGTAGGCGACGCCAGCGGACCAGACGAGGCCGACGAGGATGTTCACCAGCATCAGGAGGAACGTCGAGAGCCGAAGATAGAAGACGAGCACGATGCCGAAGATGAGGATCCCCCCCAGGATGCCGACGTCCTGCGTGTCCTCGTTGATGGCCGTGACCTCGGCGACGCCGCTGTAGAGGTCCCCCGCGAACGCATAGGTGAGCTTCGGGTGGTACTGGGGGAGGCCCACACGCTCCACCGCGGCGCGGACGCGAGCGAGCGCCTCTCGCCCCCTGTCGAGGTCCCCGCCGAGGATCATCGAGCGGACCGTGATGACGTGGACGCGACCGTCGGCGCTCTCGAAGTAGCCGTCGGGGTACCGATCCCCCGTCGTGTCCTCGACCTTGAAGCGCTTCTTGATCGCGTCCGGGGTGAGCGGGACCTCGGGTGGCGCGGCGTCCTCGTCGAGCAGCGTGCCCATCTCCTTGGCGACTTGGTAGTCGTAGTAGGCCTTGACCTCGTCGCGGAGCTTCTGGAGCTCGTCCTTGTCGGCGAACAGACCGGCGCGCTGCTCGAAGAACCGCAGCGCCTCCTGGACGCCGTTGCTGGCCGAGCCGACCCAGGGGACGCCGAGCGCCGCGACCTCCCGCGTGACCGCCTCCGACGCGTCGCGCAGGCGCGCCCGATCGATCGGCTCACCCTCCGGGACCTCGAGCACCACGAACAGCGTGGAGACGCCCCCCGTCCTCTCGGCGACGCGGTGCAGCTCGACGACGCTGGCGCGCCCGTCGGGCAGGAGGTGCTCGAACCCGGCCTTGAGCGTGAGCTTGGACCCGAAGAAGCCCGCGATCACGCACACCAGGAGCACCCCGAGGAGCACGAGCCACGCGCGCCGCGCCTGGGCGCGGGCGAGCGCGTTCCAGAGCGGCGCCGTCCTCACGCGCGGCTCGCGGGGCTATGGGTCCTGCGGAGCGGGGCTCGGGGGAGCGAACGGTCGAAAGGCATACACGGTCTGCTGCAGGTACCCATCCGGGAACGGCTCGGCGAGGCCGTAGCCGGGGGGCTTGTCCTTTGGCAGGTGGGCCGTCCCGAAGAGCCAGTCCCAGATGGCGAGCTTCGTCCCGTAGTTGAAGCCGAACCCGGTGTACACCCTCGAGTGGTGCCAGCGGTGCATCTCGGGGCCGTTGATGATCCTCTGCAGCCAGCCCGTGCGCACGCCGACGTTGGAGTGGATGTACATGCCCCAGACGGCGTCGATGGTGCCCTTGATGAGGGCCATCTCCGGCGGCGCCCCGAGGAGGACGAGCGGCATGAACTCCACCGTCTGGTTGATCATGATCTCGAGCGCGTGGGATCGGGAGCCCGCGAGCCAGTCCACGTCACGGACCGAGTGGTGCGCCTCGTGCAAGCGCCAGAGGACGGGGAAGCGGTGCTGCGCTCGGTGGAACCAGTAGATGTAGAAGTCGTGCGTGACGAGGAAGAACCCGATCTGCAGCCAGAGGGGCCAGTCGGTGACGATCCCGAGCCGCGACGCGCCCGTGGCGCCGTCGACCCACCGAATGAACGCGGCGATGACGAGGCCGAGCACGTAGCTCTGCAGGAGGGTGTACCAGAAGAAATCGGTGAACCAGCCCTTGCGGAAGAGCTTCTGGCCACGGTCGTAGGGGAACAGGTGCTCGAGGCCGATGAGCACCCACGCCGCCGTCACGATGATGACGGGGGAGAGGATCTCCCAGCTCCCGAGGAGTGTCAGCGCGCGCTCGAGCATCCTTGTCGGCTACCTCACAGGGCTCGCCGAGCCGTTGGTGGGCGCGTAGCCCGACGCGCTCTGCGTCGTCTTTGCGCGCCGGAGCTTCTTGGCCTGCGCGAGCTCCTTCTCGTGGACGCGCTTCACCCCGTCGCCGAGCGCCGTCTCGATGTCGCGGATGCTCGAGACGAGGCGCATCATCCCGGGGATCTCGACGCTCGCCGCCTGATCGGAGCCCCACATGGCGCGATCCAGCGTGATGTGGCGCTCGACCATGCTCGCGCCGAGCGTCACCGCGGCGAAGGTGGGCGCGAGGCCCGTCTCATGGCCGCTGTAGCCCACCGGGATGGTCGGCCAGAGCCTCTGAAGCGTCTGGACCATGCGGATGTTGAGGTGCGACACGTCGCACGGGTACATGCTGACGGCGTGCATGAGGCCGAGCTGCGTCGTCCCGAGCACGGCGATCGCGCCCTCGATCTCGTCCATGGTGCTCATCCCGGTGGACAGGATGATGGGCTTGCCCGTCTTGCGCGTCCTCCGGAGGAGCTCGTGGTCGGTGAGGGACGCCGACGCGACCTTGTAGCAAGGCGGGTCGAACCGCTCCATGAAGTCCACGCTCGGCTCGTCCCAGCAGGACGCGAACCAGTGGATCCCGCGGTCCTTCGCGTGGCGATCGATCTGGGCGTACTGCTCGACGCCGAACTCGGTCTTGTGGCGGTAGTCGATGTACGTCATCCGACCCCACGGCGTGTCCCGCTCGATCAGCCACTGGTCCTTGGGGACGCACACCTCCGGCGTGCGCTTCTGGAACTTCACGGCGTCGCACCCCGCGAGGACCGCGCCGTCGATCATCTTCTTCGCGAGCTCGACGGACCCGTTGTGGTTGATGCCGATCTCGGCAATCACGTAGACGGGATGTCCCTCCCCCACGAGCTTCTCCCCGATCCGGATCTCTGCCTTCGACATTGGGTCCTCCATGCTCACTCGATCGCACGGTGGGAGAGGATCCACTCCGCAAAATCGCGGAACGCACCCCGTCCTCCCTCCGCCTCCGCCACGTAGTGGGCGCGCCGAGCCACCTCGGCCATGGCGTCCTTCGGGGCGGCCACGAGGCCGACCTCCCGGACGCGCTCCATCGCGCCCACGTCGTTCACGTCGTCACCTATGTAAGCCACCTCCTCCATCGAAACGCCGTGGAGGGCCAAGATCTCTGCGAGGGCGGCGGCCTTGTCCTTGACGCCCAGGTGCGCCCGGATCTGGAGCTTCTCGGCGCGCCGCAAGGCGACCTCCGTGCTCTCACCCGTCACGATCGCCGTCCCGATCCCGCTCCCGCGCAGGCGCTCGACGCCCATCCCGTCGCGCATGCTGAAGCGCTTGAGCTCCTCGCCGCGGGCGGAGTAGTAGACGCCCCCGTCGGTCAAGACACCGTCGCAGTCCGTGAGGACCAACCGGACGCGGGACGCGCGCCGGCGCAGCTCGGCTTCGTCCAGGCCCCTCACCACGCCGTCCACCCTCCGTCCACGACGACGGCGGAGCCCGTCATGTAGCTCGACGCGTCGGAGGCCATGAACACGATGGCGCCCGACATCTCGTCGCGCTTGCCCATGCGCCCGAGCGGCGTCTTCGCCGCGTAGTTCGAGAGGAAGTATGGCTCCTGTCCGTTCTCGATCCCGCCGGGGCACAGGGCGTTCACGCGCACGCCGGCGCTGCCCCAGTAGGCGGCGAGGAAGCGCGTGAAGGACAGGACCGCGCCCTTGGTCGCGGGGTACGAGGCCGACTTGTAGAACGTCTGCGTTCCGTCGGGGCGCCGGTAGATGGATTGATCGGGAGCGACGAGACCATAGGTCGACGCGACGTTGATGATGCTCCCGCGGCCCGCCTGGGCCATCGGTGTCCCGAGGATCTGGCACGCGAGGAAGACGCCGGTGACGTTGACGTCGAGCGACCGCCTGAAGAGATCGAGCGGGTAGCTCTCGAACTTGGACAGCTCCGCCCCGGCCTGCGGGCTCTCGAACATGTCGTTGATGGCGGCGTTGTTGACGAGCACGTCGAGCCGGCCGAGCTCAGCGAGCACGCGATCCCGCGCCCGCTCGAGGGACGCCGGGCTGGTCACGTCGACGTCGACCCCGAGGACGCGGCCCGCTCCGGGCGAGCCGCTTAGCTCCGTCGAGAACGAGCGCACCGCGGCCGCGTCCAGGTCGGCGACGACCACGTCCGCGCCGGCCGCGCGCAAGGCCTTGCAGTGCTCCTTGCCCAGGAGGCCCACGGCGCCGCTCACGAGCGCGACCTTCGAGGAGAGATCGAAGGGAGCCGCCACCTAGGCCTTCCTCGGCTTCAGGTGGAAGTTGTCCGTCTTGCGGAAGACGGGCTCGAGCAGCTTGCCGCGGAGGCGCTTCTCGACGGCGCGCTCCTCGAGCGCCCGGGCGAGGAGCGGGAGGACCTCGTCGTACGCGCCGAGGATCCGCTCGACCTCGGGATCGCCGTGAGAGAGGCAGACGTTGTGGAAGCCGCCCCAGAGGACGCCGCGCGCGATCATCTCCTGCTGGACGAAGGTCTTCATGGCGAGCGGCTGCGAGCGGTCGTCGGCGAAGGTCATGATCGTGCGCGCGTCGTAGCCGAAGCACTTGGTGGAGGCCTCAATCCCCGCCTTCTTCGCCGCCGAGGTGTAGCCCTCCCGCAGCCGCTTCCCGGTGGCCGCGAGGGCGGCAGGCACGCTCTTCGCCCGGAGCTCCTCGATCGTCGCCTTGGTGGCGGCCAGGCTCAGCGCCTCTCCGCCGAACGTCGTGAAGAAGAAGACGTCCTTGTCACAGAGGGACATGACGTCCTTCCTGCCGCACACCACGCTGAGGGGCATCCCGTTCGCGATGGCCTTGGAGAAGCACGCGAGGTCTGCGCGCACGCCGTAGCGCTCCTGGGCGCCGCCGAGCGCGACGCGGAAGCCGGTCCACATCTCGTCGAACACCAAGAGCGCGCCGCGCGCGTCGCAGAGGCGGCGGACGCCCTCCAGGAAGCCCGGCGCGGGCGCCTCGAAGACGGTGGGCTCGAGGATGACGCAGGCCACGGTGTCGTCGAGGGCGTCCTCGAGCGAGGAGAGGTCGTTGTACTTGAACGTGTAGACGAGCTCTTGCGTGCTCGCGGGGATGCCCGCGTTGCGATCGGTGACCGAGATGTACCAGTCGTGCCAGCCGTGGTAGCCGCAGCAGAGGACCTTGTCCCGCGTCGTGAAGGCGCGCGCGAGCCGGACCGCGGCGCTCGTCGCGTCACACCCCGTCTTGGAGAACCTGACGCTCTCCGCGTTCGGGACGACCTCGCGGACCAGCTCGGCGACCTCGACCTCGAGCGGGTGCATGAGGCTGAAGGTGATCCCCTGCTCGAGCTGCGCGCGGACGGCGTCGTCCACGGCGGGGTAGCAGTATCCGAGCGAGATGGGCCCCACGCCCATGACGAGATCGACGTACTCGTTGCCGTCGACGTCCCAGACGCGCGCGCCTTTCCCGCGCGCCAGGTACTTCGGCGCGACGCCCTCGGTCCACTGGCCCGGGCCCTTCGCGAGGGTCTGCGTGCCCGCGGGGATGAGCCCTAGGCTGCGGGCCCAGAGCGCGTTCGACTGGTCGATGGTGGGGTAGGTCGTCATGCTCGGGTCTCCGCGCCGCGGGCCATGCGCGCCGACAGCTTCTCTGCCGTGAAGCCCTCGTGATCGAGCACGTCCGGCAGCAGAGCGGGGACGAACCACCGCTCGTCGAGGGCGAACGGGACGATCTTGGCGGACTTGCCCCGCTTGGCGCAGAGCTCGGCGACGATGCTGAAGAGCCCGCCCGAGAGGAGGTGGTCCTCCACCGTGAAGGTGACCCGACACCGCGTGAGCGTCTCGAGCACGAGCGCCTCGTCGATCGGCTTGAGGCTGGGAAGGTGCACGACGCGGACGCTGCGACCCTGCGCGCGGAGGAGCGCCGCCGCCTCCACACAGTTGCGCGTGAGCAGGCCGTAGCTGAGGACGCCGATCTCGTCCCCGTCCTCGAGCACCTCCCCCTGGCCGTAGGCGAAGGTCTTCTTGCGCTCGTACGCGGGCATGAGAGGGATGTGGCGGACGTAGACGGGCGCGCCCTCGGAGAGGAGGACGGGCAGCGCCTCCGCGAGCTCGTGCTCGTCGCCCGGGCAGACGACCCGGACGTTGGGGATCGTGCGCATCAGGGCCACGTCGTCGATGGCTTGGTGGGTGGGGCCGTTGGCGTCCGAGAGGAACCCGGGCACGCCGCCCACGAGCACGGCGGGGAGGTTCGCGATCCCCAGATCGTCGCGGATGAACTCGAACGCGCGGAGCGTGAGGAACGTCGCGAGCGCGTGCGCGACGGGCCGGCGCCCGCGGAGCGCGAGGCCGGCAGCGACCCCGATCATGGTCTGCTCGCAGATCCCGACGTCGATGAAGCGGTCGCCGAGGACCGGCGGCAAGTTGCGGATGGCGGCGCGGTTCTCGGCCGTCATCACCACGACGCGCTCGTCCTTCTCGGCGAGCGCGCGGAGCACACCTTCGTAGCGGGCGGTCGTCATGTCAGCGCACCATCAGGGTCTCGGAGGTGAGGCGCGCCTGCTCTTCGCCGTGGAGCTCCTTGAGCAGCGCCTCGATCTCCTCCGGCTTGAAGTTCACGAACCAGCGGTCGGCGCGGCGCTCGATGCTGGGGAGGCCCTTGCCGCGCACGGTCCGCGCGATGATGCAGGTGGGCCGGCCCTGCTTCACGGGGAGGGACTCGAACGCGGACTCCAGCGCGGTGAAGTCGTGGCCGTCCGTGGTGCGCACGCCCCAGCCGAACGCCTCGATCTTCTGGTCCAAGGGCTCGAGCGGGATGAGCTCCTCGGTCCGGATGTTCGCCTGGAACTCGTTCCGGTCGATGATCGCGACCAGGTTGTCGAGGCCGAAGGCGCTCGCGACGAGGAACCCTTCCCAGACCGACCCCTCGTCACACTCTCCGTCGCCGAGGACCACGTAGACCTTGTTCGTCCCGCCCCGCATCTTGATGTCGAGCGCGACGCCGATGGACACGCTGAGGAGATGGCCGAGCGAGCCCGAGTGGAACTCCACCCCCGGGACGGCGCGGTTCGGGTGCCAGTACAGGTGATCGGTCGTCTTCAGGTGGTTCTTCAGCCGCTCCCGGGGCATGTAGCCGAGCTCCGCGAGGGTGCCGTAGACGGCCGGTACGTCATGGCCCTTCGACAGGAAGAAGTAGTCGCGGGTGGGGTCCGAGAGCCGCTCGGGCGAGATGGAGAGCACGCGCGCGTACAGGAACGCGACGAGATCCGCGCACGAGAGCGAAGCGCCGATGAAGCAGCCTCCGCCGGTGGACATGCGGATGATGTGCTCGCGCACGCGGAGGCTGAGGGCGCGCAGCGCCTCGACCTCGGGGGGCGTCGTGCTGGCGGGGGTGGTGCTAGGCGACATCGGTCCTGGTCATGGATGGGGTGATCGTCGCGAGGTCCGCGACGTGGTGCCGGTACCAGTTCACGCCGGCGTAGGCCGCGTTGAGCGCCCGGACGTCGGGGCGCTTTTCGATCAAGTCCAGGATCTCGTCCAGGGTGAAAGGCGCGCCGGGGCGGTAGAGCTCCTCGTAGACCGCGGAGACGAACTGGTAATCCTCCGGATAGTCGATGGTGAAGCGGTGGCTCATGCTGAGGTCTCGGCCAGTGCCCCACCGCACGTTCCCGAGCCGGAACCGCTCGGGCTGCTCCCAGAAGAAGGGCGTGGTGTGCTCTCGCTCCAGTTCGCGCTTCGCCTCGCGGTCCGCCAGGGCCAGGAGCTCGGTCGGCACGATCTCGACGTCGTTTCCGTCCGGCCACGTCGGCGGGTGCAGGTTCGAGACGAAGTCGTAGGAGCCCGAGGCGAAGGCCGAGAGGACCTGGTCGATGACCGACGGATCGATGAGCGGGCAGTCGCTCGGGATCTTCACGACGGCGTCGGCGCGCTCTTGCCGGGCCGCGCCGAGGTGCCGCGCGAGGCAGTCGAGCGGGTGCCCCCGGTGGACGGGGGCGTCGGCCTGGCGGGCGAGCTCCACGATCCGGTCGTCCTCCGCCAGGGTGGAGGTCGCGACGCAGACCTCGAACGGCACCGTCGCCGCGCGGACGCGCTCGAGCATGCGCACGAGGAGGGGCGCGCCCACGAGCGGGAGGGCGACCTTGCCTGGCAGGCGGGACGAGCCCATGCGCGCCTGCACGACGACGAGCGTCTTCGTCATCAGGCCACCATCCCGCGCGGCGCCACGGGCCGCCGCGCCGAGGGCCGCTCCTCGACCGCGTCGCCGAGGAGCTCCCGCACGACGTCGGCGATCGCCCCCGCCGAGCGCCCACCGTTCTGGATGGGCGCAAGCCGCGCGAGCGTGTCGTTCGGGAAGTACGAGTGCACCTCCTTGCCGAGGGCCATCCCGACGTAGGCCACGCTGGAGTACTTGCAGACCAAGACGTCGCAGTTGGCGACCATGTGCTCCGCGCTGCCCGACGTGTAGACGAGCGACCCGGGGGCCCACCGCTTGATCTCGTCGGTCGCGCGCGGGAGCTTCTCGTTCGGATGCAGCTTGAAGACGAGCTGCTTGCCGTGGCGCTCCGCGATCTCCACGGCTTGGCGCAGGAACGCCTTGCGGTTCTCGTACCAGAAGACCTCCCGGACGTCCGACGTGCAGCAGAGGACGTAGCCCCGATGCGGGAACGAGTTCTGCCGGTAGCGCTCGCAGTCGTCGAAGTTGGGGATGCCGGTGACGATCATCTTCGATGGGTCGCAGCCGCGCGCGGCGAAGAGCTGCTTGTAGCCCTCGCTGGCCACGCAGAACTTCGTGTACTTGTTCGTCAGGCCGAACGCGCTGGTCCCGGCAAGCCACCCCGGCAGCGCCTTCACGCGCTTGACCACCGGGTAGAGGAGGCTCTCCGGATCGGTCATGCCCTCCTGGACGAGGACCACCTTCTTGCCGTCCAGGTTGTGGGGCCAGACGAGATCCGAGCAGTGGACCGCGGCGTCGAAGTCGCCGAGCGCGCCACCCACCTCGCACGGGAGCCGGTGATCGCGCAGGTAGTCGAGGCACCGCCGCGAGAGCTTGTGTCCGCCGATGGTGCCCTCGAGGGCGCCGATGCTCTTCAAGAAGTCGAAGTCACGGTTGCCGTAGTACGGAGAGAAGACGCGGTCGTACTCGGGGAGCTGGTCCGCGATCTGGTGCATCTGGGTCGTCTGGTTGATGGACCCGCACACGAACAGGATTTTCTTGCGTTTCATGGAGTCACCTCCACGGGAGCCGGCCCGCGTTTTCCGAGGGTGAGCACGCCGACACCGAGTCCGATGTAGAAGAGCTCCTTCGCGCGCTTGAGCACTACGAACGTGACGCCCACCTCTGTAGCGCCGGGTACGCCGAGCGCAAGCAGCGTCCCGACGTAGCTCGCGTCCTGTACGCCGAGGCCCCCGGGCACGACGAACGCGAGGGAGCGCACCATGGATCCGCCGAGCTCGATGAGCAGCGCCTCGGAGAAGGAGACGTCGATCCCGAGCAGCCGGAGGATCAGCCACGTCTCGAAGATCTCGGTCATCCACTGCGCGAACATGAGGGCGCCCGCGAGGGCGTGGCGGATGGGCGGCACCCGCGAGGCGGCGGCGGCGTCGGGGCGGTGCCGCTGGGCTTCGGCCCACGCCCTCATGCGCGCCGACGGTAGGCGGGCGAGCGTCGTCGTGAGCCACGCGCCGGCGCGGCGCGACGAGAGGAGGACCAGCGTGAGCGCGCCGCCAGCACCGAGCGCCGCGCCGGTGAGCACGGTCACGAGCGGCAGCAGCTCACCACCCGGCAGCGCCGCGCCCAGCTCTCGCAGCGCGGCTCCGCCGAGGAGGAGCAGGAGCAGGAAACAGGCGGCGTGCGAGCAGAGGACCCAGGCCTTCTTCGCCGCGAGCGACGTGAGCGCGCTCGTCCACGGCACGCCGAGCCGCCGGTGCAGGTGGTACGCCGCGACGCCCTCTCCGACGACGGGGCCCGCAGGCAGCGCCATCCGCGCCGCCTCGGAGGCCACGAACGTCCCCGTGAGCGCGAAGAGCGGTGCGCGGTGACCCAGGCCGGCGAGAAGCTCTCTCCACGCGGCGGTGTGAAACAGTGTGCCCAACGCCTGGGGAAGGAGCACGATCGCGGCGAGAGGCCCGACGTCCGCGAGGAGCGTCCGGAGCCGCGGCCCGTCCACGTCCCGCAACATCCACGCGAATAGCGCGAGCCCCAGGGCCAGGCCGAGCAGACGGAGCGTCAGTCCGAGCGCCGAGCTCGACCGATCCGCTCCTGAGTCGCCCTGCTTCACCATGAGACGTCCGGCGCCGTGCATGCTTCACGCCAACGATCGAGCCCTCGGGCCCACGGCCCCGGGAACGCAATAGAGAGCCCGCAGCGCAGAAACAAGCGAAAGCCGTAGGCGGAGTTTTCGAGCGGGCTCACCAAACCCCTGTCGAAGTTCGGTCGGCGCAAGGCTTGCGGCACGCCTCCTGACGCCCGGGGGCGCCTCTCCGTTACGCCCGCGCCGCGGACCACGCTTCCGGGTGGGCGAGCTCGTGGTCGAGCATGATCTCGCCGTCGAACACGAAGCGCCCGGCGAACGGTCGCCTGGCCAGCATGTGGGGCATCCAAAGAGCGTCGTCGGCCCACATCTCTCCGTAGGGGATGGCGTCGACGGGGGTCCAGATCGGCGCGGCTTCTTCGGTCTCGCAGGGCTCGCCCTCGCAGCCGTCCGCCGAGAACACGTGACAGAAGAGGGCGTAGCCGTCCGTGAACTGGAAGGCGAGCTCGCCGCGCTTCTCCACGCCGGTGGGCACGACGCAGAGCTCCTCCCTAACCTCGCGGATCGCGGCCTCTAGGGGGGTCTCGTCGGGCTCCAGGCGCCCTCCAGGACCGTTGATCTTGCCCGCGCCGAGCCCGCGCTTCTTCCGGATGAGGAGCACGCGCCCAGGCTCCTGCACGAACACCAGGGTCGCGGTGTCCGTCGGGACCCAGCGGCTCCAGTCGACGTCGTGGAGGGTCCTCACGGCGCGCCCAGTATACCGGCGCGGCCGCCCCGGCCAGGCCCACCGCGTTCTTGGCCCCCGACCTCGCGCGTCGGAACAATGGGCTCGCCGGTCCGCGCTCGGGCCGCGAGGAGAACGCATCATGCAAGAGGGCGGGCACGCAAGCGGCGCTCGGTGGTACGTCACGAACGGCGAGGACGTCGTCGGCCCGATCGACGCGGACGTGCTGGTGCGCGCGGTCGCGACGGGGCGCGTGGGGGAGAGCTGCCTCGTTTGCCAGCCCACCTGGCCGTCGTGGCGCCCCATCGGCGAGGTCCGCGAGGTGCACGCCCTCATGCGGACGCGCGCCGCCCGCGGCGACGACTGGGTGCCGACGGAGCGTTGGTCACCGGGCGGGACCTCCGCAGCCGCCGTCGCGCGCGCGTCGCTCTGGATCGAGGACGCGGGGGACGAGGACGAGGTGATCGCGCTCGCCCTTCAGGCCATGGTGCTGGAGACGCGGGCGACCACTGGCGTCGCGCACCGCCCGCGCCGCGCCCTCGGGCCGCTCGAGATCCGGGCCGTGTTCGGCGTGGGCGCGGAGGCGCATCTCGGTCGAGAGGTGGCGTCGGACGACGCCGCGATCCGGATCGCGCGCCGCGGCACGGCCGTCCTCGGCGACCTGGACGCCGCGCCGGACGCGCTCGCCGCTGCCGCCTCGCGCACGGCCGACGGGCGCGTGCGCGGGCTGGCGGTCGCCCCGATCTATTTCGGCGGTCGCCTCTCGGCGGTGCTCGAGCTCGCGAAGACCGAGCGCCCGTTCCGACGCGGCGATCGCGCGTGGATGCGCGCCGTGACGCACGCGGCCGCTGCGCGCATGGCGGCGTGACCGAGCGCGCGCGCCGCGCGAAGCTCCCCGTCCTCTCCCGCGAGGACGCGCGCCGGTACCTCGTGTCGCAGCTCGGTCTCGCGCGCTTCGCGCCCGGACGGGGCGCGAGCGCGATCCGGGGCGTCCTCGGGCGCCTCCGCTGCATCCAGCTCGATCCGCTCGACGTGATCGGCCAGAACGCGGACCTCGTCGTCATCGCCCGCGTGCGCGGCGCCAAGCGCGGGGACGTCTACCGCGCGGTGCTCCCCGGGGACGCCTTCGAGCACTTCGCCAAGGAGCGGTGCCTCCTCCCCGCGTCGGCGTTCCCCTACTACCGGGACCGGGCCGTCGAGGCGCCGTGGTGGAGGCACTCGGAGCGCATGCGGCGGCTTCCGGCGGGGCTGCTCGAGGAGGTGCTGCGCGAGATCGAAGAGCGCGGGCCCGTGGGCGCGCGCGCCCTCACGCACCGCGGCGCCGTGGAGCCGCTCGACTGGAGTGGCTGGAAGGGGACGTCGAGCGCCGCGAAGCTGGCGCTCGAGGTCCTCTGGACGCGCTGCCTCGTCGTCGTCGCCGGCCGCGACGGGCGGGAGAAGCTCTTCGACCTCCCGCGCCGCGCGCTGCCGGCCGTCGCGGGGCAGGCCGCGCCGGGCGACTTCGCGACGTGGGCGCTCCTCGAGCGCGTCGAGGCCGCGGGGCTCCTCTCGAGGGCCGCCGGCCCGTGGTGGTCGACGCTGGCGGACGTCCGCACCGGCTCGCTTCCGTCGGCGCTGGTAGCTGCGGGCCGCCTCGAGGAGGTCGTCGTCGAGGGCGCAGACAGGCCGTACCTGGCGCCGCTCGGCTTCCGCGATCGCGCGGTCGCCCGACCCGACGACGCGATGCGCATCCTGGCTCCGCTCGATCCGCTCATCTGGGATCGCTCGCTCGTCCGCCAGGTGTTCGGGTTCGACTACGTGTGGGAGGTCTACAAGCCTCCGGCGGAGCGCCGCTTCGGTTGGTACGTCTGCCCGCTCTACCATCGCGGACGGCTCGTCGGCCGCATCGAGGCGACAGCCGCGGAGGGAACGCTCGTCGTGTCGCGTGTGTGGAAGGAGCCCGGACGCGAGCTCGACGAGGGCGCGCTCGACCTCGCCCTCGAGCGCCACGCGATCGCGTGCGGGTGCGACGCCGTGAAGCGTCGCCGTCGCTGACCGCCTTCCATCTTCACGAAGGAAGACCGCTGCGCCCGGAGCCCGGAGGTGGCGCCGGCTCAGCCGCGAGCGGCGATCTTCTGCGCGACGCGATCGGCCAGCGCCATCACGGTGAGCATCGGGTTCACCGCGGGGCTCGACGCGAAGATCCCGGTGTCGGCGAGGTAGACGTTGTCGAGGCCGTGGCAGAGTCCGTCGTCCCGGCACACGCCGTCCTCGGGGCGCCTGGACATGCGCGTCGAGCCGAACGCGTGGTTCGCCGCGGTGATCGTGTCGCTGCCGCGGAGCCTCATCGTCCGGAGCACCTCGCTCTCTGCCTTGGACGAGAGGACCTCCGGGATCCCGTGGATGCCTGGGAGGATCGAGACCGCCCCCGACGCCCACGAGATGTCCGAGAGGATGCCGAGGCCCCGCTGGATGAGGCGCACGTCCTCGTCGTGGAAGTGGAACCGGAGGTCCGGATCCCAGCCGCTGCGGCGGGCCGTCACCGTCCCATGGGAGCGGTCCGCCGCGACGATGACGTCGAAGGGCGCCATGCGGTCGTAGGTCTTCAGGTGCTCCTGGTAGGCCCGCCCGAGCCCGGGCAGGCGCGCCGCGAGGACCGACGGCGGCGACCAGAGCACCTCGAGCTTGATCCCCTCCCGCAGGTAGTGGAGCGAGTGGTACCCCTGCGTCGCGCCCTCCCAGGGATCGATCGTGTCCTCGTACACGGCCATGAGCGCGAGGCCCGGGTGCAAGAGGAGGCGACGGCCGACCCAGTCGCAGCGCGGCAGCGCGCCGCTCTTCTGCAGGATGACCGGGGTCTGCATGCAGCCGGCGGCGAGCACGAGCGTCTTCGGGCGGACGCGCGCGCCGAAGGTCTCCCGCCCCGTGAAGGGCTCGACGACGCGGCCGGTCACCTCGGTCGCGCGGCCTCCCTGCGTGGCCAGGCGCTCGGCCCGCACGCTCGTGAAGACGCGCGCGCCCGCGCGGATCGCCGCAGGCACGTAGCTCCTGTCGGTCGACTGTTTGGCGCCGTTGCGGCAGCCCGTGAAGCACTCCGCCGAGCCGCGGCACCCCTTCACGTTGCGCCAGGTGGGCTCCGACGAGATCCCGAGCGCGTCGCAGCCTTGCTTGAAGCGGAGGTTGCGCGGGCCCTGCACCTCGGCCGGCGTGGGCGCGACGAAGAGGTAGTCCTCCACCCGCTGGAAGTGCGGCGCCATGAGCGCGGCGTCGAGCTCCACGCCGGTCTCGCGGCGCCACTTCTCCCAGATCCAATCCGGCGCGCGCGCGCAGATGGCGGAGTTGATGAGGGAGCCGCCGCCGAGCGCGTTCGCCTGCATCGTCGGGATGAACATGTTGCCGCGCGTCGCGCGGGTGCCGCCTTCGCGGAGCATGTTCTGCATGGCCGCGCCGGGCTCGAGCTCGAACGACGCGACCGGGCCGCCGCCCGCCCCCGCCTGGCGCTGGCCGAACGGCGGGCCCTCCTCGAGGAGGACGACGTCGCGCCCCGCCTCCGCCAGCTCCTTCGCGACCACGGCGCCGCCGGGCCCCGAGCCCACGACGAGCACGTCGCACGTCAGGTCGAGGTCGCGATCGTAGTCGCGGAACACCTTGACCCCGGCGTGGGGGTCGCTCCGTCCCACGTCGGCGGAGCGCTCGGTTCGCAGCACCTGCAACGTCGTCATGACGCGCTCCTCGTCGGCTCGGGGCGGGGCTCGCGCCGGAAGGGATCGTGATCGGTTCGGAGCCGCATCGCGCGGGCGACGTCGGGGTGCGCGAGGTAGCCCATCGTCAGGATGGTGCGCATCGACAGGAACGCGATGCGCCGGAAGTAGATCGGGCTCGTGCGCATGCCCTCGAGCACGGCCAGGCGATCTCGCTCGAGCAGGCTGGTGAAGCGCGTGGGGCGCGGACCGAAGACCCACGGGCCATGCTCCACGAACCAGAGCAGGAGGCGGATGAGGACGCCTTGGCCGTCCGGCAAGCGCGCGACGTAGCGATCGAAATAGGCGACCAGGCCCGCCTGGGTGCCGGAGATCGGGATGGGCCCCCCCGGCGGAAAGAGCGTGTCGGCGCACGCGGCGACGATCGCCTGCTCCTTCGCGGTGAGGAACCCGCCGGCGACGGCCTTCTTCGGGTAGCCGAGGAAGAGGCCGCGGGCGAGCGCGGCGCTGCCCGCGGCGAGCCCCGCGACGAGGACTGCGGGTGTGGTGCGTGTCATCGGGGGCCTCCCTTGGCTTGCGTTCGGCGGGTGGGGCGGGGCTCTACGTGGCTCACGGCGCCGCGGAGGCGCGCCTCGAGCGCGCGGTCGACGCGGTCGAGCAGCTTGTCGAGGTGCGTGATCGCGGCGTCCTCGTCGCGCGCCTCGACGAGGGCGACGAGCCGCTCGAGCCCGGCGGCGTGGCCGGGCGGAGGTCCGCCGGCGAGGGGCGCCAGCATCGTGTTGACCTCCCGCATGGGCGCCCAGAACGCGTTCGCGAGCCACACCGCGGGCCACACCGCGCTCGCGGTGACGAGCGCGCGGAAGAACGAGAGCTCGGCAAGGCCCTTCTCCGTCACGTCTTCGGTCGCGAGGTAGGTGGAGAGCGCCGCCTTCGCAGGGGCGAGGCCCGCCGGGCTCGCGTAGCGGGCGGCGAGGCGCGTGGCCTCGCGGGCGAGGAGGCTGCGGACGCGCAGGAGCTCCGTGACGACGCGGGGCGCCTCCCCGGGCGGGAGACCCGCCGCGAGGTACGACGGCAGGAGCGCCGGCATCCCCTCTCGTCGCCAGTCGAGCACCTGCGCCCCGGACCCGCGTCGCGACGCGACCAGGCCCGCGCTGCCGAGGCGGCCGAGCGCCTCCCGCACCGTGCTCCGGCCGCAGCCGAGCTCCTTGGCGAGGTCCACCTCGGCTGGCAGCCGCACGCCCGCGGGGAAGGCACCCCCGACGATCCTCGCGACGAGGGCACGCTCCACGCGGTCTACCTCATTGGGCGCCCTGCTCATGTCTGACGAATTAGTCTGACAACTAGGCTCACGCAAGCGGTTTCTTCCGCGAGAAACGGAGCCACAATCGGCGGTCGCCGGGCCCGCGGAGCCTTGACGCCGCGCCGCGCGCGCGGGTACCCGTCGCCCATGCCGGGGAAGACACAGCTCGATCACGTCTACGAGTTCGAAGAGAAGTTCGGCGATCGGCTCTGGCTGACGCAGCCGCTCGGGAAAGATCAGCTGAAGGAGCTCACCTTCAAGCAGGCCCTCGACCAGGCGCGCCGCATCGCGACGCACCTGCAGTCTCTGGATCTACCCCCGAAGAGCCAGATCGCGCTGTTCTCCAAGAACACCGCCTGGTGGCTCCTCGCGGATCTGGCGATCTGGATGGCCGGGCACGTGAGCGTGCCGCTCTACCCGATCCTCACCCACCAGACGATCCGGCAGATCCTGGATCACAGCGAGGCCAAGCTGATCTTCGTCGGGAAGCTCGACGGCTTCGCCGACATGGAGCCGGGCATCCCGGACGGCATGCCGCGCATCATCATGCCGCTCGCGCCCAAGATGAAGGGCGACCACCCGACGTGGGAGGACATCGTCGCGAAGACGGAGCCGGAGATCGGCTCACCGAGGCGCGACGCCGACGACATGGCGACGATCCTCTACACGTCGGGGACGACCGGCGTGCCCAAGGGCGTCATGCACAGCTTCGCCACCATGTGCGGCTCGATGCAGATCCTCGGGCTCCTCGAGTTCTCGCCGGAGGACAGGATGCTCTCGTACCTGCCGCTCGCGCACGCGTTCGAGCGGACGCTCGTGGAGACGACGACGTTCACCCAGGGCTGCTACGTCTACTTCGCCGAGAGCCTCGACACGTTCGTGAACGACATCCGCCGCGCCCGTCCGACGTTCTTCGGCTCCGTCCCGCGCCTCTGGCTCAAGTTCCACCAGGGCGTGCTGCAGAAGATGCCCGAGAAGCGGCTCAACCTGCTCCTCAAGATCCCGTTCGTGCGCGGGATGGTCGCCAAGAAGGTCCTCGCGGGCCTCGGGCTGGATCACGTGAAGTACGCGGCTACGGGCTCCGCCCCCATCCCGCCCGAGCTGCTCTCCTGGTACCGGTCGCTCGGCCTCGAGCTCCTCGAGGGCTACGGCATGAGCGAGAACTTCTCCTACTCGCACGTGAACCGCCCGGGTCAGACCAAGGTCGGCACGGTGGGGGTCTCGAACCCGGGCGTGACGACGCGGCTCTCGGACGAGGGGGAGGTGCTGGTGAAGAGCCCGTGCACGATGCTCGGCTACTTCAAGGCGCCCGAGCTGACGGCCGAGGTGATGACCGAGGACGGCTTCCTCAAGACCGGCGACCGCGGGGTCGTCGACGCCGACGGCTTCCTCAAGCTCACGGGCCGCGTGAAGGAGCTCTTCAAGACGAGCAAGGGCAAGTATGTCGCGCCGGCGCCGATCGAGAACAAGCTCCTGACGCACGAGACGCTGGAGCTCGCGTGCGTCCAGGGGTCCGGCATGCCGCAGCCCTACGCGGTGGCCCTGCTCTCGGAGCACGCGCGCAAGACCGCCAAGACTCCCGAGGGGAGGGAGGAGATCACGAGGGCCCTCAAGGAGCACCTGGATCGCATCAACGTGGACCTCGATCAACACGAGCAGCTCGAGCTCATCGCGGTCACCGACGACCCGTGGACGATCGAGAACGGGACGCTCACGCCGACGCTCAAGGTGAAGCGCTCGGTCATCGAGGACAAGTTCTCGAAGAAGGCGGACGACTGGTACAAGGGCAAGGACAAGATCGTCTGGGCGTGAGCCGCCGCGGCGCCCACGCCGTGGTTGCGGCGCGCCGCGGGGCCTGACAAGAGGGGCGCCTTGACGTCCCCGACCTGCACCTTCCTCGTGCACGCCCCCGATCAGCCCGGCCTGGTGGCCCGGCTCGCGGGCTTCTTCTATCGGCTCGGCCTCAACATCGTGGAGGCGAGCAACCACACCGACGCGCACCTCGAGGGGGCTCCGCGCTTCTTCATGCGTCTGGTGATCGATCTCGCCGGCCTCGGCGCCCCGAGAGCGGTCGCCGAGCTAGGCGGGTCCGCGACGCGGCGGCTCTTGGAGGAGGCGTTCGCGGGCCTCGTCGCGGAGCTCGGCGGCGGCTACCGCGTCGGCTTCTCCGACGTCCTGCCGCGCGTCGCCCTCCTCTGCACGAAGGACCCGGCGTGCGTCTACGATCTGGTCCTCCGGCAGCGGGCGGGCGAGCTCCGGTGCGACATCCCGCTCATCGTCTCCAACCACGCGCACCTCGAGGCCGCGGCCGAGTCCTTCCGCATCCCCTTCTTCGCGCTGCCTGTGACCGCCGCGACCAAGGCGGAGCAGGAGTCGCAGATCCTCGCCCTGCTGAAGAAGCACCACGTCGAGCTCGTGGTCCTCGCGCGCTACATGCAGGTGCTCAGCGAGGGCTTCTTGGTGGCGGCGCCGCCGGTGATCAACATCCACCACGGCTTCCTTCCCGCGTTCCAGGGCGCGAGGCCCTACCACCAGGCGCACGCGCGAGGCGTGAAGCTCATCGGGGCGACCGCGCACTACGCCACGAAGGACCTCGACGAGGGCCCCATCATCGAGCAAGACGTCGCGCGCGTGACCCACGCGATGACCCCCGACGACCTGGTGCGCGTCGGCCGCGACGTGGAGCGCGTGGTGCTGGCCCGCGCGGTGCGGGCGCACCTCGAGCAGCGCGTCGTCGTCGAGGGGCGGCGCACCTTCCTCCTCTGACCTCACCCGATGCCCGGGCTCGTCAGAGAACGCCGAGGCCGACCAGGAAGAGCGCGACGGAGGAGAGCGCCCCGATCGCGAAGAGGCCGGTGCGGGCGGGCGGGACGTCGGCCATGTACACCAGGCCGTGGCCGATACGGCACCCGAGCCACACGAGCGCGAGGATGGGGGCGAGGGTCGAGGCGGGGTTGCCGAGGTGCGCGACCAAGACCGCGGGCGCGAACATGGCCAGCGCCTCGAAGGCGTTCTGCTGCGCCGCGTAGGCCCGGGCGCCGGCCCCGGATTGCTTGGCCGCCTGGGGGCGAGGGTGGTGAGCGTCGATCGCGCCAAACTCCTGCTTCCGGAGCACGGCCGAGGCCGTGGCCCAGACGTAGGGGAGGGTCGCTGCGCCTAGGAGACACCAGAATTGCGTCGTCATGCCTCTGCATCGATCGGTCGCGCCCTCGATCGACACGACGGGACGGAATTCGGTTTCGCCGTACCTTGGCGCGATGCGCCACCTGCTCGGAGCCCTCGTCCTCCTCGCCGTCGCTTGCTCCTCGTCCTCGGGCTCCTCGCCGAGCGCCAAGCCGGCGGACGGCGTCCTCGCGACCGCGCCCGCCCCGACGGGGGTAGGTGCGCCCGGGCCTACCGCGTCGGCGGGCGCGCCCCCCTCCGCCGACGCGTGCGGCGGCTGCCCCGCGGGCCAGACCTGCGACACGTGCCCGCCGAACGCGTGTCAGGAGAAGGCGGAGCCGGGCATGATGTGCCCCGCCGTGTGCGGCGACCCGCGCTGCGTCGCGAAGTAGGGGCGCGTCGTCCCGCGGGCTCGCCCCGTGTCGAAGCGCGGCGGCGCTGCGCTTCGGGGGGGTGAGGTGCTGCCGTCTCACCGCCCCGACCCTCGTCACGTGCCTGACGGGGAACGGCCACGACCGGCCCTCGTGCCCGGAGGAGGCGTTCTCGGCCGACCGGGCGGGCGGTGCAGCTCAGCTTCTCCGCAGGACCACGATCCGCCCCGTGGGCGTCACGACGGTGCGCTCGTGCGCGAGCTTGCAGCGCGAGAGTGCCCGCTTCGCGGCGGTGAGCTCGGCGTCCGCGCGCTCGCCCTTGATGAGGAGGAGCCGCCCGCCTCCCCGCGCGAACGGCGCGACCCATGGCAACAGCGCGTCGAGCTTGGCCACCGCGCGCGCCGTCACGACGTCGAACGACCCCGCGAGGCTGGTCTTCGCGAGGGACTCGGCGCGGTCGGCGACGACGGCGACGTTCGAGAGCCCCAGCGCCTTGGCGGCGTCCTCGAGGAACGCGGCCTTCTTGGACGTGGCGTCCACGAGCGTGAAGCGGAGGTCGGGTCTCGCGATCGCGAGCGGGATGCCCGGGACGCCGCCGCCCGAGCCGAGATCGAGGACGCGCCGGCCCGGCGGGAGCCCGGCGAGCTCGGGCAGCAGCGTCCATGCGTCGAGCACGTGCCGCGTCCACGCCTCCGCGGGATCCGTGATCGAGGTGAGGTTCAGGTGGGCGTTCATCGCCAGCAGAAGCGCCAGGAAGTCGCCGGCCGAGGCGAGCTGCCCCGCGTCGACGGGCAGCGTGAGGTCCACGAGCCGGGCGGCGAAGCCGACCGGCGGCTCGAGCCGCGGCGGTGAGGGAAGCGGCAGGCGCGTCCGTGTCGCCCCGGGTTGCATGCGGGCGCTCATAGCGCCGGCGCGGGCAGGAAGGAACGCGCGCGACGTGCGGCGCGAGAGCGTCGCGAAGGGTGGTCGCTCCGCCTACCGTGCGCGCCGCACCGCGCGCAGGATCGCGTCGTGGATGGTGATGACGCGCCCCTCCGGGTCTTTGGCGCCGCGCGCGCGCGCCTCGCTGAGGGCGACGTCCCAACCGTGCGGGGCCAAGAGCGCCGCGACCTCCTCCGCCGTGTAGAAGAGCTCGGGCAGAGGCGGTCGCCGCGCCGTGGTCCCATGGTCCGACGGGTGGTGACCGACCACGAGGAGCGAGCCGCCCGGCGCAACGGCCGCGGCCAGCCGGCGGAAGATCGGCTCGCGCGAGTCCTTGGGCAGGTGGAAGAACATCGAGGACACGAGGTCGTAGGCGGCCTCCGGTGGCTCCCAGCGCGTGAGGTCCACGTGGATCCACTCGATGGATCGCGCGGCCTCGGCGTCCACCTCTGCCGCGCGGCGCGCGCCGCGCTCGAGCGCGGTGGGGGAGACGTCCACGGCCGTGACGCGCCACCCGCGCTGGGCGAGCCAGAGGGCGTCCGCGCCCTCCCCGCAGCCGACGTCGAGCGCCCTACCGGGCGTGAGCTCCGACGCCTCCTCCAGGAGGACGGCGTTCGGGCTCCCGCTCCAGACGGCGCTGCGCGCGCGGTACATCCGCTCCCAGAAGGCCTCGTCGAAGGGGCCTGCGCCGTGATCGTGGGTCTTGTGGGGGTTTTCGTCGGTCATGTCACCTCGTCGAGGCGCTCGGTCTCCGCGGACTCGAGGTCGCCTCGGGGCGCTCGGCGTCGCCGCAGACGTCGCAGTTCACACATCGAGGAGCGCGTGGTGGGTCGAGGCGACGTCGTCACGTGAAGGAGGTCCGTCCGCGCGAGATGCCCATGCGGCTCAGGTGATCTTCGCGCGTCAGCGCCGCGCGCGCCATGCTCGCCCACTCCTCGTACCAGGCGCGCAGCGCGAGGAGGCGCGTCTCGTGGTCCACCGGGTGGGGGCCGCTCCGCGGCGCGCTCGGGTCCGTCGCCGGGGACGCGGACGCGACCAGGGCGCGGAGCCGGCTCCGCTCCTCCTTGGTGATCCCGCGCTTCGCGAGCGCCTCGAGCGCGGCCTGGTCTTCGCGGCGGGTGCGCTTGCGCTCGGCGCTCGACTCGAGGTCGTCGAGGCGGTCCAGCAGGTGCTTCACGCCCGTGACCGCGCTCGGGCCCTCGGACGGCTCCAGCCCGCTCAGGACGAAGCGCGCCTGCTCGGGGAACTTGTGCGTCAGCGACGCTTCGACGATGCGAAACCCCTTCTCGTCCCAGGCGTCGAGCTCCACGACGGCGTCTTGGACCGCGATGTCGAAACCTCCGGGCCAGACGATGTCCTCGGGCGCCACGCACTCCCGGAGCAGCTCGATGCCCTCCTTGTGGTCCTCCGGACCGTACCCGTGCCGCGCCAGGAGGGTGCGGATGGTCAGGCTCATGGTGATCGCGTGGAGGAGCTGCGCCGCCCGCGTAGGCGTGGCCTCGAGGGCCGCCCGCGCCATGGTGAGGTGCGGCAGAGACATCGGGGGCGCGTCGTCCGAGGGGCCGGCCATGGGGACATTCGACCCGACGGCGGCGCCCGAGGCTACTCCGGAGCGTCCCACCGCTCCCGCGGAGCGCCCGCCCCGCGGCTCCCCGGAGGAGCCGCTTGACACGAGGTTTGCCCGGAGTATGGTGCGCCTCCCGATTTCCCCGAGCCCAAGGCACGCCTTTTCATGCCCACGATCAGTCAGCTCATCCGCAGTGGCCGTCAAGCGAGCGTCTGGAAGACGGCGTCGCCCGCGCTCAAGTCCTGTCCGCAGCGCCGCGGCGTGTGCGTGCGCGTCTACACGACGACGCCGAAGAAGCCGAACTCGGCGCTCCGCAAGGTGTGCCGCGTCCGCCTGACGAACGGGATGGAGGTCACGAGCTACA
>CAZBJI010000012.1:81832-85636 GCA_964492175.1 uncultured Polyangiaceae bacterium | reverse complement strand
AGAGCCCGCTCCTCTGGGACGTGTTCGCGATCACCACGTACGCGACGGACTCGATCCTCTTCTGGTACATCGGCCTCGTCCCCGACCTCTCGACGCTGCGCGAGCGCGCCAAGACCCGCCTCTCGCACACCGTCTACGGGATCTTCTCCCTGGGCTGGCGCGGGTCGCACCGGCACTGGCTGCACTACGAGCGCGTCTACCTGATCCTGGCCGGCATCTCGACGCCGCTCGTGCTCAGCGTGCACACGGTCGTGTCGTTCGACTTCGCGACGAGCGTCGTGCCCGGCTGGCACACCACGATCTTCCCGCCCTACTTCGTCGCCGGCGCCATCTTCTCGGGGTTCGCGATGGTGATCACGCTCATGGTGATCGCGCGGAAGGTGCTCGCCCTCGAGCACCTCATCACCATCCATCACCTCGAGAACATGTGCAAGATCATTCTCGCGACGGGGTCGATGGTCGGGTACGCGTACGGGGTCGAGTTCTTCATCGCTTGGTACGGCGGCGTCGAGTACGAGAAGTTCGTCTTCTTCGAGAACCGCGCCTTCGGGCCCTACAAGTGGGCCTACTGGAGCATGGTGACCTGCAACGTCATCATCCCCCAGCTCTTCTGGTTCAAGAAGGTCCGGACCAGCGTGCCAGCGATGTTCGCCCTCAGCATCGTGGTGAACATCGGCATGTGGTTCGAGCGCTTCGTGATCATCGTCACGAGCCTCCACCGCGAGTACATCCCGTCCGGCTGGACGTACTTCTACCCGACCATCTGGGACATCCTCCTGTTCCTCGGCACCTTCGGGCTCTTCCTCACCATGTTCCTCCTGTTCTGCAAGTTCCTCCCGGTCCTGGCGACCAGCGAGATCAAGGGCGTCATGCCCCAAGCCAACCCCCACCCGGATCACCCGGCGGACGAAGCGTCGTCGCGTGAGCTCGCCACCGCGGGAGGGCACTGACCATGAGCGACCACTCGCACGATCCGTCTGGCCCCGCACCCGGGACCGTCGAGCCCGAGAAGGGCGAGCTCTGGGGCATGCTGGGCATCTTCGAGACGCCGCAGGACCTCTACCACGCATGCGAAGAGCTTCGCGACGCCGGCTACAAGGCGATCGACGCGCTCACGCCGTTCCCGGTGCACGGGCTCGAGAAGGCGCTGGGCCTCAAGCCCAGCATCATGCCGTGGCTCGTCCTCGTGGGCGGCGCCACGGGGCTCTCCAGCGGCATCGCGCTCACCTGGTACGTGAACTGGGACTACCCGCTGAACATCAGCGGCAAGGCCCCGTTCTCCTGGCACGTGTACATACCCGTGTACTTCGAGCTCACGATCCTGATCTCCGCGTTCTTCGCGTTCTTCGGGCTCTGGGCCGTCTGCAAGCTGCCGACGTTCTTCCACGCGGTCATGCGCCACAAGCAGTTCCCCCGGGCGCTCGACGACGGCTTCTTCGTCACCGTGGAGGCCACGGACCCGAAGTACGATCCGAAGAAGACCCGGCAGCTCCTCGAGAAGCTCGGCGCCAAGGACGTGGAGGAGGTGCACTCGTGAGGCTCTCCATCGTCCTCGGAGTCGGGGTGACGCTCGCGGCCCTCGCGGGGTGCCGCGGCAACACGAGCGCAGATCCCCCGCTCCACCTCGCCCCCGACATGGACTGGCAGCCGCACCGGCGGGCACAGTCCCACAGCCCCGTCTTCGCCGACACGCGGGCCATGCGTCCGATCGACCAGCACACCGTCGCCCACGGCTCCACGCCGGCGGAGCGCGCGAAGCGCCTGAAAGAGGACGACGCGTTCTTCCGCGGGGTGGACCGCGCGGGCAAGCCCCTGCGGCGCATGCCCGTCGCGGTGGACGCGGCGCTGCTGGACCGCGGCGAGGAGCGGTACAACATCTACTGCACGCCGTGCCACGACGCGGCCGGCACGGGCAACGGCATCGTCAGCCAGCGGAGCGGCGGGGCGTTCGCCGGGATGCCCTCGTTCACGAAGGACGTGCTCGTGAACGCCCCGGACGGCGAGCTGTTCCAGACGATCACGAGCGGCAAAGGGCGCATGCCGGCGTACGCGGCGCAGGTGCCGGAGGCCGACCGGTGGGCCATCGTGGCGTGGCTGCGGGTCCTGCAGACCAGCCAGGCGGGCCGCGTGGAGCAGCTCACCGACGAGGAGCGCCGCAAGTTGAAACCAGCCGAGAAGGTCCCCGGCGCAGCCACGGGAGGAGCGCAGTGAGCGCGAAGAAGCACGCACCCAAGGGCGACGGCCTGCTCCCGAAGGAGCTCGCGGAGAGCTGGTCGAAGATCGGCTACGGGCTCGGCGCCCTCGGCGTCCTCGCGTTCGTCGCCGGCTACTTCGGGACCCCGAACGATCCGGTGATCGGACGGGCGCGGTTCGGTGCGGCGTACCTGGTGGGCTTCATGTTCACCACCACGATCGGCTTGGGCGCGCTGTTCATGGCGGTCATCCAGCACCTGACGAAGGCCGGCTGGTCCGTCGCGCCGCGGCGCCTCATGGAGTGGATGAGCCAGGGCCTCATCGCCAGCGTCGCGCTGTTCGTGCCGCTGCTCGCGATGTCCCACGACGTCTGGCACAAGTGGATGGGCCCGAAGGCCGCGACGGATCCGATCCTCATCGGCAAGTCCTCGTACCTGAACCCCACCTTCTTCTACGTGCGGGCGATCGTGTTCCTGCTCACCTGGGCGCTCCTGGCGCTCTGGTTCTACAAGCAGAGCCGCGACCAGGACTCTTCGGGGGACAAGGCGCACAGCGCCAAGATGCAGTCCGCGTCGGCGCCGGCGATCTTCGCGTTGGCGATCACGACGACCTTCGCCGGCTTCGACTGGGTGATGAGCCTGGACCCGCACTGGTACTCGACCATCTTCGGGGTCTACATCTTCGCCGGCTGCCTCATCTCCTCCATGTCGGTGCTGGCGCTCGCGATCGTCCGCCTCCGCAAGGACGGGATCGGCGGGGACTTGCTCACGGTCGAGCACCAGCACGACGTCGGCAAGTTCCTCTTCGGCTTCATCGTGTTCTGGGCCTACATCGGGTTCAGCCAGTTCATCCTCATCTACTACGCGAACATCCCCGAGGAGACGATCTTCTACAAGGAGCGCTGGGCGGGCGGCTGGGAGCCGATCAGCCTCACCATCTTCCTCGGGCATTTCGTGGCGCCGTTCCTGATGTTGATCTCGCGGACCGCCAAGCGCTCGGGGCAGCTGCTCTCGTTCGCCGCGGTCTGGATCCTCGTGATGCATTACGTGGACCTCTATTGGCTCGTGATGCCCAACTTCGACCACCATTTCCACTTCGGGTGGGTCGACATCGCCGGGCTGCTGGCGCCGGTGGGGATCACAGCCGCCTGGCTCGCCAAGCGCGTGCTCGGCGATCCGGTCTACCCGCTGCGCGATCCCTACATCCCCGAGGCCCTCAAGGCGGAGAACCTCTGATTGTCCGAGGAACAGAAGCCCAAGCTCGGCAAGGTGGTCCGCGCGGCGAAGCAGGCCGACGCGGAGGTGGACGAGCGCATTCGCCGCGAGAACGATGCAGCCGGCGAGGCCGCCAGATCGATGGATGACGAGGCCGCTTCGAGGGCCAAGGCAGAGGACGAGGAAGCCGTGTCCAAAGCAAAGAACGAGGACGACGACGCCGCCGAGAAGGCGAAGAGCGCGGATGCCGAGGCAGCCGTGAAGGCGCGCGCCGACGAAGAGGACGATCCGCCGAAGGCGGACGCGAAGTCGGAGCCGCCCGCGAAGGAGGAGGCGAAGTCGGAGCCGCCCGCGAAGGAGGAGGCGAAGTCGGAGCCGCCGAAGGCGAAGTCGGAGC
>CAZBJI010000012.1:0-81732 GCA_964492175.1 uncultured Polyangiaceae bacterium | reverse complement strand
CCCCCGCGAAGGAGGAGGCGAAGTCGGAGCCGCCGAAGGCGAAGTCGGAGCCCCCCGCGAAGGAGGAGGCGAAGTCGGAGCCGCCGAAGGCGAAGTCGGAGCCCCCGAAGGCCGCCGCGGCCAAGGCCGCTGAGGCGGCGGAGGACGAGGACGACGAGGACGACGAGGACGAGGCCGGCGTCGAGGCCAAGCCCTCCGTGGCGGAGCCCGAGGAGCCGAAGGCGGCAGCCGCCCCCGAGGCGCACGAGGACGAGGGCCCCGAGCCCCCGATGGAGCCGGACAACCCCCGCGTGAGCCTGATCACGGCGGCCTACGTCGTGACGCTCTTCGTCGTGGTCTGCGCGGTGATCTTCTCGAGGGAGGCGTTCAACTACGTCCTCCAGACCGAGCATCAACGGAAGGTCGCCGAGCCCGTGTCCAAGCAGCTGACCGACCTGCGCAAGATGGAGGCGGAGCGGCTGGTCGGCTACCAATGGGTGGACGAGGGCAAGGGCGTCGTGCGCATGCCGAAGGAGCGCGCCGAGGCGCTGGTCCTGACGAAGTACTCCCAGATCCCGATCGAGCCGGAGCCCGAGCCGGAGCCTGCGCCGAGCGCGGCGCCTCCGCCGCCCCCCGAGCCCGGAGGGAGCGAGCCCGATGGTGCCGGTGGCAACGCGGGCGGCGCGCTCGACGCGCCCGAGGGCGACGGGAAGAAGGCCCCCGAGGAGAAGAAGGAAGAGAAGGCGCCCGAGAAGAAGGAAGAGGCGCCCAAGCCGAAGAAGAAACCACAACCTCCGCCTCCCCCCGAGGGCGGCGCGGATCCATACTGACCCCCCCCCCAAAGCTGATTCGATGCCCATGACCGCGCGGACGACCTGGCTCTGGCTCCTGGTGCTTTCGGCGACGCTCGCCGTCGTCGCCGGGCCGAGCCGCGCCCTCGCGGGGCCGCACAGCCGCGGTGGCCCGCCGCGCTCGAATGGACCCTCGATCCCGGCGGGTCAGGTGCCCGAGGAGCTGGACGGCATCGGCATCGCGGACAAGCCGGGCGCCGATCTCCCGCGCGACGTGACGCTGACGGGGTCGGATGGCCGGGAGCTGGTCCTCGGGGAGTACCTCGACGACGAGCGCCCGCTGGTCCTCGTCCTCGCCTACTACGGCTGCCCGATGCTCTGCTCCCTCGTCCTCAACGGGACGATGGACACCCTGAAGGCGATGCCGGAGACGGCAGGGAAGGACTTCCGCGTGCTGGTCGTGTCCTTCGACCCCCGCGACAAAGTGACCGTGGCGCGGGACAAGCGCGCCGCCTACGTCGAGGCCTATGGGCGCGCCGTGGACGAGGCCGCCTTCGAGTTCGCAGTCGGGCCCGACGACCAGGTCGCGCGCCTCGCGGAGGCGGTGGGCTTTCGCTATCGGTGGAGCGAAGCCGAGCAGCAGTACGCCCACGCTGCCGGGATCTTCGTGGTGACGCCGAAGGGCAAGCTCTCCCAGGTCCTCACGGGCATCAAGTTCGAGCCGCGCGAGCTCTCGGAGGCCGTCGAAGGCGCCCGAAGAGGCACGTGGAGCTCGCCGGTGAGGAGCGTCCTCCTCTACTGCTTCCAGTTCAACCCGCGCACCGGCAAGTACGTCTTGGCCGCCGGCCGCGCGATGCAGGTAGGAGCCGGCCTGACCGTGGCCGCGCTCGCGCTCGTCCTCCTCAAGTTGGTCCGGGGACGTGGGACGTCGGAGCCGCCCGAGGGCGGCGCCGGCGCCCCGCCGACCGGGCCCGTTCCGGAAAAGTCATGAGTCAACCAACGCCCTCCACCGCAGCACCTGTTGGTTCCGCCGCCCCGAAGACGGAGGAGATCTACACGGTCTCGCTCGCGTCCGACGGGATGCCCGCCGCGAGCTCGACGTTCGCCAAGGACATCGACAACGTCTACTGGACGTGGATCTACATCTCGATCCCGTTCTTCCTCGTCGTCGTCGGGCCGATGATCTACTTCGCCTTCAAGTACAAGCGGAAGAGCGAAGACGAGAAGACGAGCCCCATCGATCACCACCTGCGCCTCGAGGCGTTCTGGACGTTCATCCCGGCGGTCGTGCTGATCTACATGTTCTGGGTCGGCTTCAAGGCCTACGCGGACGCGTCGGTCCCGCCGAACGACGCGTACGAGATCAAGGTCACGGGGCAGCTCTGGTCGTGGAGCTTCGAGTACCCGGACGGGACGGTCACCCCCGAGCTCGGCATCCCGAAGGGCCGGCCGGTCAAGCTGATCATGAGCTCGAAGGACGTCATCCACTCCTTCTTCATCCCCGAGTTCCGCGCGAAGCAGGACGTGGTGCCGAACCTCTACACGTCGCTCTGGTTCGAGGCGACCGTGGAGGGCACGCCGGACAAGCCCTACGAGACCGTCGTGGAGTGCGCCGAGTACTGCGGGGACCAGCACTCCAAGATGCTGACGCGCGTCATCGTGATGCCGTCCGGTCCGGAGGACAAGCAGGGCACCTTCGAGAACTGGCTCCGCAACGGCGGCCTCAAGACGCCGCTGCCGCCGGCGCAGCTCGGCGCGCGCCACTACCGCTTCAACTGCTCGTCGTGCCACACGCTCGACGGCTCCCGCCTCACCGGCCCGAGCTTCAAGGGCCTCTGGGGCAAGCAGGAGAAGCTCGCCGACGGGTCCACCGTGACCGTGGACGAGAACTACGTGAGGGAGAGCATCGTGAACCCCGGCGCGAAGATCGTCGACGGGTACCCGAACCAGATGTCGGCTTTCCCCCACCTGAAGCAGGCTGATATCGAGGGTATCATCGCGTTCCTGAAGGAGCAGAAGTAGCCATGTCCCGAGCAGCCACCGCGGACGAGCTCCCCGTTCCCCACAAGGGGACCAACTACATCAACGCCGAGGCGGGGATCTGGTCGTGGCTCACCACGGTCGACCACAAGCGCATCGGCCTGATGTACTTGGTGTCGACCTTCACGTTCTTCCTGATCGGCGGCACGTTCGCGCTCCTCCTGCGCTTCGAGCTGTTGAACCCCGGTCAGGACATCATGACCGCGCCCCAGTACAACCAGGCGTTCACCCTGCACGGCGCGATCATGGTGTTCCTCTTCATCATCCCGTCGATCCCCGGCGGGCTCGGGAACTTCGTCATCCCACTCGCCATCGGCGCGAAGGACGTCGCGTTCCCCAAGCTGAACCTGCTGTCGCTCTATCTCTTCTGGATCGGGGCGCTCTTCACCGTCTCGTGCCTCGTGACCACGGGGCTCGACACCGGCTGGACGTTCTACGTGCCGTACTCGTCGACGGTGTCCACCACGAGCGTCATCGCCGTGACGTTCGGCGTGTTCATCATGGGCTTCAGCTCGATCCTCACGGGGCTGAACTTCATCGTGACGATCCACAAGATGCGGGCGCCGGGCGTGACGTTCTTCCGCTTGCCCCTCATGCTCTGGGCCGCCTACGCGACGGCCCTCGTGCAGGTGCTCGCGACGCCGGTCCTCGCCATCACGCTGCTGCTCCTCATCTTCGAGCGCGCGTTCGGCATCGGCATCTTCGATCCGAAGCTCGGCGGCGACCCCGTCCTCTACCAGCACTTCTTCTGGTTCTACAGCCACCCGGCCGTCTACATCATGATCCTCCCGGGCATGGGGATCGCCAGCGAGCTCATCGCGAACCACTCCCACCGCCGGATCTTCGGCTACCGGGCGATCGCCTTCTCCAGCGTGGCCATCGCCCTGCTCGGCTTCCTGGTCTGGGGCCACCACATGTTCACGTCGGGCCAGAGCGAGCTCTCGAGCACGATCTTCAGCTTCATCACCTTCTTCATCGCCGTGCCGTCCGGGGTGAAGGTGTTCAACTGGACCGCCACGATGTGGAAGGGGTCGATCAGCTGGAACGCCCCGATGCTCTACGGGATGAGCTTCCTCTTCCTGTTCACGATTGGCGGCCTCACGGGCCTCCCCCTGGCCATGATCGGCGCGGACCTGCACCTCCACGACACGTACTTCGTGGTGGCGCACTTCCACTACGTCATGGTGGGAGGCACCGTCGTGGCCTTCATCGGCGGCATGCACCACTGGTGGCCCAAGATGACCGGCAAGATGTACGCGGAGACCCCCGCGCGGATCGCCTGCGCCCTCATCTTCGTCGGCTTCAACATGACCTTCTTCACCCAGTTCATCCTGGGCACCCAGGGCATGCCCCGCCGCTACTACACGTACCTCGACCAGTTCCAGCGGCTCCACGCCTTCTCCACCTACGGGTCGTGGGTGCTCGGGGCCGGCCTCTTCCTGGTCCTCTTCGTGTTCATTCACTCCCTGTTCAAGGGGGAGCCGGCCCCCAAGAACCCTTGGGGGTGCCGCTCGCTCGAGTGGACGACGCAGTCTCCCCCCATCACGGAGAACTTCGTCCGGACCCCCGTGGTCACGCACGGGCCTTACGACTTCCCCACGACGGTGAGCAAATGAGCGCCCACGCCGCCGCAGACGCCCCGAAGGGGTCGCCCGACTTCCACGTCGCGCACCACTTCGACAGCGCCGACACCCAGTTCGACGCCGGTCGGATGGGCATCTGGCTGTTCTTGGTGACGGAGATCCTCTTCTTCGGAGGCCTCTTCTGCGCCTTCTTCATCTTCCGGAGCTGGTACTTCGACTCCTTCGTCGAGGCGCACAACCACCTGGACTGGAAGCTAGGCGGGCTGAACACGGTCTTCCTCATCACCTCCAGCCTCACGATGGCCCTCGCCGTGCGCTCCGCGCAGACGACGAACCAGCAGCAGACGACGAGGATGCTCGTCTTCACGCTGCTCTTCGCGGCGGCCTTCCTCGTGGTGAAGTACTTCGAGTACACCCACAAGATCCACGATGGCCTGCTGCCGGGGAAGCACTTCTCGGCCGTCGGCTTCACGTCTGCGAACCCGGGCGTCTTCTTCTCGATCTACTTCACGATGACGGGGATCCACGGCCTGCACGTGGTCATCGGCATCGGGCTCTTGCTGTGGATCCTGTTCCGCAACATGCGCGGTGAGTTCAGCAGCCGCTACTACGCCCCGGTCGAAGGCGTGGGCCTCTACTGGCACCTCGTCGATCTGATCTGGATCTACCTCTTTCCGCTCCTCTACCTGGTGGGTTGACCATGTCGGACGCCACGAAAGCTCACGGCCACGGGGACGCTCACGCGGGACACGGCGCCCACGGACATGGGGGAGCGGACCACGTCCCCCACGTCTCGCCGCTCTCGCTCTACATGAAGACGTTCGGCACGCTCGTCGTGCTGACGATCATCACCGTCGGAGCCAGCCGGATCGACCTCGGCACGTCGGTGAACCTCGCGATCGCGCTCGTGATCGCCACCATCAAGGCCAGCGTCGTCTGCGCCTTCTTCATGCACCTCTGGTTCGATCACAAGTTCCACACCGTGATCTTCGTGTCCTCGGTCGTGTTCCTCGGCATCTTCGTGTCCTTTACGTCGTTCGACATGGAGTTCCGCGGGGAGATGGACCGCATCGAGCACGCCCGGCCTGACAAGGTGACCGACCCGTTCGCGGCGCCGACCGGCATGACGCCGGTGCCGGCCCCGAGCGCGGCGCCGGCGAAGTGACCGCGGAGGTCGGCCCGGGCGAGCGCGAGGGAGCGCCGCCCGACCGACCGTCCGACCCGGGTGAGGTCGTCCCCGCCGGGCGCACCGCCATCGTCGCGCCCGAGCTCGCGAGCTCGGAGGACCCCGCGGACCGATGGCTCGTCTGGCTCCGGTTTTTCGCCGTCGCGGGGATGGCGGCGACCATCCTCGGCGCCGACCGGCTGGTGGACGGCCTGGACGTGACGGCGCTCATGAGCGTTCTGCTCGCGATCGGCGCAAGCAACGTGGTTTGGCTGACGCTCATCTCCTGGCGGGGGCGGGCGCAGCGCGCCGGTCCGGACCGGCCGGCCGGGCGGCGCTACGTGGAGGTGCAGCTCGCCGTCGACGTCCTGTCCCTCGGGGCGATGCTCTGGTTCGCGGGCGGGGTGGCGAACCCGTTCACGATGTTCCTGACGCTCCAGATCGCGCTCGCGGGGCTCCTCTGTACGCCGACGGCGACGCTCGGGATCACCGGCATGACGCTCTGCGTGGCGGGCGTGCTCACCCTCGCGCCGCCGCTCCCGCCCCTCTCCGACGGGCTCTGGCGCCTCGCGATGGTCGTCGCCGTGGCGTCGCTCGCCACGCTCCTTGGCGCCTTCGTGGCCGTCTACGCGGCGCGGCTCAGTCGGCTCCGCGCCGAGAGCGCGCGCAACGAGCGGCTCGCCGTGCTCGGGCGCCTCGTCGGTTCCATGTCGCACGAGCTGAATACGCCCCTCGCGACGATCCTCCTGCTCTCGCGCGACCTCGAGCGCTTCCGGGCGGACATGAGCCCCGAGGACATCGACCACCTCGCGTCGAGCATCGCGCGAGAGGCGCAGCGCGCGAACGACATCGTCGGCCTCGTGCGAGGCCACGTCGGCGCCGATCAGGCGGCCGAGACCGTGGAGCTCTGCGGCTTCGTCGAGGAGCTCGCGCGCGCCGAGCTCGGGCACCTGGGCTTCGCCGGCGAGCTGCGGTTCGATCTCGAACGACCGCTCCACGCCGCGATCATGCGCCGGCCCCTCGTGCAGGTGATCGCCAACCTCCTCCGCAACGCCGCCGAGGCCAGCCTGCTCGGGCGGAAGCGCCGCATCACGGTCTCGGTCCGCGAGGTCGAGGGGCGGGTCGCAGTCGGGGTCGAGGACCGCGGTCCCGGGTTCTCGCCCGAGGTCCTCGGCAGGCTCGGGGAGCCGTTCCAGACGACCAAGGAGGCCCAAGGGGGAATGGGGCTCGGGCTGTACGTCTCGGCGCTCTTGGCGAAGCAGATGGGGGCGACCTTGACCGCGGAAGCGCTGAGGGGTGGAGGCGCGCGGGTTACACTGTGGGTCGGCGCCCCCATGGAGCCCCCGGGACCCGCGGACCCTCCGGGACCGGTGGAGCCTCATGCAACCGAGGGCGGGGCTCTCGCGTAGTCCGGTCGGCCAGATGCCGCCCCACGGCAGCTCGGAGGAACCGCACGGTCGCCTCACCCTCCGAGATACTGCTTCGGGCGAACTCTCGTTGACGAGAGGCACCAGATCCGTCGACCATGCCCCTTTGTACTAAGTCCTTCGCAACGTAACGCGACACTTCCCATGGCGGACCGGGGACGCCGCTTCAACAGGGACGCGCCACCGAACCGGGGCGCGTCAAGGAGACGAGCATGAAACTTTGGCTGAAAGGCTCAGCGCTGGCCGCCGTGGCGTTCGCCGCGACGACAGCCCTCGGGGCAGACCATCGAGACGGCGCCGCCGTGAAGATGGCCGCGAACGCCGAGAACGACATCAACGATGTCTACGCGTGGGTGTCCAACGACAACTCCGACCTCATCCTGATCCAGACGATCGGCGGGCTGCCCGGCATCTCCGACTTCGGCGATCAGACGCAGTACGTCTTCCACGTAGGGCGGACCGACGCGGGCGTCCCGGGGAGCCTCCTGGTCCCGCCGCCGGCCGAGACCGTCGTGCTCTGCACGTTCGAGAACAACACCAACATCGCGTGCTACCTCGGCGAGCCCGGGGAGCCGGCGGTCGACTGGGCCATCGGCGACGCCAGCCCGGACGGCGGCCTCGACAGCGCGAACGGCATGTTCCGCGTCCACGCCGGCAACCACGCCGATCCGTTCTTCTTCTACCTCCAGGGCTTCAACGCCGCCCGCGGCCTCGTGAACCTGGCGGTCGCCGGAGGGTTCCTCACCCCTGCGAACTTCCACCCGTCCGGGTGCGTGATGGAGGCCGTGATGAACACCTCCATCCAGACGGCGACGGGAGGGGCGGTCACCCGCTACGGCTCCGTCACGACGATCTCTCAGGCCCTGCTCGGCATGCTGAACGGCGCCGTCAGCCCCGATCTCAGCTGCGCCGATCCCACCGCGTGCCTCGCCGGCGGCTACGCCGTCGACGACTTCGCGACGAACACCTCCTTGGCCATCGTGGTCGAGGTCGACAAGACCGCCATCGTCGGCACGGGCGAGACGTTCCTCGTCTACGCCAGCACCCACACCCGCTGAGGAGCCAAGACCATGAAGACCATGACTTCGCTCCTCGGACTCACCGCCTTCACCCTCGCGATCGGCTCCGCGGCCTGCGGCGACGACACGGGCGCCGGCGGCGGCGACACCACCTCCTCCAAGACCAGCGGCCCGTCGACGGCCACCGTCGGCACCGGCACCGGGTCGACCACCTCGACCGGCATGGGGATCCCGGACGTGCCCGCGCTCGGCGTCCAGATCGACCGCATGGGTCGACCGGCCATCAACACCGCGACCACGCAGACCTTCACCCCGGACGCCACGCGTGAGGCAGCGCAGGACGCGTTCAACGCCGACGGCGCCCCCGCCACGTGGGTCGCCACGTACGCCGGCGACGCGGCGACCGCGCTCGGCATCCTCGACTCCCTGGACGCCAACTGCGGCAACCAGGCGTTCTCGGGTGGAATGGCGGGCCAGAGCGATCCGGACGCGTACTCGACCCTCGGCGGCGTGCTCGCGAACGACTACCTGGTCGTGAACGGCGCGCCCATGCCCGCAGGCACGTGCACCACGTACCTGGCGGTCGAGGTCACGGCGCTCGGGATCGCCAACACCGACTGCGGCGGGCGCAAGCCGAGCTACGACGTCATCGCCTCCACCTACTCGGTGGTCGCGGGGACGTTCCCCACCGTGTTCGACGACACCATCGCCGCCGGGAGCGACCAGAACGTCGAGACCTTCCCGTACCTCGCCGCGCCCTGAGCGAACCCGAGAACGAAACGAAAGAGGAGCGCCGCGGTGTCGAGATCCTTCGCCGCGGCGCTCGTCGTCTTTGTGTCCGGGTGCTCGGGCTGCGGTGACGCACCGGCGCCTCTGGGGGCCGCGAGCGCGGCGCCCGTTGGCCTCGAGGTCGGGACCGGGAAGAAGACGACGAGCGCCACCATCGCCACGAACAACCTGAACGCCAAGGTCACGAACTCGGAGAAGCTCGTGGCGTCCGGCCGAGATCCCGTCGGCTCACGGGCGCACCTGATCGGGTCGCTCCTCGAGCGGGTCGACAAGCTCGGCAAGGTGAGCGACCTCGACCGCGTCGTCCAGCTCGAGGCGGACCTCGCCAAGATGCCGCCCACGGACAGCGTGCTGATGGCGCGCGTCTCTGCGCTCTCGGCCGCGCACCAGTTCGGAGCCGCGCTCGCGCAGCTCGACGAGGTCGACAAGATGCTCTTGAGGCCGAGCGGGCTCCGCATGACCCGCGCGAGCATCCTCCTGGCCACGGGTCGCTACGAGGAGGCGTGTCAGCTGTTCGCCGCCGAGCGCGTCGAGTGGTCGAACCACGTGTCTCTCTCGATGGAGGCCATCTGCATCTCGCACCTCGGACGGATCGAGGAGGCCGACCGCCTCTTCGCGGACGCGGAGTACGCCTACCGGGACAACTCTCCGTTCATGCTCGGCTGGATCTGGTTCGAGCGCGGCAGCATGTGGGAGCGCGCCGGTGACGTGGACAAGGCGAAGAGCCTCTACCGCGCGACGCTCGATCGCCTGCCCACCTACGCCCACGCGGCGGGGCACCTCGCGCAGCTCGTCCCGGCGAGCGAGGCCGAGGCCATCCTCGCGCCGGTGCTCGCCGTGAGCGACGACCCCGAGTACAAGGCGGTCCTCGGGCTCGCGAAGGAGGAGCTCGCTCCGGGCAGCGGCCGCGCGCACCTCGACGAGGCCAAGCGCGGCTACGACGCGCTCATGGAGAAGCACCCGCTCGCGTTCGCGGATCACGCCGGGTGGTTCTACCTGGAGGCGGCGAAGGATCCGGCGAAGGCCGCCGAGGTCGCGACGCGGAACCTCACGAACCGCCGGACGCACGAGGCCTACGAGCTCGCGCTCGCGGCGCTGATGGGCGCCGGCCAGACGGCGCGGGCCTGCGAGATCGCCGACGAAGCAGCCAAGCTGAAGCACCGCCCGCCGCGCCTCGAGGCGCTCTCTGCGAAGGTGTACGCCGGCTGCGGCAAGCCGCCGACGGTGCCGGCCGCGCCCCCGTCGGCGCCGGCGGCGCAGTCTCCGTCGCCGGGCTGACGCCGTGGCGCCCAAGGGGAACTTCTCCGCCGTGTCGATGTCGTAGGCACAGTCGGGAGCACGCGCCCCGCGCTCGGTGACGAGCGCTGCGGGGGCGCGGGGGCCCGATCCCACTCCTACGGCCGGGGCTCCTCGGCGGGTTGGTTACGCATGCGACCGCTGATCGCCCTCCTCGTCCTGGGCGGCGCCGCCTGTGGCGGCGTCTCTCCACCCCCTGAAGAAGCCGCTCGGCGCTCTGCCGAGCGCCCCGCCGCGGGGGCGAAGGACGAGGCCGCGGCGGCATCGTGCGCGCCGCGCAGGGCGTCGCGCGTCGTCCCGGCGGGCGCCTCGCGACAGGGCTCCGCCGTCGCGCTCGTGCGCGCAGGCGATCGCCTGCTCGCCTACGTCGCCGACGCGGACTCGCGCGCGCTGCACACGGTGGACGTCGACGCGCGTCGGCAGCTCGCGAAGACCCCGCTCGGAGGCTCACCCCGCGAGGTCCTCGTGCTCGCGGACGGGCGCGTCGTGGTGACCCTGGCCGACGCATCCCGCGTAGCGGTCCTCGCCCCCGAGGCCGAGCCCTCCGCTCCCCTCGACCTGCTCTGCGAGCGCTCCGTCCCGGCGGAGCCCTGGGGGCTTGCGGCCGACACCGGCGGGACGAAGCTGGCGGTCACGAGCGCCTGGGCGGCGGCGCTCACCGTGCTGGACGCGACGGAGCTTCGGATCCTCAGCGCGCACGATCTCCCCCGTGATCCCCGCAGCGTCCTCGTCGACGAAGACGGCCGCGCGTGGATCGGCCACCTCACCGGCGCGCAGCTCAGCGTGGTGGACCTGCCGAGGGGGATCCTCGGGGCGAAGACGGTCGGCGTCGGCGCGTACAAGGTGACCCCGCGGACCGAGGAGCCCGACCGTTGGTTCTCACGCAGCGGCGGGCAGGGCTACGCGCTCGCGAGCGTGACCGAGGCGCCGCGCCGAAGCGGAGAGGACGCGCGACCGCTCCCGAGCGGTGGCGCCGACTCGGCGCCGCAGAGCGCGCGGCCGACGCGGCGGATCCTCGCGCCGATGGTGAGCGTGGACCCAGGCGACTTCAACCGGAGGAGCGCCCAGTACTACGGTCCTGTGTTCGACGGCGTCCCCAAGCAGGCGCCCATGGTGGGCGTCGTCGACCCCGAGCGCGATCGCCCCGTCGCTCGCCACCTGATCGGCGTGAGGCCCGACCAGGTGGCCCGGGAGTGCCTGCTGCCGCGCGCGGCGGCCGTGCGCGCGTCCAGCGGGAGCCTCTTCGTCGCGTGCATGGGCATCGACGCGGTCGTCGAGCTCGACGCGTGGGCCCTCGAGCCGAGCCGCATCGAGCGGCGCAGGTTCTCGGTGCCGGTGGGTCCGACCGGGATCGCGGTCGACGACGCGTCGGGTCGCGCCGTGGTGTTCTCGCAGTTCGCCGGGAGCGTCACCGTGCTCGATCTCGACGGCGCGACCTCCGCCGTGTCTGCGCCGATCCTCCTCGAGTACGAGCCCGACGAGGCCACGGCCTCGAGCGCCGTCGGTCGCGCGCTCTTCTACCAGACCGACCAGGCGAGGATCGCGAACGACGGCCTCGCGTGCGCGAGCTGCCACCCGGACGCGCGCGACGATGGGCTCACGTGGGCGACGCCCGAGGGGCCGCGGCAGACGCTGATGCTGAGCGGCAGGACCGCAGGCACGGCGCCCTACGGGTGGGTGGGCCACAAGGGAACGCTGGACGCCTACGTGGAGAACACGGTGCTCCGCTTGGGGGGAAAGGGCCTCGCGCCGGACCAGGTGCGCGCGCTCGTGGCGTTCATCGAGAACGCGCCCGTGCCACCGGTCGGCAAGGTGGAGGGCGGCGCGGCGGCGCGCGGGAGGGAGATCTTCTTCGACGCCGAGCAGGGCTGCGCCACGTGCCACGTGGGCGGAGCGGGGACCGACGGCGCGACCCACGTTCTCGGCAAGCACCCGGCGGACCAGGGCGACAGGTTCGACACGCCGTCGCTCCGGTTCCTCCGAGGGACGGGCCCCTATTTCCACGACGGCCGGTACGACACGCTCGAGGAGCTGCTCTCCGATCCGTTGAGCTCCATGGGGCGGAGCAAGGCGCTCTCGAAGCCGGACCAAGCGGCGCTCGCGGCGTACCTGAGGACGCTGTGAGACGCCTCGCGGCCGCGCTCCTCGTCGCCGGGTGCGCGGGCGCGCCGGAGGGTGCCGCGAGCGTCCTCGGCGTGAAGGGCCCGCCGGCTGGCGCCGTGCTTCCCGCGACTGGGACCCACGCGGACGCGCCGGCGGATCGCGCCCGGGGCGCGCGGCTTCGGCCGGCCTCCCCCGCGCGCCCCGAGCTCCCGGAGCGCACCGATCCTCTCGGCGGCAAGTCCCGCCCGTCCTTCCGCGTGCGTGAGTTCGACTACGAGAGCTTGCCGATCCTCCAGCTCGACGAGAACGCGAAGGGATCGAGCCTCAAGGTCGACGAAAAGGGCGTGTTCATCCGCGCCGACCTCTTCGCCGAGATCGACCTCGGCGGCTTCACGCTGTTCACGGGCGCGCCCTTCCCGGCGAGCGGGATGCCGCCTTGCGGGCCGAAGGAAGAGGGCGTCATCGAGGCTCGCTGGTCCGGCTTCTCCGCCCGCTCTTGGCGCGACGACAGGATGGAGGTCCACGCGGCGGAGGGGCTCTACGACAAGGCGACCTGCGAAGCGACGTCGTCCAGGGCGGGGTCCGTCACGGCGCACGCCATCATCCCGGGGTACGTCTACGCGTACCGTAAGAGAGCCGCAGCGGACGCGATGCCAGGCGAGTCGCTCGTCATCCTCCTCCCGCGCGCCCCCGACAGCTCGGTGACGGCGCTGCCGACCCGCGGCCAGGAGTACATCCACACCGGCGCGTTCTCGCGGGTCACCCTGCCGATCTCCGCCGGGTCGGGCATGGGGTTCCTCGCTCGGCTCGCGCCGAGCGACATCGACCTGTGGCAGCGCCTCTACCGGACGAGGGCGCCCGTTCGGAGCTCCCACGAAGTAGGCGGCGATCCGACCGCGCCGGTGGAGCCGCTGTACGTCGGCGTCGAGGTCGCGTGGGAGGGTGACCGGCGGCGCGGCACGCTCCAGCTGGCGACGTCGACGCCGCGCGCGCCCGCGTTCGCGCCCGTCATCGCGGCGGCGCGCATGCCGCCCTGAGCCGTTCGGGCTCGCCGGTCGCGGCGATCCGATCTATGAACGACGGGTCCGATGCGGAAGATCGCCACCGCGCTGCTCGTCGACGACGACACGGCGTTTCGGCTCGCCCTGCAGGGCGCGCTCCGAAGGCGCGGCGTCCGCGCGCTCACGGCGGCTACGGTGGAGGAGGGGTACCGCCTGCTCGAAGAGGAGGCCGTCGACCTCGTGGCCGTCGACTATCGGATGCCGGAGGAGGACGGGATCGCGGCGATCGCGCGGTTTCGTCGGCTGAAGCCGGACGCGGTCATCGTGATGCTCACCGGCTTCGGTGACATCCCGCTCACGGTCGCGGCGATGCGGGAGGGCGCAGACACGCTCCTCACCAAGCCCGTCGACGTGGACCGGCTCCTGCGCGAGGCCGCCGCGGTGCCCGCGTCCGAGCGCGAGCCACCCCCTTCGCGCCCCGGGTCGCAGTCGTCGCGGACGTTCCGCCTGGAGGACGTCGAGCGCGAGACGATCGAGGCCGCGCTGCACAACGCGGGCGGGGTGGTCGCGACCGCCGCCAAGATGCTCGGCATCGATCGGCGCACGCTGCAGCGCAAGCTCAAGCGCCTCGGGAGCTAGCGCCGTGGGAGGGAGGCTTCCACGGAGGCGACCGGTGAGCGCGCTCGCGGCGCTGGCCGCGGCGTGGGCCGGCGCCTGCGGCGGCGCCGACGACGCGCGCCGGGCGGAGCCCGCGCCCCCCGCGCGTGTCCCTCCCGCCGCGAGCTCGGCGGGCGCGCGCGCGGCCGCGGCGCCGCCGGCGACGACGACCCACGTCGCCGTCGTCGACCACCCGGCGCTCGACGCGCTCGCCGAGACCGGCTTCTCGTTCGGTGAGCTCGTCGCGGGCGCGCCCGGGCGGACGACCGCCGACCTCGCGAAGGTCCCCGGGCCCGGCAGCATCCTGCGGGCCCTGGCCGCGGAGGTGAGGCAGGTCGCCGCCGACCACCCGCGGGCGAAGGTGACGAGCAGCGACGGCTTTCGGCTGTTCGACGCGACGTGGCTCGACTCCCACGAGACCGATCTCGAGCTCGTCGGTGTGCTGAACCGCTTGGATCGCCGCGCGTTCTACGACGGGACGTGCGGGGAGGTTCGGTTCGTCTACCGGCTGCGCTACGCGGTCGACCACGGCGGCGAGCGCCTCTCGTCGCGCCTCCCGCTCACGCTCAACGTGGTCTTCTTCGTCCCAGGCGTGGACTGCGCCGCCGCCGCGCGCGGGTGGATGGCCCCGGCGGGGCTCGCCGGCGGTGATCTCGCGACGTGGCTCCGAGAGCACGGCGCGCTCGCCCCGGCATCGCGGGAGCGGCTCCGCCTGAAGTCGGTGGAGGCGAACCTCCAGACCTTCCGCATCCAGTCCTTCGCGCACGAGACCCTCGGCGGGCACATCGAGTACGGCATGACGGTCTTCCAGCCCGCCGACGCCGGGCGGACCCGGTTCGTCGCGGCGCCGATGGAGAACATGCCCGACGTCGCCGCGCTCCAGAAGGACGCGGCGCTGCGCGCGGAGCTGCTCGCGCACCTGAAGGACCCCGCGGTCCTGCGCGCTGCCGACGGCGGGACGCTGCGGCTCCCCGAGAAGTTCCTCGCGCGCCACGCGGTGTCCGTCTCGCCGCGCGGCCTGAGCCGCCTTGCGAACCGACCGTTTCGCAAGCTCTTCGCCCCAGGGGACTTCCCCGAGGTGGCGGGCGCTGGCCTCTCCACGATCAAGAGCGGCGCGGGGCTGCTCCGGCGCCTGGACGGCGCGAGCTGCGTGGGGTGCCACCAGAGCCGGCCCATCGCGGGGTTTCACCTCGTGGGCCACGACCGGCTGGAGGAGCTCCTCGGCGCCGCGCTCTTCGGCGGAGCGTCCCCCCACCTGACGAGCGACCTCGAGCGGCGCGTCCGCTACGTCGACGCGGTCGCGGCTGGCGGCGCACCCGACGAGACGCGCCCCGTCCCGGAGCGGCAAGGCGTGGGGAGCGGCTTCGGGGCGCCGTGTGGTCTGGGTGATCCTGGGTTCGCCGACTGGACGTGCGCGGAGGGCCTCCGGTGCCAGCGGCTGGAGGATCCCGAGGTCGGCGTGTGCGTCGGTGACAGCCCGCTCGCGGCCCCGTGCGAGCACGGACGGGTGCTCGACCACGCGCGGCCGCACAAGGACTACGTCGCCGACCGCGCGCGCCACGCGTGCGACGCCGGGCTCTTCTGCCACGGGAACAAGTCCGGCTTTCCGCTCGGAGCGTGCGAGGCCTCCTGCGCCTCCAAAGATCCGGAGGTGGCGTGCGCCCCCTTCGTCGACACCGACGCGCTCCAGGCCTGCCTCCGGCAGCGCAAGCCCTACGCCGCGTGCAACCAGGCCTCGATGGCCCCGACGGGGATGCGCGCCTGCGACGACGCGAGGCCGTGCCGGCAAGACTACGTGTGCATGCGCACCAAAGACGCCGCCGTAGGCGCGTGCGCGCCGCCGTACTTCGTCTTCCCGCTCAGGCTCGATGGCTATCCGCTCAGGAAGTGAGCCGCACGCGCCGCGCCCGCGGGAGGTCGAGCCGCGCGGGGAGCGAGCGCGAGCAGCCTGGAACGGGTCAGCGCGGAACCGGGGGAATGACGACGTCGTTGATAGGGATGACGTTCATTCCGGCTGGGTAGCCGTAGGAGACGTTCTGTGTGGAGGGGTTCGTGATGGGCGTACCCCATCCCCAGACCCAGAGCCCGAAGGGGCCCTCGCTGGAGATCTCGTGCCGGCCGGTGGAGCAGTTGCCGACGGGCTGGAAGTTGCCGGTCATGAGGTCCACGCGCGTCCACTCGTAGTCGCCGACGGGCTGCCACCCGGGGACGACGCCCAAGCAGTCGAGCTCGACGTCGCGGAAGGTGCCGTCCTGCTTGGCCCGGACCATGACGAGGTTGGTCTCGGGGTAGGTGGGGTCGGTGAAGAAGACGTACGAGCTCATGTACTGCTGCACCGGCACGCTGATCACCATGTCCGGATCGCCGAAATCGGTCATCGCCGGCAGGAAGGTCGACCCCGTCATGTAGGTGAAGAGCATGAACGGGTGGTTGCTGTCCTGGCTCTTGACGACGAAGGGCTCGGTCGTCGGGAAGAACGCCTGCTCGCCTTGGTTGATGGTCGCCGGCCCACCGACGGGGCTCGAGTACTCGAGCGTCGTCCCGTCCGCGGCCCCGACGATCCGGTAGAACGCCGGCTCGGTCGTGCGCTGTCGGTGCATGACGGCCACGTACTCGCTCCCCAGCGCTCTGACCGGCGGGATCATCTGCTCGCCGTGGTCGCAATAGGCGACCCCGGTGGGCCATTGCATGCAAGGCTGCCCGGCGAAGAGGCCGATGGGCTTGTCGGCCTGCAGGACGCTCCCCGAGAGCTCCGCCGCCTGCGTGATCTGCGCCTGCTGGCCCGCCTGGAGCGTGAACGACAGCGGCGCGTTGGCGGGGCCCGAGGGGACGCCGCCCCCACCTGCGACGGCCTGGTTCGGCAGCAGGACCACCACGGTGTCGTCCTGGGACGCGACGATGTTCATCGAGGGGCCGCCGATCGACTGGGGGGACACGTTGACGGCGATGTAGTTGTCGTCCCACGCGCTCGTGGGGAGGAGCAGGGAGGCCGCCGTGACGGCGGCGTTGCCGCCGCCGTAGGGGTTCATCTGGTAGGAGACGACGGGGACGTCGGTCGTGATGCGGAAGGCGTTGCCGATGCCCGTGCCGGCCACGGCGACGGACGGAGGCTGCGCGGGCCCGGCGGGGCAAGGGACGCCGCCGAAGGCGTCGCCGGTGAGGAAGAGGATCGCGACCTGCCCGGGCGGCAGTCCGTTCACCGCGTCGTAGGGCTGGTAGGTGAGGCCGGGGCCTTGGCCCTGCGGGATGCGCGCGAAGGTGGAAGGATCCAGCGTCGCGCCGCCGATCTCGACGGTGAACTTCACCGGCGTGTCCCAGGTGTTGGCCACGTAGACGGCGAAGCACGCCGAGGGGTTGTTCTGGTCCATGTCGACCGCGAAGTACTCGCACCCGACCGACTGCTGCGTCTCGGCGGCGTTCTGGCAGGCGTTCGCGCATTGGAGCGTGGCGGGGTTGCACCCCTCGGCCCCCGTGCACTGCTGGAGCAGGTTGCCCATGCAGTCGATCACCTGGTGGAGGTCCGACGAGCAGGCGCTCGGACAGTTGACGTTTCCGCCGGTCCCGTTGGCGAAGGACCCGCTGCTTCCGCCCTGGGCCGTGCCGTTGCCGCTCCCGGAGCTCGGGGTGGCGGAGGTCGAGCCGCCGACCGCGTCCTCGGTCCCTGCCGAGCACGCGAGCGGGAGCGCCGCGGAGAGGAGCAGCCAGGAGAGGCGTCGCATGGGGGAGCTCGTCCTTCGAAGGAGGTGAGGGGGGGGCACCATCACTGCGGTACCGGCGGCACGATGACCGTGTTGATCGTCTCGAGCGCCATACCCGCAGGGTAGGCGTAGCTCACGTCGATGTCGTAGCCCCACGCGGTGAGGCCGAACGGGACCGCGCTCGTCGCGGTGTGCACGCCGTTGTCGCAGGGGCCGACCGGCGCGCCGTTCTGCACGATGTAGAGCTGCGCGACCTCGTACTCGCCACCGCTGCCGACGGCGGTCCACCCGCTCACGGGCCCCAGGCAGTCGAGGTTCACGTCCTGGAAGAGGCCGTTCTGGTCCTTCTTCCGCGCGAAGACGAGCGCGGTGTTGCGGTAGGTCGGATCGGTCGCGAAGAGGTACGAGGGGAGGTACTGGGCGGGCGGCACGATGTTCACGTACTCGGGATCGCCGATCCCGGAGCCGGTCTGCGACCCGGTCATGTGCGCCGCGACGTAGAACGGGTGGTCGCCGTCCTGCGCTTGCACCGCGAAGGGGGCCGTCGTGTAGAAGATCGCCACCTGGCCCTGGTCGAGCGTGGGCGGCGCGCCGGCGGGCATCGGGTCGTAGGTGAGCGTGGTGCCGTCCACCATACCGATCATCGTAATGGGCGCGCTGTTGTCGTCCCCGGGGCGGGGCGGGTAGCGGACGACGACGTACTCGCTGCCCAGCGACTGGACGGGGAGGAGCTGTTGGTGAGCGGCGTCGCAGAAGGGCGTCCCGGTCGGGATCTGCATGCAGCTCGACCCGCCGAAGACGCTCACCGGCTTGTCGGCTTGGAGCGCGGAGCCGGCGAGGCGCGCCGGTTGTAGGAGCTGCGCGACCTGCCCGGCGTCGAGCGTGAACGTGCTCACGGTGTTCGCGGCCATGGGAGGTAGGCCCCCGCCGCCGGCGAAGTCCGCGACGGGCACGAAGGTCACGGTGGTGCCGTCTTCGGCGGCGACGATCTGCGTGAACGGGTGGCCGAACCCGCTCGACTCCCACGCGTCTGCGGTGACGAAGTTGGTGCCCCACGTCGGCGTCGGCAGGAGGAGGGTCGCGCTCGTCGCGAAGCTCGGGGAGCCGCCCCACGGGTAGACGTCGTAGGCGACGGTGGGCGCGCTGGTCGTGACGCGGAACGCCTGGCCCATCCCGGCGGTGTCCACCTGCGTGGACATGCTGAGCGCCTGGGGAACCGGGCAGTCCACCTGGAAGATGTCGCCGGACTCGTAGGCGGAGAGGAACAAGATCCCGAGCTCGCCCGGCTGGAGCATCCCGCCGGAGATGGGCTGGTAGGTGATGCCGGGGCCCGAGCCCTGGGGAATGTACGTGTACGCGGCGCCGTCGATCGTCTGCGCGCCGTAGGTCGCCCCGATCGTCACCGGGGCCGTCCACGTGTTCGCGATCATCACCGCGAAGCAGCTCCCTCGGGCCTCGGCCAGGATGGCCGGGGTGATGCTCATGAAGTCGCAGCCGATGGTGCTCTTGTTCTCGGCGGCGGACTGGCAGGCGGGGACACACGTGCCGAGCGGGCTGCACCCTTGATCCGGGGGGCACGCTTGGATCACCGTGCCGTCGCACGTGATGACCGAGTGGAGATCCGCCGAGCACGTGACGCAGTCGCCGCTCCCGCCCGCGCCGGTCGAGAAGGACCCCGTCGAGCCCCCCTGGCCGGCCCCCGGGCCGCTCGGGCCGCTCGTCGGCGAGCCCGCGCCGCCGCCCACGTCGTCGACGCCCGCCTCGCAGCTGCACCCGGGGGCGCCGCCGCCGAGCGCCAGGCACACGAGGACCGCCGATCCCATCAAGGAAGCGCGCCGCATGACGAAATCCTAGCGCAACCCGAGCCGACGAGCGACAGGCGCGGCCGTCAGCGGGCGGGGCCCTTCTCGCCGAGCGCGGCCAGCGCCTCCTCGAGCCGCCGCGCCGCCTCCTAGCCATTGCCGCGCGACGCGGTGTCCAGCGCCTGCCGCGCCCCGCCGATGGCGCGCTCCACGAGCCGGGCGTCCGCCTCCGCCCGCTCGGCCTCGAGGACGGCCACGCGCGCGGCCTCCCGGGCGGATCGGGCGCGGTCGTGCCGCTCGGTCGCGAGCTCGCGCAGGCGCTCGAGCTCGCGCTCGATGGTCCGGATGACCCCGCCGCGCGGCGGCTCGGGCGTGCGCGAGCCGTCCAAATACGCGGTGCCCAGCGGGCCGCGCCCCGAGGGGCCGTGGCGCGGCACCTGCTTGCCGGAGGCGAGCGCGTCACGCGTCGAGGCGTCGATGCGCAGCGCCACGGTCGGCACGTCGTCCTCCGACTCGTGGTCCACGAACGACGGGACGCCCGAGAGCGGGTCCGCCTCCTCGCTCAGGCGGCGCGTCTTCTGGAGCGCCTGGAAGGAGTCGGTCGAGCGCGATCGGCGCGGCGCGGAGGGCTTCGGCTTCGGCCGGTCGACGAGCGTCGGCTCGTCTGCGCGCTGCTGCGTCCTCGTCGACTTGGTCGACGTCGACGCCGCGACGCCCCCGGTCGGTCCGTCGGCGGCCGGGTCGTAGAGCGAGATCTTGGGGGGCGCGAAGGGGCTCGGGGACGGCTCCCGCTCGCCCGAGATCACCCGCTCGAACCACCGCATCTGCCGCATCGAGTTGCGGCGCACGAACCGCGCGAGCGCCTCGACGTTCTCCGTCCGGTAGCCGTGGACGTCGAGCCAGCGCTCGAGCTCGGCGACGATCTCCCGCGCCGACTGCGGCCGCCGAGCGGGGGACTTCTCCAGGCAGCGCAGCACGAGCGCCGCGAGCGCGCGATCCATCTTCGCGCGGAGGGCGACGGGGTCGGGCGGAGGATGTCGCATGACCGCCTCGAGGGTGGCGATCTCGTCCTTGCCCTTGAACGGCGGGCGCCCCGTGAGGAGCTCGAACAACATCACGCCGTAGGCGAAGAGGTCGGAGCGGTGATCCGCCTGATCTTGCGCGAGCTCCTCCGGCGAGACGTGGGCGAGGCTGCGCGTCGGCAGCTCGCTCGTGGTGACCGTGAGGCGGTCCCTGGCCTTCGCGAGCCCGAAGTCGGAGATCTTCACCTCGCCCCCGAAGCCGACCAGGACGTTGGCCGCGGAAAGATCGCGGTGGACGAGGTGGAGCAGCTCTCCTCGGTCCGTCGTGAGCTCGTGCGCGGCCGCGAGCCCTCGGGCGACGCAGAGGCCGATGTACACGACCAGGCGCTCGGAGAACTGCTCCCCGGTCTCGAAGACGCTCTTCATGAGCCGGGCGAGCGACACGCCCTGGACGAGCTCCACCGCGAGGTAGGGGCCGGCCTGGTCGTGCCCCCAGCCCGCCACGCCGGCCACGTTCGCGTGGTGGAGCGACGCCGTCATCCAGACCTCGTCGAGGAAGCGCCTGCCGACGGACTCGTCCCCCGCGAGCTCCGCGAGGGGGCGCTTCACGGCCAAGAGCTGGCCTGGGAGGGCCCGAGGGGTCGCGGCCTCCATCCCGGAGTGGAGCGGTCCGAGGCTCCTGCAGAGGTCCACGCGCGCGGTGCTCCCCACCGCCATCGGCGCGAGCAGCTCGAACCGGAGGGCGTAGCGAGCGCCGGGGTGCGGCGCGGGGCTCGCGGCGCCGCCGTAGCCTTCGCCGCCACGGAGGTGGGGCACCGGGGGCTGCGGCGGCAGGGGATCACGGGGCACGAGGACCGAGATTAGCAAACGCAGGGCTTGACGCTTCACCCATGTCGAGAAACCGTCGCGTATCCTATGTCCGTGGACCAGAGCCTGCTCGACCGCATCGCGACTTCGCTCCGGACCGCGCGTGCCTCGGTCGGGCCCGGGGACGTGATCGGCCTCGCCCAGGACGGCGGTGAGAAGAACTCGATCTTGAGCCGCGCCGCGAAGCTCTACGGCACCCGCCCGACCGGCGAGGAGGACACGCCCCCGACGGGGTTCGATCCCGCCGCCGCCGCCCTCTTCGAGGCGCTGGTGGAGGGCGCGTTCCTCGTCGCGCACGCCGACGGGGAGTTCGACGACGAGGAGCGCGCGGCGTTCGAGCAGGTCGTCCTCGCGGCGACGGATCACCACGTGGAGGCAGGCCAGGTCGCTGCCCTCTTGGCCGACCTCGAGGCTTCCTACGAGGAGGACGGCGCGGAGAGGCGGATCCAGTTCGTCGCGCAGACCGTGCCGAAGCCCGAGCAGCAACACGAGGTGCTCCGCGTCGCCGCGCTGATCGGCTACATCTCGGGAGGTGTGAGCGGCGTGGAGCGCGCCACGATGGAGCAGCTCTCGCAAGCGTTCGGGCTCGGGCCGGCGGCCGTGGACGGCGCCATCGCGGCGGCCCAGACCGCCGTCGGCTGACCGCTGGTGTCGCGGCCTCGCCGAGGCCGGCCGGGCCGTTTCTCGTGCTGGGACGGTCCTCTTCGGCCAGCCGTGGGCGAGAGGCGCGAAGCGCTGGATTGAAGTCTAGACGCCGCGCAAACTTTGACTACCGTCGGGCCCATGAGCTCGCTCCCCCACCCGAACGCGCCGGGCGCGCCGGCCGCGGACGCGGCACACGCGGCGAACGGCACCTCTTCGCACCCGGCCATGAGCGCGGCCGACCTCGCCGTGGGGCCGAGCGTCGCGCGTCATCCGAGCGACGCGCTCGCCGACGACGTCGTCAAGGTGCTCCAGCCCGACGGCTCGCTCGATCCGCGCCACGATCCCAAGCTCACGCGCGACGAGGTCTTCGCCCTCTACGGGGCGATGCTCCGCACCCGCATCCTGGACGACCGCCTCGTGGCGCTGCAGCGCCAGGGGCGGATCGGCTTCCACATCGGGTCCCTCGGAGAGGAGGCCGCGATCCTCGGCAGCGCGTTCGCGCTGCGCAGCCAGGACTGGCTCTTCCCCTGCTACCGCGAGTTCGGCGCGGCCCTGTGGCGCGGCATGCCGCTCCAGCGGTACGTGGACAACATGTTCGGCAACGCCAACGACCCGGCCCTCGGTCGCCAGATGCCGGATCACTACTGCTTCCGCGCGGCCAAGGTCACGAGCGTCAGCTCGCCGATCGGCACCCAGATCCCACAGGCCGTGGGGTTCGCGTGGGCGGCGAAGATGAAGAAGGACGATCTCGTCACCATCGTCTACCTGGGGGAGGGCGCCACGAGCTCCAACGAGTTCCACAACGGGATGAACTTCGCCGGCGTCTTCAAGACCCCCACGGTGTTCTTCTGCAGGAACAACGGCTGGGCGATCAGCGTCCCGACCGAGCGCCAGACCGCCTCGCGCACCTTCGCGGAGAAGGCCGTCGCCTACGGGATGCCGGGCGTCCGCGTGGACGGCAACGATCTGTTCGCGGTCGTCGCCGTGACGCGGGAGGCCATCGCGCGGGCGGCGCGCGGGGAGGGGCCCACCCTCATCGAGGCGCTCACCTACCGCCTGTCGGGGCACTCGACGAGCGACGACCCCAAGGCGTACCGGCCCGACGGTTCGGTCGACCCCTGGCGCGGGCTCGATCCGCTCCCCCGCCTGCGCCTCCACCTGACCAAGGCGTACGGCTACACCGAGGCGCAGGACAAACAGATCGAGAGCGAGCTGGACGCCGAGCTCCGCGCCGCGATCAAGGTGAGCGAGGCGACGCCGGCGCCCACGCTCGAGTCGATGTTCGAAGGGGTCTTCGGGGAGCTGCCTTGGCACCTACGGGAGCAGCAGGCCGAGCTCCTCCGAGGTCCGCGCGCCAAGGGTCACGGTCACTGATCCGCGGCTCGGCCCACCACGACGTCCCACCTGAACGAGCAGGAACGAACGATGCCTCAGATGAACATGGTGCAGGCGATCAACGACGCGCTGCGCTTCGAGATGCGCCGAGACCCCCGCGTCGTCGTCCTCGGGGAGGACGTAGGCAAGGTCGGCGGCGTCTTCCGCGTCACCCAGGGCCTCTTCGACGAGTTCGGCGACGATCGCGTCGTCGACACGCCGCTCTCCGAGGGCGGCATCATCGGCGCGGCCATCGGCATGGCCCTCTACGGGCTGGTCCCCGTCCCGGAGATCCAGTTCGCCGACTTCATCTTCCCGGCGTACGACCAGATCGTGAGCGAGCTGGCGAAGTACCGCTACCGCTCCGGCGGCGAGTACTCGGCGAAGTGCGTCATCCGCACGCCCGTGGGCGGCGGCATCCGGGGTGGCCATTACCACTCGCAGTCGCCCGAGGCGCAGTTCATCCACGTGGCCGGGCTGAAGGTGGTATGCCCCGCCACCCCGGCCGACGCGAAGGGCCTCCTGCTCTCGAGCATCCGCGATCCGGACCCCGTCCTCTTCTTCGAGCCGAAGCGCGTGTACCGCGCGGCGAAGGGCGAGGTCCCCGAGGGCGATTACACGGTGCCCCTGGGCCAGGCCGCCGTGGTGAAGGAGGGCTCGAGCGTCACGCTCGTCACGTGGGGCGCCATGCTGTACGAGGCCATGGACGCCGCGCAGAAGTGCGCGGCCGAGGGCGTCGACGTGGAGGTGATCGATCTGCGCACGCTCTGGCCGCTGGACATCGACACGGTCATCGCGTCGGTGAAGAAGACGGGGCGCGTCGTCGTCGTCCACGAGGCGCCCAAGAGCTGCGGGCTCGGCGGCGAGATCGTCGCCATGGTGAACGAGAAGGCGTTCCTCCACCTGGAGGCGCCGCCCAAGCGCGTCACGGGCTTCGACACCCCGTTCCCGTACACGCTCGAGAACGAGTACCTCCCGCTCTCCCACCGCATCGTGCCTGCCGTCCTCGAGACGGCGCGCTACTGACGGAGACACGGCATGAGCACCTACGAGTTCAAGCTCCCCGACATCGGAGAGGGCGTCACCGAAGGCGAGATCGTCAAGTGGCTCGTCGGGCCCGGCGACGTCGTCCAGGAGGACCAGCCGATGGTCGAGGTGATGACGGACAAGGCGACCGTGACCATCACTTCGCCGAAGGCCGGTCGCATCACGGAGACCCGAGGCGCCGTGGGCGCCGTGGTCCCGGTCCACTCGGTGCTGGTCGTGTTCGACCTCGGCGGCGGCGCCGGCGTCGCCGCCACGCCCCCCGCGCAGAAGCCCGCGCCCGCGAAGAAGGACGACGGCCCAGCGGCCACGGCCGTAGGCGACATCCGGGAGGACCTCCCGGGTATGTCGCTCTTCGCGCAGAAGCCAGCGGCGGCGAAGAACGGCAACGGTGCCCACGCAGCGTCGAGCGGCTACTTCAACGCCAAGCCCCTCGCTACGCCCGCCACGCGCCAGCTCGCCCGGGAGCTCGGCGTGGATCTCCGGAGCGTCGAGCCCACGGGGCCGAGCGGCCGCGTGACCAAGGACGACGTCCGGCGCCTCCGCGCGGCCCCCGCGCCGAGCCACGCGACCCCGCCCGCCGGTCCTGGCGGGCTCGCCGGCCGCGGGTCGGCGCCGGCCCAGGCTCGGACCTCGGTCGCCCCGGCCGAGGGAGACGAGCGGGCAGCCCTCCGCGGCGTGCGGAAGCGGATCTTCGAGGGCATGAGCCGCTCGAAGCACACGGCGGCGCACTTCACCTTCGTGGAGGAGTGCGACTGCGAGAACCTCGTCGCCCTGCGCGATCGGCTCAAGCCGGCCGCCGAGAAGCAGGGCGTCAAGCTGACGTACCTGCCGTTCATCACCAAGGCGGTCGTCGCGGCGCTGCGCAAGCATCCCTCCCTCGCGAGCGCCTTCGACGAGGCCTCGAGCGAGATCGTCACCAAGCGCGCGCGTCACATCGGCGTCGCGACCTCCACCGACGCAGGCCTCATCGTCCCGGTCGTGCGGGACGCCGACAAGAAGAGCCTGCTCGACATCGCTCGCGACATCCAGCGCATCGGGGAGGACGCCAAGGCCGGCAAGGTGCGCCCGGAGGACCTCGGCGGCTCCGTCTTCACGATCACCTCGCTCGGCGCCCAGGGCGGCCTCTTCGCCACCCCGATCCTCAACTCCCCCGAGGTGGGGATCCTCGGCGTCCACCAGATGAAGGAGAAGCCCGTCGTGAAGGGCGGGCAGATCGTCATCGGGCGCGTCATGCTGCTCTCGCTGTCGTTCGACCACCGCATCATCGACGGGCACGTCGGCGCGGCGTTCGCCTACGAGATCATCGGGTACCTGCAGGAGCCCGAGAGGCTCTTCCTCGAGATGGCCTGACGCGTAGCGGTTGACGCTGCAGCGCATCGCGGCGAGAACTCGGGCATGCGCGTCCGACTCGCGGCGCTCGGCCTGGCCTTGGCGTGCCTCACGCAGCCCGCCGGCGTGTTCGCGGGGCCCGACCCCGCCAAGCTGCGCGCGGCCGCCGACTCGTTCGAGGCCGGGGCCAAGGCGTACAAGGACGGTCGGTTCGAGGAGTCGGCGGCCCACTTCGAGGCTGCGGACTCCGCGGTGCCGAGCGCCAAGGCGCTGCGGTTCGCGATGCGCGCCCGGTCTGAGGCAGGCCAGGCCTCGCGCGCGGCCACGCTCGCTGCGCTGGCGCTGGAGCGCTACGCCGACGACGCCGAGACGAAGAAGCTCGCGGAAGAGACGCTCGAGAAGACCGCGTCGGGGCTGCACCGGGTGAAGGTGAGCTGCGCGGCGCCCTGCCTGGTCGCGGCCGGGACCCGCATCGTCCACGGAGAGGCCGCGACCCGCTGGGTGGTGTTCCTCGACCCCGGGTCCCAGACGCTCGGAGCGAGCTTTCTCGGGAAGATCGCGGCGAAGGAGCAGACCGTCGCCGCGACGGCGGGTGGCGAGAGCTCCCTCCGGTTCTCGCCCGCCAAGGACGGCTCCGGCTCGGCCGGCGCGACGGTGGGCGCGGGCGGCGCGGCGCCGGAGGGCGGCGGAGGCGAAGGCGGCGCCGGGGGATCGGACGTGGGGCCTCCGGACGAGCCGAAGGGGGACTGGCGCATCCATCCGGCCCCGTTCTTCGTCGGCCTCGCCGTGACCGTGGGCCTCGGCGCCACCACCATCTGGAGCGGCATCGACACGATCCAGAACCCAGGCGCGGACAAGGTGAAGGAGGAGTGTCGGGGCCAAGGCGAAGACTGCCCGCTGTTCCAGGAAGGTGAGGCCAAGGAGGTCCGTACCAACGCCCTGATCGGCGGGACGGCCGGCGCGGCCGCCTTGACCGTGATTTTCGCCATCGTGGCGGATTGGGACGGGGACGACGGCGAGGCCGCCTCGGCCAGCCGTCCGTTGTGGGTGGACTTCGGCGGTGCTAGAGCCTTCAGCGGGCATTCTCGGGACCACCACGTGGTGGTCGGCTATCGCGGCCGCTTCTGAGCCCGCGGGATTCTGACCGGATGGGCTGGCTGCTGTAGACTGGCCCGTAGTGCACTCGGGGATACGAGATTTGAAGTGAGGGCGCCGTGGCCAAGGTGAAGCTCCTGGACCCAGCCGATCCGCGCCGGCGGCTCGACCGGTATGAGCTCATCGGGGAGATCGCCACGGGCGGCATGGCCACGGTCTTCCTGGCGCGCCGGGGCGGGGCCGGAGGCTTCCAGCGGTTCATGGCCATCAAGCGCCTGCACCCGCACCTCCAGAACGAGCCCGAGTTCGTGGAGATGTTCCTCGACGAGGCGCGCCTCGCGGCCCTGATCCACCACCCCAACGTCGTCCCCATCCTCGAGGTTGGGGAGAACGAGGCCGGCTACTACCTCGTGATGGAGTACGTGGAGGGGGACACCCTCTCGCGCGTCGTGGCCCGGACGATGTCCATGGGCCAGCTCCCCGCGCGGCACGTGATGCTGCGCATCCTGCTCGACGCGCTCGCGGGGCTGCACGCCGCGCACGAGCTGCGGGACGACCGCGGGCAGCTCCTCGGCTTGGTCCACCGCGACGTCTCGCCGCAGAACGTCCTCGTCGGGGTGGACGGGACCGCTCGTATCACCGATTTCGGGGTCGCGCGCGCCTCCGCGCGCCTGACGTCCACCGCGCAGGGCAAGCTCAAGGGCAAGCTCGCGTACATGGCTCCCGAGCAGACGCGCGGCGACGAGCTGGATCGCCGGACCGATCTGTTCGCGATGGGGATCATCTTCTGGGAGGTCCTCTGCGGTCGGCGCCTGTTCAAGGCCGACAGCGAGGCCGCCACGCTCCAGCGCATCCTGGTCGAGCCGGTGCGGCCCCCGAGCGAGATCGTCCCGTCGATCCCGAAGGTGTTCGACGTGGTCGCGCTGCGGGCGCTGGACCGAGATCCCAGCCGCCGATACCAGACGGCGGCGGACTTCGGCGACGCCATCGAGGCGGCGGCGCGCCAGTCCGCGAGCCAGAGCGTCACCGACGTGGGCCTCGCCTCCCCACGCGAGGTGGCGAGCTTCGTCCAGATGGTGCTGGGCCAGGAGATCGGCGCGCAGCGCGAGAGCGTCCGCGCGTGGCTCGCGCAGAGCGACTCCGGCCAGCCGGTGGTGATCCAGGGCGCGCTGCCGCCGCCGCCTCCGCCCGTCCCCCACCGCACCCAGCTCGGTCTCAGCGCCGACGTGGTCGCCGACATGCACGCGTCGATGCCCCAGACTCACCGAGACGGCGGCGGCTCGTCCCGTCCGCCGCCGCCCGCGGCCAGCCCGCAGTTCGCCGGCGCGGCGGCGCACCCGTCGACGCCTCAGTTCGAGGTCGCCGCCGACATCACGATGCGCTTCGCGCTCGAGCAGCAGAAGCCCGCCATGCCGAAGGTCGAGGCGCCTCGGCTGCGCACGACGCCCACGCTCGCGGAGGCCGCCTCCGCGCTCCAGGCCGCCGAGGAGCCGCCGCCGAGCTCGCGCCGTCCGGCGCCGCCGCCGCGGCCGTCGCCGCCGCCGCCGGCGAGCCAACCGACGCTGATGGGCCACGGGCCCCCGCCGTCGCCCGAGCAGAGCCCGCCGCCTCGCCTCATCCCGCCGGCGACGCCGTCGATGGATCGGTTCGATCAGGCCGCGGCGGCGATTGCCTACAAGGCGCAGCTCTCGGACGACCTCGGGGAGGACGCTCCCACGGTCGCCCGTGCCGGCTCCAAGCCTCCGGCCCCGCTCCAGCCCGCGGTCAAGACCGCGCGGGGCATCCAGGTCGAGCCGCTCCTCGCCGCCGCCCGCGCCCACGCGTCCTCCAACGGCGCCGTGGTGGGGGAGGCCGGCGGGGCGCCGAGCGTCGCGACGAGCGGCGTGGTGCGCACGCCTCGCATGCCGATGCCGGCGGATCGGCTCGGGGCGCCCTCGCCGTCCGACGCTCCCCCGGGCGACGCGCGCGTGCAGATCGCTGCCGCCGCGGACGGGGCGCTCTCTCCCGCGAGCCCTGGGTACGTGCACGAGGTCGCCCCCGTGTCTCCCGCGGTGCGCCCCCAGCCGCGCACCCTCGTCAGCGCCACCGGGGAGGTGTCGGCGGGCGGCTTCACGCCCGGGTCGATGACGCTGCCGACGGACTCGATGCCCGCGCCGCCGTCGTCCCAGCAGGACTCGACGATGGTGCGCGACGTGCCGAAGCGCAGCGTCGGCAAGTACGCCGTCGTCTTCGTCGCGTTCCTGCTGGTGTTCGGGACGGGCCTGTTGCTGCTCAAGACGCAGGGCGGGCCCGACGCGGCCGCGCCGCCGAAAGCGACGTCCGAGAAGGAGCGCAAGCCGGAGCGCAAGGACGAGGTCCCTCCGCCGCCGACCTCGGTCGCGGCGCCCACGGCCACGGCCTCGGCCGTCGCGACGGGCGAGCCGGAGGAGGAGGAGCCGAAGAGCGGCCGCCCCTACCGCCCCGGCAGGCCGCGCCCACGCCCGACCGCCGAGCCTACCAGCGCGCCGACGAGCGCGCCCACCAGCGCGCCCGCCGGCCCCGGCGAAGATCTGAACAACCCGTATCGCTGACGGTTCCCCGCGCTCCGCCGGCCGGCAGGTCTCACCCGCTCACCCGGCGCGACACGTGTCCTTGCGGTAGGTCGGGGGGACCGCTAAGAGGTGAGTCTCCATGTTGCCCGAGACGCGCTCCACCATCCTGGACCTCCAGCGGCGCTTTGAGGCGCTAAGGGGGCATCTTTGACGTCCCTCGACTCGAGAGGATGCTCGAAGATCTGAACCAGGCCACGCTGGTCCCGGGCTTCTGGAACGACAACGAGGCCGCGCAGAAGACGCTTCGGAAGCGCTCGCAGGTCGAGGCGAAGCTCGACCTCGCCAAGAACCTCGCCCGGGATCTGACGGATCTCGGGGAGTACCTGGAGCTCGGCGCGGCCGAGGGGGACGAGGGCGTCATCGCGGACGCGGCCGCCCAGGCGGCGGCGATCGGGGCGCGCCTCCGGAAGGCGGAGCTCGAGCGAATGCTCTCGGGCCCCGCGGACAAGGCGTCGGCGATCCTCAGCATCCACCCGGGCGCTGGGGGCACCGACGCGAAGGACTGGGCGGGGATGCTGCTGCGCATGTACATGCGCTGGGCAGAGCGACGCGGCTTCAAGGCCGAGGTCATCGACTACCAGGAGGGCGAGGAGGCCGGCATCGACGCGGCGACCATCTCCGTCACCGGCGACTCCGCCTACGGCTACCTCCGCAGCGAGGCGGGCGTCCACCGCCTCGTGCGCATGAGCCCCTTCAACGCCGACCAGACGCGGCAGACCGCCTTCGCCGCCGTCGAGGTGACGCCCGACGTCGAGGACGAGATCGACGTCGTCGTCAACGACAAGGACATCGAGATCACCACCATGCGCGCCGGCGGCAAGGGCGGGCAGAACGTGAACAAGGTGGAGACGGCCGTCCGGCTGAAGCACCACCCCACCGGTCTCAACATCGTGTGCCGGGCCGAGCGCAGCCAGCACCAGAACCGCGCGCTCGCCATGAAGATGCTCCGGGCCAAGCTCTACGACATGGAGCTTCGCAAGCGCGAGGCCGACGCCGCGGCGCTGAACGCGCAGAAGAGCGCGATCAACTTCGGCAGCCAAATCAGGAACTATGTCCTCGCCCCCTACCGCCTGGTCAAGGACGTCCGCACGGGCCAGGAGGCGAGCGACGTGGACACCGTCCTCGACGGCGGGATCGACGGCTTCATCGAGAGCTACTTGTTGGCCGCCTCCGGGGGCACCCTGCGCAAGGGCGGGGCGGCAGAGGAGGATCCGTGACCCAGGGCCGAGACGACGAAGCCGCAGGTGAGGCCGCGCTCATCGCCGCGAGGCGGGCCAAGGCAGCGCGCGTGCGAGCGCGCGGAGACAACCCCTTCGCCAACGACGTGACGGCGCGCGAGCGCGGGACGCCGCTCACGCCGCTCGCGGAGGTACGCGCGCACCACGCCGAGCACACGCGCGAGGACGGACGCTACGACAAGGATCGTGTCGCCGCCGCGGCTCGCCGCGTGCGTGTCGCCGGGCGGATCCTCTTCCTCCGGTCGTTCGGCGCGGGCGCGTTCGTGCGGCTGCGCGACCACACGGGGGAGCTCCAGCTCTATTGCCAGGAGACGGTTCTCGGCGCGGCGTTCTCTCGCTTGGACGATCTCGACCTCGGGGACTTCGTCGAGGCCGAGGGCGAGACGATGGCCACGGACAAGGGCGAGCTCTCGGTCAACCCCACGTCGGTGCGCCTGCTGACCAAGGCGCACAGGCCGCTCCCCACGAAGACGACGTTCAAGGACGTCGAGCAGCGCTACAGGATGCGCTACGTCGATCTGGTCGCCAACAAGGACGTCCAGGCGACGTTCCGGGCCAGGACGGTCATCGTCTCGGCGCTCCGGGAGTTCCTGGACGCGCGCGGGTTCCTGGAGGTCGAGACGCCGACCATGGGGACGGTGGTCGGGGGCGCGCTCGCGAAGCCGTTCCTCACGCACCACAACGCCCTGGACCTGGACCTCTTCATGCGGATCGCCCCGGAGCTCTACCTCAAGCGCCTGGTCGTGGGCGGGTTCGAGCGCGTGTACGAGATCGCGCGGTGCTACCGCAACGAGGGCATCAGCACCCGGCACAACCCCGAGTTCACGATGCTCGAGTACTACCAAGCGTACGCCACGTACGAGACGCTCATGGATCAGACGGAGGAGATGCTCCGCGCGGTGGACGCGCGGCTCGAGCGCGCCCTCCCCGAGGCGCACGCGCGGTGGAAGGCGGCGCGAACGTTCTCGTTCGATCGCTTCGCGCGCGTCCCGATGCGGCAGATGGTGACCGAAGCGCTCGAGCGTGCCGGCCTCCCTGGCGACGCCCCCGCGCTCGTGGCCGCGCCGGACGCCCCGATCAAGGAGTGGGCGAAGGTGGCGAAGGCCCGCGGCCGCGAGATCGACTGGGCGAACTTCCGCAAGGGCGCGGAGAAGTCGGAGGGCCCGGGCGAGCTCCTGTTCTGCGCGTACGAGTACCTCGCAGAGCCCTTCCTGACGCGCGACCACCGCACCGAGGATGGCGCGCGGAGCGTCCCGGTCTTCGTGACGGACTATCCGACCGAGGTCTCGCCGCTCGCGCGCAAGAAGGACGCGGACCCGACGCTGACCGATCGCTTCGAGCTGTTCGTGGACGGCCGCGAGGTCTGCAACGCCTTCAGCGAGCTGAACGATCCCGACGATCAGGCGGCGCGGTTCACCGCGCAGGTCGAGAAGAAAGCGCAGGGCGCGGAGGAGACCATGGACTACGACGCCGACTACATCCGCGCGCTCGAGTTCGGGCTGCCCCCGACCGCCGGGTTCGGCCTGGGAATAGACCGCCTCACGATGATCTTGACGCAGAGTCCGTCGATTCGCGACGTGATCCTGTTCCCGCTCCTCCGACCCGAAGACTGACCATGGACTCGACGGACCCGCGCGCGCTCGCCTTCTTGGCCGCATCGGCGCTGGCCTCCGTCGGGTTGATCGTCCGCGGGTTCGCCAGGACGGACGACGGCCGCGGCGGCAAGCCCGAGCTCGACCCGCTCCGCATCGTGGTCGGGCTCGGGGGCGGCGTCTCCGGCGGCGCGTTCGCGGTGCTCCTCTACTTCGCGCTGAAGATCCCGCGGGATCCGCACGCGCAGTTCGACATGGTCGCCGACCCCGTGCGGTACGCGTCGCTCGCCGCTGGGCTCCTGTTCCTCGTCTTCCTGCTGTTCGCCCTCCTCCCGGCGCTCCTGAACGCGCTCGAGCGGCTCGGCTTCGTGCCGTTCGTGGCGGCGCGGCACGTCCGCGCCACCAAGAGCGGGTTTTTGACCATCATCTCCGTCTTGTCGATCCTCGGCGTCAGCGTCTCGTCCTGCGCGCTCTGCTCCGTGACGAGCATCATGGGCGGCTTCGGCCACGACCTGAAGCAGAAGATCCTCCGGAACTACGCACACGTCGTCGTCGACTCCGGAGGCACGGGGGGCTTCACCGACTGGGAGGAAGTCGTGGATCGCGTCCGCCTGGGCCTCGGGCCGGAGGGCGCGGCGACGCCCGTCGTGGCAGGGGACGCCATGAGCTCCAGCGCGACGAACACGGCAGGCGTCCTCGTGCGCGGCGTCGACCCCACGACCATCGGGACCGTCATCGACCTCGAGCAGAACATCGACGTCGGGAAGTTCTCGTACCTCACCGACACGGAGGCCCTCGCGAACATCCCCGACGGAGAGACGATCTGCCGCCTGCCCGACGGCTCCGTCCGCACCAAGCAGACGTTCGAGTTCTACGATCCCGATCCGAACGTGGATCCAGCGGTGAAGGCCGCCCGCAAGAGCCGGAACCCGCCCCGTCCCGGGGTCATCCTCGGCCGCGAGCTCGCGAAGTCTCTGCACGTATGTGTCGGCGACGAGATGTCGCTCCTCTCCCCGATGGGGGACCTCGGACCGATGGGGGTGATGCCCCGGACGCGAAAGTTCCGCGTGGCGGGCATCTTCTACAGCGGGATGTACGAGTACGACGCCAGCCACGCCTACATCACGCTGGACGAGGCGCAGAAGTTCTTCGGTCTGGAGGAGAAGATCACCCAGGTGGACATCCGCGTCCGGGAGCCCGAGCGCGTGGAGGCCTTTCGCCCCGCGCTCGACGCGGCCGTCGCGGCGACGCTGAAGGAGTGGTCGACGGCGGCCGCGCCGCAGGAGCTCCGCACGCGCGACTGGAAGGAGATGAACAAGAACCTCTTCAGCGCGCTTCAGCTAGAGCGCGTGGCGACGTTCATGATCCTTTCCATCGCGATCGCCGTCGCGAGCTTCTGCATCATCTGCACCTTGCTCCTCATGGTGACCGAGAAGGGTCGGCAGATCGCCGTGATGAAGGCGCTCGGCGCCTCCGAGGGGCACATCCGTCGTGTGTTCATGATCGAGGGCGTCGTCATCGGCGCCATCGGCACGCTCTTCGGGGTGGGGATCGCGCTCGCCGCCTGCACGGGGCTGAAATGGTTCGGCGCCAGGCTCCCGCCCGAGGTCTACTACATCGATCGCCTCCCGGTGAACGTCGACCTCGTCGACTACGGCATCGTCGCCCTCGCCTCGTGCGCGATCTGCACGCTGGCCACCATCTACCCTGCGCACACCGCCGCGAGGCTTCACCCCGTCGAGGGGCTCCGGCACGAGTGACGGAGAGCCCGATCCCACCATGCCCCAGCCCATCGTCGTCGTAGAGGATCTCCACAAGACGTTCGTCCACATGGGGCGGGCGCTCGACGTGCTTCGTGGCATCGACCTCACGATCGATCAGGGTGAGGTCCTCGCGATCGTGGGCTCCAGCGGGGCAGGCAAGAGCACGCTCTTGCACCTCATCGGGACGCTGGACATCCCGACGCGGGGCCGGATCGCGCTCGCCGGGGACGACCTGACCGGGCTCTCCGGGTCCAAGCTCGCCAGCATCCGCAATCGCACCATCGGCTTCGTGTTCCAGTTCCACCACCTGCTGCCGGAGTTCAACGCTCTGGAGAACGTCATGATGCCAGGCCTGATCCAAGGGCGGACCCACGCGGAGATCCGGGGCCCCGCCATGGCGCTGCTCGAGGAGGTCGGGCTCGGCCCGCGGGCGACGCACCGCCCGGGGGAGCTGTCCGGCGGGGAGCAGCAGCGGGTTGCGCTCGCTCGCGCGCTGGTGCTGTCGCCGAAGCTGCTCCTCGCGGACGAGCCCACGGGCAACCTCGACTCCAAGACGGGCGAGGCCATCGAGCGGCTGTTCTTCGAGATCAACGAGAAGCACGGCACGACCATCGTGGTCGTCACGCACGATCTGGCCTTCGCGCGGTCCATGCCCCGCGTCGTGACCATGAAGGACGGGCGCATCGACGAGGACGAGCGCCGGAAGCCCGAGGCCCCGAAGGAGGCCCCGAAGGGGGCGGCGGCGCGGCCGGCGGCCAAGCCCGTCGGCGCCGGCGATCCGGGCCCGAGCTGAGCCTTCGCGGCGTTGACGGGGGCCGGCGGCTCGGCTCCTCTACGGCCATGACGATCTCTCAGACGGAAGCCGTCGCCAGCCTCCACGTCCTCGTCGCGGTCGCGCAGGCCGACGGCACGCTGCACGAAGAGGAGCGCCGCGCGATCGAGAGCGCCCTGGAGACGGTCGGTCTCTCGGAGGTCATCAGCGCGCGTGAGATCTTCGCCGACGTGTTCGACATCGAGGAGCAGATCGCGATCCTCAAGACGCCGGAGGCGCGAGACGAGACCTTCCGGTCGGCCTACAGCCTCGCCTACGCGGACGGCGCCTGCTCCTCCGAGGAGAAGGAGCTGCTCAAGACCCTGCGGGTGAAGCTCGGCGTGACCGAGTCGCGCGAGCGGGATCTGGCGCAGCTCTTCGCCGAGAAAGAGACGGAGGTCTCCAGCCAGTTCCAGCTCATCCCGGACGAGGTGGAGCGCGGCAAGAAGATCGCGTCGGAGACCCGCAAGGCCTCGATCTTCAGCGCCCTGCTAGGGGCGGCGCCGTGGCCCGGGCTCTCCATCGTGACCGACCTCGCGGTCGTGTACCTGCAGGTCGGCCTCGTGAGAGACATCGCGGCGATGCACGGGCGCCCGCTGGACAAGAAGCGGGCGCGCTCCCTTCTCGCCGGGGTGGGCATCGGCACGGGCGCCCGCATCGCGCTCTCGAACATCGCGAAGCTGCTCCCCGGTTGGGGCAGCATCGTGGGGGCGACGACGAGCTTCGCTTCCACGTACGCGGTCGGTAAGGTCTTCCACCAGTTCTTCGAGAGCGGCGCGGAGCTCGACGCCGAGAAGCTCAAGGCGGAGTTCGGCAAGGCGCAGGCCGAGGGCAAGGAGGCGTACAAGCAGAGCAAGGAGGAGCTGGCGGCGAAGGAGGCGGCCGCGAAGGCCGAGCTCCAACAGATCGAAGAAGACGCCAAGGCTGGCCGTATCACGCACGAGGAGATCGGGGAGCGGATCTCGCGCGTCGGCTGACGAGGGGCGCGAGGCGCACCTCAGTCGCCCGGTTGGGGGTCGGGCATGGGCGCCTCGACGGGGGCCGGCGGCGCCTCGCCATCTTCCCAGTCCCAGTCGTAGGGGCGCACCGCGAGGCCCGCCGGATCGACGCGCAGGTAGGGGTCGAACGGGGTGGATCCGGAGTGGAGCGTGATCTCGACGCGCGCCCCGTCCGCGGGCGCCTTGAACGAGGCGCTGCGCACGGAGCAGTAGGCGACGGAGTCGAAGAGGCCGCCGCGAACCGGGGCCCGCGTGGTGAGGTGCGTCGTCAGCCACTCGCCTTCACCGGCCCAGAAGCGCACCTCGTGGAGCGGGTCCTCACCCGCGATGCCAGCGAAGAGGACGTCGTTCCCGGCCCAGACCTCGGCGGCGAGGACCTCGATCTGCCCGTTCGGGACTAGCTCTACCGTGATGGGCCGCGGGAGGGATCCCGGTTCGCCGGGGCTCCCCGCGCCGGTCCGGCCGCGCTCCTCCGCGATCCGCTCGAGCTGCGCTGGGCAGGCCGAGCGCGGCGGACCCTTGCCGTTCGCGAGCGGTCCGATGGGGAAGAGGACACCCCGCGCGGGCGGCGCGGCGGAGGGGGCGCAGCCCGCCGCGGCCCACGCGAGCCCGAGCCCGAGCGCGAGCGCGTGCGGCGCGCCCATCACTGCGACCCCGTGAAGCCGAGGATCCAGTCCACGTCGCTCGGCAGGAGGCGCGTCTGCATCGTGACGCGCCGGCCCGACGAGGCGAACCGGGGCGGGTCCAGCAGGTGCATCTCGAACAGGGCGAGGTCGACGGCCAGGAGGGCGTGCGCCTCCTTGGTCAGCGCGGCCGCGTCCTCCGCCGCTTGCGCTTCGGTGGTCGACTCGGCGAAGAAGCGGATGACGGCGCCCGCGTCGTCCGTGAACTCGAGCTCCGCGTGGGCCGCGCCGATCGTGTCCGGCCAGCGCGGCGTCGAGCCGAGCGACCAGGACGGCTGGAACGAGAAGAAGCGAGCCGCGGCCTCGCCCGGGATGCGCGGGAGGCGCGAGCGCACGCGCAGCGCGTCGAGCCGACGCTGGAACGCCGTCGAGGCGACGACGAGGAGCCCGGGACGCACGAGCGCGACGACGCGCCGCTCCTTCCTGGGAAGAGAGACGATGGTCCACGGGAAGGTCGCGTCGCGCGGCCCAGGGGCGCCCGCAGCGCGGAGGAGCCCCGCCACGGCCCGATCGTCGCGCTCGAGCTCGATGACCGCGATGCCCTCCGCGCTCAGCGCGTGGGAGCTGCACACGAACACGCGAGCCGAGTCCGCGATGGGATCGAGCCCCACCGCCTTCATGGCGGGACCGAACAGCGCGAGCCGCCCGATCGTGGCGGCGCTCGGGTGAAACCGGAACCGTCGCACCTCGAAGAGGGCGCCCGCGCGTCCGTCGACGATCTCCCTCGCGATCTCGGCGGTCGTCTCCGGGATCGGCTCGATCTCCGCGGCGGCGACCGGCGCGGCCGCGCGGCCGCCCGGCGCGCCCGCGCACGCCGTGGATGCGAAGGCGAGCGAGAGCGCGACGAGGTGCCGGTGGAGATCCATGGGCGTTCGGACCACGGGAGGAGCGCCGCCTTGGGCGAGGCCCCCCCAGGGTGGTGGTCGACCGGTCGGACACGGTCTCTCCGAGTTTGTCGCGCCGCGGTCCGGCGCGCACGTCAAGATCCGCGCGGCGAGAGGATGGCGGCGAGCGCGGCGCCCACCTCGCCGTGCTCGAAGGCGAAGCCGAGGGCCAGGAGGCGCGTGGGCTTGGCTCGTTGGCTCGCGAGCACCGTCTCCTCCGCCATCTCACCGAGCGCGAGCCGGAGCGCGAACGCAGGCACCGGCACCACCGCCGGGCGCCGCAGCGCGGCCGAAAGGGCCTTGGTGAACTCCTCGTTCGTGACAGGGTGTGGAGAGGTGAGCAACGTCGCCCCCTCCACGTCGGTCGAGTCGATCGCGAAGGTGAAGGCGCGGACGGCGTCGATGATCGACACCCAGCTCATGTACTGCTCACCCGAGCCCACACGCCCGCCGAGCCCCAGCCGGAAGAGAGGCAGCAGCTTGGCCAGCGCCCCTCCCTCCTCCGCGAGGACGACGCCAAGCCGGAGGCTCGCCACGCGCGCCCCCGCGACGCGGGCGGGCTCGGCGGCGGCCTCCCACGCCCGGCAGACGTCGGCCAGGAAGCCGCTGCCGGCGCTGCTCGCTTCGTCGAGCCACTCGCTCCCGCGTCGGTGCCCGTAGATCCCGACGCCCGAAGCGCTGATGAGCGCAGGGCGCGGCCGCATCTCGGCGGTCGCGCGCGCCAGGAGCGAGGTCGAGCTCGTCCTGCTGTCACGGATCAGGGCGCGGCGCTCGCTCGTCCACCGGCCGTCCGCGATGCTCGCCCCGGCGAGGTTCACGATCGCCGAGACGCCGGCGAGGTCGCTCGCGGAGAGGTCGCCGCGCGCCGGGTCCCAGCGCACCTCGCCTGCGGCAGCCTCGCGCCGCACGAGCTGGACGACCTCGTCGCCGCGGCCACGGAGGTGCCGCGCGAGGGCGGTCCCGAGCAGCCCGCTCGCGCCGGCGATCGCGATCTTCGGCATCAGGTGCGCGCCCCTCCGCGTCCCGACTTGGAGGGGACGGGCAAGTGGCGGGGGTCATCGGTGTACGGGCACACGAGGACCTCCCGTGGCTCGCGTAGATCGAGGTGCTCGATGGCCTCGCTCGCGAGCTCTATCGGGGCGTCGGAGTCGCGCGGAATGAAGAGCTCCGCGCTCACGGCGCGGAAGAAGGGCGGCACGTCCAGCTCGACCGCGACGAGCCCCTTCCGCGCAGGCGCGCCCGGCGCGAGCGCCTTCCAGCGCGTCGAGCGGCGCGTCTCGCGGATCGGCAGGACCTCATCCATGAGGGCGCTGAAGTGTGGCCCGCCGTCGAACGGATCGACTCGGTGCGCGTAGCGAAAGCCGATGCGGCGCAGGAGCTTCTCGACGCCCTTCGTTTGTGCACCGACCTTCCCGATCGCGGCCTGCGCCTCTTGGGAGAGGAGCGTGGCGTAGATCACACCCTCCGGAAACAGGCCCTTGATGAACTCCTTGTTCTTCTTCGAGAGGAGGTCCGCCTCCGCGTAGCTCATCAGCGTGAACTTGCGCCCGAGCGCTTCCCAGAGGTGGCTGGTCCCATCCGCCTCCAGCGGCGGCAAGAGCTCCGCCACGACCTCGTCCTTGAAGAGCTCGCGGTGCGCGCCCATGTAGAGGAAGCGTACGTACGAGATCATCGTCCCCAGGCGCTCGGTGGAGCTGCGATACGCCGGGTCCATCACGAGCCCGCCTATCTCGGTGGGGCCGTCGTAGGAGTAGCCGATGCGCAGGATCTTGTGATGGAAGTGCTTGTCGATGGTCGCCGAGTACTTCTCCTCGTCGATCACGTCGAAGTAGATGTAAGGCGCGCCGCGGCGGCCGAGCTGCGCCAGGATCATGGAGGAGCCGATGATTCGGTTCTTCTCGCGGTCGACGACGACGAAGACGTACTCCCGCTCGTTCTTCGCGCGCAAGACGCCGGCGAAGCTGCGGTAGGAGAGGTCGACGATCTCCTCGATCCGCCCGCGGTCGGCGGGGAGGTTCACCGAGTTGAGGTGCTTCGCGACGCGGTAGAGCTCGTCCTCGTCGCCCTGTAGAAGTGCGCGGATCTCGTAGCGAAGCACGTCCCGAGCCTAGTCGCGTGGAAACGGAGTTACCACGCAAACCACGCGGGGTCGCGAGGCCGCGGTGAGCGGCGGGTGGGTCGTGGTCACGGGAGGCTCTCCCCCTCGTGTCGCGGCGGCTCTCACGCGTCACCATCGCCGTCGTGTCGCCGAGGAGACCTCACCCCTCCGAGACCGCCCCCCGCGCGAGGACGCGGGCCCCTCCCTGCTGCCTACTGCGCGCAGCACGCGCTGGTAAAGCTCGGACCCACGTCGCGCTTCTTGCAGCCGGCCCCGCGCACGAGGGGCTCGCGATCGTGGAACGTCCCGCCGGAGAAGTTGTAGGCGACCGTGAGCCCCGGGAAGTTCGCCGCGCAGTCGGCGTCGAAGCCGGGGGAGCGGGCGCGGCCGAGCGGCGCCGCCGCCGCCGTGGTCGGCGCGCCGGGCGCGCTCGCGGCTGGCGGCGGCACGGGCGCGGGTCCTCCTGGCGCCCCCGACCATGCGGGGACGATGCCACCCGGGCGGCACTTTCCCTCGACGAAGAGCTCCCCCTTCGGGCACTTTGGCGTGCCGCTCGTCCGCACGCAGCGCGCGCCCCGCGGCTCGCTCTCCGCTGGGCAGATCAGGCGGCGGGGATCCTTTGCGCACCGCATCCCGAGCGACGCGCTCTGCTCCTCCGGTCGATAGCGGTTGCGCAGGTCGCCACGCATCCACTTGGGGAAGCGCCTGGACCAGCTACCGCCCCGGTAGACCTTGTAGAACCCCTGCTCCGCTTCGCCTGGGAACGGGCCATACCAGCTCGAGGTCCACTCCCAGACGTTGCCCGTCATGTCGAGGAGGCCGAACGCTCCCTCGGGGTGCGCCCCGACGCGGCACGATCCGCCCTCGTGCATGTAGCAGGCGCGTGATCTGTCCGGCGGCTCCGATCCCCAGGAGAACGGGCGCTGCTCTGCGCCGCCACGCGCCGCATACTCCCACTCAGGCTCGGTGGGGAGCCGCTTGCCGACGAAGGCGCAGAAGCGCGTCGCGTCGTGGTGATCGACGCAGTTGACGGGGTGGTCCTCCCGACCTGGCCAGAGGGCGTTGCAGAAGGGGTTGTCGACGCGGGGGGCGACGCACCCCCCGTCGCGTACGCAGGCGGCGTACGAGCGCATCGTGACCTCCGTGCGGTCCAGGTAGAAGCGCCCGACCAGCACCTCGTGAACGGGCGTGTTCTCTGCGCTCTCCCCGCCCATCAAGAACACACCCTCGGGGACGACGACCATCCCGTCGGGGGCCGCTTCGTCGGCCTCCGGGCGTGCGTCGCTCGGCGCCTCCGGCGGAGAGGTCGCGGTGGCCTCCGCGGGCGCGGGGCCGGGCCCATCGCCCCCGCCGTCCGCAGCGCGCGTCTCCGCGGTGCTGCACGCCGACGAGGCAGCCGCCGCGGCGAGGAGGAGGGAGGACGCGATGGCTCGGTGGCGCCGCACGGAGAGGCTCGACGCTCATTCTTCGGCCTGAGGCCGGGGGCGTCCAGTTTCAGGCTCGCGCTGGGATGCGTCCGGCCGGGAGCGCCGGCGCACCGCTCGCGCGTCCGTCAGAGGCTCGCGCGCCGGAGCGCCGCGTCCATCACATCGAGCGGCGCCTCCTCTCCCGTGTAGAGCTCGAACTGGCGGGCGGCCTGGTGCAGGAGCATCCGGCCGCCGTCGATGGTCCGGGCGCCGCACTCCTTCGCGCGGCGGAGGAGCGGCGTCTGGAGCGGCTTGTAGACGATGTCCAAGACGACCGCGGACGGGAGAAGCGCGATCCCCTCCATGGGACAGGTCGGCGGCTGGCCGGTGTCCATCCCTGCGCTCGTCGCGTTCACGAGCACGTCGTACTTCGCCACGGCCCGCTCCGACCAAGCGATGGCGCTCGCTCCGGACGCGCCCGCGAGCGCGGCGGCGGCGGCGTCCGTCCTCGCGGCCACCGCGACGTCCGCTCCGCGATCCGCGAGCCCGAACGCGACGGCGCGGGCCGCTCCCCCCGCGCCGAGGACCAGACACCGCGCACCTCGCAGGCTCGTGACCGTCTCCTCGAGGGCGCGGGCGGCGCCCTCCGCGTCGGTGTTGTGGCCGGTGAGCAGCCGGTCGTCGTTCACGATCGTGTTGACGGCGCCGATGCGGGCTGCGAGGGGCGCGAGCACGTCCAGCAGGGGCACGACGTCGATCTTGAACGGCATGGAGACGCCGAGCCCGCGGATCGAGAGGGCGCGCATCCCGCGGACCGCCGCCTCCAGGTCCCTCCGCTCCACGGCGAACGGGGCGTAGAGCCAAGGCAGGCCGCGCGCCTCGTAGGCGGCGCCGTGCATCGCGGCGCCGAGCGACACCGGGTGCAGAGACAAGGACCCGCAGACCGTGATCGGGGAACGGGCCGCCATCGCCGGCGGAGAGTACCGCTTTGAATCCGCGTCGGGTGCGTGAGAAGCTCTAGCCATGCCGGAGCCGGTCCCGTTGGTGACCCTTGCCCTCTTCCTCGCCGCGTGCGCCTCGGGCACGCCCGAGCCCGCGCCGTCGGAGGGTTCGGCGGACGCCGTCGCGCCGGCGACGGCGAAGCCCGCGCCCCCCGAGGCCTCGGCGTCGGCGGGGGAGCCGACCCAGCGCGCCCCGCACGCACGCGAGATCATGCGGAAAGACTGCGAGGCGCTCGCACAGAAGTACGGCGCTCTCGTGGTGTCGGACGAGATGGCGAAGCTGAGCCCGAAGCTGACCGATGCGCAGCGGGAGAGCGCCAGGTCGAACCTCGAGAAGGGCGCCAAGACGCTTGCGGACCGCTTCTCCGAGGGCTGCGCGCAGAGCCTCGTGGGCAAGTTCGCCGACGAGGCCTCGCTGCAGTGTGCGATGGGGTCCAAGAGCATCGCGGCCTTCGACATCTGCATGAACGGGCCCTCCACCCCGCCGCCCTGACGTGGGTCCCGCCCTCGGCCCGGTCGCCAGGCCGTGCGGAGGGTGCAGATCCGCGTTGGAACGGAGTTCGCTCGGGTCGGCGCGTTCAGCGGTGCATCGTCCGAGGGCGGAGGTATGATCGGCCCCGTGGCGGCAGAGCAGAGAGCCCCCTCGAGCGAGGATCCCGATGAGCTCGGAGCCGAGAGCGAGCCGTCGGCGGCTCTCCGCGCCTACTGTGAAGCGGAGGTCGACGCGGCGCTCCAGCCGTTCCGCACGACGATGAGCGCCGAGGATCTGGCGTGGATCCGGGCGTGCCTGCTCGAGGACGTTGCAGACCACCACGGACTGCACCGGCTCGCGCGGGCGGCGCTCCCGCGCGACGTCGATCAGAGCGGCGAGGTCCTCTACAAGCCCAAGGTCGGCTGAGCGCACGTGGCGATCGAGCCTGCCCAGCCGGGCGTCTTCGCGGATCCACCGACCGAGGTGGATCCGCTCGGCGCTGCCGCTCTGCACGACGACGTGGCGCCCCCGAGGACCGCCGCCGAGGTGGAGCAGCTCGTGAGGAGCGGGCTGCCGCTGGCCGCGGCGCTCGCTCGCCGCGTCGCTCGTCAAGTAGGGGCGCGCGCCGACGTGGAGGAGCTCGAGTCGATGGGCCGAGAGGCGCTGGTGGAGATCGCGCGCGATTTCGACCCGGCGAGAGGTCCGTTCACCGCCTACGCGCGGAGCCGCCTCAAGTGGGCCATGCTCGACGGCGTCCGAAGGGAGACCCACGGGCGCGTGTTCGCCGCGAGGGCGAACGCGCTCGCCGCGGCCGAGCGCGTCGCGCACGGCGGGTGCCTCGACGCTCCGGACCCGAGCCTGCCGGAGAGCAGCCACGCGCTGCGGCTCCGCGCCGTGATCGCGGCGCAAGCGGCGGCCATGGTGACGGCGCTGTCGGCGCCGTTCGCCGACGAGCCGTCGGGCACCGGTGAGCACCCCACCGCGTCGGCGGCCGGATCTCCCCGCGCGGCATTCACCCTGACGCCGGAGGAGGCGGTGACGCGCCACCGCCAAGCGCTCGCGCTACGCCGCGCCGTCGCGCAGCTCGGACCCAGGTACCAAGAGATCGTCGAGCGCCACTACTTCGGCGGCGAGCGCTTCGACCACATCGCGCAGAGCCTCGGCGTCTCCAAGAGCTGGCTGAGCCGCTTGCACGCGCAGGCGCTCGAGAAGCTCGCGGAAGCGCTGAAGCAGCACGCGCCCGGCGGCTGACGTTCGCCGCGCCCGCGGCGGACGTCGAGAGGAGGAGACCGATGCGACTCGAGGAAGCGAAGATGATCGTCACCGGCGCGGCCCAGGGGCTCGGCGCACATTTCGCGAAGCGGCTCTGCGAGGCGGGCGCGAGCGTCATGGCGGGGGACGTGAACGAGGCCGGGCTCGCCGCGCTCGAGGCCGACTGTCGTGGGCTCGCCGGGAAGCTGTTCGTCGCGCGCCTCGACGTGGCGAAGGAGCAGGAGACCGCGAGCTTCGTGGACGTCGCGCACGAGCGGATGGGCGGGCTCACCGGGCTCGTGAACAACGCGGGCATCCTGCGCGACGGCCTGTTGGTCAAGGTGGACCGCGAGACCGGTAAGGCGATCAAGCTGGGCCGCGACCAGTGGCAGCAGGTGATCGACGTCAACCTCACCGGGGCGACCTGGATGGTGCGCGACACCGTCGCCAAGATGGTCGACACGGGGCAGCGGGGCGTCATCGTCAACATGAGCTCCATCGCCCGCCACGGCAACCGCGGGCAGTCGAACTACGCTGCGGCCAAGGCGGCGCTCGCCACGAACACGAAGACGTGGTCGCTCGAGTTCGCCAAGCTGGGCGTCCGGGTCGGCGCCATCGCGCCGGGCATGGTGGAGACGCCCATGACCCAGGGCATGAACCAGAAGGCCCGCGACGCCCTCGTGGCCGCCATCCCCGTCGGGCGCATCGGGCTTCCCGAGGACATCTGGCTGGCGGTTCGCTTCGTCATCGAGTGCGAGTACTTCAACGGCCGCACCATCGACGTCGACGGCGGCCTGGCGATGTAGGTCGTACCCTCTCGTAAACACAGAGCAATGTTCGAAACGAAGAGCGCCAGAGGCGGGCTCCGGCGGCGCTTGATCGAATCGAAGTTGAAAGCTATATTCAACTTCGATGTTCGTTTGCTGCTGCCGAGCCGTAACCGAATCCTCCATCGCGACCGCCATCCGCTGCGGAGCGAGGAGCGTCCAAGAGGTCGCCGAGTGCACCGGCGCGGGCTCGCGCTGCGGCGCTTGCCGCGCCGATATCGAGGCGATGTTGGCCGCAGGCCCGCCGTTCGCCCCGGGAATCGATTCGGGACGCACGCACCTGCCGATGGCGACACAGGGGCCGATGGCGACACAAGGGCCGATGGCGACCCAAGGGCCGATGGCGACCCAGGGGCCGACACACGGCTCGCCGGAGTCCGAGTCCCGGAGGCCGAGCATGCTGCCGGCGGCCTGAGGCGATAGTAACTTTCATTTCCCCGAGGTCGTCATCGCTTGACCGACGCGACCTTCCAGGCGAACCCTTCTCTGCATGAAGGGCCACAAGGAAGTCGTCGAGATCCTGAACGAGGTGCTGGCGGGAGAGCTCGTCGCGATCAACCAGTATTTCTTGCACGCGAAGATGTGCAAGAACTGGGGCTTCGAGGCCCTGGCCAAGAAGCTCCGCGAGGAGTCGATCGACGAGATGAAGCACGCGGACGCGATCATCGATCGCATCTTGTTCCTCGAGGGGCTGCCCAACCTGCAGCGGCTCGACAAGCTCCGGATCGGGGAGACGGTGCCGGAGCAGTTCAAGGCGGACCTCGCCCTCGAGCACGCCGCGTTGAAGCGCTTGCGCGAGGGGATCGCGCTCTGCCGCAGCCACGCCGACATCGCCAGCGAAGAGCTCCTCACCGGCATCTTGCAAGCGGAGGAGGACCACGTCGACTGGATCGAGACTCAGATCGGCCTCGTGGAGAAGCTCGGGGAGAAGCACTACCTCTCCCAGCAGCTCCGCGCGTGACACGGGACCCACCGGCGCCGCTGGCGGTGGAGGACACCCTGAGGTAAACGGAAGAACGGGGCCATGGCGAAGGTACTGGTCGTCGACGATCAGCGGAACATGCGCACCACGCTGGCGATGATGCTGCGTGGGGCGGGCTACGAGGTGGACGAGGCCGGCGACGGCGTTCAAGGCGCCGAGCTGGGGGCCCGCGGCGCGTTCGACCTCGTGCTCACCGACCTGCGCATGGGCTCTCAGGACGGCATCAGCGTCCTCAAGGCGATCAAGGAGGCCGAGACGAACACGGAGGTGATCGTCATGACCGCCTACGGGACGATCGAGAGCGCGGTGGAGGCGATGCGTCTCGGCGCGTTCGACTACATCCAGAAGCCCTTCACGGAGGAGGAGCTGCTCGTCAAGGTGCAGCGCGCGATCGAGCGGCGCCAGCTGGCTGGACAGGTCCAGCTCCTCACCACCGAGTTCAAGGAGCGCTACAAGTTCGAGAACATCGTCGGCCGCTCGCAAGCCGTGCGTGACGTCCTCGGACGCATCGTCAAGGTCGCGCCCACCGACGCCACCGTGCTCATCCAAGGCGAGAGCGGGACGGGGAAAGAGCTCGTCGCCAAGGCCATCCACGCGAACTCCCGCCGCGCAGACCGCCCCTACGTGCCGGTCAACTGCGCGGCCATCAGCGAGACGCTCCTCGAGAGCGAGCTCTTCGGCCACGCGCGCGGCTCGTTCACCGGCGCCATCAGCGCGCGCAAGGGCCTCTTCGAGGAGGCCGACGGGGGGACCTTTTTCTTCGACGAGATCACCGAGACCCCGCTCTCCTTCCAGGCGAAGCTGCTCCGGGCGATCCAGGAGCACGAGGTGCGCCGCGTCGGTGAGAACAAGCCGCTCCGGGTCGACATCCGCATCATCGCCGCGACGAACCAAGACCTCTTGACGGCCGTCGCCGAGAAGCGCTTTCGCAAGGACCTCTATTATCGGTTGAACGTCGCCCGCTTCGTCTTGCCCCCGCTCCGCGAGCGACGGGAGGATATCCCGCTGCTCTTTTCCCACTTCCTCGAGAAGTACAACAAGAAGATGAACCAGCGCGCGAAGGTCGCGGAGGGCGTCTACGAGGCGCTCTCGGGGTACGACTTCCCGGGGAACCTGCGAGAGCTCGAGAACATGGTCGAGCAGGCGGTCGCGCTCTGCGGGAGCGGGTTCATCACCGTCGACGACGTCATGCCCACCCCGACGCGGTCATCCGTAGGCCCGTCGACGGGTCGGACGCTCGCCGACGTGGTCGACGGCGCGGAGCGCCACGCGATCGAGACCACGTTGCGGGAGATGGAGGGGAGCCGCGAGCGCGCGGCGGAGGCGCTCGGCATCAGCGCCACGACCCTCTGGCGGAAGATGACGCGCCTCGGGATCGTCTACCCGGCTGGTTAGGCTCTGCCCCGCCTGGGGCGATATGCGGATCGACCTCTTCGACTACGACTTGCCGGAGCACCACATCGCGACCAGGCCCGCGCCCGAGCGGGACGGGGGGCGGCTGTGCTGGCTCGGCGCGACGGGCCGCGAGGATCGCCGGGTCACCGATCTGCCCGAGCTGCTCTCGCCTGGCAGCCTGTTGGTGGTGAACGACACCCGCGTGATTCCGGCCCGGCTCCTCGGGACCAAGCCGAGCGGGGGCAAGGTCGAGGTTCTGCTCGTCGAGCGCCTGGAAGGGGAGGGGACGAGCCGCGAGCGGTGGCGTGCGCTCGGCAAGCTGGGGAAGGGGGTGCGCGAGGGCGCGCTGCTTCACCTCGACGGAGGGATCGCGGCATCCGTGATCGGGGCCGAGCAAGGTGGGACGCTGGTCGTGGATCTCTCCGTGCGCACCGGGACGGTCGCGGACGCGGTCGAGCGTGCCGGCCGGGTGCCGCTCCCCCCGTACCTCCGGCGCCCCGCAGACGAGAGCGACCGCGAGCGGTACCAGACCGTCTACGCCCGGGAGCCGGGTGGCGTCGCCGCGCCGACGGCGGGGCTGCACCTCACCCAGCGGCTCCTCGACGAGATCCGTGCGCGTGGGGTGGAGATCGCGAGCGTGACGCTGCACGTCTCGCTCGGTACCTTTCAGCCCGTGAAGGTCGACGACCTCGACGCTCACGCGATGCACGAAGAGGTGTTCCGGGTCTCGCCCGAGACGGCGGACGCGGTCGCCAGGGCACGTGGGCGCGGCGCGCCGGTCGTGGCGGTAGGGACCACGAGCGTTCGCGCGCTGGAGTCGGCCGCGCGCGAAGAGGGCGGAGGGCTGGTCCGCGCCACGACGGGCAGGACCCGCCTGTTGATCCAGCCTGGCTACACGTTCCGCGTGGTCGATCGGCTGATGACCAACTTCCACCTGCCCCGCTCCACGCTGCTCGCGCTCGTGTGCGCGTTTGCGGGTCGCGATCGCGTGCTGGAGGCCTACGAGCACGCGAAGACCGCGGGGTACCGGTTCTTCAGCTACGGGGACGCGATGCTCTTGGAGCGGACGCCGCCTTGATCGACGGCTTCGGGTTTCGTGTCCTCGCGACGGACGGCGCGGCGCGCACCGGCGAGCTGGTCACGCCGCACGGGGTCGTTCCGACGCCGACCTTCATGCCCGTCGGGACGCAGGGCTCGGTGAAGACGCTCACGCCCGGGGAGGTGGCTGAGACCGGTGCGCGCATCGTGCTGGGCAACACGTACCACCTGTGGCTCCGTCCCGGCGCCGAGCTCATCGCCGCGCAGGGCGGGCTGCACGCGTTCACGCGCTGGCCCCACGCGATGCTCACCGACTCTGGTGGCTACCAGGCCTTCTCGCTCGCCCAGCGCCGCACGCGATCGGAGGAGGGCTTCCTCTTTCGGTCGCACCTCGACGGGTCGGCTCGATCGCTCACGCCCGAGGAGGCGATGCGGGTCCAGGGACTCCTCGGCGCCGACATCGCCATGCAGCTCGACGTATGCCCGCCTGGCGACGCGCCCGGAGACGAGGTCCGCGCGGCGTGTGAGACGACGACGCGGTGGGCCCGCCGCTGTCTCGCCGCCGCGCGCCCCGACCAGGCGGTGTTCGGCATCGTCCAAGGGGGCTGCGACGTCGGCCTCCGCCGGGCCCACGCGGAAGAGCTCGCGGCCTTGCGGGTGTCGTCGCGAGACACGGGCCTCGCGCGTGGCTTCGACGGGCTGGCGCTCGGCGGCTTCAGCGTCGGCGAGCCCACGGCTCGGATGCACGAGGTGTTGCCCGAGGTCGCGCCTGCGCTCGACCCCGCGCGACCGCGCTACCTGATGGGCGTGGGGACGCCGCGCGATCTCGTGATCGCCATCACGTCGGGCGTCGACATGTTCGACTGCGTCCTGCCCACGCGGAACGCGCGGAACGGGCAAGCCCTGTGTCGACGGGGGCGCGTGGTGATCAAGCAGGCGCGCTTCCGTGAGGACGCGGGGCCCCTCGATCCGGATTGTGCCTGCCCCGTCTGCACGGGCGGCTACACGCGCTCGTACCTGCGGCACCTCTTCGTCTCCGGGGAGATCCTCGCCCTGCGCCTCCTCAGCGAGCACAACCTCCATCTCTACGGCCAGCTGACCCGCGAGGCGCGTGGGGCCATCGCCGCCGGGACGTTCTCCGCCTTCGTGGAGCGGTGGAAGAGCGCGGGGCTAGGAGACCCCCAAGGGTCCTAGCAGCGCGCCTTTCGGCAGCGTAGTCTCGGACGGTTACGGGATGAGCGACGACACCAAAAAGCCGCTCGGGCGCATCCTGCTGGAGCAACGAGCGGTCAGCCAGGCCGATCTCGATCGCGTGCTCGCCGAGTCGCGCCCTGGCGGGGGCCCCCTCGCCACGCGCCTCATCCAGCAGGGGCTCGTCTCCGAGCTCGAGGCCCTCAAGGCCCTCAGCGCGCAGCGCGGCGTCCCCGGCATCGATCTCAACCAGGTGTGCATCGCGCTCGCGCACCTGGAAACGATCCCGCGTGACATCGCGCTCGTCCACAAGCTGCTCCCGGTGCTCGAGCGCCCTGACCGCGTGTTCCTGGCGATGGCGAACCCAGAGGACCGCAAGGTGCTCGAAGAGCTCGAGTTCGTGACCGGCAAGCGCGTGTTTGCCTACATCGGGCTCGAGGGGCAGCTCATCCGGACGATCCGCGACGCGTACGACGCTCGGGATCGTGGGCAGACCCACTACGTGGGCCCGTCGTGTCCGGCCGAGGTGATCCAGCGGGCCGGTCTGGACCCCTCGAAGTTCGGCCGGGGCGCGGCGCCGGCGGTCGAGCCCCCGACCGCGCCCCCGGAGCGTCCCCCGCCAGCCCCGCCCGCGCCCGCGAAGGTGGACCGGGCGGAGAAGATGGTGCCACCGCCCCTCCCGCGGGGCGCCGCGCCGCGTCGCGCCGTTCTCCGGAGGGAGGAGACGATGGGCCCGGCGCCGGGGCCTAAGGCATTTCGCCCCGTTCCGGCAGACACCGGCTCGGAGCGGTTCAAGCCGACCTCGACCTCCACCTTTCCGGCGGTTCAGAACCCGGTCGTCGTCGACGCCAAGATGCAGCGCGTCGTGGACGATCCGGTCAACGTGGCCGATTTCGGGGAGGTCTCGCGGGATCTCGAGGTGCCGGATCAGGCCCGGCCGTCGAGCCGTCCGCCTCCTCGCGGGCGAGGAAAGAAGATCCTCGTCGTGGACGACGAGCCGGACATCCGGAAGATGATCCGGAAGATTCTGGAGGACCGCGGCCACGAGATCGTCGAGGCCGACAGGGGGAAGCTCGCCCTGCAGATGGTGAAGCTCGAGGCGCCCGATCTCGTCATTCTGGACGCCATGTTGCCGGAGGTGCACGGCTTCGACATCGCCCGGCGGATCCGCGGGTCCTCGCGCTACGGGCACATCCCGATCGTGATGGTGTCAGCGGTCTACAAGGGGTGGCGCATCGCGGAGGACGCCAAGCAGAGCTACGGCGTCGACGCCTTCATCGAGAAGCCCTTCAAGGTGAACGAGCTCATCCGAATCGTGGAGCAGAGCATCGAGGCCCGCCGCGCGAGCGCGGATCCCGACAAGATCAGCGAGGAGGCCGAGCGACTGCTGAAAGAAGGCGTGGCGGCCTACCAGACCGGCAACATCGACGAGGCCGCCGCGCTCTTGGAGGCCGGCGTGAAGATCGATCCCCTCGCGTACCGGCTCCGGTTCCACCTGGGGCTGCTCTACGGGAAACAGGGCCGCGTCTATGACGCTATCGAGCAGCTCGAGCGTGCCGTTCAGATACAGGGGCACCACTTCCCGAGCGTCAAGAACCTTGCCATCCTCTACCAACAAGCTGGCTTCCGTAACAAGGCCGTGGAGGCTTGGGAGCGCGCTCTCGGCGTGGCGCCCGACGAGGAGACCAAACGGGCCATCAAGGAGCACATCGTCTCCCTGCTCTGAGGGCGGGGGCACCTATTCATGGGCAATGTACGATCGATCGTCTAAAGTACGGGTAGCTCCGGAGGCGGCGCAGCGGTGAAGTTCGTCTGCGAAAACTGCAAGGCCAAGTACCAGATCGGCGACGAGAAGGTCTCTGGCCGGACCCTCCGGATGAAGTGCCGCCGTTGCGGCGAAATGATTCAGGTGTCCGCGACGGTCACCGAGACCTCGGTCTCGACGAAGCTGCCGGGCGAGCACGCCGCTGGCAGCGCGCCGTCGCCCGTGCGCGCCACGCCTCCGCCCCGCCCTGCGGCGCTGGACGAGCCCACGGGCGATGACGGCGCGACGGTCATCCGCCCTTCCCCGTTCTTCACGCCGAAGGCGAGCGAGCCGCCTGACCGAGCTCCCAAGCCACCCCCGCCGCGGCCCGCCTTCAAGTCGTCACCTGGCATGCCGCCCGCCGCGCCCCGGCCCGGGCAGGCGCGCGGCCCCGCGTCGACGCGCCCACCCGCGGCGCAGGCGTCGGTCGCCGGCGCGGCGCTCGCGGCTGCGAGCGGCGGGGCGGCAGCGCCCATGCACTCGCCGTCGAGCCCCGGCCTGTACTCCGGCTTCGCGCGTGCGGTGGCCGCGCCGCCCCAGCCAGCGGCCTCGCTGCCCCTCCCCACCGAGGACTGGTACGTGGGGATCGGCGGTGTGCCGCTCGGGCCCGTGCGCCTCGCGGTCTTGCGCGACAAGGCGGCCGCGAGCCAGGTAGACGGTGACTCGCTCGTGTGGCGCGAGGGCTTCGACGAGTGGCAGCCGGTTCGCAGCATCCCTCCGCTCCTCTCGATGGTCGAGGAGGCCCGCCAGGTTCGGGGCAGCCGCACCAGTATGCCGGCGGTGGTGGCGCCGCAGCCGCGAGCGAGCATGCCGCTCGCCGCCTCCTCGTCGGCGCCTGCGGCGGCCGTGAGCTACGCCGGCGGCTCTCCCACGTTCGGCGCGAAGCCCGCGTCCGCCAGCGTCGCGCTGCCCGACGCTGCTCCGAGCCTCCCGTTCGATCTCGTGCGCTCCTCCAGCGCGCCGCCGGTCAGCGTCATCGGACCCGGCGGGCCCGTCTCGAGCCCGGGGACGCTCGGCGGCCCATTCAACGGCAGCACCAACGGCGGCCTCTCCCACGCTGCGCCAGGCGTCGCCGCCGGGCCGGCGCCGAGCCCCGGGGTGGCGTTCTCGAACGGATCTCCGGCGGCCTACGGGCTCACGACGACCGCAGGCGTGGCCTCGTCGCCGAGCGCGCTGCCCGCGCCGATGAGCGAGCGATCGCCCTCCAGCATCGTGCGCAAGAAGCGAGGCGTGCCGCCGGCGGCGTACGCCCTCATCGCGATGGCCGCGGCCTTCGGGGGGGTCGCGGCCTGGGCGGTGTTCCTGCGGAAAGATCCCGGCGTCGTCTACGTCCAGCAGACGGCCGCTGCGGCGGGGGAGCAGCCGCTCTCGGCGCCTCCGCCTCCGCCCCCCACGGGGGCGGCGACGGAGGTCGTCGCGCAGACGGACCCGGGGGCCGCCACTACGTCCACGCCCGGCGTTGGTCCCCGCGGGCCGTTCGTTCCGGGACCTGGCAAGACGAACGATCCGGCGGCGCCGATCGACACGACCGGCTTCAACAAAGGCGGGCCCGCGGGACCCTCGGGGGACACGCCCCCGTCGGGCGGCGGCGCTCTGACCGAGGGAGAGATCAACGGCGTGGTCAGCAGGAACAAGCCGATGATCACCAGGCGCTGCTGGACACCGGCGTACGACGCTCGGTCTCCGAGCGCTCCGCCCAACGCCAAGGTCAGCGTCTCGCTCAAGGTCGGCCCGTCCGGGTCGGTGTCGAGCGCGAGCGCCGGCGGATCCGAGGCGCACTACCCGGGGCTGGCGAGCTGCGTCGCGGGCAGCGTGAAGAACTGGACGTTCCCGCCCTCCGATGAGGGCGCGACCGTGAACATCCCGTTCAGCTTCAGCGGCCAGTAGAGCTCGCCCGCCGCGAGCGCCGCCCTCGGGGTGCGCTCCGCTGAAGGGCTCGCCGGTCTACCCCTGCGCTCGCCGCCGAAGCGGGCGCGCCCGGGGCGGGGGCGGTGGGGCCTGCTCGCGCGTGCCCAGCGTGGTTCCGCCGTGGCCGTCGGTGTCTTTGCGTTGTCAATCTCGAAACGCGGTGGCACGCCTAGACCAGGTCCCCACTTTCACCCACCAGCGACTGAATCTCTAAGAAGTTTGCCGGTACGAGCGCGATTATGTAAGGCGATGGCGCTATCACATGCGTGCCGGAAGCTCCAGAAATCACCCCACGCTGTTGACACAAACGGGCCCCGTCCGTAGCGTGGCCGCTATCCGTGGGAGGAAGTGGCAAACACGCCCATCCGCCCCCCAGAGCCACCATGTTCCGCGGTCACTTCGAGCACGCGATCGACGAGAAAGGCCGAACGAGCCTGCCCGCGCGCTTTCGGGACGTGCTCTCGGGCGCGAGCGATGCGCGGCTCGTCGTGACCCCGGCGCTCGGGGATCCCTGCCTGGACGTCTACCCGCTGCGGGCGTGGGAGGAGCTGGAGGCCAAGCTGGCGCAGCTCAACGCGTTCGACCCGCAGGTGATCGACTTCCGCCGCTTCTACGTGTCGGCCGCGGTCGAGTGCGAGCTGGACAAGCAGGGACGCATCCTCGTGCCCCCGGGCCTGCGAGAACGCGCTGGGCTGTCGAAGAGCGTGATGTGGCTCGGGCACGGTCAGAAGGCCGAGCTCTGGGCGAGGGAGCAGTGGGAGGCCTTGTCGCGTGTGAAGTCGGCGGACGATCTCCGCGAGCTGCGTGCGGCGATGGGCAGGCTTGGGCTGTGACCCGGTCCCAACGAATGGTGAACCCCCCGTGAACGTCCTCAACGTCGTCCCCATGACCTCCCCTCCTCCCCCGTCGCCCGACTCCGCGCACGTCCCCGTCCTGCGCGCCGAGGTCCTCGCCGCGCTCGACCCGAGTGAAGGGAAGCTGTTCGTGGACGCGACGGTCGGCGCCGGAGGCCACAGCGAGGCGCTGCTCCGCGTCCCCGGGACCCGCGTGATCGGGGTCGATCGGGATCCGAGCGCGCTCTCGATGGCCGCGGCGCGCTTGGAGCCCTTCGGGGCCCGGTTCACCCCGGTGCACGCCACGTTCGGGCGGATCGAGGCGGTGCTCTCCGATCTCGGTGTCGGCGCCGTGGACGGGGTGTTGGCCGACGTGGGCGTCAGCTCCATGCAGCTCGATCAGGGCGGGCGCGGCATGAGCTTTCGCCAGGAGGGTCCCCTCGACATGCGCATGGACCCGACCTCTGGAGAGACGGCGCTGGATCTGGTCTCGCGCCTCACGGACGACGAGCTGGCGGACGTGCTCTTCCGCCTCGGAGAGGAGCGGCGCTCACGCCGCATCGCTCGATGCATCAAGCAGGCGTACGCGGCGGGGGAGCTCTCGACCACGCTCGACCTGAGGCGCGCGGTCGTTCGGGCCGTCGGGCCTGCGCGGATCGGCGGAGTGGACCCGGCGACGCGCACGTTCCAGGCGCTCCGCGTCGCGGTGAACCGTGAGCTCGAGGAGCTGGAGTCCCTGCTCGAAGCCCTCCCCCGGGTGCTCCGCGCCGGCGGCACGGCGGCGCTGATCTCCTTCCACTCCCTCGAGGACCGCATCGTGAAGCGGGCGCTCAAGGGCAGCCCGGCCTGGGAGCTCCTCTCGAAGAAGCCGATCGTCGCGACCGACGCCGAGGTGGCGCGGAACCCGCGCGCGCGGAGCGCGAAGCTGAGGGCCGCACGGCTCCTCGACGGGGACGTTCTGCCGTGAAGCAGCGACCCTTCGTCGCGCTGTGGACGCTCGCCGTCCTCGCGACGGTGGTCGCGTTCGTCCTGCACCTCGGGCTCCGGGGGCGCACCGTCGATCTCGGCTACAAGCTGGGCAAGGCGCGCAAGGAGCAGGCGCGCCTCCGTGAGGTGAAGCGCGTGCTCTCGCTCGAGGCGGCCAGCTACCGGACGCCCGACCGCGTCGAGATGGTCGCGCGGACGCTGCTCGGGATGACCCCCCCGCCACCGGAGCGCGTCATCGTCCTGAAGGACGCGCCGGTGCCGGCCTCTCGCGGGCGCTCCGGCTCCCCCGGCCAGGCTCTCGTCCCGGAGGCGCCGAAGGAATGAGGAACCTGCCCCCCGACCGAGCCCGCTGGATCAAGGTGCGGATGGCGCTGCTCTGCGGCCTGATGGGCTTGGGCCTCGGCTTCGTGGTGTCCGGCGCGGACCGCATCCAGAACCGAGACGGCGCGGCGTGGCTCGAGCTCGCCGAGCGGCAGCGGCAGCGGCGCCTGCACATCCAGCCGAAGCGTGGCACGGTCTACGACCGCAACGGCGCGCCGCTGGCGGAGAGCGTGGAGGTGCCCAGCGTGAGCATGGACGCGGTCGAGATGCTGCGCGGCATCGAAGAGAAGTACGTGCCGATGCGCATCGACCAGTACGCCGAGCGGATCGCCGAGGCGCTCGGGCTCGGGGTGGAGGAGGTCCGCGACAAGATCGTCCGGCGTCGTCGCTTCGCGTGGCTCAAGCGCCGTGTGTCCGAGGCCGAGGTCGGCGCCGTCCGCTCTCTCGCGGATCGCGACCAGCGGTACCCCATCCGAGGCCTCACCATCGAGGGTGAGGGGCATCGGTTCTACCCGAACCGCAAGCTCGCCGCGTCGCTGCTCGGCTTCGTCGCGCCGGACGGGGACGGTCGCGAGGGGCTCGAGCTCTCGCTCAACGAGCAGCTGAAGGGCCGCCCGGCCGAGGTGCACGGCCTCCGTGACCGCTCGGGCCGGCTCATCTTCAGCGAGGGGCTCGAGACCGAGCAGGCGCTCGCGGGCCACAACGTGACGCTCACCATCGACCGCGCGATCCAGCACACCGCGGAGCGGGAGCTCGAGGCCGCCATCAAGACCTACGAGGCGACGGGCGGGTCCATCGTCGTGATGGATCCGGTCTCGGGCGAGATCCTCGCGATGGCGAGCGCACCCAGCTACGACCCCAACGACTACGGCGCCGCCGCGCCCGACCACCGCAGGAACCGCGCGGTCGTCGACCGGTTCGAGCCCGGCTCGACGATGAAGATCTTCACGATCGCGACCGCCCTTGCGCAAAAGACGATGAGCCCGACCGAGCCCATCTACTGCGAGGCGGGGCACATGCCGATCGACAACATCGTCATCCACGACACGCACGTGCACAAGTGGCTGACGCCCACCCAGATCCTCCAGGTCTCGTCGAACATCGGGAGCGCGAAGGTGGGGTTGGGGCTCGGTCAGCAGCGCCTGTACGAAGGGCTCCGGAGGTTCGGCTTTGGCGAGTCCCCCGGCCTCCCGCTGCCCGGGCAGGCCATCGGCGTCTTGAGGCCGCGGGAGCGGCCCTGGGTCCAGGTGGAGACGGCCGCCGCGAGCTTCGGCCAAGGGATCAGCATCACGACGGTGCAGCTCGCGCTCGGCGCCAGCGCGATCGCGAACGGCGGAAAGCTCATGGAGCCCGTGCTCATCAAGCGCGTGTCCGACTCGACTGGGACGACGCTGGACGAGCCGCGGTCTCGGGTGCGTCGGGCGGCGGTCGGTCCCGCCGTCGCGCGCGCCGTCTCCGAGATGCTGGTCTCGGTGACCGAGGGGGGCGGGACCGGCGTCGAGGCGAGCATCCCCGGGTACCGCGTCGCCGGGAAGACCGCGACGGCTCAGAAGATCGATCCCGAGACGGGGCGCTACACCGACACGCACTACGTCGCGTCCTTCGTCGGGTTCGTGCCGGCGGATCGGCCGCGCTTCGCGATCGCGATCGCGATCGACGAGCCGATGGCCGGGACGTACGCGGGCGGCTCCGTCGCGGCGCCGGTGTTCCGGCGCGTGGCCGAGATGGCCCTCCGCTACGCGGGCGTGCCGCCCCTCGACAAGGACGGCGCGGTCGCGAGCCCGGCAGACGTCGCGAAGGTCACGGACCCCGCGGAGGCCGTGTACAAGGCAGTCGCCGCCGGATCCGAGAAGGAGGAGGCGCCCAAGCCGAAGCGGGCGAGCGCGCGCGCCGGCGAGGTCCTCCTGCCCGACCTGGTCGGCTACCCCGTACGAGAGGCGATCCGCCAGATCGTCGCGCTCGGGCTCCTCCCCACCGTCGAGGGCACCGGACGGCTGCTGCGTCAGGAGCCGCCAGCCGGCTCCGCCGCCGCCCGCGGGACCACCGTCAAACTCATCTTCGAGCCCCCCACGTGATGACCGTCGAGCGCAGAGACAGCCCGCCGCCCGTCTCCACGCCGCCTCCGGCGACGAGGCTGCGCGACCTCGTGCGGGAGATCCCGGGGGCTTCGCTCGGACCGGGGCCGGGCGACGACCCCGTCGTGGGCGGAGTCCACCACGACTCGCGCGCCGTCGCCGCCGGGGATCTGTTCGTGGCGCGCGAAGGCGGCGGGGTGAGCGGGCTCAGCTACGTCGGGGACGCCCTCGACCGGGGCGCCGTGGCGGTCGTGGCCCGGCGTGGAGCCATCAGCGAGTGTCGCGTCCCGGTGATCGAGGTGGACGACGTGCCCCTCGCGCTCGCCCTCGCAAGCGCCGCCGTGTATGGGCACCCCACGTTCGGGCTGGACGTGGTCGGGATCACCGGCACGAACGGCAAGACGACGACGGCGCTCCTCTGTCAGCGGATCGTGAGCGCGTCCGGCGGTCGTTGCGGCGTGGTGGGGACGCTCGGCGCCGAGCTCGAGGGCTGGGTGAAGCCGAGCGCGCACACCAGCCCCGAGGCGGACGAGCTCGCGCGGATCGCGCGCCGGATGCGGGACCACGGCGCGACCCACCTCGTGATGGAGGTCTCGAGCATCGCCCTCTCCGCGAAGCGAGCGGACGCCGTCCGGTTTCGCGTCGCCGCCTTCACGAACCTCACCCAGGATCACCTCGACTACCACGGCACCATGGAGGGGTACGCCGCGGCCAAGCTGCGGCTCTTCTCGGAGCTCGCGCCCGCCGCGATCGCCACGAACGTCCGAGACCCGTTCGGGGTGCGCGTCGCGGAGGCGGCGCCCGCGGGCGCTCGGGTGCTCCGCTACGCGAGCGCCGCCGACGCGGCCGCGCCGGACGTGTTCCCGCGGTCGCTTTCGCTCGGCGCCTCCGGGATAAGCCTGGCCGTCGCCTCTCCGATGGGGGACGTGACGATCCGCAGCCCGCTCGTGGGCGCACACAACGTGGAGAACCTCCTGTGCGCGACCGCGGTGGGCTTGCTCCTCGACGTGCCGCCGGACGTGGTCGGCGACGCCCTCTCGGCGCCCATCCGCGTGCCGGGGCGCCTCGAGCGCTGCGACGAGCCTGGCCGTGACGACGTCCTCGTCCTGGTCGACTACGCCCACACGCCCGACGCGCTCGCGCGCGTGCTCCAGAGCGTCCGGTCCCTCACCGCGGGGCGGGTGATCTGCGTCTTCGGCTGCGGCGGGGATCGGGACCCGGGCAAGCGGCCGCTGATGGGGCGAGCGGCCGGTCGGGGGGCCGACCTGGTGATCGTCACGAACGACAACCCCCGCGGGGAGGACCCTCGCGCGATCGCCGAGCAGGCCGCGCGCGGCGTCGCGGAGACCCAGACGCCCTTCAGCATCGAGCTGGACCGCCGGGCGGCGATCCACCGGGCCGTCGCCGCCGCCCAGCCCGGTGACGTCGTGCTCGTCGCCGGCAAGGGCCACGAGACCTACCAGATCGTCGGAACCACCACGTTCGCGTTCGACGACGCGGTCGTCGCGCGGGACGCTCTCGCGGCGCGCGCGCGTTCTCCCGAGGGAGGCGCGCCTTGATCTACGAGCTCTTCTACCCGCTCAAATATCACTACGACTGGCTGAGCTGGTTGAACGTCCTCCGGTACATCCCGTTCCGGACCATCATGGCGACGATCACCGCCATGTTGATCACGTTCCTCCTGGCGCCGTGGTTCATCCGGGAGCTGAAGCGCAAGCAGATCGGCCAGGTCGTCCGCAAGGAGGGCCCGGAGTCCCACCTGGCCAAGGCCGGCACCCCGACCATGGGGGGCGCGCTCATCCTGCTCTCGCTGCTCGTGCCCACCGTGCTCTGGGCGGACCTCCGCAACCCCTTCGTGCTCGCGACGACCGCCGTCACGGCCGGCTACGGGCTCATCGGCTATCTGGACGACTACCTGAAGATCAAGCGCAAGAGCTCGGGGGGGCTCGCGGGCCGGTACAAGCTGGTGGGGCAGACGCTGATCGGTGGCGCCGCCATCGGGTACACGTTCCTCCAGGACGACCGGATGCCCCCGGACTGGAACGCGATCAAGACGCACCTCGCGATCCCGTTCGCCTCGTTTCCGCGTCACTCCATCGAGCTCGATCTCTACCTCTACGTCGTCTTCGCCGTCTTCGTCCTGGTCGGGACGTCCAACGCGGTGAACCTGACCGACGGCCTGGACGGGCTGGCCATCGGCCCGGTGATGATCAACGCCGGCACCTACCTGATCTGGGCGTACGTGGCGGGCGCCACCATTGCGAAGCTTCCGCTCGCCGACTACCTCGGCATTCCGAAGATCGCGTCTGCGGGCGAGCTGAGCGTGTACTGCGGGTCGGTCATCGGCGCCGGCATAGGGTTCCTCTGGTACAACACCTACCCCGCGCAAGTCTTCATGGGCGACGTCGGGTCGCTGGCGCTCGGCGGGGGCCTGGGGATGCTCGCCGTGTTCACGAAGAACGAGCTCCTCTCCATCTTGCTCGGAGGGATCTTCTTCGTGGAGGCGGTGAGCGTGATTACGCAGGTGGTCTCGTTTCGGATGACCGGCAAGCGAGTCTTCCTCATGGCCCCCATCCATCACCATTACGAGAAGAAGGGGTGGGCGGAGCCCAAGATCATCGTGCGCTTTTGGATCATATCGATCCTCCTGGCCCTCGTGTCGCTCGCGTCCATGAAGCTGAGGTGATCATGCCGACGCCCCGCGACCTCCCCAAGAATCGTCCCTCCAAGGCGGACGCCCCTCAGGAGCGGAAGCCTCTGGCTCCCATTTCGGAGCTGCTTCATTCGAGCCCGGACGGGCCGGTCGACTCGCTGCTCGCCGCGATCGTCATCGCGCTCATTGGCTTCGGCGTGGTGATGGTGTATTCAGCGAGCGCGGTCGAAGCGACCACTCGCTATCGCGACGCGGAGTTCTTCCTGAAGCGTCAGGCGGTCTGGGGCGCGTTCGCCCTGTGCGCGATGTGGGTGACGAGCCGGATCGACTACAAGCGCCTCAAGCCCCTCACCTATCCAGTCCTGCTCACCGTCATCGCGATGCTCGTCCTCACGGTGACGGGCTTCGGCCACCGCGCGGGCAACGCCGACCGCTGGCTCGCCATCGGTCCGGTGCACGTGCAGCCGGCCGAGCTCGCGAAGCTCGCGATCGTGATGTGGCTGGCCTATTCGCTCTCCAAGAAGGCCGACAAGGTCAAATCTTTCGCCGTTGGTTTCCTCCCCCATCTGTTCGTGGCTGGTGTCCTCATGCTGCTGTGTCTGAAGCAGCCAGACTTCGGCAGCGCCGTGGTGCTCCTCTTCCTTACCTTCACGATGCTCTTCGTGGCTGGCGCGAGGGTCCCTTACATCGCGGCCTTCACGATGCTCCTCGGGCTGGGCGCGGCCGCGGCGGTTCGGTTCTCGAACTACCGCTACGCGCGCTACGTCTCGTGGATCGACATGGATGCGCATCGCGACGGATTGGCGTACCAGCCATTCCAGTCGGTGATGAGCTTCGGGTCCGGGGGGACCTGGGGCCTCGGCCTCGGCCGAGGGCTCCAGGTCCTCTACCTGCCCGAGGCGCACACCGACTTCGTGAGCGCGATCATCGGGGAGGAGCTGGGCTTCATCGGCATCTTGTGTCTCTGCGCGGCGTACCTGGTGGTGGTCGCGCGCGGCGTCCGCATCGCCTTCAGCGCGGCCGACGACTACGGGAGCTTCCTCGCGTTCGGCATCTCGACCTTGTTCGGCGTGCAGGCGCTGACGAACCTCGCCGTCGCGATGGCCATCCTACCGACGAAGGGCCTCACCCTGCCGTTCATCAGCTATGGCGGCTCGTCGCTCCTGGTGAACGCGGCGGCCATCGGCGTCCTCCTCGGCATCTCTCGACCCAGACGTCAGCTCGCCCGCGCCGGGCCCAAGCGCGAGGAGGCACCGCAGGGACCCCTGCCGAGCGCCTCCGCCGTCGTCCTCACGAGCGCCGACGAGGGGGCGGCCGAGTGGTGACCGTCCTCATCGCAGGCGGCGGGACGGGCGGCCACGTCTTCCCGATGCTGGCCGTGGGTCAGGCGCTCCGGGCGCTCGAGCCCTCCACCGACGTCTTCTACGTCGGGACGAGCCGTGGGCTGGAGGTCGCGGCGGTCCCGCAGGCGGGCGGCGATCTGGAGCTCCTGGAGGTGGCCCCGCTCCGTGGGGGCGGACCGCGCGGCTTCGCTCGCGGGGTCGTGCTCGCCTTCAAGGGGCTCCTCTCCTCGCGCGCGCTCCTCCGCCGCCGCCGCCCCGACGTCGTGCTGTCGGTCGGAGGCTACGCGGGCGGGCCCATCGCGCTGGCCGCGCGCCTCTCGGGGATCCCGCTCGCCATCCTCGAGCCGAACGCGGTGCTGGGGCTCACGAACCGCGTCCTCTCGCCGTTCGCCGCGCGCGCCTACACGGCCTTCGGCGAGCTCCACCGGCGGTTCGGGCACCGTCGAGGGCTCAAGACCGGGGTGCCGCTTCGCAGGAGCATCTCGCCCTCCGTCTACGACCCGCAGCCCGGCCGCTTCGAGGTCCTCGCGCTGGGGGGGAGCCTCGGCGCCCGCGGGCTGAACGAGCGGCTTCCGGCGGCCTTCGCGCGGCTGGTCGAGCGCGTGCCTCACGCGCGGATCGTCCACCAGGCAGGGCGCGGGCGCGCGACGGAGACGTCGGAGGGGTACCAGCGCGAGGGCGTGGGTGCGGACCGCGCGCGCGTCGTGGAGTTCATCGAGGACGTGGGCGGTGCGCTCCGTGGCGCCGACGTCGTGGTGCAGCGCTGCGGCGCGAGCTCCCTGGCCGAGCTCTGCGCGACGGGGCGGGCCAGCGTGCTCGTGCCGTTTCCGTTCGCCGCCGACCAGCACCAGCTGGAGAACGCCAGGGCGCTCGAGCGGGCGGGCGCCGCGGTCGCGCTGCCGCAGGCGGACGCGACGCCCGAGAGGTTGGCGGCGGAGCTCTCCGCGTTGGCCGCCGATCCCGCCTTGCGCGTCGCGATGGCGAGGCGCGCCCGAGACATGGCCGCGCCGGACGCTGCCCGCGTCGTCGCGGAGGATCTCCTGAGGCTCGCGCGAGCCGGAACGAGCGGGAGGAGCTGACCGTGTTTCGAGGGCGAGTCCGGCACATACACTTCGTCGGCGTCGGTGGCGTCGGCATGAGCGGCCTCGGGGAGATCCTGCGGTCGCTCGGCTTCGACGTGTCGGGCTCCGACATGAAGGCGTCGGCGACGACGGATCGGCTCGCGGGCATCGGCGTCCGGATCGATCTCGGGCACCGCACCGACAACGTGGCCGGCGCGGACGTCGTGGTCTATTCGAGCGCGATCTCGGCCGACAACCCGGAGCTCGTCGAGGCGCGGGCGCTCGGGACCCCGGTCATCACCCGCGCCGAGATGCTCGCGGAGCTGATGCGGCTCAAGTACGGGGTGGCGATCGCCGGGTCTCACGGGAAGACGACCACGACGTCGTTGGTCGCCACGGTGCTCCGCTCGGCGGGGCTCGACCCCACGGTGGTGGTCGGCGGAAAGATGGCGGCGCTCGGGTCGAACGCGCGGCTCGGCGCGGGCGACCTGCTCGTGGCGGAGGCCGACGAGAGCGACGGGAGCTTTCTCCGACTCACCCCGACGATCGCCGTCATCACGAACATCGATCCGGAGCACCTGGATCACTACGGGTCGCACCAGCAGCTCAAGGACGCGTTCGTCGAGTTCGGTGGCCGGGTGCCGTTCTACGGGCTCGCCGTTCTGTGCCTGGACCACCGGCACGTCCAGGACATCATCCCTCGCATCCAGCGCCGGTACGTCAGCTACGGCCTGAGCCCGCAGGCGGACTACTCCGCGCGGGCGATCCAGTTCCGCGGCCTCGAGACCAGCTTCAACGCCTACCGCCGCGGGACGTCCCTCGGCGGCTTCACCGTCCGGATGCCCGGTGCGCACAACGTCCTCAACTGCCTCGCGACCATCGCCGTCGCCGACGAGCTGGAGGTGCCGCTCGACGTCACCAAGCAGGCCCTCTCCACGTTCGGCGGCGTGGCGAGGCGGTTCACCGTGGTAGGACGCGCCGCCGGTCGGGTCCTGGTCGACGACTACGGCCATCACCCCGCCGAGGTGCGGGCCACGCTGGAGGCCGCGCGCCGAGCGTACCCGAGCGAGCATCACCGCGTGGTGGTGGCGTTTCAGCCCCACCGCTTCACGCGCACGCGCGATCTCTACGACGACTTCTGCGGCGCGTTCAACCAAGCGGACGTGCTCGTGGTCACGGACATCTACCCCGCGGGCGAGGCGCCCATCGAGGGGATCACCGCCGAGCGCCTCGTCCAGTCGATCCGAGAGCACGGCCACCACAACGCGCACTACGTCCCCGACAAGTCGCTCCTGCCCGAGACGCTCGAGCGCCTCTCCCGGGACGGAGACGTCGTCATCGCCCTGGGCGCCGGGGACGTGAACGCGTGCCTCGCGCCGCTCAAGGCGCGCCTCGACGCGGCCGCGGCCAAGGCAGGGGCGCCGTGACGGGAAGGCCCCGGAACGTCCGCGCGCCCCGGGGCGAGCCCGCCCCGGCGGACTCGCCGCACCCGCCTGCGGCGCGCGGCGCCACGTCGCGACCGCCCCCGAGGACGCCCTCGAGCGGCGGCGACCGGTGGGCCGCGCTCGGCGCCCTGCTCCGTACCTCGCTCGGGGTGGTCGTCGTCCTCTCGGCCTCGGTCGGGGTGGCGTGGGGCGCCAAGCGGTACATGCTCACGAGCCCGCGCTTCAGCGTGCAGAGCGTGGTGGTGGAGGGCAACGCGCGGCTGTCGCCCGAGGAGGTCGTGCGCGCGTCGGGCGTTCGCGTCGGCGACAACGTGTTCTCGACCGATCTCGACGGCGCGAAGGCCGCGCTCGAGGCCGACCCGTGGATCCGCACCGCCTCGGTCACGCGCAAGCTCCCCGGATCCGTGGTCATGCAGGTGGTGGAGCACGAGCCCGCGATCGTCGTCGCCATCGGGGACCACCTGTTTCTCGCGTCTCGGGCTGGGGCCATCTTCAAGGAGGTCACGCCCGATGATCCGCTCGACTTCCCGGTGCTGACCGGGATCGAGGCGGAGGCAGCGACGAGCGATCGCGAGGGCGCCGAGAAGCGGGTCATGCGCGCGCTGGAGCTCCTCGACGAGCTCCAGAGGTCCTCCATCGTGACGCGGTACCCCGTGCAGGAGATCCACGTCGAGCGAGACGGGAGCTTCGCGGCCGTCGTGGGCCGCGACGGCATCGTGCTCGCCCTGGGCCACCCGCCGTACCGCGGGAAGCTCGAGCAGGCGGAGCGGGTGTTCCTGGAGCTCGGCAAGCGCAAGGCCCAGCCGACCACGGTCTTCCTCGACAACGAGGGCAGCCCCGAGCGCGTCGTCGTGAGGATGCGATGAGGGGTTACAGCTCCCACCTAACCGACGTCGCAAAGTTGTACCGCTGCGCGGGGTTCTGGCAGCGTCCGGGCGGATCGCAACGAGGAAAGACGTGAAGAACCGCACGGATGAGTCAGAGATCGTCGTCGGACTCGACATCGGCACCACGAAGGTGTCCGCGGTCGTGGGGGAGGTGGACTCCGACGGCATCACCGTGCTCGGCGTCGGCAACGTCCCGTGTCGGGGGCTGCGCAAGGGCGTCGTCTCCAACATCGAGTGGACCGTGCGCAGCATCGCCGACGCGATCGAGAGCGCCCAGACGATGGCGGGCGTGGAGATCCGGACGGTGTACGCGTCCGTCGGAGGCAGCCACACCCGCGGGATCGCGTCGGACGGCGTCGCGGCGGTCAGCGGCGGCGAGGTGAGCCGCAGCGACGTCGAGCGCGTGCTCGAGGGCGCCCGCGCGATCCCTGTCGACGCCGACAGGCAGATCCTCCACGTGCTGCCCCGCGAGTTCACCGTCGACAACCAGGATGGCATCCGAGATCCGGTCGGGATGAGCGGCGTGCGCCTCGGGGTGAAGGTGAACCTCGTCACGGCCGCGACCTCGTGCGTCCAGAACGTGATCCGCTGCGCCGAGCGCTGCGGCCTCACGGTGGCGGACGTCGTCCTGGGCTCCCTCGCGAGCGCCGAGGCGGTGCTCTCGGACGACGAGAAGGAGATCGGCGTGGCCGTCGTGGACATGGGCGGCGGTACGACCGACCTCATCCTGTACGTCGACGGCGGCATCGCCCACGCGAGCGTGATCCCGGCGGGCGGCATGAACGTCACTGCCGACGTGGCCGCGGGGCTCCGGACGCCCATCGGCGAGGCGGAGCGGCTCAAGCGCAACTACGGCTGCGCGCTCGGCCGCATGGTGGGCGAGGAGGAGGAGATCGAGGTGCCGGGGGTCGGCGGCCACCTGCCCCGACGGGTCCCCCGCCGCGTCCTGTCGGACATCATCGAGCCACGCGTCGAGGAGATCTTCGCCGTCGTCCGCAAGCGCATGGAGGACACCGGGCTCCTGGAGCAGCTCTCCGCGGGCGTCGTCGTGACGGGGGGAGGGGTGCTCCTCGAAGGGATGATGGACTTCGCCGAGGAGATCTTGGGCATGCCCGTGCGTCTTGGGGTGCCGATCGGCGTGCGGGGGATCTCGCAGCTCGTCCAGGGACCGCAGTTCTCGACGGGCGTAGGCCTCGTCCAGTTCGGCGCCAAAGCGCTGGAGGGCGCCCGTGAGCGAGGCTCGCTCCACGGCGAGGCGCCCCGCTCGCTCCGCCTCCGGTCCTCGGAGGAGGAGCCGACGGCGCCGGAGGAGGCCGCCCGGAAGCCCGGGCGCTTTTGGAATTGGCTTAGGGCAGCATTCTAGGCATCATGCGTTCAGTTTTGGGACTGAACGCGACGACTTGTCATGTTTGATTGTGGTGATTGATCGCACACCGATCCGCGGGACCACGTGGCCGCGGGCACCGCTCTGACGCTCTCTGGCGCCCGCAAACCGGGCTTCAGGGGCCTTCGTGCCGGGAAGAGGCGCCCTGCACCAAGGCCGTTCGGGTCTCGACGACCCCCACTTCTCGCGTTCCCCCCGGGAGGGTTTCCGATGAGTTTCTCCATTGAATTTGCCGACGATCAAAGCGGGTACGAGGCCCGGATCAAGGTCATCGGCTGCGGCGGTTCCGGCGGCAACGCCGTCAACACGATGATCAACTTCGGGCTCGAGGGCGTCGAGTTCATCGTCGTGAACACGGACGCGCAGGCCCTCGCGGCCGGGCTGGCGCCGAACAAGGTCCAGATCGGAGGCAGCGTCACCAGGGGGCTCGGCGCCGGCGCCGATCCGGACAAGGGCAGGAAGGCCGCGCTCGAGGACGTGACCCGACTGAAGGAGATGATCTCGGGCGCGGACATGGTGTTCGTGACCGCCGGCATGGGCGGCGGCACCGGAACGGGCGCCGCGCCCGTCATCGCCCAGCTCGCGCGGGAGGAGGGTTGCCTCACCGTCGGCGTGGTGACGAAGCCCTTCCTCTTCGAGGGCAAGCAGCGGTCGCGCCGGGCCGAGGTCGGCCTCGCGATGCTCGCAGAGCACGTCGACACGTTGGTCACCATCCCGAACCAGAAGCTGCTCGCGCTCGGGGACGAGGAGCTGAGCTTCGTCGAGGCCTTCCGCAAGGCGGACGAGGTGCTCTACCAGGCCATCAAGGGCATCAGCGACCTCATCACGCAGAGCGGGCTCGTCAACGTCGACTTCGCCGACGTCAAGACGGTCATGGCGAGCATGGGACGCGCGCTCATGGGGACCGGCTGCGCCAAGGGCCAGGGGCGAGCGCGCCTCGCTGCGGAGACCGCGGTCAACTCTCCGCTCCTCGACGACCTCTCCGTGGAGGGCGCCACCGGCGTGCTCATCAACATCGTCGGCGGCCCCGACATGAAGATGAAGGAGATCGAGGAGGCCGCGAGCTACATCCAGGAGCAGGCGCACGAGGACGCGAACATCATCTTCGGCGCCGCGGTCGACGAGAACATGGGCGATCTGATGAAGGTCACGGTCATCGCGACGGGCTTCGACCGCCCGCTCGAGGCCGAGCTTCACCCGGCGGCCTCGGCGGTGAGGACCTTGCCCTCCCACCAGCCGCACGCGCTCGGCGCGCCCCACGCCCACGTCCGCGAGCAGGCGATGACCCAGGAGCGCTTCGAGCGCGCCGCGCCGGCGTCGGCTCGGTCCCTGGGCGCGCGCTCCGTGCTCCCGCCGGAGCTCGCGCCGATGGAGCCCGCGCCGTCCGGCCGCGCTCCTCACGGGGAGCCGCCTCACACGCACCGCGAGGCGGCGGCGCCCTCGCGGCGGGCGCCCGCGCGAGAGCTCGGGGCGTCGGGGCGCGACCGCTCGAGCTTCGTCCCGCCCCTCGACGCCGACTGGGACACGCCGACGTTCCAGCGACGCGGACACTGAGCGCGCGGGCGGAGCGGCGCGGCTCCTCCGAGGGGCCCGGGACGTGGTGCGACTTGCCGGCGGGTGTGCGCCGGTGGTAGGTCACCGCCGCCGGCCCTCGGGGTCCGGTTGACTTGCCCGCTCGGAGTCTTATGGTCCGGGCACTGCTCTGCCCCTCACGCGCGGCCGGTCTCCCGGTTCTTCGCGGGTCGGTCGGCGCGCTCCGCGCTGGCCGCGTCGCCGGGCGCCGCTCGATAGTGCCTCGATATGTCGGATAAGCGCTGTTTTTACGAAGTGCTGGGGGTGAGCAAGGGGGCCTCCGGCGACGACATCCGCAAGGCCTACCGGCAAGCGGCGCTGAAGTACCACCCGGACCGCAACCCAGGAGACGCGGTCGCGGAGGGGAACTTCAAGCAGGCGACCGAGGCCTTCCAGGTCCTCTCCGACGACCAGAAGCGCGGCCGATACGACCAGTTCGGGCACGCGGGCCTCGAGGGGGGCGGCCCGGACTTCGGCGGTGGTGACATCTTCACCCACTTCCAGGACATCTTCTCCGAGTTCTTCGGCGGCGGTGGGCCGCGCGGAGGGCGGCGCAGGGGCAACGGGCCAGCGCGCGGGGCGGACCTCCGCGTCCAGCAGCGGCTGACCCTCGCGGAGGCGATGAAGGGCTGCAAACGCGAGGTCTCCATCCGGACCCCCGCACCCTGCGAGACCTGCGAGGGGTCGGGGGCGAAAGCGGGCACCAAGCGCAAGTCGTGTGGCGCGTGCGGGGGCGCCGGTCAGGTCTCGACGGCGCGTGGCTTCGTCATGTTCACGCAGACCTGCCCGGAGTGCGCGGGCGAGGGCTCGGTCGTCAAGACGCCGTGCGAGGCCTGTCACGGCACCGGGCACGCGGAGAAGACGCGGAAGGTCGTGGTCACGTTCCCGGCCGGCATCGACGGGGGCCAGCGCCTGCGCGTCCCAGGGCAAGGCATGGCGGGCGCGCAGGGTGGACCTCCGGGCGACCTCTTCGTGGACATCGAGATGGCGTCCGACCCCAACTTCGAGCGCGACGGCTCCGATCTGATCACGCGGCTGCGGGTGTCGATGGCCGACGCGGCGCTCGGCACGACGCGCGAGGTGACGCTCCCCGACGAGTCCACCCTCAAGGTCGAGATCGGCGCGGGCACACAGCCGGGGGACGTGCTCTCCACTCGGAACAAGGGGATGCCCCGGGTCGACGGGCGCGGTCGCGGGGCGCTTCACGTCGTGGTGCAGGTCGAGATCCCCCGCCAGCTCTCGGCCCGGGCGAAGGAGCTCCTGCGCTCCCTGGACCAGGAGCTCGGCTCGGACGAGGCGCCCCCCGCCTCGGCGCGCGCCCAGACGGCCTGACCGCGGCGCCCCCGTCCCGAAGGGACCATCGTTCCTCGAAGAGCTCGGCCGCCCCCCGACAAGGGCGCAGGCGGCGGACTCTCGGGGCGCCGGGGCGATCCGTTCCGACGAGGACGCGTCTTGCTCGGGTCGAGGATCGCTTCTACCGGACCAGCCCAACCAGCTTCGGGCGTGCTCAGCGCTCGAGCCCCGCCCAAGCCCCCGCGCACGCGAGCGCGAACGCGACGGGGCCGAGCGCGAGCCCGAACACCACCGCGACCGGTGCGGCGAGACCGAGCAACACCACGAGCCCTACGATCGCGACGGCCGCGGCCAGCGCAGGCTCGAGGACGCCCTGCGCGCGAGAGGCCCTGGCGATGAGGAAGCCGGAGACGGGGAAGGCGCCGAGCATCGCCGTGCCGATGAGCACCAGGGGAGGCGCGCTTCGATCGAACGTCGCGTCCTGGTCGACGGCGGAGAAGTCGACGTTGGCACCGTGGCCGATGGCGATCGCCGCGGCGAACATCGCGGTGAGCACGCCGGTCGTCACGAGGGCGCCGAGGATGAGCCAGCGGATCATGAGCGGGCGGTCGGGGCGGCGGAGCAGCGCGTGCTCGAGCTCCTCCATCGTCGGGGGAGCGAGGGGCAGCAGCCGCGCGAGCCTGGCGCGCCGCGATCCGCCTAGCCGGAGCAGGTCGCGCCGCGCGACCAGCGCCACGAGCGACGCCGAGAGGACGAGCGGCAGCGCCGCCCACATCGCGCTCGGACCTCGCCCGAACGTCAGGTAGTGCGTGACGGAGGAGAACACCACGGCCGTGACGAACGCGCGGGTGAACGCCGGCCCGCCGAGCCTCCGCCTGCGCTCTCGCCCCAGCGCGAAGCCCCAGATGGACGTGAGGGCCACGTGCGCGGTCAGATCGAGGAGGTTCTGGGCCACCGCGAGCGCGCTGACGGGGGCGCCCCACGTCCGCAAGATCCCCTCGAGCGTGGCGAACCCGAGCGCGGACCCCGCCGCCACGCGCATGGCGTCGTAGGGCTTGCGGAGCGCCCGGGACCGCATCGGCAAGAGGACGGCGATCGCCCGGAGGCCCTCGTCGAGCGGTCCGACGATCAAGAAACCGTGCGCGGCCGCCAAGAAGCCGGTCGAAGCCTCGCCGAACGTGCCGACCGTGTAGGCCCGGGTGGCGCGCTGGATGCCGACCGACGCCATCGCTGCGCAGAGACCGAGGGCGAAGGCGAGGAGACCCGGCTGAAATGGAGCGCGGCGACCCTGCGCATCCCGCTGCGTGAAGGGACCGGCGAGGGCGACCGGGACGAGGACGACCGCCGCGTAGACGGCGAGCGATCCGGCGTCCATCTCAGAAGTGCAGCCCGACGCTGCCCTGGACCGCGAAGGTGGCGCCGAACGCGGACCCGTCGGCGGTCAAGGTGGCCGCCTCCGTGTCCGTGAGCGACGGGTCGGAGGCGCGGAGGGTCGCGAGCTCGGTCGGCGTGAGGCCCGGCCGCGTCAGCCCGAGGAAATCGAACGACGCGACGAGGCCGATCGCGAGGACCTCCACGGGGTAGAAGTCGACGCCGGCGCCCGCGCGCGCGTAAAAACCATGGATGCCGATCTCGTCGGGGACGCCGTCGGAGAAGCTCGCGATCGCCGCGTAGCCCGCGCCCAAGTCGAAGCGCGGCTCCACGAACCCGACGGGGATCTTGAGGCCGATCTCTCCGCCGACGCGCCCGATCTGCCAGTCCTCGAAGAAGCCCATCCGGCCGCGCGCGCCGATCGTGAGGAAGATGATCTGCGCGCCGAGCCCTACGCTCAAGACGCCGCCGTTCGAGGTGGTCTCCACCAGGCCGGCCGCGAGGTGATCGCCGTCGACGTGGAAGGTCTGCAGCCCGACGTGCTCGTAGCCGCCTTGGGTCTCCATCCAGAACCAGGAGAGGCCGCGCTCGGCGTCCGATCCCTTCTCGTCGTCGAGCGTGGTCGAGAGCGGCGGGGCGGACGAAGGCTGGCCCTTCGGATCGCCCGGCTTCTCCTGCGGCTGGAGCGGCGGAGGTGGGGCGACGCCGCCTGCGCTGACCCCACCCCACGCGTCCGGCGGCGGTTGCCCCGCGGGAGGTTGCCCCGCGGGAGGCGCGGGCTGCCCTCCCGGCGCGCCCTGCGCGTGCGCGACGGCGGGGTGGGTGAGCGCGAGCGCGAAGGCGAGGGCAGCGGCCGCGTAGTCACGTCTCGACAGGTGCATGGGCGTGCGGCGCACGGAGGCGCTCCGGCCGACAACGTAGCACGCTCGCTCGACGAGTCGGAGCGGAGCGTCACTCCACCGTGACGCTCTCGACCTTCACCTCGAACGTCACGAGCAGCCCGCTCTCGAGCTCGAACAACGCGTCTCCCTTCGCTTCCATGAACGTGGTCTCGAGGCGGTACTTCTCGATGTCGGGCCGGGGGGCGCCGTGCGCGACGCGCGCGGAGACCTCCAACACGAGGACGCCGGACCGAACGGGGTGCCCGGGCAACGCGAACGTCGCGATCAGCGCGCCGACCGTGCGCCGCACCGACTCCGCGAGGGCGGCCGGAGGGGCCGGGTGCTCCGGGATCGGGTCCCGCTTCGCGACGACCTTCCCTCGATCGTCGAGCGCGATGCTGACGCGGACGCGGCTCGTGGCGCCGTCGGCGAGCTCGCTCCAGGCTTCGACCCCGCTCGCGTAGCGGGGCAGCTCCTTCGTGAAGCGCGACGCCAGGTCGGGCGCGCGCCGCGCGTGACCGTCGTCCGTGGAGGTCGCAGGCCCGTCGCTCGAGCTCGTCCCGCTCGCCGCGGAACGCGGCGCCGAGGTCGCGGGGCCGCGGGGAGGGCCCGAGGGTGCCGCGGCCTTGGACGGGCTCCTCACGATCGGCGCCTGGGATGGAGCGTTCGGCTGCGCGGGGAGGGCGGCTGTCTCCAGAGCCGGCGCGGCGGCCTCGTCGGGGGCGCCGACCGCGGCGGCGCGCCCCGCGAGATCGTCGCGCGGCGCCTCCTCCGCGGCCGCGAGGACCTCCGTTTCTTCCTGCTGGAGCGCCGCCGAGGGATCGCCCTGGTGCGCCGGCCCGAGACCGGAGCCGACGGGGGCCCCGGGGCGCGCCCCGAGGGACGTCGCGACCAAGACCGCCGCCGCGTGCACCGCGAGGGAGCCGACCACGAACCGCCACCCGGTCGCGGCGGAGCCGAGGGGGCGTCCGTCGTTCTCCCCGGGCCAGGGCCCCGCGGCTCTGGCAGAGGCCCCGGCTTTGTCACGGCGGGCTGGGTCTGGTAGGGGCGGGTGCATGCAGAAGGGGTCGACCGAGCCCGAGTGTGCGTCGTCGCCCGGCCGAGATCCAGACAAGGGCGCGCCCCTGAAGGTTCCATGACGCTCGTCTTGGGGCTCTCGACCTCGACTTCGCGCGGGAGCGTGGCGCTGGTCGGGCCGGAGGGGATCCTCTCGGTCGCGGCCCACGACGCCCTGGAGGAGCACGCGGAGCGCCTGTTCGGGCTCGTCGAGCAGGTGCTGGCCGACGCCTCCGTTTCCCGTGAGGCGCTGACCGCGGTCGCGTGCGACGTCGGTCCCGGCTCGTTCACCGGGGTCCGCGTCGGGGTGGCGTCCGCCGCAGGGATGGCGCTCGGCCTCGGGTGTCGCGGCGTCGGTGTCGGGTCCCTCGAGGCGATGGCCGACGCAGCGCTCCGCCTGCGCATCGACCGGCCCGAGCGGATCCACGCGGTGCTCGACGCGAAGAAGGACGAGGTGTTCGTGGGCTCGTTCGACGCGCACCTCGCCCGGCTCGGACCTCTGCGCCACGTGTCGACCGCGGCCGCGCGCCTCGAGCTCCGCGCGGCGGCGCTGGACGAGGCGGCGTGGCTGATCGGCGACGTCGTGGGCGTCGTGTGCCCCGAGCTCGCAGGTCACCCGCGCGTGGTGCTCTCGAGCGGCGCGGGCCTCCCGAGCGGCGCCGCCGTGGCCCGGCGCGCGCTCGCGCTCGTCGAGGCGGGCGAAGAGCGCCCGCTGGATCCGGTCTACGTGCGTCCCCCGGACGCGAGACCCACCCAGCCAACGGGGAGCTGGTAGGATGGCGAGCCCCATGTCCGAGGTCCGAGAGGAGGTGATCGACTACGCGCCCGATGAGGGCGAGTCGTCCCCGACGTCGGAGGGCGAGCGCCTGCGCACGCGCTTCGGCAAGCGGTTCCAGGTAGGCGAGGTCATCTTCCGCGAGGGAGAGGACGGGTCCAACGCCTTCCTCCTCGAAGAGGGCCGCGTCCGACTCATCAAGCGCGTCCGCGGCGTCGAGCGGTCGCTCATGGTCCTCAAGCCTGGAGACCTGTTCGGAGAGTCGGCGCTGCTCGCCGGCGCTCCCCGGTCCTCGACGGCCATCGCGCTGACCTCCGGCCTGGCGCTGTCGCTCGACCAGGCCACGCTCCAGAACCTCCTCGAGCGCAACCCAGTCGTCGCCGCGCGGCTGGTCAAGCAGCTGGTCCGCAGGCTCCGAGACGCAGAGGATCAGATCGAGATCATGATGCTGACGGACACCCAGTCCAAGGTCGTCAGCGCCCTGCTGAAGCTCGGCCAGAAGGACGCGTCCGACCCCTCGTCCGGCGCGGTGTTTTCCATCTCCCCGATGGAGCTGTCCACCCGCGTCGGCCTCGACGTCGACACGGTCAAGCGGATCGTCCAGGAGCTCCGAGAAGGGCAGTACATCCGCGTCTCGGAGGAGCGGCTGGAGATCCCCGACATCGACGCGCTCCGCCGGCTCTTCGCGCTGCTCGGGGTGAAGGACGAGATCCGCGGCGAGCTCGAAGAAGGCCGGTGACCGTGGGCGCGCCGGACCGTCGCTTCGGCGGGTCCGAGGGCGGAGTCCGCACGCTGGACCCATCGCGCAGCGCGTAGATCCCCTCGGCGCGCCGGGCGAATTGTTGGCCCGGCGCCGGCAAGTCCGCTAGGGCACGGGCGTGAACGGCTTCGTGAGAGCGAGTGGTGTCACCTTCGGGCTCGTGGCTGCCTTGGCGGGCTGCGCGCCGGCTCCGGCTGGGGGGCCCGATCCCAAGAGCGTCGCGACCTACGACGTGGCGCGCGACGAGTTCGCCAAGGGGCATCTGAGGGAGTCGCTAGGGAAGGTGAAGGACGCGCTCGACACGGACTCGTCGAACGCCGACGCCGCCTACCTCGGGGCGATCATCCACCTCGCGTTCTGTGCGAAGGACCCGAAGTCGTCGGACTGCCGGCTGGACGAGGCGGAGCGCTACGCCCGGCGCGCGCTGGAGGCGCAGCCCGACATGCGGGACGCGCGGAACACGCTCGGCGTCGTGCTCGTACACCTCAGGCGCTACGACGACGCCATCGAGACCTTGAAGCCCCTGACCGAGGACATCCTCTACGGGTCCCCGGAGAAGTCCTGGGGCAACCTGGGCTGGGCCTACCTCGAGAAGGGCCGGGTCGACGCCGCGATCGACGCCCTCAGCCGGTCCGTGGCCGCCCAGCCCCAGTTCTGCGTCGGCAACTTCAGGCTCGGCCTCGCCTACGAGAAGAAGGGCGAGCCCAAGGCGGCGCGAGAGGCCTTCTCGCGCGCCATCGAGACCGACCGCCCCGGGTGCGCGGCCATCCAGGAGGCGTGGGAGGCGCGTGCTCGAGCGGCCCTCAAGCTCGGCAACAAGGAAGAGGCGCAGGCGGACTACGCCAAGTGCGCCGAGCTGGCGCGGGAGACGCCCATCGGCGCCCGCTGCGAGGCCAAGCGCAAAGCGCTGGGAGGACCCTGACCGCCTCTGGAATCATCGCTCCTCGGAGTGCTCGGACCGCCCCTCGCCGGGCGGAGGCGGCCCGAATCGTCGGGCGGCGGCGCGGTCGGGTGGGATCGGCGTCCCTGGAAGCGGAGCTTCGCTCCACTCAAGAGACCTACATGTAGGTTCTACAAAAGATGCCTCGACGAAAAGTCAAGAGGCAACTTGATTCGCGATCCGCTACCACTCACCTCCCTTCCTGGAAGGGAGAGCCAATGGAGTCGATCGGTCGCTATCTGCGCGGCGCCCGCGAGGCGCGGGGAATGAGCGTGGCGGAGCTTTCCCGCGCGACGCGCATCCCAGTCACGTCGCTGGAGCGCATCGAGGGCGACCACTTCGATGACCTCCCGGGAGAGGTCTTCGTGCGCGGCTTCTTGAAGGCCTACGCCCGCGCCGTCCAGGTGTCGGTGGACGAGGTGCTCGCGCGCTACACCGCCTGCCGCCGCGTCGCCTGGGTCACGCCGCTGCCCCTCTCGGGCGGGCCCGAGTCGAGCCGGTCACCCGGCCGACGCGTGGGCGTCGCGATCGCGTTCGTTCTGCTCCTGATCCTGTTCACCGTCGCCATCAGCATCGTGCTGCGTCCGCGCGGCCAGGGGGTCCCGCGGGAGCTGTCGGACTCGGTCGAAGACGACGCGGTGCAGCACGACGCCGAGGCGCGCCGCCTCGCCTGAGCCGGCGCTCCCGCCTGGTCGAGGGCTTCGGGCGACATGGGGGACGCCAAGGAGGGACGGTCCGGCCCGAGAGGCGGGCGCGTCGTGGGCGAGATCCTGCAGACCCCGGCGATCCTCGTGCGCCGGGTCGACGTCGGGGAGGCCGATGTCCTCGCCACCTTCTTCACCCGGGACGGGGGCATGGTAGCCGCCTCCGCCTCCGGGGTGCGGCGTCCGCGCAGCAAGCTCGGCCCGCTCGAGCCCCTGCACACCCTCTCGGTGCGGATCGAGCTCAGCCCCCGCTCCGAGATCGGTCGGCTGCGTGAGTGCCGGCTCTCGTCGCCGCGCCTCTCCCTCCTCGACGACGAGGCCCGCCTCGACGCGGGGACGCGCTTGCTCCGGTGGGTCCGGGCGCTCGCGCCGCCCCACGCGACGGAGCGCCGCGCGTTCACGTGCGTGGAGGACGGGCTCGACGACCTAGCCCGCGCGCGGGACGCAGAGGCGGTCGAGAGCGCGCTCGCCGGCGCGGGGCTGCGCTTGCTCTCGGCCCTCGGGTACGCGCTCGAGCTCTCCGCGTGCACGCGCTGCCGCGCCGCCGTGCCAGCGGGCGCGAGCGTGACGGTGGACGTGCGCGCCAGCGGCGTCGTGTGCCGGTCGTGCGGCGGCGGCCCGGTGCTGCTGCGCGGCGCCGAGCGCGACGCCCTCGAGGCGGCGGGGCGCGCGGACCTCGACGTCGACGCCGCGTCGCTGGACTCGCGGCTGCGCGCGCTGGTCGTCGATCTGCTCGAAGCGAGCACCAAGCCTCAGAGGCGCTCGCGTCAGCGCGCGGTGAGGTAGCGGCGCACGGCCCGGGGGGCGGCCTCGCCGCCCTCGATCTCGAGGAACGGGCGGCCGGGCGCGCCGCGCGGGAAGGAGAAGCTTCCCGTGTTGGCGTAGCGGTCGGTGAGCGCCTCTCGGTGGGCGTGGCCCATCACCACGAGCGAGGCACCGGTCGCCGTCGCGACCTGCTCTGCGCTCTGAGCCAGCCGCTCCGGCACCGACCCGCCGTAGCGATCGAAGCCGAGCGCCCACGAGGCGCCCATCGCCAACGCGCCTGCGCCGAGCAGGAGCTGACCCGCGCGCCGGTGCCCGGCGGCGAAGGACAGCGCGCCGCTCACGAGCGCGACGGTCGCTGCGACACGATCGAGGTAGAGGCGCTGGAGCGTCCGCTGGACGCTGGCGAGCGTCGGCGTCGCCGCCAGCCGGCGGAGCTCGACGCAGAGGTCGGTGTCCACGCCGTGACACGCAGCGAAGTCTACCTCGCGCGCCTCGCCCGCCGCCGCCGCCGCGTCCGCCGCGGCACGGAACGGCGCGCCGCTGGCCGCCACCGCGCGGAAGGCGGCGTCGAAGTACTTGTAGACGACGTACGGACCGCGTGCTCCGTACCAGGCGAAGGCGGACGCCAGCAGCTCCAGCGGCATGCGGTCGTTGGCGTTCAAGTAGCGGAAGGCGCCCGTGGGCGCGATGAACTCCTCGACGAAGTGTACGCCCAGGCTTCGGGACCCCTCGGCCAGCGGGTGTGCCGTCGCGTTGTCCGGATCGTAGAGGTGCCCGTGCTCGAGGTGGAGCCCGCCCTCGCGAAAGAACCAGGGGGAGGTCCGGACCCGCTCGCGCGCTGGCCCCCGGATCGCGAGCGCGTCGAGCAGCGGCTCGCGCTCCTCCGGATCCCCCGCCGCCGCGTCGTGGTTGCCGCCCACGATCCAGAGCTGCCCGCCGCGGTCCGCGTGCTCGGCCAGGGCGCTGGCCACGGCCGCGTGCGTCGAGACGGCCTCCCGCAGCGCGGCGCCCTTGGGCGCGCTCGGGTAGTCGGCCGACAGATCGAAGACGTCACCGAGGAACACGAGCCGCGCGCCGGGGTGGTCTTTCACCAGCCGGACCACGTCGTCGACCACCGCCCGCGGTGTCTCGCGCACGAGGTGCAGATCCCCGACCACGATGGTCCGGCGCGACGTCATGGAGGACCGCTCCTCCCACCACCCCAAGAGGCGTGCAAGGCGAAACGTCAGCCTGACCAAGGCGTCAGCCTTTCCTGCCGGGAGAGCTCACGTCGCTCGCCTCGGGAGCCGAGCAGATCTCGCTCGCCTGGCCTCGCCGCTCCCGACCTGCGCCCGCGCCCGTTTGCGTGGAAAGTTCGTGGCGACGCAACTAGGCTTCGGCGCACGGTGTCCGTCCCGACGGGTGTGTTGCTCACGTGCCACGGCAGCGTCGCCGACCTCGGGGATCTGGAGCCGTTCCTCCGCAACGTGCGGCGCGGACGTCCTCCTCCGGCCGAGCTCCTCGAGGAGGTCCGGCGCCGCTACGAGCACATCGGAGGCTCGCCCCTGATGCGGACCTCCGCGGAGCAAGCCGCGCTGCTCGAGCAGCGGCTCGGCTTGCCGTGCCGGATCGCGGGGAGGCTGTGGGCGCCGTACCCCGCCGAGGTCCTCGGTGAGCTGGTCGACCTCGGCGTGCGTCGCGTCGTCAGCCTCCCGCTCGCTCCCCAGTCCGTGCACGTCTACCACGCGGACGTTCGAGCCGCGGCCGAGCGGGTGTCGGTCGAGGTGCTCGCGGTGCCGCCGTACGGGGAAGAGCCTGCGCTCGTCGATGCGTTCGTGGAGACCATCGACGCCGCGCTCGCGGAGCTCGGCGGCCTGAGCCCCGCCGAGACCGCGGTCATCCTCACCGCGCACTCCCTCCCGCTGCGGGTCCTCGCGGGCGGCGACCCGTACGAGCAGCAGTTCCGAGCCATGGCGTCGCTCGTCGCGGCGCGCGTCGCCGCGGCCGAGCGCACCGTCACGGTCGCGTTCCAGAGCCAGGGAGCGACCGACGACGCGTGGCTCGGGCCCGACCTCGGGGCGACGCTCCGGCGCGTCGCGGACGAGGGCAAGCGCGGCGTGGTCGTGGCGCCCATCGGCTTCCTCTCCGACCACGTCGAGACGCTGTACGACCTCGACGTCGAGGCCGCGGCGCAGGCGAAGGCCGCGGGCCTCTCGCGGTTCGCCCGCGCACCCGCCGTCGGCACGCGGGCTCGGCTCGTCGACGCGCTCGAGGCGGTCGTGCGGCGCTGCCTCGGCGGCCCGCACGCCGCACCGAGCACCTGACGCAACCTCTGGCCCCCGCGTGGCCTGGCGGTAAGCTACGCGCACCCATGCGAAGAGCCATCCTCGCCGGCGCCCTGGTCGGCGCGCTCCTCTTGTCGGCGCGCCCCACGGGCGCGCAGCCGCGCCCGGTGACCGAGGTCCGAGAGCTGATCGATCGGGCGCGGTACGCCGAGGCGCTGTCGGCGCTCGGTCCTGCCGGCTCGACGACGGGCGAGGCCGGCCTCCTCCGCGCCGAGGTGGAGCTGCGGACGGGCAAGTACGCCGAGGCGGCCAAGACCGCGGAGCGGGTGCGGAAGGCCGACCCGCCGCTCAAGGCGAGCGCCGCGGCCCTCCAGGCCGAGGCGCTCGCCTCGAGCGGCAAGCTCGCCGAGGCCATCGTCGTGCTGCGCGAGGTCGAGCAGGACCCGGGCGCCCGGCGGGCGCGGCTGCTGCTGGGCGAGTACCTGATCCTCTCTGGGAAGCGAGGGGACGCGCGCGGACCGCTGATGACGCTCATCCAGGACTACAACTCCGACGCGATCGCCAGCACCGACGCCGCGGGGCTCACGTGGGTCGGGCGGGCGGCGCACCTGCTGCGCAGCCCTCGCGACGCGAACGACGCGTACAACGACGCGGAGAAGGCCGGCGGGAAGCGGCGCGTCGAGACCCTCCTCTTCCGCGCCGATCTGTTCCTGGACAAGTACGACCCCGGGCACGCAGGGCAGGTGGTGAAGGAGGCGGAGGCGCTCGCGCCCGCCGATCCCCGCGTGCGCGCGATGAAGGCTCGCGTGATGCTGGAGAACGCGCTCGACTTCGGCGGGGCGGAGAGCGAGATCCGCCGCGCGCTGGAGGTCAACCCCGCCCTGTCTCAGGCGCACTTCGTCCGGGCGGGGCTCGCCCTCAGGGATCTCGACTTCGAGGCGGCGGACCATGCTGCGGACCAAGGCCTCGCCGTGAACCCGAGCGACCTGGAGCTGCTCTCGATGAAGGCGGCGATACGGTTCCTCGCCGACGACAAGCCCGGCTTCGCCAAGTACGAGGCCCAAGTGCTCGGCCAGAACCCGGAGTACTCGCGCTTCTACCAGATCGTGGGCGAGTTCGCGGAGTGGGAGCACCGCTACGACGACATCATCTCCCTGATGGAGCAGGGCACCCGCGTCGACGCGCGCGACACGAAAGCCCACGCGCAGCTCGGCCTCAACCTGATCCGCGCCGGCAGGGAGGCCGACGGCCTCCAGGCGCTCGACAAGGCCTGGGAGAAGGACAAGTTCAACGTCCGCGTGTTCAACACGCGCAACCTCTTCCAGCGCGACATCGCGAACGGCTACGTGACGGTCGAGGGCAAGACCTTCCGCATGCGGTACGGGAAGGAGGAGCGGGCGATCCTCGAGCGGTACGTGCCGAGGCTCCTGGAGGAGGCGTGGACCTCCATGGTGAAGCGGTACAAGTTCACGCCCAAGATGCCGGTGTCGATCGAGCTCTACGCCGAGGAGGAGCATTTCAGCGTCCGCACGAGCGGCCTCCCCAACGTGGGGATCCAGGGTGTCTGCTTCGGCCAGACGCTCGCCCTCATGAGCCCGCGCGCGGCGCCCTTCAACTGGGGGAACGTCCTGTGGCACGAGCTCGGGCACGTCTTCGCCATCCAGCAGTCCAAGAACCACGTGCCGCGCTGGTACACGGAGGGCTTGAGCGAGTACGAGACCATCGTCCGGCGCCCCGAGTGGCAGCGCGAAGAAGACCCGCAGCTCTACGCCGCCCTGAAGCGCGGCCGGGTCCCGGCGGTGGCGAAGTTCAACCGCGCGTTCACCCACGTGGACAGCGTGGAGGAGGTCACCATGGCCTACTACGCGGCGAGCCAGATCGTCGTGTTCATGGTGGAGCGCTACGGTTGGGACAAGGTCGTCTCGATGATGCCCCGGTGGGCGGAGGGGCAGCGGACGCCCGCGGTCGTGCAGGCTTCGCTCGGCGTCACCGCCGAGGAGCTGGACCGGGAGTATCGGGCGTGGCTGACGCGGAGGCTCTCCCGCTACGAAGGCCAGTTCGTGCCGGACTTTCAGGCGCCCGGGCTCGAGGACGCCGAGGCGGCCGCGAAGGCCGCGCCGAAGGACGCCCGAAAGCTCGTGGAGCTCGCCATCGCCCGCCTGCGCGCCGGAAAAGAGAAGGAAGCCCGCCTCGTGCTCGACGAGGTCCTGCGCATCCAGCCAGACAACGCGGACGCGCTGTACATCCTGGCCGACCTGGCCCTGGGGGCAGAGAAGGGAGACGACAAGGCCAAGGCCACGGAGGCGAAGCGCTACCTCGACCGCATGATCGCCGCCAAGCACGACGGCTACGCCGTGCGGATGAAGCTCGGAGGGATCGCGGAGGCGGTGGACGACCACGCCGGGGCGCGCGCCGCCCTCCAAGCGGCCCACAAGCTCGACCCCTCCCAATCGGAGCCCCTCGCGGCGCTCGTCAAGCTCGCGCGGCGCGTGCACGACGAGCGCACCGAGATGGCGGAGCTCGCGCGGTACGTCCAGCGCGAGCAGCACGATCGCGCGGCGTGGGGGCGGCTGCTCGAGCTCCTGGTGGCGCGCGGCCGCTGGGAAGAGGCCGTGAAGGTGGGCGAGGGCGCGATGTTCGTGGACGTGGCGAACCCCGAGGTGCACCGGCTCTACGCGCGCGCCCTCGCGAAGACCGGTCGGCACATCTCCGCCGTCTACGAGTACAACAGCGCCATCGTCGCCGGGGCGCCCCCCAAGATGGCCGTGGAGATCTACCAGGAGCTTGCGAAGGGCTACGACAAGCTGGGGGAGCCGAAGCTCGCGGAGCAGGCGCGCGAGCTCCGGAACGTCGCGACCCGCGCGGCCAAGGCGCCCTGAAGCGAGCCACACGGGAGCGCCGCCATGACGTCCGCGGGGGCGCGACCTCCGCGCGTCGCGGGAGAACGGCCCAGCCGCCGTCATTCCCGGGCTTCACCGTGGCGTGTGCGGGGAGGCGGCGAGCGCTGCAGCGAGGCCGGGTGCGGCTACTCGGGCTCCTCCGACTCCGCGTCGCGTCGGAGGCCGAGCGCCTTGCACTTCTTGTAGAGGTGGCTCCGCTCGAGCCCCAGCGCGCGCGCGGCCGCCGCCATCTGGCCCTGGTGGTGCGCGAGCGCCTGCTCGAGGATCGTCCGCTCGGCCTCCTCGGAGAGCACCCGGAAGGGAACACCGGGCCGGTACATCGACCCCGTCGGGACGGCGCCGGCGCCGAGGCACGTGCGGACGTCGCCCTCGTCGATGGTGTCGTCTGGCGTGAGGATGACGAGGCGCTCGATGATGTTGCGCAGCTCGCGGACGTTGCCCGGGTAGCTGTACGCGCAGAGCGCCGCCAAGCCAGACTCGGAGATGCGCATCCCGACGCGGTCGTTCGCGGACGTCGCGAGGGACAAGAAGTGGGCGCAGAGCTCGGCGACGTCCTCACGGCGCGATCGGAGCGGCGGGAGCGTCAGCGGCAAGACGTTCAGCCGATCGAAGAGATCGGCGCGGAAGCGGTCCTCGCGGCACATGGCCTCGAGATCTCGGTTCGTCGCCGCGACGACCCGGACGTCCACCTTGATGACCTCGTGACCGCCGACCCGCTCGATTTCGCGCTCCTGCAGGACCCGCAGCACGAGGTCCTCGTCTCCACCGACCCAGCGGACGCCTTCAAGGCGGACGGCCCG